>CASDYC010000001.1 GCA_949285665.1 uncultured bacterium
AGCGGAAATCGATAAAAAATTTAATTATTTCCATCCTTGTTGTTCTTATCCAGTATCAGATTTAGAAATTGAAGTATATAAATATTAATTTTAATAGTGATTTACAGTGATTAGTTAAAAAATTCGACCGGACTTAGACATGTCGTTAAACTAATCTATGCCAACGATTAGTTTCGTTGTTCCAAAGACAAACCTCGTAAAAGTCGAGTAGGTAAAACTGACGTAGATAGGTTGAGGTATTCCATCTATGTTTGCAGTTTAAACTGTATTTTGATTTTTTAGACAATAAAAATTAAAACAATAAAAGTTAGTTAATTTATGAACTTTAGATAATTAAGTTTTTGTAACAACTAAAATAGTAAATTAAGTAATTTTTATATATCTTTAGAAATATCAAATAGTTTACCTTTAATTAATGGTATTAAATCGTTAGGACTTATTTCTATTTGATAACCAATTTTTCCACCAGATATAAATATAGTATCAAAAGATGCGGCGCTTGAATCTATAACTGTTGGAAATGTCTTTTTCATTCCTATTGGAGAGCATCCTCCATGAATATATCCAGTTAATGGTAATAATTCTTTTTGATGAATCAATTCTATATTTTTTTCATCAACTACCTTACTGGCTTTCTTTAAATCTAGTGTTTTATTAGATGAAACTAAAAATACATAATGATTTTTAGATTTACCTACTGTGACCAAAGTTTTAAATACTTTAGAAGGATTTTCGTTTAAAAAATTAGCTACACTTACAGCATCTACTAAATTTGAATTAATATAATCATGAATTTTATAATTTATTTTCTTTTGATCCAATATTTTCATTACTAAGGTCTTGTCCATAAAATCACCTTTTCTATATTAGTTTGATTTATAAAAATGTATAGATGAAATATCAATTATTTTTATGAGTGATTATTTATTAAGAAATCAAATACGTACTTTTTAATTACTAAATTTTTCAAGAATTTATGAAAACATTTATAATGACTTCAAAATATTGTCACAAGCAATCGAAAGTTGATCTGGGCAAGAAGTTGGTTTGTTTCCACATTTAACATTTTCTAGTAATTTAGAAACTTCTTCCAATGTCCTACCTTTACATAGTAAAGCAACACCTTTTGTATTTCCAGGACATCCACCTAAAAATGTTATTTCGTTAATAATATGAGTATTTTCGTTATAATCTATTGTTATTAATCTAGAACAAGTGCCAGTAGTTTTATATTGATATTGCATAGTTTTCTCCTTAATTTATTACATATTATTACATATTTTAGAATAAAAAAATAATAGATTGCTTATTGTTTTTTAAAAACAAACTAAATTTTTGATATAATATGTTATGAATTTGAGGAAATAAAAATGAGTGAAAATGTATTAATTACATCAATGAGACAACAATTAAATGAAAAGTTATCTAGCATCATTTCAGAATTTAGAAAAAAACATAAAGATGATAATGAGATTTTACAAGATCGCCAATTTGAAGAAGATTTAACAAATCTTGCATTAAAAACTGATAATATATATTTAAAAATTGATGATAAAAAACGAAATTTTCCATATGATTTAGTTATTTACAATTTATTTTCAAATGATATGGAAACAGAAAATCCTGATTACTTAATTTTATTCTGTTATGTTTTTATTCTTTATACAAGATTAAGAAGAGATGGAATGTATGAAAAATTATCAACGTTAATTAATAGAGACTTATATAGAAACGAATTACAATCAAAATTTACTAATCAATCCTTATTTAAACATATGGAGTATATGTGTGAAGGATTTACTAAACCTCTATCATTAGATTTAATCAATAAGTGTCAAGTATTAGCAGAAAATAATCCAAAACAAACTGGTTTTGTAAATCACTTTGCTGGTTTAGTCGCTGAATATTATTCATATCATTTAGATGATGCAATGGCAGCATTTAAAATTAAAAAAAGAAGAAAAATTTTCTTTAAAAAGGATGATAATGAAACATATGTTAAATTAAAAAATGATAACAAAAAATACGATATTGAATTTTGCGATCAATTACAAGTTGCTACTAAATTGATGGAAGATGTTGTAAAAAGTAGCTATTATGATAAATTTTATGCAACTCTAGGAAGATTAAAAGCTTTAACTTCTGATTATGATGTTTCAAGAGAATTAATTAATAAAGCAATTTCAAAAGCACCAGATGGAGATGATAGAAAATCTCGAGTTGCTGTTTATAAAGATTATTTAAGTGAAATTGCTTTAATTAAAGCATATTATGATACAAAAGTTGAATTATGGAATGTTAAAGTAACTGAAGAATCAATTAGAAATGAAAAAGTAACAAATATTTGTTATATTTCCATTTTTAGTGCGATTGTTAGCTTTTTTACCGCTTCAATTACTTCATTTTCAGAACTTTCTAATTATAAAGAATTAGCTTTAACATTAAGTTTATTGGCTCTTAGTTATACATTCATTATATCTATTATCTTATTATTTATGTTACTAACAACTAATAAAAAATTTAAAACAAATTATTTATCTTATTTATTAGTATTTGTTTTATTGCTTGGTTCATTTATTGGATTTATATTAATTTTGGTTTTATAAAATGTCATATTTTAAAGTTGAAAGTTTAAGTATTGGTTATAGAGATTTTAATGAAGATGAATTAATTATAAATGATGATTTTTATGCTGCTTTAGATGGAGCAACTGGTTTGGTTGATTCTTATATTAAACCAAGCGATGCATCATTTTTAGTTAATGAATTTAAAAAACTATTTAAAAAATCAAATAATTATAGTAAAGAATTAAAAAATATTTCGGCAAAACTTTATGATTTATTTATTAATAAAACAAATATAAAAGATAAAAATTTAACAAGAGAACATTTTCCATCTATTGGTTTATCATTTATAGATATTTCAAAAGAAAATAACGAATTAAGGGTTTACACATTAGGTGATCCGATTGTTTATATAAAAACAAAAAAAGGAAGTGAGATTTTTAAAGATAGCAGACTTTCAAAATTAGATAATAAAGTTGTTAAGAGAATGATTTATTTTTCAAAAAAAGAAAATAAATCTATGAACGAAACTCGTTTAGATGTATTAAATTTATTAAAAATAAATCGCAATAAGATGAATAAATTCATGGGATATGATGTTTTTTCTATATATAAAAATGGTATTAATTTTAATATTAGATCTAAAAAGTTTAAATTAGACGAGGTAGAAATGGTTTGTCTTGCAACTGATGGATTTATGCAGGCTTTTGATGTTTATCATTTATATAAAAATTATGATGAATTATTTTCAAAAAATATTAATGAAGTGTATGAAAAAATAAAAAATTTATCGGAAAATGATCCTCAAATAATTAAATATCCAAGACTCAAAAAAATTGATGATATTTCTATAATAAAATTAACAAAATAACTATAAATTTTTTAATAAATATAAAAAGTATTGCAAAAATAAACTTTTTTTTAAAAAAACTCTTTAATTCATGATTATTTTTAATATATAATAAAATTAACTATTAAAGAGAGGTAAATAATATGAAAGAAGTCAAAAGATTACACGTAGTTGCTTATCTTTGCATCATTGTTTGCTCTTTACTTTTTATTGCCTTAGGATGTTGTAATTTGCCTGTTTTTACATCTCCTTTTTTAGGCGATTCAATTGCTAATTTCTTTACTGGTGGATGGTTAGATTCTGCTAGTTTAGGAGACTCATTTGTTATTAAAATGGTCTGGGCAGTTGTTTACATTGTTATTTTGTTAGCTTTCATAGCTGCATTAGTAACATTAATTGTAAGAGCGATTCAAAAGAAAAAAACTAATTATTTAGCAGTTGGTGTCACTGGATTAGTTTTATTTTTTGTCATAGTAAGTTTATATTTCTTTACTTATTATGGTGATATTAAATCAAGCGGTAATAGAGCCGATAGAGTTTTCTTAGATGCTTTTACATGTCTAGGAAATGCTACTCAACAAAGTTCAGCTAATTATTCAACTTTTGTTGTAGTTTTATTAATGAGCGTTGCTTTCATTGCTTACTTAGTTTTAGAAATGATGGCATTTACAAAAACTTTAAAATTAGTTGAAAGTGAAGAAGAAGAAAAAGAAGATTTATCACAATTAACTGAAGAAGATATTAGAAAAGCAATAAGAGAAGAACTCGCTGCTTTCTATGAAAATAAGGAAGAAGAAACTCCTGTTGAAGAAAAAGCTGAAGAACCAGTTGAAGAAAAAGCTGAAGAACCAACTGAGGAAAAAGCTGAAGAACCAGCTGAAGAAAAAGTAGAAGAGGTTAAAGAAGAAACTCAAGTTGAAGAAAAACCAAAAGAAGAAAAACCTGTTGTTGTTCCTGTTGTTGCTCCAGTTAGCGATGAAGGTGCATTAGCAAATAAAGATTCTAATAGAATTTCATTCTTTGAAAGAATTTTAATGGTTGATGATGAACAATTGGATATCTACAATGAAATCAAAAATGAAATTTTAGCTTATGGAGTAAAATCAAGAGTTTCAAGTTCTGGTGATACATTTAGATTACACAGAGTTACTTACATGAAAATGGTATTTTCAGGAAAGAAAGTTAAATTATATATGAAACTTGATCCTGCAAAATTTGCTGATAGCACAATTCCATTTGATGATGCAAGTGATAAAAATATTTATAAAGATATTCCATTCGTCTTTAAAGTAAAATCAGGTCTTTCAATTAGAAGAGCAAAGGCTTTAATTCAAGAAATGATGGAAAACGAAGGAATTACTAAGAAAAAAGAAGCTGGTAATGTAGATTACGCAAGAGAATTAATTGAAGAAGTTAAAAAACAAGGCCTCAAGTAAATATCTACTAGTTTATTACTAAAAAATTACTAAAATTAGTAGTTTTCACAAAATGAAAGCTACTAATTTTTTTTATTTTATTATTTTGTTGTTTATTAATTAATTAATAAATATCATATTTAAGAAATAAAAAAGAAGGAGAAAATATGAACAAAATAATAAAACGTGATGGACGTAAAGAAGGTTTTAAAAAACAAAAAATTTATAATGCTATTTTTGATGCATTTAATGCATGTGAAATCGAAAATTGTGATGAATTAGTTGATAAATTAACTAATGAAGTCGTCTCAATTTTGAATAAAAGATTTAAAGATTCAGATATCCCAAATGTTGAAGATGTTCAAGATGTTGTTGAAGATGTTTTAATTAAAAATAATGAAGCAGAAGTTGCCAAGGCTTACATCTTATATAGATATAAAAGAACAAAAATTAGAACCGGTAATTCTGATTTAATGAAATTAATGAAAGATTTAACATTTAAAAAAGCAACTGATGAAGATGTTAAAAGAGAAAATGCAAACATTGATGGCGACACGGCTATGGGTACAATGTTAAAGTATGGTTCTGAATCAGCTAAAGCATTTTATGTAAATCAAGTTATTAATCCTAAATTTGCTCAAGCTCATATTAATGGTGATATTCATATCCATGATATGGATTTTTACACTTTAACAATGACTTGTTGTCAAATTGATTTATTAAAATTATTTGATGGTGGATTTTCAACTGGTAATGGTTTTATTAGAGAACCAGGAAGTATTAGATCATACGCATCTTTAGCTTGCATTGCTATTCAAGCAAACCAAAATGATCAACATGGTGGTCAATCAATTCCTAATTTTGATTATTTTATGGCACCAGGTGTAAGAAAATCATATAGAAAAAATGTCATTTCTTATCTTTTAACTTTATTAAACTTTTTAGATGAAAACTTAAAAAGAGAAGATTGTAAACAAATCGTTCAAGATATTGAAGATAGTGGCGTTAAATGTCAAATGAATAGTGAGGAATTTAAAACTGCTCTTGAAAAATATTTAGCTAAAAAATATACAGATATTAATATTAATAAAGTTGTAAGTAATGTTTTAACTGATGCTTATAATCAAACTCGGGATGATACTTATCAAGCGATGGAAGCATTAATTCATAATTTAAATACAATGCATTCTAGAGCTGGTGCTCAAGTTCCATTTTCTTCTTTAAATTATGGTACTGATACAAGTGATGAAGGAAGAATGGTAATGGATTGTTTACTAGATGCAACTGAAGCTGGTTTAGGAAATGGTGAAACTCCAATTTTCCCAATTCAAATCTTTAAGCTAAAAGAAGGTGTATCTTATAATAAAGAAGATAGAAACTACGATTTATTTAGAAAAGCTTGTAAAGTTAGTGGTAAAAGATTATTCCCTAACTTCTCATTTATAGATGCTCCATTTAATTTACAATACTATAAAAAAGGTGACTATCGTACAGAAGTTGCTTACATGGGTTGTAGAACAAGAGTTATTTCAAATGTTATAAAAGATAAAGAAATTACAACTGGTAGAGGTAACCTATCATTTACATCAATTAATTTGCCAAGATTAGGTTTACTTGCAAATCATGATATTGATAAATTTTTCAAGATGTTAGACGAAAAAATTGAATTAGTAAAAGATCAATTACTTGAAAGATATGAAATTCAAGGACATAGAAGAGTTTATAATTTCCCATTCTTAATGGGACAACATGTCTGGCTTGATAGCGAAAAATTAAAAAGAGATGATGAAGTAAAACCAGTTTTAGTACATGGTACATTAACAGTTGGTTTTATTGGATTGGCTGAATGTTTAAAGGCTTTAATTGGAAAACATCACGGTGAAAGTGAAGAAGCTCAAAAATTAGGTTTAAAAATTATCGGTCATATGAGAGATAAAACTGATGAATACACTAAAAAATATAATCTTAATTTTTCATTAATTGCAACTCCAGCAGAAGGATTAAGTGGAAGATTTACAAAACTTGATAAAGAAAAATTTGGAATTATTGAAGGAATTACAGATCGTGCATTTTATACAAATTCATTCCACATTCCAGTTTATTATAATATAAGTATTTTTGACAAAATTAGATTAGAAGCTCCATATAATGCTTTAACAAATGGCGGACATATCACTTATGTTGAAGTTGATGGTGATGTTGCAAAAAATGTCGACGCTTTTGAAAGAATAATTCGTTGTATGCATGACGAAGGTATTGGATATGGTAGTGTAAACCATCCAGTAGATAGAGATCCAGTTTGTGGATATAATGGAATTATTGATAATGTCTGTCCAAAATGTGGTAGACATGAAGAAGATGTTAAATTTGAAAGAATTAGAAGAATCACTGGTTATTTAGTTGGTACTCTTGATAGATTTAATGATGGAAAAAGAGCCGAAGAAGCCGCAAGAGTAAAACATTCTTATAAAGTAGAAGATGGAAAACAAGATTAGAATTGCCGGATATATTGATGATTCTATTGTTGATGGTCCAGGAATAAGATTTACAATTTTTACTCAAGGCTGTTTACATCATTGTTTTAAATGTCATAATCCTGAAACTTGGCCAATGGATAAAGGATCTTTAGTTGATATTGATACATTAATTGAAAAAATTAAAAAAAATCCATTATTACAAGGAGTTACTTTATCAGGCGGGGATCCGTTATATCAAATTAAACCATGTCTTGAATTAGTAAAAAAAATAAAAGAATTTGAAAATAATTTAAACATAATTATTTATACTGGATTTGTTTTTGAAGACTTAGAAAAAAGATTTTCAAATGAATCAGAGCTTTTAGAACTTTTAAAGTTATCTGATTATTTAATTGACGGTCCATACATTGATTCTTTAAGAGATTTAACTCTTCTTTTTAGAGGATCAAAAAATCAAAGAATTATTGATTTAAAAAAGACTTTTATTGAAAATAAAGTTATCGAAGCGGATTTTGAATAAAAATTAGAAGTGTTGATTATTAAAGTTTTATGTTATAATTTTTCTAGTTTATTTAAAGGAGTTTTTTAATGGGACCGAGTTTTCTTACTGATGCTACGGGGACAAGTTCAAATGCTGATCCCTATGGGTTGATTAATCTATGGTGGATTTTAATTCTTGTTCTAACAATTTTAACTGCATTCTTTAGTGGCGCTGAAACTGCTATTGAATCTTGTAATCAATTTAAGTTTAAAGTTAAAGCTGGCGAGGGAAGTCGTACTGCTAAATTGGTAATAAAGATAATTAATAAATTTGATGAACAGATTATTTCTGTTTTAGTTGGTTATAATATTGTTACAACTATAATTTCTACAGTTGCAACAATTGTTTTTTCAGCATATTTAAAAGCTGAATGGATTGTTAACTTAGTTTCAACTATTGTAATTACAATATTAATTTATATTTTTGGTGATACTTTACCAAAAATTGTTGCAAAACGTGCTCCAGATACATATTTAACATTATTTGCTTATCCATTAATGTTCTTTTATTATGTGTTTTACATAGTAAATAAATTATTTTATTATTTATCTTTAGGCGTAAAAAAATTATTCAAAATTAAAAAAGACGTCACTTTAACAGAAGAAGATTTTTCAAATTTCGTTGATGAAGTTGAAGAAGATGGAAAATTAGATGAAGATGAAACTGATATTATTTTAAATTCACTAGATTTTCTTGAAACAGATGTCAAACAATGTTTTACACCTGCAAATAAAATGGAAATGATAGATATTGATAACATTACAAATGAAATGTTAAACGAAAAGCTTTTAAATTCAAACTTTTCAAGAATACCGGTGTATAAAAAACATAAAAATAATATTATTGGAATTTTAACAGTTAAAAAGTATTTTAATGAATACATGAAAGATAAACATGTTAGTATTTCTTCAATTTTATCTAAACCTTATTTTGTTGATCCAAACACAAAATTAGATGATTTATTTGAAGGTTTTAATAAATTTCATACTCATATTGCAATTGTGAAAAATAAAAATATTGTCGTTGGTATGGTCACAATGGATGATTTATTAGAAGAACTTGTTGGTCAAAATGAAAATGTTTCAAATGTTGAAAATAAGGAGGCTATTTAATTATGCCTTATTACATATCGCTTCCAATAATCGCTGTTTTAATTGTATTATCAACAATGTTTTCAATGTCAGATATGGCTCTTTCAAGTGTCAATATTTTAAGAATTAAAAAAGATGCCGAAAATAATAAAAGAAGTGCTAAAATTGCTTATAAATTAATTACTAATTATGAAGATACAATTTCTACAATTTTATTTTGTAACAATTTAACAAATATTGGTATATCTTCAATAATGGTTTTTGTTGTTCAAAATTTAGCTGGTACAAACGAGACAATTGAAAATGTAATTTCAATTTTAATTTCTACATTTATTTTACTTTTATGTGGAGAAGTTATTCCAAAGCAAATTGCAAAAATTTACAATTATAGACTTAGTTTATTCTTTTCTTATTTTGTTGTAACTTGTAAATACATTTTTTATCCATTTACATTTATATTTACAAAAATTGCTTATTTCTTTTCAAAATTATTCCTTAAAGGTACTAAAAAAGTTGAAGAAAATATTCAAACAGAAGTTGGTGATGAACTTCAAGAGATGGTTCAAACAATTGAAGATGAAGGAATTATAAATGAAGATAAAGCTGATTTAATTAGAAGCGCTATTGAATTTAACTCAACGGAAGCTTATGAAATAATGACTCCAAGAGTGGATGTTTTAATGTTTGATATTAATGATGATATTGAAAATTTAATTAATGATAGTGAATATTTTAGATATTCAAGAATCCCAATTTATGAAGAAGATAAGGATAATATTGTTGGAATTTTACCAATAAAATTATTACAAAGAAAAATATTAACCAATTCTGACATTAATTTAAAAGAATTAATTTATAAACCAACATTTGTCCCAAGAAGTATTAAAATAACAGATATTTTATCTTTATTTAAAAAGAACGGTCACCATATGGTTGTTGTTTTGGATGAATATGGTGGAGTAGAAGGTATTGTAACAATTGAAGATATTATAGAAGAATTAGTTGGTCCAATTTTTGATGAAACAGATAAAATTGAAAAAGAATATTCTGAAACAAAAGATGGTTATATTGTTTCTGGTAGCATGAATATTGATGATTTCTTTGAACTTGTTGAAATTGAACCAGAATTTGATGATCCAAGTTTTAATACTGTTTCTGGTTGGGTTATTGATAATCTTGAAAGATTCGCCAAAGAAAATGATGAATTTGATTTTGATAATTTACATATTAAAGTTTTAAGTGTTGATGAATACACTGTTGAGCGTATTCAAGTTACAATTAATAAAAAACAAGACGAAGAAGAAAATAAAAGTGAAGATTAGAACTTCACTTTACTAGAATATTTATAATAAATTTCTTGTGCCATCTCGGTAATTGTTTTGTTGTCGCCGTCAATAACAAAGTCAGTTTTACCAATATTTTTATATGCAAAATCTTTTTTATCGTTTTGAATTCTTTTTTCTATTTCTTCTTTAGAATCTCCGCGTTGTTCCATTCTTTTTCTTCTATTTTCTTCACTTCCAGTTATATAAAAAGTAATAATAGAAGGATTTTTTAATTTTTTAAAAATTTTTAGACCTTTTGGATCAACGATTAAAACTTTATTTACATCTATTTCATTTAATGGAGTCCCATAATAATTACCATTGTATAAAGTTGTTTCTAAAAAGAAATTTTCTTCTTTTAATTTTAAGAATTTATTTTCGGTAATGAAGTGATAATCAATATTGTTGACTTCATTTTCACGTTTTTTTCTTGTTGTATAAGTTACAACTTTAACAAAACCGTAATTTTTTATTAATTTTTTAGCGACTTCAGTTTTTCCTGAAGCAGACGCCCCAACCAAAATAATCATGTAAAATATTATATCACAATAATTAATAAAAAAATTTTCAAAAAATTTTAAAAATTTTGGAAAAAATTATTTTTTACTACGACTTATTAAGTAGGGAGGTAAAAAAGTGGAAAAACAAAAATTAAAAGAAATTGAAAATTTAAAAAACGAATACCTAATATGCCAATACAAAATAATAAAAAGAATTGATACACAACAAGATCATAGAAAAATTATTAAATTTGAATTGGCATTAAATAAATTAAATACTGAAGAGAAAAAATTATTTAATAATATTTATTTTACTTTAGATAATACTTGGTGGAAAAAATATTATACAAACAAACAATATGGCAATTTTAAAAATATTACATTAAATAAATTTTATTATTTTTATTTAATAGGGAGTAAACATGAAAGTATCAAAGGGTAGTTTAGTTTTATTTTCAGTTTTATCATTTTCATTTTTAACAAGTGCTGGTATAAATAATAATAAAATAGAAGATGGAACCTATATCTATCAAGATGAATACAAAATAGAAGATTTTGTAATGGAATATGATAGAACTGAAATTGTTTATCATGAGCATGGACAACCAAGTAGAGATCAGCCTCATTATTATTATAAAATAAAATTTAATTATACACCTTTAGTTAAAAATGCTATTAAAGCATCTTTTGAAGTTGAAACAAAAGGTGGAGTTTTTAAAGTTGATTTACCTTCAAGAATGTCTTCTATAAGTCGAAAATATCAAGCAACTTGCGAATTTTATTTTGATAAAAGTGAAGATTTCATTGATTTTAGATTTAATTATGGTGTTAATGATACATTTATAAGTTTATATAATTCTGAATTTAAAGCCTCAACAACAACACTAAATATTAATCAAGATGATTTATTAACACAAAAAATATTTGAATTCGAACAAGGAGTCCCGGTAATTTTAAATGGAAGATTTACAAATTTAATTCAAGTATATGATTTTTCAACATTAAGGTATAATGACATACATGATTTATATTATGGTAAAGTTGATTATAGTTGTTATAAGTATAGATACACAGACAACGATCCTGAAAATCCTATACTAGATTCAAATCTTAATTCAAAACGTGTGAGATGCTCACATTATAGAGATGTTAATACATCTTTAAAAATGTGCCTAAATATTAAATTTAACGAAGATACAATTAGTTGTCATTTTACTGGTTATGATGCTCAATGCGGTAGCACTGATAGAGGCGGACATTACGATTATAGCTATATTTATAAAGATGGATACATGGTTTTAGAAGATGTAGTCACTGATGGTAAAGTAAAAATGCATTATAGCGACAACCCATCTTATATGGTTAATGTATTAGAAAAAGATGTAAATAGATATTTAAAAACTGGATATAAAATGTCAGATGCAATATATTTTGCAAATAATTTAGATTCTTACAAAGGGTTTAGATCGATGTATTGTAGAC
Organism: uncultured bacterium; assembly: GCA_949285665.1. Taxonomy (GTDB): domain Bacteria; phylum Bacillota_I; class Bacilli_A; order RFN20; family CAG-826; genus Alectryobacillus. Next base: position 12,246 of record CASDYC010000001.1, read on the forward strand.
CAACTTTTTCTTTAGACAAACTTTATATATCTTGCTCAAATGAAAAAATTGGTTTTAGAAAAGAATTATATTTTAATCACCAAAATGATTATTATCTAAATGGACAATTTAATACTGGTGATAATAAGTATAATGAGGTGTTTATTGTTTAATTATGTGGGGCGTTTTACTTGGTGGTTTATCATTAATTCTTGGAATTAATTTTTCAATTACTTCTGTATCTTTTGCATCGTTAAATAATGCATTTAATGAAATAACAAGCAATTTTATTACTAATTCTTGTCATTATTCAATGAATGATGTTTATATTGATAAAGATTTATTAAAAGAAAATTTAAAAAATCATTTTCAAAGTAATGTTAATAATCTTGTTAAAACAATTAAGATATATTTAGAATATTACAACGAAAATAAAATAATGACATTTGATGATAAGCCAAAAGGAGTAACAATTGTTGTTACATCAGATTTTGTTTATGGAAAATTTAAGAAAGGAATAACTTATTTTATAGAAGATGGAAATGATTGAAAAAGTAATTGATCGATTAAATAATAGTTGTTTTGCAGAGCTTTTAAATGTTGATTCAATAACTGATATATCTTATAATGGCGAAAAAATTTATTATTTAGATAACTTTAAAGGCAGACAATTATATGATAAAAAGATCGAATACGATGAAATAAGAAATTTAATTAAAGATATAACAAATTTTTTAGATATTAATTTTTCAATTTCAAATCCAATAGTTGATGTTTCCTTTTTAAATATTAGATTAAACGTTGTTCATGAATCAATTTCTAAAAAATATGGAAATAAAAGATTAATTTTCTCAATCCGTAAATTTTCAAAAAAAATTAGAATTACCAATAATAATGACTTTTTTGATGAAAAATTGTTTGAATTTTTTAAATTTATTTTAAAAAATAAACTTTCAATTATTATTTATGGAGAGCCTTCAAGTGGAAAAACTGAATTTCAAAAATATTTATTAAAAATGTTTGAAAATAATGAGAGACTTGTGATTATTGATACTATTAATGAACTTGATCTTGATTATAAGAATTCTGATATATCAATAATGATTCCAGAAAAATCACGATTTTGTAATGTTAATAACTTAATTAAAACAAGCTTAAGACTTAATCCAGATTATCTAATTTTAGCAGAAGCAAGAGGTGATGAATTTTTAGATGTTTATAATTCTCTTTTAACGGGTATTTCTACAATAACTACCATGCATGCAAAAACTGGTTTAAGTTTAATATCAAGAATCAAATTTTTACTTCAAAAAAATGATATTAACATGAATATTTTTGAACAAGATATTTACGAAAATATAAATGTTTTAATTGGTGTAAAAAAAGAATTTACAAATGGTAGAGTTAAAAGATATATAAATGAAATTTTAATATCAGATGGAAAAGATTATAAAAAAATATACAAAGAAGAAAAAGGTGTAAGAAAATTTTTTAAACTTCCAGAGGCATATTCTGCGTTTAAAGGATTTCAATTACAGGTTAATTAGGAGTTAATATGAGTAAAAATTTTATACTAAATTTAATGTCAATTTTAATATCGACATTAATTATGTGTTATATAATTCCAGATCTTATTTTTGTTATCTTGTTTTGTGTAATTAGTTTATCCTATCTAATATTTATTTACTTTATTGATAAAAAATACACATATAAAATAAGTAGATTTTCTGAATGCTGTAATTTTATTGAGAATACAATAATTAGCTTTAATTTTGTTGATTCAACAACAGCAGCATTAGATAATGCAAAGAAAAAACTAAATAAAAAGACATTAGAAAATTTTGATGAAAATAATAAAAATAGTGAAGATCTGCTGTACTTTTTAGATAAGCATTACACTTTTAATATATTTAATATTTTTAAACAATGCTTAAAAATATTTGAAGATGTTGGTGGAAATTTCTTAAATATTTCAAAAAATTTATTAAATGAAACAAAAAGACTTTCATATTTAAATATAAAAACTGAAAAAGAATCTGTGAGTTATTTATTTTCGTTTATATCAATGTGGTTATTTGCGTTTTTAATTTTACTGGTTGCTAAATTATCATTAGGTAATTTTACAAGTGAGATTATTGAAAGCTTGTATTTTAAAATAGTTAGTTTTTGTGGATTTTTATTCTATATTGTCAGTTTGTATTTATATATGAAAAGACTTTATAAAACAGATTATATATTGGAGTATAAATTATAATGGAAAAAATTAAAGATTATTTTGAAGTGATAGGAAAAAATTATAAAAAAGAAATCATAAAAATATTACTTATTGAATTAATTCTTCTAATACCTGGAGTAGGATTATCTTTTCTATATAAAAAAATAATATATATAATTGTCAGTTTGGTTTTATTATTAATTACTCCAGTTATAATGTATTTTTTATATGAATCATCTAAAAAAGCAAAAGAGAATCGATTATTTAATGATTTTATCAATTCTTTGATATATTTTAGAATTTATTTAGAAGCAGGATTTAATATATATCAAGCTTTTAATGAAATATTGAAATATTCTTCAAATGAATTATCTGAAAAAATAAAAATAATGTTATCACAAATTGATAATGATAAATCAGTTGTCCCATATTTAAATTTTGCAAAAAATTTTAATAGAGAAATAATTGATCAATTAATGTTATCGATTTATGAAATGAATGATTCATTATCAGATACAAAACATATTAATTCTTTTATCTATTTATTTGACAAAATTTTAGAAAACTCTCAAAAAGAGCAAGAAGAAAGAAAAAAACAAAATCTTTTATCAAAGGCAAATTATTCTTTAGTTGGCGGAGCTATTTTTATATTAGCAATTATAGTTGGTGTTATTAATTTAATGGGGAGTGTTATAAGTGGGTTCTAAATTAGGTAGTTTACTTTCATTATTTATTTTCTTTATTTGTGCATTATTTTTTATAGATTTAATTGTTATACAAGCCGACTATGTTAATTTAGATGCAATTTCGTCAACAATTTGTAATATATTTTCAATGAGAGGAGGGACAAGAGCGCTAGATGAAGTAAATCAATACATTGAAAAACAAAGTTCATTAATTCATATAAATATAATTAATGATACATCAATCGTAGGAGAAAAACTTGAGTTCGAATTGGTTAGTGAAATTAAACCATTATTTTTCTTAAATAATTTGAACTCACTGTCAATAAAAAGATCAGTAATTGTAGGTCTTTATAATGGAGAATTTAAATAAAAAGGAGAAAAAAATGTCAGAAATTAAAGGTCAAATTTTAGGAGTTTTATTAGTATTAGCTATTTTTGGTTCAGTTGCAGGTGTTATGATATCGATGTTTAATAACACAACAAATGAAATTGAAAATAAATTAAGTGAAGAAATTAGTAGTTTCAATGAAAGCACTACTCAAGCACTAGGTTTTGGTGAATTAGTATTTTAATAAAAAAAGTGCGTAATTAACGCACTTATTAAGACAAAATCAATGGCGGGGAATATAGGAATCGAACCCATATCAACGGTTTTGGAGACCGCTGCTCTACCATTAAACTAATTCCCCAAAGAAAACAAGCCTAATAATTATACTACAATATTAGGCTTTTTTAATTAAAAAAATTATTTTTTGATTAATTCAGAAACTTTTTTCATATCGACTCTTCCAGCATAATGAATTTTGAGATATTTCATCACAGAAGGTAGCGATTTATCTTCTAAAGAATCAATAATTTTTAAAATTTCACCATCTGTTAACATTTTTGGTAAAAAAGTTGAAATAATATTAATTTGATATTGAATGTCATCAACTTTTTGAGTGTTGTTAACAGATAAATAACCTTGTTTTTCTTCTTCTAATTCTTTAATTGTTTTTTGAATTATTGATATAACTTCATTATCAGTAGGTTTATTTTCTACATGATTTTTATCAGAGGATAAAATCATGTATTTGTTTATGATAATACTCATTATACCTTTTTTTACATGATCTCTTTGTTTTATAGCATTTACATTTTCTCTTTTAATTTCATCGATTAGCATAATCAATCCTCCGAAATAGTAAAGTTTTTTAATTTAATTTTTTAGTTATTATAAAACTGTTTTCCAAAGTCCATGTAAATTACAATATTCATAGACTTCAATAGCAACTTCACTTTCTGAAAGTTCAAAAACAGCTTTTGGTTCATCACCTGGATTTAATTCTTTTATATGAATTTCTTTATTTGTTTTTAATAAAATAAATTCAATATAGTGATTATCTAACATTGGATGTAATACTTCTCCAACATCAACAAGAATCTTATTTCCTTCTTTTTTAACAAATGGAACATGTTTTTCTAAAGCACCATCTGTTGTGTTTGCTGTGATTTCTTTTAAACAATCTAAATTTTGTTCGACAGAACTTAATACAATTTTATTGTCTTTTGTTTTATAAAATTTCATAAATAACCTCCCATTACATTTATTATTACATAATTATTTTTTATTATTCAATAATATGCTTATTTATTTAATGATTTTAACATTAATTCAGTTAATAATTTAGAAAAATTCTCTGGATCTTTAATTTGGAAACCTTGAATTAACATTGCTTGATCATATAACAAATTAGAATAGAAACTAATATCTTCATCGTTCAATAATGTTGATAAATTTTTAAATAATTCATGATTTGGATTAATTTCTAATACTTTAATAGCTTTATGTTTTTCATCACTTCCAGGCATGTTATTTAAAGTGTTTTCCATTTCAAGAGTTAAACCTTCTTTATTAGAAAGGCAAACAGGAGCAGTTGTTAATTTTGAAGAAATAACAACGTCATCGACTTTATCTTTTAAAGAATTTTTAATTTTATCTAATAATTGTTTGTTTTGATTGTTTAAATCTTCGATTTTCTTTTTTTCTTCATCATTTAAAATGTCAATTTCTTCATTTGTAATAGATTTAAATTCTTTTCCATTATAATCTTTCATCATCATGAAACAGAATTCATCTACTGGTTGAGTTAAGAATAAAACATCATAACCTTTTTTCTTAAATATATCGATCTGTGGCATTAAATTTATTGCTTCGTTTGTTGAGCCAGCAGCATAGTATATATATTTTTGATCCTTTTGCATTTTATCGATATATTCTTTTAAAGATATTGATTTTTCTTGATTATTTAATGATTTATAAATTAACAAATCTTGTAATTCATCTTTCTTAGAGCCATAACTTGTATAAATACCGTATTTTAAGTGACTTCCATAAAGATCGAAGAATTTATTATATTTATCAAAGTTATTATCCTTTAATTTTTTCAATTCAGTAATAACTTTTGATTCAATACTATCTTTAATTCTTCTTAATTGAGCAGTTTGTTGTAAAATTTCTCTCGAGATATTTAAAGAAAGATCATCTGAATCTACTAAACCTTTAATAAATTTTAAATAATCAGGAACCAATTCTTTAACTTTATCTTTAATAAATACACCTTTGACATATAAAGTTAATCCTTTTTCATAATTTTCGCTGTATAAATCATAAGGAGCATGTGATGGAATAAAAATTAAAGATTTATAAGACATCATGCCTTCAACATTTATATTTAGTGATAAAAGAGGATCTTCAAAATCATAAAATTTATTCTTATAAAATTCATTTAATTCTTGTTCAGTGACTTCTTTTTTGTTTTTCTTCCAAAGAGGTATCATTGAATTTAATGTCTTGATTTCTTTTTCATCATGATATTTATTTTCGATTGGTTTTCCATCTTTATCTAAATCTTGTTTGGATACAGTGACTTCCATTTTAATTGGATATCTGATGTAATCAGAGTATTTTTTAACTAAATCCTCAAGTTCGTATTGTTCTAAATATTGTGAATAATTTTCTTCTTTTGTATCATCTTTTAAATAAATGTTTACTTTAGTTCCAAAATTTTCTGTTTCAAATTCATCAATAGTGTATGAATCTTCGCCATCAGACTCAAAAGTATAACCTTTCTCATCTTTATATGATCTAGTTATAACTTGAATCTTTTTAGCAACCATAAAAGCACTATAAAAACCAACACCAAATTGACCAATAATATCAATATTATTTGAATCTTTCAATTGAGCTAATTTTTCTAAAAATTCCTTAGAACCAGATTTAGCAATAGTACCTAAATTTTCAATTAATTCATTTTTAGTCATACCAATTCCATTATCAGAAATTGTTAAGACTCTATTCTTTTTATCAACTGAAATATCGATTTCATAATTTCTATCTTTAAGTTTTGAATTACTCATTAAGACATCATAGTGATATTTATCTATTGCATCGGATGCATTAGAGATAATTTCTCTTAGAAATATATCTTTATTACTATAAATTGAGTTTATCATTAAATTTAATAATTGTTTTGATTCTGCTTGAAATTTCATTTTTTCCATAAAAATTTCCTCCTAAATAAATAACATAATTATTATAGTCCCTTTTTAGCACTTGTCAATAAAGAGTGCTAAAAATAAAACTTTTTATTTCTTATTAAAAAAATGTTAATATATTTAAGATTAAATTTATGCGTTTAATTTGTTTTTAGGGAGAAAATTTATGGAAAAAATTGATCAAATAGTTAATGAAATGAAAGAAAAATTTGAAATTAAAGATTTAAATTTAAATGCATCTTTAACTGATTTACAAATTGATTCATTAGATGTTGTAGAATTTTTATTAGGATTAGAAGAAAAATATAATATTAATTTAGATCTTTCTTCTGAAGAAATGAACAATCTCAAAACGGCAGGAGATTTAATTAATTTAATTAAAGAAAAAATCAAATAATTCTTGCAATTAATGTGCTTGTAAAATATAATAATTAAGCACGTTTGGATGCCTACTTAGCTCAGTCGGTAGAGCAATCGGCTGTTAACCGATCGGTCGTGGGTTCGAGTCCCTCAGTAGGCGCCATTCTTTGCGGCCCGTTGGAGAAGTGACTTAACTCACATGCCTTTCACGCATGCATTCATGGGTTTGAATCCCGTACGGGTCACCAATTTAAAAATTACAACGCCATTATTGCAAAATAATGGCGTTTTATATTTATTAATGTAATAAAATGCCTACTTAGCTCAGCTGGTAGAGCAACTCATTCGTAATGAGTAGGTCAATGGTTCGAAACCGTTAGTAGGCACCATAAAATATATCAATATCGGTTTTAAATCGATATTTTTTAATTTAAAATATTCTATGTGAAAAACTTAAGAAAGAAGAAGTAATATGGCGCGTTTAGATATTTGTTTTTATAGTTGTATTTTAAAAAGAGATGTTAATTTTATTCTTATTTATCCAAGTCTTGCATGTGGTAATGCCGGTGATTATAGAGAAAATTTTTATCAAGACAATAAAGAAAATAAATTTCCTTTATTGTTATTATTTCATGGATATGGTGGCAATTATATGGCATATGAAAGATTTAGTAAAATAGATATGTACGCCGAAGAAAATAATATTGCTGTATGTATGATATCTGGAGAAAATAAATCATATTTAAATAAAGGAAGTAGTGATAACTTTTATGATTTTATTGAAACAGAATTAAAAGATTATTTATATGGTAACTTTAATATATCACCAAAGAAAGAAGATAATTTTATTGCTGGTTTATCAATGGGAGGATTCGGAGCATTATATCATGGCCTTTCAAATCCAGATGCGTATGCAGAAATTGGTGCTTTTTCTCCAGGAATTACTATGAGAAGAATAAATAAAAATAAAGAATCTACTTTAAAATCTTTAGTAATTAAAAATAAAAACAACTTACCTAGAATTTATATTTCTTGTGGAGAAAAAGATAATATTGTAAAAGATGAAGTAGAAGATTTTATTTTATTTTTAAAAAAGAAGTATATTCATTTTGATTATAAGTGGTATAAAAATTATGATCATGAATGGAGATTATGGGATAAAGAAATCGAAAATTTCATTAAAAAAATAAAAAGAACCGATTATTATAAAAATTCAAAAAAGAATGTTTAATTTAAAAAATATTGAGGTTTTGCTTAGTTTTTTGAACTTAAACTCACAATTTTATTATTAAAAATAATTAAATAAACTAAATTATAAATTATAAAAACTAAGTTTAAACACATTAAAACGAGTGTTAATAATTTATAATTGATTAATGAAAATAAACTAATTAATACAATATTTGAAATTAATAATAATGGTAATAGTATAAATGAGGTAATATTAAACTTTTTATTTGAAACCTTTTTTAAATCAAGAAATTTTCCACATACTAATATAATATTAAATAAGAAACATAATATTGGAACTTGATACAATAAATCATTATTATTAAATGCATAAGTAGCTATTAAAGAATAAATAGATAATATAAAAATGAGTAACAAATATGATATGTTATAAAATTTTAAAAAATTATAAGATAATATAACTAACAAACATGAAACAATAAATAAACACATACTTACTTTTACAAAATTATCTAAATAAATTGTGCCAATAGCTACACCTAGTAAAATTATAATTACAAACATTAAAATAAGAGAACCATTAGGGTGAACTTTATTTGCAAAACGTTGCTTCCTTGTTAATTCAATTCTATCATCAATTTCTTTATCGCTATTTTCAGTTTCTTTTAAAATTTTATCTTTATTATTTTCTTCCATATGTAAAATTATAGTTTAAAATTGTTATCTTATAAATAAAAACTTTTATGAATTAAAGTTATATAGTAAAATAGTTTCGTGCATCATTAGTTCAATGGTAGAACCTTGGCTTCCCAAGCCAATGATACGAGTTCGATTCTCGCATGGTGCTCCAAATGATATAAAATGCCGATTTTATCGGCTTTTTTTGTTGCTTGGGGGTTATTTGGGGGTTATTTTGGGGGTTATTTGTTTTTTACGTTGACAGTAGTGTCAACATTTAAAATAATTTAAAATATGTCAACTTTAATTTATAATTATTACATGAATAATTATTTAACACTTGAAGAATTTGAAAAAGAATTGCTAAAAGATGATGATTTTAAAGTTGTTTATAAATCAAGTCAAATGGTCGCTAAAATAATTTATTCTTTATCAAATTTTAGAAAAAGTAATGGAATAAGCCAAGAACAATTATCTTCTAAAATAGGCATTTCACAAAAAGTAATTAGTAATATCGAACGTTTAAAAGTATCTCCTAATCTTGATACATTATGCAAAATGAAGATTGGTTTAGAAATATTGGTAAAAGAAAAATAATTATATTAAAATATTTACATGAAAAATGTGAATAAAACCATTAATTTAATGATTAATAAATCCAAAGCTAATTTTCTTTACGCTATCGAAACTTTTAATAAACCTAAATTAGAGACTAAATTAGAAATATTTTTATTTTTAATTTGTAATGCTTGGGAGCTGTTATTAAAATCAAAATTATTAAAAGAAAATAAAAGTATATTTTATAAAGATAAAAAACATAAAAGCAGAACCATTTCATTAAAAGAAGCGCTTTGTAAAGTAATTCCAGATGAAAGAGACAAAATTAGAATAAATTTAGAAACAATAATTGGTTTTAGAAATTCTGCACAACATTTCATTATTCCAGAATATGCAAATTTTTTAAATGATATAATTATAGCCAATGTTCTAAATTTTATTGATAAGTTTAAAGATTTTAATGGTGATAATTTAGTCGATTATTTTGACAATAATTTTATTAATATCTTTGTTCCTCATGAATATTCTAAAATTGAAATAGTTTCTAAATACGGGAAAGATGTTTACGACAATTTTATTAAAAAAGAAAAATATATAAATAACTTATTAGATAAAAGTTTAGATGTGGAAAATAACGTAGATAAAAGAATAGCTATTACTTACAATTTTAAAGCACAATTAGTTAAGCGAAATGCCGATTTAACAATTTCAAATAAATATGCAAAAGGGAAGAGCCTTTTCAATGCCGTTATGATTTCTAATGAAAACTATAAATCGGTATACCCTTATACTTGTAGTAAAATAATAAAATTGGTGAATGAACGATGCCAAGAAGAAAATATTAGTTTTACTCCAGTGAGTGATAAAGCATCTAAAAATTTTAATAAACATACACTCCAAATTTATTTAAAAAAATATAACATTAAAAATAATAGAGAATTCAGTTTTGAATTATCGACTAATGATAAAAATAAAAGTTATTTATATTCAGTAAATCTTTTAGAGAAAATAATTTCTGATTTAAAAAGCGATCCAGATATTTTTATCAAAAAGTAGTTGAATAATCACAAATATATAGTATTATAATAATAGATTAACTTGTTGAAAGAGAATGCTGAAGTTGGCGGTGCCAGTAGTCGCAAGATTAGAATTCTTCTCGCACTTGGGGTTAATCTTTTTTTATACTAACTTATCAATTATGTCTTTATTTATATTTGGAAATAAATGAGAATAAGTATCAAGAGTTTGTTGAGTTGAAGCATGTCTTAAGTGCTTTGATACAACTAAAATATTAACACCCTGGTTAATCATACGTGATGCCATTGAATGCCGTAAACCGTGTTTTGTAATATGAGGAACTCCGGCAAGTTCAATATGAGCATCCATAACTCTTTTAATTGAAGTTCTTGAAGTGTGCTTAATAAAGAAAATATAATCATCTGGATTAGGGCAATTTTCTTCCTCATATATTTTTAACTCATCCATTAAGAAAGTTGGAAGTGTGACAGAGTTTGAAGAAGATGAGTTTTTAGTAGTTGCATCATGCCCATGCTTATCTAATTGGCGTTTAATAGAGATAGTTTTGTTTGCATAGTTTATATCTTTAAATTTAAGACCTAAAAGCTCTCCAATTCTTAAAGCGCCCCAGTAAGTAACTTCAAAAAGTAGTTTCCATTTTTTCTCATCTTCAGCAAAACTATTAATAAATTTGTTATATTCTTCCACAGTCCAAAATTGTAATTCTTTTTTAGGCTTTTTAGCTTCTTTAATTGGTTTTAAAAGAAGTTTGATTTTTCCACCCATTTCAAAAGAAAACATATCAAGACTACAAGCATAGTCAATTACTGCTCTTAAAATAGCATAACCAAAATTAATCATTTTAGGGCATAAATCAACGCCTTGCATACTGACTTTATATTTATTTACACTTATTATAGATATCGCTTTATCAATAGGCTGTTTGATTTTAAAGTTAGGTTTTATATATTTGTTTATGAATAACTTTTGACTATATGCTGTTCCTTCTTTATTTGTTAGGTATTTTTCTTTAATATAGTCATTTAAGACATTATCAAGAGAATTTGCAACTCGACCATGGTAGTTTATTATTCTTTTCTTTTTATCTTCTTCAACAATTTCATCTTCAAGAAGTTTAAGTCTTTTTTTGCCAAACTCCGTAGTCCAGTTTTTATTTCTTATTTTAACTTTGGTAGTAGAACCATCGTAATTATTAATATAGTATTGAATATAATATTGTTTTCTTTTTTTATCTAATATAATTGCCATATACCTTTTCTCCTAAAAATTTGATATAATGACAATGGACATTTAATTTCCATTGTCTTGTTGTGTATGAATTAAATTGTCTAATCCGCTTACTTGTTCAGGGTGTGGCGGATTTTTTATTTTTTAAATATATTTTGTTTTACCTCCTTTAACTATCATTAATTATAAAATCATTAATGAATTTACTAATTTTATTCAGTTCTTTTAAATCATCGATTTTTTCAATTAATTTATTAATTTCTTGTCTTTTTAAAATAACTTCTGAATCAATAATTCGTTCTCTTGTCTTAATACCTAAAATTGTTTCAATAGGCAAATGTAATGCTTGCGACAATAAGTATATTGAGCCTCTTTTTATATTATCAATTTCTCCTGTTTCCCATCGTGAAACTGTGCTCTCACTTACATAACACATTTGAGCAACTTCTTTCATTGTTAATTTTAATGAAATTCTTCGTTCTCTTAATATTTTTCCAACTTCGTTATTTTTCATTTTGCTTTTCCTTCATTTATATATTACTTAAATATTTGCGATTATGCAAGATATTTATATAAACTTTTTAAAAAAACTTGCATTTTGATATTTACAACTAAAATTTAAAATGCTTTAATATTAGTAAGAACTTGCAAAATGCAAGAGTTGGGAGGTTAAAATGAACTTTAACAAACAAAAATTTAATGCAACTTTAGCTGAAAATGGAATGACAAAAAAAGATTTATGTAAAATTTTAAATTTAAATCAAGCAACTATTTATAGAAAAATAAATAGAAATGGTGATTTTAATAGAAAAGAAATTAATAAACTTGTAGAAATTTTTGGTTTAGAGAAAACAGAATCCTTTTTATTTGATGAAAACTTGCAAAATGCAAGATAAAACTTATGACCATACACACACGCATAGAATTACTTCTTAAAAAATCTTATGAAACAAAAGACATCATGATTTTAGAAGATTGCTCTTATTCAACAGCTAATCGTATTAAAAAAGTATGTAGGAAGTGTTTTGATGGATTAATTAAAGGTGAAGTAAATAGAAACAGAATTAAAGCAGAGAGTTATTGGAAGTATTTAGGAACAAGCTCTGAAGAAGAACTTATGAAAATTAAAAAGTTATTAAAGGAGAAAGATTATGAGGACTTACTTGAAAGAAAATGAAAAGGAGTTAATTGAAAGAGAATTATCAAATGAATGGGCTGAATTAGTTTGTAAAATAGTAGTTTTTTATAAAGAAAAACTTGAAAAAACAGATAAACGATTAAGCACTGATATGCTTGATGGTTGTCAGACTTTAATCGATATAGCGACTCTTTTATTAAGTAAGGAAAACTTAGAATACGTATTTTCTTTGTATTCTAAAGAAAGGAAAACAATAAGATTTAGCCGAGCAAAATTGCCACCATTATAGAAAGGAGCATCATGAAAAAACTTTATAAAAAAGAAACTTTCAATTCTAAAACTGAATGGCTTAATGCAAGAGGTATAGGCGGAAGTTCAGCATCTGTAATTCTGGGTTTAAATCCATATAAAAATAAACTTCAACTCTATAACGAAATTAATTATCAAGGTGAATTCAAAGAGATAGAGCCAAACGAAAGTATGGAGTATGGAGTCAAGCTAGAGCCGTTAATTAGAAAAGAGTTTAAGTTAGATTTTCTAAACGATTATAAGGTTCATACACCTAAAAATAATGAGATGTATAGGCGAATTGATAAACCTTATCTAACTGCAACTTTGGATGGAATACTTACAAGAATTGAAGATAAGAAAAAAGGAGTTTTAGAAATTAAGACTCACGATATTAGAAATTATAAAGATGAAGAACTTTGGAAGAACGGACTTCCATATAACTACTATATTCAAGTTTGCCATTATTTATCAGTTATGAACGATTTTGAATTTGCAGTAGTAGTTGGGAGATTAAGATATATCAATTTTAAGACTAATCAAGTTGAAAAAGTTGAATATGTATTTCACAAAATTTCAAGAAAGGAGCGTGAGAAAGATATAGAAACAGTAGAAAAATTAATTACAAATTTCTATGAAAATAACATAGAAAAACACATCATTCCTAAAGTAGAAATTAAGTTTTAAAGAAAGGAGAAAAATAAAAATGATAGAAACTTATGATGTAGTTAATGGACAATACAGTGTTCAAAAATTTGATGAACAATTAGAGCTTGCTAGAAACTTTATTAAAGAAAACGCAAAAACTAATTTAGTAATTCAGAGTGAAGATGATTTAAAAAGCGTTAAGAAATCAAGAACAGTTATTAATGCAAAACTTAAAGAGATAGAAGATAAAAGAAAAGCATTAAATGAAGCTGTTATGGGTAGATATAACGATGAATCTAAGATTATTGAAAAACTATTCAAAGAAACATCAGAAAATCTAACTAACAAAATTAACGAATATGAAGAGAAGCTAGGAAAACCAAAAATACTTACTCTAATTATTAAAAGCTATGACCTAAAAGTCATAGACAAAATTAGAAAGTATGCAAGCGGACTAGACTGTGAAATTAAATAAAACAAGACAATGGAATACGAAGAAGTAAAACAAGAATACATTAAGTATTTAAACCAAAGAAATGCGTTCTCTGACAAAAGAAAAATAAATATCATCAACGAACTTGAGCCATCGTGTGTAAATATCAATTTTGAAAAGGATGCAACTGGATTTGGAGCAGGGATGTTATTTGAAAGAAAGATTGATTTTAAAACATACAAAGCGTGGTGGAGCATGTGTCAAGGTTGGTTTTGTCAAAGAGCAACAAAAGAAGATAAAGAATTTATAAATCAAAATAGAGTTAAACATGGATTAAAACCATTAAAAATTAAAAATGAAAAGGAGAAAGAAGATGAACGAAACAACAATTAAAAACGAAGTAGCAACAGCAATTAGTAATTCAACAATTGCAGATAAGATTTTAGATAACTTTAATAAGTTAGTTTTGCAAAATCAAATTAAATTCCCAGAGAATTACAACGTTGGGAATCAATTAAAATTGGCCTATTTAAACATCATCCAAAAGCCAGATTTAAAATTATGCACTGCAAACTCAATTGGTCAAGCATTAACTGAAATGGCACTTCAAGGTTTAGAAATTGACCATAACCAATGCTATTTTATCAAGTTTGGAAATGAGCTTAAACTATTTAGATCATATTTTGGAGATATGGCTGTTGCTTTAAGAACTGGACTTGTAAAAGATATTAAAGCAGTCGTAATTCATAAAGATGATGAGTTTGAAATGGATGTAATTAATGATGAAGAAGTCGTTACAAAACATAAAACCAGATTTGAAAATAAAGATAAAGAAATCATAGGTGCATATGCAGTAGCAACTCTTCCAGATGGAAACAAAAGATATTGCATTATGACAAAGGCAGAAATCAATAAAAACTGGTCTAAATCTAAAATGAAAGAAAATAGCGTTCAAGCAGATTTCCCTCAAGAAATGGCTAAAAGAACAGTTATTAGAAGGCTTGTAAAAACTTTATTCAATTCTGCAAATACAAAAGACAATTATGTATCAAGTGTTATCTCATCATATAACAGAACAACCGAAGATGAATACGATAATTCAATAGTTGAAAATACCGAAGAGACAACAGTTTCTAATTCCTTGGATGAAGTTTTAGAAGAAGAAAATACCAAGGAATTGCAGTAGTTTTTTTAAAAAATATTAAGGTTTTGCAACATTAAAAATATTGAGGTTCTGATATGGTTTTAGGGAAAAAAGAAAGAAAGAAAAAGTTATTAGAGATAAAGGGATTTTCTTTTATTATTAATTTTCTTTTGGTATCAGAGTTAATTAAAAGAAAGTTAGTTAAAAGAGACTATATTACTTTCTTGGATTACGGAAGATAAATCTTCCTTGAGCTATATTTAGAACTATAAATATCTAGCTCTCATGAGCTGATTATATTATCAAAGTAACTAGGAGACATAAATAATGCAAGAGTTGGATTTACTAGCAGAGATTGAAGAATTGCTAGAAACTTACACCAAAGAAAGCGTTAGAGCATTCTTAAAAGAATACACAACAAAAGCCTATCGAGTTACTCAAAAGTCATTTACTACTTTTCTAAAAAATACAAGGCTGTTAGTAAAAACTGCCATTAACAATAAAAATTCTTCCTTAAACCTAGCAGTCTTGTATGAAGAAATAGTTCCTCAAATGGAAGTTAAAGGAGACAATCAAAAAATAAATCTACTAAATGTCTGGTTTAGGAAAAAAATTAGTGAAAATTTAACAAAAGAGGAAATTTTAAAAAAAGTAAAAGAAGCAAATAAAGACTTTAATAGGCTTATAAAAAACGATTTCGCACAAGATGAAATCAAAAAAATAAACGAAGATTATTTAAAATTTCAAAAGGAGATAAACGGATGACAACAAGACAATGGAAATTATACAACTTACTAAAATCTGATCCAGATAAATGGTTCAGTCAAAAAGAAATAGCAGATGCAATTGATGGCTATGAATACAAAGAAAGAGCTAATGACAGATGTTCAGCAATTCGAGAAGATAAAAACGAAATCAATGCATCTTTAGAAGTCGATAAAATCATCGTTATGAAAAATTACAAGTTTAAAATTGGCACTAAAGAAGAGTATTTAGAAGAACGTAGAAAGCATGTATCAAGATTGAAAAAACAAGTCAAAATTATTCAAGATTTTGATTATAAAGTTAATCGAGATGGTTATGGGAAACTACTTTCAAACCAAGGAGAAGTAATCGATGAAAAATCAAAAGCAAGACGATTCTTTGAGACCTTCCTATCTTCAGAGTATTAATTTAGTCGTAGTCACTGGAAAAGTTGTTCCAGTTGTAGATTTTAAAAATATCGGCAAAAGGTTAATTCTAATAAGCAAAATCGAATTGCTAAACGCTAAAGGCAAATTTGCTTTAAAAGTCATAGCTTATGATGAAATAGCAAAACAAGTAAATCTAGTTTGGAAAGATGGGAATTACGTTTACTTAATAGGCAAATTACTGCTTATAGACTATGAAATTCGCTTAATGATTACAAAAGTTGAATTATTAAGGGTGAGTAAAAAACAACAAGATTTAGGAATAGTTGGTGAATTAAATCCAGATAATTACTGAAAGGAGAATTTATATGGGAGTTTTTAATTTAAGAGGTAAAGTTATTCAAGATCCAAGATTAGTTAATTTTCAAAACGGATCTACTGCAACAATTGTAAGAATTGAGGAAGCAGTAAATACAAAAAATCCAAGTTACATCGATGTTTATTTTAACGGTGATGCTCAAAATTGTATTCCAAAAGATATTGCGCTTTTTAAAAAGGATGTTGCAATTTCTGGGTATTTCTATGGAAGACTTAGTGAAAATGACAGTTGGAAAATGCCAATTGCAACTTTTAGAGGTTTTTCTCTTGTTATAACCGGGGGTTTAGATAATTACGATGACTAATGCAAAAGAAACACTACTACTTCTTGATAGCGAGATTGCTTCTGCAAATGCAAAATATGAGTTTTATAAATCTAAGTTTGAATTATTATCAGCTCAAGATTCTAAGGCGATGCAAAGAAGAGCCTTAATGGCAAAAATCAAAATGGAAGAATATTTAAGTTATGTTGGTAATTTAATGGCAGTTAAAGGAGCGTTTAGAAAAAGAATTAATACTATACTTTCAAATTATAGCATTAAAGAACAAACAACGATTTTTGGTTATTACTTCCAAAATAAAACAATTAAAGAACTCTCAAAAGAATTAAACATCCCAGAGAATTTAATTTATCAAAGAATTAAGGAGTTAGAAGAGAATAATTTATGGCAAAAGAAAAATCACAAATAACAAGAAAGATATTTAAAATCCAAGATAAAATCGCTTGGTTAAATCGTGAACTTAACATAATTGAGCGAGAAAAAACTGAATTTGTTAATAAGCTTAAAAAACAGCATGACCTTGATGATGTAAACATATGCAGAGTTTATAGATATGGAAGTCAAGAAGAATTAAAAAAATACAAATTTTTGATTAAAGAAGAAGATAACTTACTTAAAAAAATCACAAAGCAAAACAAGAAAAAGAGATTATTGGAGGAGAAATATGGAAATAACTCAAAAAATTAATGAGCTTGGTTATGAATTTTTTCAAAAAGATATTTTTGTTAAAAAGATGTTTGATTTTATAAGAATTGAACTTTACTTAAACATACTAAACAAAGTCGCATTTGGAAATATTACAGTTTTTGGAAATATAGCTGATGAATCAAGAATTAGTGAGATACAAACTGCATTTAACACATTAAAAAGCGATGTAAAGGAGATTAAAGATTTTATGAAAGTTAGCGCTTTATTAATAACAACAGATAACAAAATAAAACAAATTGCACCTGAGAGTAAATATTTTACACTTGAAGAATTACAAGCGTGCGTAGACGGGTATATTGAAGAAGTTGAAAGTGAAATATATCAAAACTCACTTGAAATTGTAAATGAAGAAGGACTGATTAAAGGTTTGAAATTTAATAAACTTGCTAAACGATTACTTGGTCGAGATTATGTAGGTAATGTTCTTATCTGCCCAAAAGAATTATTGGAGTGTGAATAATTATGACTGCATTTTATTGTTCTAATTGCGGGTGCGTGTTTGATAATGACACCTTTGATTATTCAAAATCAGAGTTTAAAGATGATGGTGGATGTCCAATTTGTGGAGCAGATGAAATAAACGAAGTAAGTTTAATCTCTGACTTATATGAATTATGTAATCTGTCAGATGAAGAATTTATACACGCATTATGGGAAATCTTAAACAAAAATAATAAAAAAGTAGAAGTCACATATCTTGGATGGATTGATACAAGAAATCAAAAAGATTTAACAGTTGAAGGTAGATTAATTAAAGAAACCAAAAATGAGATTAAAGTTAAAGAAAATACTGGCGAAGTAATAACTATTAACAAAAAGAAAATTAAAAAAATAAGGGAGTTTTAAATATGGAAGTTAGATTAAAAGACTTTAAGCCAAAATATAACATGATAGAACCAGTTCTTACCGATGTTAAATGTTCTCATATGTTACCTATTTGGAAAACACGATTTAGTGACTTAATTAAAAAATATGGTGAGTGTTATGTTTATTCTGTAAGAGATTATAAAGATACAAAAACAACAAGTATCTGTTTTGGAAAAGATAAACCAGAAAAAGATATGCCTTATTTAAGCCATACAGAACCATTTAAGGACGGAAGTGGTTATTCAATAGTGAGTGATAATTAGATATGAAAATACATGATTTAAAGATTAAATATGAGTATTTTATTGATATCTTATCGGGTAGAAAAAGTTAAATTATTTTAGAGGAAAAGTTAATGGACAAAAGATTTAATTTTATTCATTCAAACGCTAGAAAGATTTGGTATATAAATGGCCAAAAATTTGAAAGTGATAAAGGAAGTAATAATGGCAAACAAAAAGCCATTACATACGCACGTGAGCATTTACTGGATGAAAAAGACATTAAGAAATTTGATAGTCTTATGGAATTTAATCGTTATTTATTTTTAAAATCCAGGGAAGAAAAGGGAGAGATTAGTTATTTTAAAGATCATTTTGTTTTTCCGCTTTTAAAAGCATTTAAAAACGCAGATGGAATAGAGCATGATGAATTACTTTATGAAGCTGATTTTTACTATTATGACAAAGTTTTAAAGAAGTTTATCGTAGAAGATGTTAAAGGTAATTTAGAGGATGTTTTTAGAGTTAAATGGAAGATATTTGATTTAATATACCTAAAAAGAAATTTAGCAATTAAATGCGTGCGCATGCGTGCACGTAAAGATCCATTAGATTCTGATAGTTGGTATTATTTTAATGAATTTGAAAAGCCTCAAAAAAATGTGGAAAAGTTAAGAGAAAAAAATAAGAAGTTAGAAAGTGAATTAAAGAAACTTGAAGCAGAGAAAAAGAAAGAAATGCGTGAGCGTGCACGCATGAAGGAACTTAAAAACAAAGAAAAACTAACAAGCTCTGAAAAGAAAAGATTAGAGGAATTAAAAAAGAAATATGAAAGTTAAAGAATATGTTGAAAAAAATAAACTAACAACTTTGTATTTAATTGAGGATGATTATTTAGATATATTATCATCAAAGGACATTTATGATGCATATAAAGAGAGAGAAATTACACGTTTTAGGACATATGGAGATTGTGGAATTGCAATAAGTTGTTTAAAAACTTATGATAAAATTACTAATATGTCATATGTTTTAATGTATAAAAATAAAGATGGAATTGTTGCAGTTGGAGATAAAGCAGTAGCTAGAGTATTAAATTATGAACCTTATAAATACGAAGTTTTAAATTTAGATGCTGTTAAAGTGATGAATAATAAAAAGTTTGTAATAGGAATACTAGGAACTGGTGTAATTGATTATAAAAATAAATGCGCCTATATATCAGAGTTAGTAAATAAATTAATTAAAAAATGTAAAAGTGTTAAGTTATTTATTAAATCTTTTAATGCAATTTATAAAAAAGCATGTCTTCCAAAATGTGTTGAAAGTGTGGAATATCGTTTTTTTATAGCAGATAAAAACTTGATGTATGATGTTAGATTTAAAGATTTAAAATGCACGATCTATACAAAAGAAGAAGGGCTTTTATGTAATGTTCCAAGTTGTTATCAAGATGTAGATGTTTTTGAATTTGATCCTCTTTATATTATTTCAAGAAAATTTCAATATGCAATCGCACGCACGCATGAGAAACAAAAATTAGAATTTGATAATACATTTTGTGTTAGTAAAGAAAGTGACTGCATTATTTTGAGGTTTGAAGGTGAAAAGTATGAAAGTTAAAGAAATAGTTGAAGAATGTAAATCAATGAAGGCTGAAGTATTTTTAATAGAAGGCAATATTGACGTTTTAAAAAATAAAAAATTGTATGAAAGAATAAAAAATAAAGAAATTTTATATATAGATGCCGATATTCTTTATGATAATAAATTTTACATAAGCATTTCTTATGACTATGGTAAAATGTATAAAATGTCTTATATTTTAATTAAAAGAACGAAAGATGGTATTGTTGCAGTTGGTGATAAGGTGATGTCTTGTGTATCAAGTTTTTACCCGTTAAGAAGATATAAAACACTTTCATTAGATGCTACTAAGGTTTTTAAAAATGAATATTTTGTAGTTGGTTTTGTAGGAACTGCTTTTGTTGATATTGACAACAAAGATATAAGTATTGAAGACGTCATTAAAAAATTATTAAAAGAGATAATAACAATTAAAGATTTTGTTGAAGAATTTAAAAAAATTTATAACAATATGAAGAGGTTTATCTATTTCAAAAATGTTGAATATTCATTTTATTTAGTTGACAAAAATAGTGCGTGTGTATATGAGTTTAAACAACAAAAAAGCGATGAAAACACAAAGGCTATTGAAGATGGTTTTTTATTTAATACACCACTTTATCGTGAAGAACCAAAAATTAATGATACTGACAATTTAGAAGAAGTTGCTGAAAAGTTTAAAAACGCAATCTCACATACACATGAAAACCAAAAAAGAGAATTAGGGAATACTTTTAGTGTAAGTAAAGAATCTGATGTTGTAATTTTAAAGTTTAAAGGAGAAAAAAATGATAAAACAAATTAAAGATTTAAGTTTTAATGAAGATGAAGTTAAGGTCAATGATTATATTAACTTGATTTTAGATGGCGAAAATAAGGGCATTTATGAGCTTAAAAACCTAATGAGAGAACGCCCTGGGTTATATGTCAAAGAAATAATAAATTATTACAATGAACTAACTAAATGTTATGTTTCAAGTCTCATACATGCGTGCGTAAGCACATGTGAGTTTAACGGTGTTAAAAAAGAAGTAATTGTTAAAGAAATTTATAAACAAGTTAAGGATTTAACAAAAGATGATGTTAGATCTGATTCAATTTATGTTGTGGTTTTTGATAATTTAAAAAATAGACAAATAAAAGACTTGTATATGTTTAAAAGTATTGATGAATTAAAAGAGATTAACAAATTGTATGTTTATAGCATTATGAATTATCAATACGATGAAGAAAAAGTTATTTCTTCTAGTATTGTTGCTAGTATTGATAAAACGCCATATCATGAAATATCAAAAGAGGAAGCTTTTGTTTTAGAAGTTAAAGAGTTATTAAAAAAAGCTATTGGACAAGGCTATAAAGAAATAATTAAACCAGAGTATTCATATTACTTTAACGATTTAGGAATGTATTTTATAATATCTGACATGTTAAACTCAATTGTTGGTGGTATTAAAGATACCGATAGAAAACTTATTTTAAACGATTTTAAAAGTAAAGAGTTTTATGAAATTAGAACGTTTATAAATCAAGTTGTTGATGAAATATTCTCGCTTTATGCGTGAGTAGGTAGGCACACACGTATATGCGTATGCACGTATGTAAGACTGTTAGTCTTGTTGTATTGTTAATAGTTGGCATTGTTGGTTTAGTATTAACTTTTGTCATACCTTACAAAGACTTAATTTATTTAACTTTTTCATGTTCGTTTTTTGGATTTATAGTTTATCTTTCTACTTTAACTGATAAATTAAAATACAATGAAAAATTAATCGTTAGTTTATTTATATGCCACATAATTTTTGTAATTTTGTCTATTGTGTTAATCTTACTTTTAGAAAATGGCGTTATTTAAAACAGAAACAGGCTAAAATTAAACAAAATAAAAAAAGTAGTATGATTTATCTACTTTTCTAAAACGCTTGAAATTACCCCGTTTATTTAATTATTTTCAATGTATTAAAAAAGCACTCAACTAAGAGTGCTTTTTCTAATTATTGTTTTTCATAATGCATTACTTGATTATTTATAATTACATATATTTCTTTTTGTTTTATAAATATTTTAAGTAAATACAAAGTATAAGTAATTGAATATTTATGATGTAATAATTTTTTAAGTAATTTATAAGTTGTCATATGCTTGATCCATTTCTTTAAAGTTAAATAATTTAGTATTTAACATAACTGGTTGTTGTAAGTAATTTAAGTTTGAATAATAGCAACCGCCAACTTTATAAAACTTGTTAATTAGTGATACGTAACCATCTTTTGTCATAATTGCTAACTTGTTATATTCGCCAATTAAGTTTTTTATTAGTTGCATTTTGTTATATCGTTTATCAAAGTATAAATCATTACCGATAATCAAAGACAAGTAATCTTTAATAAAAGTCATTGTATCGTTATAATTTACTTTTTGATTATAGCTACTTGTTAAATGAATGATTCCATTATGAGCTATTCCAATATTAGCCGTTGTTTTTAACTCACGCATACGTGCGTAATCGCTACAAAGTGGGTATGGATGGCACAACTCTTTTTTTGTTCCGCCCTGGGTTGATATTCTAAAGTGTAAGACAAGTGGTATTTCTTTAATTTTTAAGTTGTTATCACTTAATAACTTTTTAATATCTTTAAGTAAATCATCTAGCTTATCAAATCCCTTGTGGATGATTACTTGATTATTTACTGGGGCCATATAGCCGGCCCCATCCCCGTTTCTTTCAATACATTTTTTTAATGTTTCAATACTTGGTAAATCTTGGTTTACTGGTTTATAGATAATTACACACATTATAATTGTTCCCCTTCCTTTTCGCTTGCGTATGTGCGCATGAATAAGCCTTGTTTTCTAAAATAATTAATTACTTTTAAATCTACATTTTTAAGCATTTTTGATAAGCAATAAATCTTGTTAAATGGCACATTTTTAAGATTTTCAGCAATACCAGCGAATAAAAGAAAGCAGTTTTTCATCCATTGAGCATCTGCAACGCTTCTAAATATTCTTATTTCAAAAGTTGCTTTTGAGTTAATTAAACAACGATTGTGGTCTGAGTTTAAATAATCGGTTGCATTACAAGATAAATCAAGTCTTTTTATTGCTTCGTGGTAGTCTTTAATTTCATCGTATGTATAAAACTTACAATAACGCATTGAGTTTTCATCTCTTTTTGAAAGTTTTATAAAGTCTTCCTTGTATATAGTCATAAAGTAAGCAAGTTTTAAAAAGTTTATCGCTTGTTCTTTTGAGTTATCACCAAAGACAAGTTTTGATATGTGTAAATGAATACCAGCGCTTTTAACGTTGTCATCATGACCGGTTTTTTTCATAAAATCAGCGATGATATTAAAATCTAATTGCTCTAAATATTTTCTTGAAAATACTTGACTAATCATCTCAAAGCCATAAGTTAAAGAGCCATCCATTTCAAATTTAAAATGTGTTTTTCTAGTTTTTCCATTTAAGTTATAAAAATCATCGGTTACTCTTGCATAATAGCGGTTGTCTTTTCTAACTCTTAAACGGCTATTGTTAAAATTATCGATTTCAATTTCAAAGCCGTAGCCCTTAAAGTTGCTTTCATCCATTGTCTCGTTGTCTAGTTTAAAATATCTAACCTTGCTATCTCTTGCATCATTGCCCCAACCGTTATAATCAGAGTGATAACCGTTAATTACATACAAGTTTTTATATTCTTGTTCAAAGCAAGTATTGCAATATCTTGTGTCATTGCCCATGTAATGAGATTGAGTTTGTAAGTCTTGTGGTGCAATCCATTTTCCGCATTTATCACATTTTCTAAAACCAATATCACGCATTGCACGCTCAAGCGTGTCTATATTATCGCTTGCGTATATAAGCGTTTCAGTCTCTAATGTAAGTCTTTCATGTTGGTTTGTGTAAGTAGTAGTATCTAAATCAATAACTATTGTGTTGCTATTAACAAATAAGCTTATTAATGCTTCTTGGTCGCTTGTTACTAATTGAGCAACGTATGATGCGTAAGTTTTTTTAATAGTAATAACATTGTATTTTTTCATAGTATTTTATTTTCCCCTTAATTTTCTGCTCATTTTGCTTTATAATTAAGAGTGCAAAAGGGCTTAAAAACTCTTGTGTAATCGCTTGTTTTTTCTAGTTTGCCGACTTGTTAAACGGGCGATTTTTTTATTGCTTATTGACGTCACCTTCGATTAATTTAGCCAAATAAGCACTTTTTGATGGTTGACTTTCAATTTTATCTATTAAGTGTTGTTGTGTATCTTTTCTAAGCATTAATCGATAATATTTATAAGTCTTTTTCTTGTATTTATAATTGCTTTTATTATCTTTTCTTGGCGTTGTTTTCACCCCCTTCCTTAAGTTGTAGGGCTTCCGCCCTTGACTTATACGTTTTAGTTTCTTATAATAATTGTGAACTTGGTAATCCAGAGATTAATTGTGATTCTAAACTCATAATTAACTCTGGTTTTTTTATTTTTCTTTACCTTAAGTCTCACATTTATAATTAAACGCTTTCGTCAAGGGTTGCCCTATTAGTAAGTAAGTCATATTTAACAACCCCTTACACGTATGTATGCAAGCGTGTTTCCTTGCTTGCAATAATAATTTAACATAGGCGTTCACCTAATGCAACATATATTTTTATTTTTTTATTGTTGCATGTCTTTTTTGATTAAGTTTACTAGATAATCATTTTTGCTTTTTTGTTTTTCTATTTTCTCTATTAAGTCTTTTTGATTATCGATTCTTAATCTTAGAGTGTAAGATTTATAAGTCTTTTTGTTGTATCGATTTTGTCTTATCGTTGATTTTTTGGCGATATTTTCACCCCCTTCCTATTGATTTTTAAAACTCTCACTGCTATAATGATGCTGAGATATTTGAGATGACTAATGTTTAGTCATCTTTTTTTATCTCATGGATTAATAAAATTAACAAGATTAATGTAATAATTAAATCCATATAATTTATTAACCTTTCTACTATTAAGCATTAAACCGGTGTAAGTTTTTTAAGTATGTTTAATAGCAGTGAGAGAAACTTTACACTTTATTAATGTAATAGTCTCATGCGTATGCAAGCGTGTTTCCTTGCTTGCAATAATAGTTTAGCATAATGAAACATTATTGCAATACCTTTTTTAAAAATATTTTAATTTTTATTTTTTATTACTGAAGTAATAAGATTTTTTATTTTTTTAAATCGTTTTGAATTAGCGATAAAATATAAGCGTTTTTTGATTTAACACTTTCTAATTTTTCTATTATATCGCTCTGGGTATCTTTTCTAACTTGTAATAAATAACGCTTGTATGTCTTTTTTTTATATTTATTACTTGCGATTGTTTGCCTTGTTCCCATGATTTTATATTCCCCCTTGACAAAATAAAAACCCGTGCCATATAATATTAATGAAAGATTTAGATATTAGAGTTTAGTCATCTAATATCTTTTTTATTTCAATTAATATCTTACGTATTAGAATTAAAAGTAAAATCTTTTTCATTCTAACGCATCCCCCTTTCTAGTTTTAATCCTAGCTCAAGATTACTAACTAGCGGTTGCCTTATGATGCTATGACACGGGTGCAAGTAAGCTTTTTCCTTACATGCATTAATAGTATGACATAAGTATATACACATTACAATATATTTTTAATTATTTTTTTATTTTTTTATGCGTGTTTGCGTATGCTTTCGCGTGCGTGTGTGCGTATGCGTGATTATGTATATATTCTTTTAGATTTATATTATTCTTTCAGATTTATATTATTCTTTGAGATTTATATATATTCTTTCATATTTATATTTTTATATTGTATTTTCTATATCTATTTTTCTTTTTATTTATATGGCAATTTCAAAAATCTTAATTTTTAAAGATGAAAAAGATTAGAATAAAAAAAGATAATTTGATTAGATTATAAAAGAGGCGATTATTAATTTTTCTATATCATATATCACAATCAAGGTGTTTGATTTTCTTATTTCTTTTCATCCATCCAGAGCGTTAAAAATTGGCTTAAAATCTTATATTTTTATGTGGTGTCTTTTTCTTGTATTGCTCACATATCTATAAAACACCGATAAAACCGATATTTTATAAAGTTTGGGGGTTAATTTGGGGGTTAATTTTAGATGATTTATTGGATGTTGCTTCCTCTGGAAGCAAAACAACAACAAAAAAATTTTTAAATTTTCTATATATTGGAACCCCCACCCGGAAGGCAAATTCACCCCGGGGCGGCTAAAATGCAATTATTGTTCTTTTTAAAATTTTCCTTATTTTTTCCTATTTTTTTAAATTTTATTATTTTTTTTATATTTTTTTAATGTAAACTTTTCTTGCATTTTTGTCAATAAATGTTGATATTTGTAAACTTTTATGTTTAAAATGCAACATTTTATTTACTTTTTGCAAGTCATAATAAAAACTTGCTATTTTTAGTATACTTGACATTAAGTTAGTTAATGATTATATTGTATTTAATGAAAGATATTGGCGTAGTTATTTTATCAACTTACGAAAAAAACATCCTTAATAAAAAACAAAATTCTAAGGCTGATTTAATTGTCCGTGATGAGAAGACTTTAACTGTTCTTCAAAATATGCTTAATCAAAAAGTAACTCAAAAATTAGAAGATGGCACAAGTCTTAATGCAACTGCCAAAGAGTTAATTATCGCTTCAGCAATTCGAGATGCGATAAACAAAGGAAGTTTTGAAAAGTTAAAAGTTTTATTAGAAATAACCGGTGAGTTTAAAAAAGAAGAAACCCATAATCTTAATATTTCACTTGTTGACCAATCTTTAAGAGAAAGGGCCCTAGATTAATATGTCGCTTGCAGATGAAAGACTTAAAGAATACGATAATGTCTTAACAGTTAATTTTCTAGGCAAAAAATACCCAGTTTATGTTTTAATGGAACATCTTTTAAAAGTGACTGATAAGGATGCTAGATGTGTTAAGTTTGTTTTATGGGATGAACAAATCGAACTATATAAAGAGATATGTAAGCAAAGACTAGAACATAAACCAGTTAGAATAAATATTTTAAAAGCTCGACAAATTGGCTATTCGACTTTTATTGCTGGTCTTTTATTTATTATTACTCTTTTCACTCCAAATATAAGAACTGGTGTTATTGCCGATACTGAAGCCCATGCTAAGAATTTATTTTCAAAGTATGAATATTTTTATAGACACCTAGATGATAATAACCCAAATATTCAAAATAAGGACATTCCAGAAAACGACTTACTTACATATAAGCCAAAACTTGATTATGCAAGAAATCAAACTTATATGAAAACAAAATATTCAAACTCTGAAATAGAAGTCTTAACAGCCGGAGATAATGCTGGTAGATCTAATAACTTCCATCTTCTTCATTGTAGTGAATGTGCATTTTATCAAAATCTAAAACTAACACTTAATTCACTTTTAGAGACAGTTTCAAATAACAATCTAAATTCTATGATATTTTTAGAAACTACGGGCAATGGTTTTAACGAATATAAAGAGCGTTGGGACAAGGATTTAAGTGGTAAGACTTCATATAAGGCGTTCTTTTCTCCTTGGTGGAAGCATAAAGAATATAAAACAAAAGGACAACTTCCAAGATTAGAAGAATGGCTTTATCAAAAACAAAGCGAGTTAAATTTATCTGATGAACAGATGAATTGGATTTGGAATAAATATTTAGATAAGGGTGATAAAGCACTCACTTTACAAGAATACCCATTTACTCCAGTTGATGCGTTCTTATCTACTGGTAATTGTCTATTTAATGCAGAAATAGTAGCAAAAAGAAAAGAAGAAATAATTAAAGAGATAGAAAATGTTAAAACTGGACAATTTATATATGAACCACATTATTCTCAAAACGGAGATAGAATTGAACTTTTAAATACAGAATTTGTAGAAAGTAGAAATGGACTTATTAAGATTTATAAAGAACCAATAGATGATCATCCTTATGTTGGAGTATGCGATCCAAATGACGAAGGAAGTGATTATAACGCAGTTGTAATTATTGATAACTTTACCGGAGAACAAGTAGCAAGTTTTATAACTCGTGAATTAACTCATGATAAAATTGCTTATCAGTTTTATTTACTTGGAAAAAAATATAACGATGCACTTTTATCTAATGAAATGAATAGAGGTGGTGCGATTATGGATTATTTAATTAAACTCGGCTACCCAAGACTTTATGTTAGACAAGACCAAAGTTATGAAAATTATAAACAATCCGTTAAATCAGAATTTGGTCATAAAATCACAAAGACAAATAGAAATCCAGCAATTGAAAGTTTTAAAATCGCATTTAAAGAAAATCCAAAAATGATAAATGACTTTGATACGATTTGTCAAATGGAAACTTTTTCAAATGTAGAACACGTTTCAAAAGATGGCCGTGTTACTTATAAAATTGAAGCAAGTGGCGGAAATCACGATGACTTAGTTATGGCTATGGCTGGTTATTACATTGTAAGAAATCAACAAAGTTTCTTGCCAAAAAGAGACGCAAGTAGAATTAAAGAAGCTTCAAAATTAGCGATGTTTGAAGATAACAAACATAAAAAAAGTCAAAAGAATATTTTATTTACAACATTTTCAGGGATTAGGTTTTAAATATGGTTAAAGAAATTGCAAGTTTATCACGAAGAAAACAAAAATTAGCACTAGATATAGTAAATGTTTTAACTTATGCAAATATCGAAATGGATGTTTTAGAAATTATATCAAAAATTAATCCTAAAACACTTAAAACTCTTTGTGATTTTATCTCTTCAAAATCTAGTAAAGAGATTGAAGAGTTAATTATTAACTTAAATCACTTATCAAAATTAATTGATGTAGTTAATGCTCATAGTCAAGATCTAATTGATATCAAAACAAAAATAAGTGAAGCACCTTATAAAGAAGATAGCGCAGAAAAAATGATTAAAAGTTTAAGTAAAGGAGTTGAAACTCTAAATGTCAGATAAGAAAACTACAAAAAGTTATGAAGCATATCGCTTTTATAGAGATAATTATTTTCTAAATTCAAACCTAGAAAATGTTTTAAAACAAGCACGAGATTTTTATTTAGGAAAACACTATGAAGGTAATGAAGAAGTAATTAACATGCCAAAACCAGTCTTTAATCTTTGTAGAGAAGCGGCTGAAAAAGTAACAAGTAAGTTATTATCTAGCAATCCTTATTTCGCTTTTGTTGCAGATACCACAGAAGAAAATTGTAATTCAATAAGTCACTACTATGATTATTTACTTTCAAAAATGGGCAATAAGAAAATAAGAGCTCAAATAGTAAGAAGAGCCTTAATAGATGGAGTTGGCGTATCAGTAACAAGTTTTGATAGTGATGAAATTGGAAGAGCAAAATTAAAAGGTTTCTTAAAAAGAAAAGTAATTTTAATTGAAGACTGTTTCTTTGCAAATCCATACTGTGAAGATATACAAGAGCAAGAATATGTTGGTTTTGTTGTTCCAATGCAAATTAAAGCCGCAAAAGAAATATTAGAAGAAACTAATAAGAAAAAAAGAAAAGAGAAATTAGATCTCATAGTTCCAGAAGATTATTTTGAAAATGAAAGTGCATATAAAGACTACGATGCAAATAAAATTAATGCTCAAACTATTAATGTTTATTTTAGATTTATGAGATTTAATGGTGATGTATTTTATGATATTGAAACAAAATATGTAAGTCTTTTAAATAATCCACATTCGCTACAACCTTATGTAAATGAAGAAATTGCAAAATCTAAACTAAAAGATTTAGAAGAACGTGAAAAAGATAATGACACTCTTAATAAACAATTTATCGATTATGATATGGACACTCAATCTTATTTAGTTCCAAGTAAAATCAAACAAGAAGAAGTTGATAAAGATTTTAATACTAAGAAAAAGAAGTTCAATTTATACCCAATTTCAATGTTTAAACCATTTCCAATTGAAGGAAGTATTTTAGGTCAAAGTTATGTATCTTTACTTGTTGCGAATAATAAAATAATTGACTATACAGCCTTATTAGTAATCTTAATCATGCAAAGTTCTGCATCTCCAAAATTAGTTGTTAAACCAGATGCTTTAAGAGGACAAATTATTACTAATGAACCAGGGCAAGTATTAATCGATTATACACTTGCTGGAAATGGTATTCAAAGAATGGAAGGAAGTGCAATTAATAATTCTGTCTTCCAAGTTTTAAATTCTTTTATTGCTTTAACAAAAGATAATTATGGTTTTGCAAATATTGAAAATAATAGTGGTGCTAAATCAGGTTATGCTTATGAACAAGAAGTAAAACAAGGGAATTTAATGTGGGAACAACCACTTCAAGCACTTTATGAATATGACAAAGATGTTGCTTATATTGATTTACTTTATATGCAATTCTATATCGATAATGCTTACTATATTGAGACTCATACGAGCGGTGAACTTCAAATGAACGAAGCATATAGACTTCAATATCAAGATATGGTTGATAGTGGAAATGCAAGTTTACCACAAGGGACAATACTTCCAAAAATGCATAAATCCGAAAGAAAAGAAGTTGATAAAGAAGTTTTCACTTTTGATTATGACATTGTAATTGAAGTTGAAAATGGAATTAACGATAGTCAAGTCAGCGAAGCACAATATTTTGGTGAAGTATTTAGTCAAATTATGAGTGGTAATATGGCAGCCGATAAAATTAGAGCTTTTGTTGATAATGATCCTAGATTTTCAAATAAGTTAAGACAAAGTATTAGCGATAGCTTAAAAGCTCTTGAAGTTAGCCAATTATCTTATAAAGATAAACAAATTCAAGCACTTCAAGCACAACTTCAAAATATCGTATCTCAAAGTTCTCAAGCAATGGAAGTTTATAAGAAAACAAATCAACTTATGAAAGATAGATATGATGCTTTAACTAAATCTTATCAAGAAAACGTAAAGATGAATGAAGCAATTGCAAAATCTGCTCAAAATTCAAAGAATGCGGGACAAAAATTATCAGAAAGTGAAGTTAAAAGCATGAATGCAAAAGGGATTAGCGGTTATTCATTTGATACGACTACTTAATTAGTTCAATTATCTCATTTGAGATTTTGATATATATTCGCATGTAAATAGCGTAAAAATTACAATTCGGGTAATTCTAGACCTGTGCAAAGGAGCAAAAACATGGATGAAGAAAATAAATTAAACGAGCAACAAGAAGAAACTTCTCAAGAAAATGAAGTTCAAAATAAAGAACAACAAACTCGAGAAGAAAACAAAAAATTCGCTGCTCTTCGCCGACAACACGAAGAGGATGTGAAAAAAGTTAAATATGAGACTTTAACAAAAGCAACTGATGAAAATGTATTCAAAGAATTAGGTATTGATAGTATTTCTGATGAATATAGCGAAAAGTTAGTTAACTTTTATAAAGAAGGTCAAAAAAAGGAAGTGGAAAATCCACAAACTTATGCTTATAAGAAAGCAAACGAATGGAAAAAAGAAGAAGAAAATAAGCAAAAAAGTTTAAAAGAAGAAGAAGCTAAAGACAAAGAGAAAATTGCTGAAGAAGTTAAAAGTGTTAAATCTAAATATAAAAAAGATTTAGAAACAATCTTAAAAGAAGAACCTTTATATGAAAAATACTTCGGTAATTTTGTAGATAGTAAAAAGCATAATCTTTTAAATACACTTGATACTTATTACTCGCTTAAAGATGCCATAATTGCTGAATATAAAGCAAAATTGGAACAAGATAAGCAAAAAGAAATGGCTAAAAAACAAGGCGATTTCTTAAAAGGCGAACCAAGTAAGTTTGAAGATAAACCATATACCTCTTTAAGTAAAGAAGAAAGAATCTCATATTTAAGAAGTAAAGGACTTATAGATTAAATAAAAAGGAGATTTTAAAAATGGCTGATACATTACTTTCAAATTTAGTTAAATTAGGCGATATGCCTGTCGAACAACAAGCAGAATTCTGGGATGCAATCTTATATTCTGCTGAACATCAAAGTGAAATGAATAATTTCGTTAATAAAAAAGCAATTGACGCAAATAAAACTTCGATTACTTATTTTAGAACAATTTTACCTGTTATTGATAAATCAAGTGATAGATATAAAAACGGTTTAATTGAAGGTGTTACACCAGCACCAGAGAAAATGGAAATCATGGAATTAACTGCTGATTTAATTCAAAATGGTTGGTTCTATGGATTTACTGATAAAGCGTTGCAACATTCTTATCATGATTTAACAAAAGTTGCAAAAGATTCATTAGCAAACACAATGAGAAGTTATAACGATGAAAAAATCGCTGATACTTACTTCTCAAGTTTAAATGTCGCTGATGGTATCGATATTACAACTTATGAAGGACTTTTAAAATTAAAAGGCTATTTATTCACTGCAAGAGCCCAAACAATTAATGGAAATTATATCTTAATGGCACCTCTTGAAGTATTAGATTTATTACTTGCTAAATATAGTGATAGATTAACTCATACTACTGAAAAGAACGCTTTAATTCAAGGTGAATTAGGTGAACTTGCTGGATTTAGATTAGTTCCTTCAAGACTTCAAGCATTCCATACTTCTGATAATAAATTAAGATATTTAGCATTTGGTAAAAATACAAGAGGAGAATACCCAGTAACTATTGCTGCTTATAAACTTAATGAAAATGGTCAAATTATCGTTAAAGGTTTAGGTGAATTAGGCAATGGTGATGCTTTAAATCAACGTGGTTCTATCGGTTTAAAAATCGATGGTGAAGCATTCATTATGTCCGATGATAGTTGTGCAATTCACGGTGTCATTGATGCTGCTAGAGTTTATAACGAATATGATTATGACAATAAGACAAGCAATAAAGTAAGAACTAGTGTAAGCGGTGTTGGTTTTACTGCTAATGCTTCATATATTGAACTTGAAGTTGGCAAAACATTTACACTTGCTGTAACAAGTGCTGATGGCACAGATATTACTACAACCGCAACAATTGCTGTTGATAATACTGCAATTGCAACATATGCAACAAAAGTTGTAACTGCTGTTAAAGCTGGTATGACAATGTTGACAATTAAGAGTGGTGATGTAACAACTTACATTCCTGTAAAAGTTACTCCAAAAACTCCAACTGCTGTAACACCAGCAACTGAAACTATTGGTTCATAATTTGATGATTCTGATAGTGGTAAATAATTAGTTTTAAAAAATGACTAGGAGCCTAAAAACTCCTAGTCGGAAGGAGAAAAGAGAATGATACAAGATGAAAAAGTTAGAAATCCAAAAGCCTATTTAGATAAACAAAAAAAGGTTGAAATTAAGATTTTAAAAGTTGGTGAAGCTAAAAAATTAAATACAGTTGGTGTAACTTATAATGGCTATACAATTCAAATTCCAGTTGGCGATACTGTAAAAGTTCCAGAACCAATTGCTGAAATTTTAAGAAATAGAGGATTAATTTAGTTTGTATGAAATTGAGTGAAGTTAAGTTAATTAGTTTAAAGAATTTTGCTAATTTTGATGATAATTATTCATTAACGCAAGACCAAGTAAGACAATCAAGAAGTGATAAAGTATTAGATAGCAAATACAATATCGCTGATAGTAACTTTTGGACTGCTTTTAATACATTTATCTCTCAAATATCATCAAGAGACAAACTTCACCCAATTCTTGCATACTTTATCGTAAGTGAGGTTTCCTCCAATAAATATGATATGCATTTCTTCACTTATGATAGAGAATATAAAAAAGGTATTCAAGTTGGGCGTATATATACAGTTTTTATTAAACGAGATAATAAAACATTGTTCCCTTCTTTTAGACAAGTTAGTAATGAAAAGTTTGTTTTATATAATTTTCAAGTTAAAGTTGGCGATATTATATACGTTCAATTTAGACCTATTTTACCATTATTTAATCAAGAAGATATTTTGCTTGTTAAAAATGATATGACTGATGATAGTTCAAATCTTGTAGATAATGACATTGATTTATATTTAGATTATGGAATTGATGACAATATTTTAGATATTGGAATTAACTACTATATACCAGCTCTTTTAAATAAAGATACTGATAGAGATAGATATACAAATGACTTATCTATTGCTCAATCTTTAATCAATAATTTAGAAGCATATAGTGGTGATGCTTTAATTAAAGAAAACAAAATTGAAAGAAGTAATTTAGGTTTCAGGTGGTAAAAATGGGATTTATTAATAGAAATTATCAACCTCCATTATTAAGTAATGAAGAAGAAAAAAGATTAAAAGTTAATCAATTTAAAGGTGTTGATTATACAACATCTCCTTTAGATATGTCTGATAATCGTTCTATTGATATGCTAAATTATGTAAGAAAAAATAACGTATTAGAAAAAAGAAACGGTATAAATGGTATCTTGAATTTTGAAAACCCAATATACGATCTATGGCGTTTTTTAGATTGTTTAATAATTCATACTGGAAGTGATATATACGTTTATAAATTGGAAACTTTTGAGTTTTTAAAGTCATTTAAAGATTGCGTATTACCTAAAAAAATAATGGCTTTTGTAAGTGGTGAAAGACTTTATATATTAGGTGGTGTTAATTATTTAGTTTTACAAAAGAAAAAAAATAAAATAAGTTTAATTGGTCAAGATAGTGAGTTTGAATTATTAAAAGCATCTGATATTGCTTATATTCCAACTACAACTATTGGAATTAATCAAGAAAATTATGAAGGAATAACTTCAAGAACCACATTAGATGACCAAAATTTATTAGTTGATAGAGTTGTTAACGAATTAATCGGTGGAAGTAGTATTAAAACTTACTATTTAAAAGATAACACTCCAAGTCAAGAAGTAGTAGAAGATAGCGATAAATTTGAAACACCAAATATCATAACTACTTATAAACTTGATAGAACAATTGAAATTAATGATGAAACCTTGTCTTATAAACAACTTCCAAAAATTAATATTCGTTATAACTGGGAAGATATTATTAAAATTATGCTCAAATATAACGGAAGTGATAAAGATTTATATGAATTTGAAGAAGGTGCTACAATTTACCCAGTTACTACAATTTCTTTTGCAATTATATGTTATTTTGTAAATAACTATAAAAATTATAATCCAGAGCAAATTAAATTAATTGTTAATAAAAATGGAGTTAGTAATACATATACGCCTTTTATTAATTCAATGAATTATATAGTTCCAATTGACTTATTAACTGAATTAGGAACAGATAGAAAAAAGACATTAAGTTATACATTTAAAGCACGATATTTAAAAGAAGATGCAACTGCCGGTGATGAACCATTATCTGAAAGTAATACAATTACAAAAGATATAACACTAAGAAAATATAAACAAAGATATTATTTGAATTATGGGGACACAGTGTTTTATTACCCAAGTAATGAATCTTTATTTTTAAATGGTTCCATTATTTTTTTAAATCTTGCTACGTCAAAATATAATGATTTTGAATTAAAAAATATTGAGATTTATTACAAAGGAAAACAAATAAAGAATATTTCAGAAACTGGTTTAAATGCTAATGATTTTATATGGTCCAATGGAATTAAAAATGACGACCTTGAAAATGAAAGACATTTCCCATCAAATAATGTTTTTTGGATTTTTAATAAAAAAGAAAACTACGATATTGGTTATAAAAAAACTACGATATTGCTCAAAATTTTTATTTCTTTTGCTGAAAACGATCCAAGACCTTACACAAATTTTTTTGACCAGTCAAATCCAAATACTTATATAAAAGTTAATGGTAAAAGAATTACATTTAAAACAAACTATCTTGGGAAAGATTTTGAGGAAAATTTAGATAATAAAAACTTTGAATGGTTAGTAAACGCCAATAAAGGCATAGGAGTTGAATACGATGACTAGTTTAAATTTAGATCTTGTTGGTATTCGACTTGATAGTCTTGATATTTCAATAATTTCTAATGGAATTAAACTTTTTAATGTATTTGTTTTTATTAAAAAAGAAGATGCAATTAAAATAACTGGTGATAGTGAAAATTTACAAATAAAAACTCATGAATTAACTAGTAGTAATTTAATTTTAAAGAAAAAAACAACTAGTGAAATTGATAATATCTTTAATGATGTAAGAGATTTATATAACACATACGATTATTTTTATATTGAAGAAATGATAAGACCTATAAATTCAAGTTCATCCGTTAAAGGAACCGATATTGATGTTTATGGCTATATAATTAATGGAACTAATCAACTTGTTTTATTTAATGATTATAGAAGTGATGATATAAGTGATAAAGGAAATATAGAAATAGAATTTCCATTTATTCAATATGATGAAAATAACAACAAATTAGATAATCAAGGAAGAATTAATAATTGTTATTTTGGTGCATTATACGGCATTAGTAATTTAAAAAATAGACTATTTATTGGTGGAGATAATAATATTATTTATCACACAGATACAATAAATATGAGTGCATTAAGCGATAATAAAACAAACCTTAACGAAGATGATTTATTATATTTCCCAGCACTTTCATATCAATATGTTGGAAGAAATGAAAATAAGATTGTTGGTTTTGATGTATCAAGCAACAATAAATTAATAGTCTTTAAAGATAAATCATTCCAAGAAAGCACTATTTACTATATAGAAGGTCAATTAAGCGAAATTGATGATTTAGGTGTTTCAAGAGAAGTTTATACAATTAAACAAGGAAATAATGGTTTAACTGCTTATAATCATTCAAATATAGTTAATTACAATGGTTATACATTGTTCTTATCAACGAATAAAACAATTCAAAGATTACTAAACCAAGAAAATTTAATTGGTGATACAAAATATTCAACCGAAATATCTTATTATATTGATAATTATTTACTTAATTTAGAAAACGAAAATTATAAAAATGGAAGACTTATTATAACTAGTAAATATTTATTTACTTGTTTTGATGATGTTTGTTTTGTTTCATCAATTGAAGAAGTAAATAATGGTAATTTTGAATATTACCCTCTTAATATTAAGGGTGTTAATGACATTATTGAAATTGATAATGATAATTATTTACTTGGATTAAGCGATGGAAAATTAGTCTCATATAGTTCTAGAAATGAATATCAAGATGTTTATTTTGATTTAATTAACGATACTACAATTGAAGATGATTACAACATTGTTTTAAGTGAAAGTGACATATCTAATTATAAAGTTGGACAAGAAGTTATTTTAGATGGAGTTGGTTATATTTCTTTTGGAACATTTGATAATTTAGTAGGAACAAGTCAAGGAAGTATAAAGAGTGAATATGAGTTTTTAATTAGTGAAAATAGAACAATTTATACATATATGACAAGAATTAGCACTGAGACTAAAAAAGAAGAAATTGTCATAAGCGAATATAAATTAGAAAGAATTGATGATGTTGTTTATCTTAAAGGTAAAGTGTTAGGAAATGAAACAAACGAAATTTTAGGAAGTGATACAAACATAACTTCAAAAATATACATTAAATACTACAACGATAATTTAACAATCAATTCAATTGATAATGAAAATTCAACAATTACTTTATCATTTAAAGGCGTTAATATTTTAGATTATGAAGGAATTAATTTAGGTGATATAAATATAGATCTTTCAATTAGAAAATATACTAATACACCGGTTAATGCGTTTTTCATTACAAAACCATTTTCAATGGGAACAACAACATATTACAAAAATATAATTTCTTTTACAGTGTCAAATCCTACTTTAAAAAATAGTAATTTAAACGTTGGTATGATTGGAAATAAAACAACAAGTAGAGAGAGTAAATATGTATCAAGTGTTTCAACTTCTAGACTTGGTTTAGATTTAGCAAAGATTTATTTTGGCGCTGTTGATTTCGAAGAAACTAATATTCCATTAAGGGTTTA
Organism: uncultured bacterium; assembly: GCA_949285665.1. Taxonomy (GTDB): domain Bacteria; phylum Bacillota_I; class Bacilli_A; order RFN20; family CAG-826; genus Alectryobacillus. Next base: position 50,525 of record CASDYC010000001.1, read on the forward strand.
TACAAAGTTTCAACCATTCTTAAATCAAGTATTTACTAATTTTATTTTATATAGTGAAACAAATGAAAATAGTATTTTAAACGATTTAGAAGTCGTTTATCGTATAGGACAAAAAGTAAGGGGGTAATTTATGAAGATTAAAAAGTTATTATTTGTTCCAATTCTAGCAAGTTCAATTTTGTTTTGTTCTAGTTTTAATTATGCCGACAATCAAGTCTTAAAAGCAGAAGAAACTACAACAAGTCAAGAAGTAGTTTATGAAGATAAAAACAACAATGGACTACCAGATGAATGGGAAGACTATTGGAGTGAAAATATATCAAAATCTTTCACGCTTGGAATGGTTATTACTCTTGCTGTTAATATTTTATATGTTGCAGTTTCAAGTGCTTTAATGTTTTCAAAAACTAATAAATTCTCAAAAGGAACTAAATTATTTTCAAGCGAAACTCAAAAATTGCAAGATATAGCAAATAGTCAAAAAGAAGTAATTGAAAGTCAAAAATTACTCATTGAAAAACAATTAGAAACTATTAAAACATCACAAGAAAAATATGAAAAGCAATTAAAAAGTCAAACCGCCGAAAATGAAAGACTTAATCAACGTTTACAAATGATTACAAGTCAACTTAATTCTTATTCGACAACGATGAAATCAATTGAAAAAATCGCTGAAAACCAACAAATAATCGCTAATAATTTGCCTTCTATGATTAGAAATGGAAGTTCCAAGGAGATTAAATAATGACGAAAGAAGAAAAGAAAGAATATAAAAAGACTAATGAATATAAATTTAAACGTTCAAAAGTAATGAAGATTCTTTCAATATGCGAAGAATGGATTTCCATTTTATCTCCATTTTGTGTAATGCTTGGCATCAATTGGAATAATTGGATTAAGACAAATGAAGATAAATATTCAATTGCGTTAGGTTTAGTATTAGCTCTTATTATGACTGCTTTTGCAATTTATAAGAAGTTCAAATCCGAAATGAAACTTGGTTATTTATTTTGGATTGTTGGTTGGTGGGTTGCAACTTTATGTTTGTTATTTTTGAACAAATTAATTCAAGATTTAGTTTATATCATGATTTACACGGGAATTGGCTTATTAGTTAGTTTAATTGGTAAATATGGAGAAAATTATTACACGGCGTTAATGAAGCAATACGCACCAGAGGCTAAAAACAAAAATACAAATTCAAAATTAAGAAGTGAAGCATTTAAAGACTTATTAAGAAAGAAAGGAAAAGATGATGAAGAAATTTAATAAAAAAGGACTAGCAATAGGAATTGGAACAATTTTATTTATCATAGTTGCTTTGATTTCTTTTGTAGTTGGAAGTTATTTAGTTGGCTGGGACATATTTTCTTGGTTTATTTCTCCAACTGCATATTTTGTGTATGGATTATTAGCAATAATCTTAATTGTTCTTATATATTTTTATGTAATTAAAAGGAATAACGAATAATGGCATTTAGTAAGTTAAAACAGTGGTTATTTAAACTAAATCTTAAAGTAGTCATAAATATGGCTGTCTTTGGTTTTGTCGTTATTTTAATTGTTATTTGCACGATTATTCAAGTAGGTTTAGACTTCACTAAAATCAATTGGGCTACTTGGGCTGCTAATTCACTTTTATTAATTGGAATTACGATGATTGGACAAATTTCTTTTGAAGGAATTTTTACAAGTTATTTATATCAAAAAGATGGTTGGAAATATCAAAGGGCTAAAGATAAATATAAAGAAGTATTAGAAAGAGTAGGGGATTTTAGAATTTATTTATGGCAATATTTAGAATATTTTCAAAAACAAGAATTAAGAAAAGCAAGAATTGATATTTTATCTCGTTGTGGAATCGATAATCCTACTTTATTTGTTGATAATTTCAAACTTAATGAAATTAAAGAATTAGCAGAACATCCTATTTATAAAAAAGAAATAGATTATACTTGGGACAAATTAACTGACTATCAAAAAGAAAGAGTTTATTATGCTTATTCAATTGAAACCGAAACAAAGAAAATAACTCACAGAGAAATGGGATTAATTATTGATAACCCAGGTGCTGATTATTATTTAAGTTTAGACAGTGAAATTGTAATGACTTCAATATTAAATGAACCAAAAATATTAAATAAAAAGATTAAATCAAATCAATTTTTTGGAAGAACTTTGAAAATTATAAGTTATGTAATTGTTTCAATTATCTGGTCTAGTTTTACAATCAGTGAAATAGCAAGTGGGAATGATCCTGTTGTCTATATGAACTTATTTGCTCGTTTATTTGCCTTATTTGGGGGAGCATTAGGGGGAATTATGACTTCAATGGGGACTGTTAGTATTATTGCAAGAAAGATTAATTCCAAAACTGAAGTTCTTAAAAACTTCCTTACTGCAATGGACTTAGAAGAATTCACACCTCAAAGTCAAAGTGATATAGCAAAAAGGCACTATGAAGATTATGTTAAAAAACAAAAAGAAGCAGTTGATAGCGTTGTTGATATAAAAGAAGAAGATAAACATAAATATTTAGAAGGAGGTGTAATTAATGGCAGAAATTAACGAATTAATCCAAGAAATTAAAGGTTATTTTACTGGTGGAACTCAAAGAGAAACATTTGTTAATAATACATTTCTTGGATTGAGCGATAGACCTAGTGCTGAAGGTATTTCGCCTAGACAAATTAAGTTATATGGTTCTCAAACTCAAATTCAGTTATATGATTGGATGAATAAATATAACTTATCACTCGCTGCTTTATTAGATTTAATAAAACAACAAATTGATTTTGTAGTAAGTGGTGCTGTTTATAGACTATATATCGCATTTAACTTTACTTTTAATAGAGATGAATATGGAAGCACGACATTAAATGGAAATGCTACTCCATCACAATTAAGTCAAATTGAAAAATTTATTAATTATCAAAATCCAAAATTACTCTATGTAATGATTAATGGAGATAACTATTTAGCAAACGATATTCAATATCTTGAAGATACAAACGAATATTTAATCTCTTGTCTTGGAATTACAAGCAATGCAAGAGTTCAAAGTGCAAGTATAAGAATTGATGCTGACATTAATTCAAGCACTTATTCATTAATTACTGGTTATCATTTCAAAGAAATATATAAAAGTCAAATTGTAGCAATAAAAAGCGAAATTGACACTATAAACGAAAGAATTGATAACGAATGTCTTAAATATTATGACGTTAAAGAAAACAACAGCCAAGGAATTGTAACAATTACATTGAAAGGAGAAAAATAATGGCGACAAAAGAAATTCAATTTTATACTGTATCACAAGTTGATACCTTATTAGCAGCAATTAAGGGAAATGGAAGTGGAGATACTATCTCTGGTTTAAAGGCTCTTATAACAACAAACACAAACAATATAACAGCAATTAATAATTCAAAAGGAAAAGCAAATGGTATTGCTACTCTTGATAGTGGCGGCAAAGTCCCATGTTCACAGCTTCCAAGTTATGTTGATGATGTTATAGAATATGACAATAAATCATCATTCCCAGCATCTGGAGAAAGTGGAAAGATCTATATTGCAAAAGATACAAACTTACAATATAGATGGAGTGGTAGTGATTATGTTGAAATCTCATCATCTCTTGCATTAGGTGAAACTTCTTCAACTGCATTTGCTGGGAATAGAGGTAAAGCATTAGAAGATAAAGTCGCAAGTATTGAAGCAACTATTGGTAGTGAAGATGAAAGCGGAGATACTTTATTAAATAGAGTTAGCGAATTAGAAGTTGATGTAAATACTCTTAATACTACATTAACAAGTTTACAAAACACTGTGTCTTCTAATAAAACAGAATTAGATGGAAAAATTAATACAATTACAACGAATTATAATGCTATTCTAACTCGATTAACAAATATTGAAAGTAAAAATACAACACAAGATACAACTCTTGGAGAACATACTAATTCAATTCAAATGCTAGAAGCAAGAGCAATTGCAATGTCAGTTAATGAGCAAACTGGTGTTGTTACGTTTACTTATGATGATGGTAATTAATTATGGCAATAAGCGGAGATAAAGTTTTTATGGTCTATCGACCTGCAAATTTAAATATCAATAATGTTACTCTTTCAAATTATAACAACCCAATTGGTGATAATAAGATTAAATATTCTTATCAAGGAAGTTACATAAATATCGCAATAGGTGATATTTATATTGATGTATCAAAGTATACGCAATTCACTGATGCAAATCTTAAGAAAATTAAATTATATGATAGAGGAAGTAATCATATGATTGTTGATAGAGATTCAAGCGATATTGATGTAACTGTAATAAGTAATCCTTTAGAAGCACCAACTATGAAAGCAGGGACTGTTATAGCAACATTATCGGCTGATGCTCTAGGCTATGATTTAGAACAAAATTATAGAGTTTTAGATTTAGTTTTAGAGTTTAATTTAGATGATGGAAAAGCACATATTGGTGAACTTCCTAAATATATTCAAGTTTTTAGAGTGAAATTAGGAGCAATGACACTAGATCCTAGTGTTCCAATTAACTAAAAGGAGAATTTATGGCAACAAAGACAGTGGAAATACCAACTAAATTTAAAACTATAAATAATCAAGAAATTACTGGAGAAGGTAATATTACAATTGAAGCAACTGGCGGAATGACACAAGGTGCATCTTTTTGGGGTGGTAGTTTTTATCAAACAAGTGCTAGTTATAGAATTTATACAATTACTTGTAGTGAAGAAAAAAGACCTTTAATTAATGATTTAGTGTTAGATCAATCAAGTGGTAATGTTTATAAAATAACTTCCAGTTCCTATTATGCTACTGCTACAACTTATGTAAGAGTTAGATGTTCAACAACTTCTTCATTTTCTTTAAAAGGAGCAACTGGAAGCACGCCTACAATTAGTGCAACTGCAACTGTTAGTAATACTACCGGGACTCCAAGTGTTACAGTTACAAAATCAGGGACAACTACAAATCCAAGTTTTAAATTTGCATTTAGCGGATTAAAAGGAGAACCAGGAGAAGGGGGTAGTTCAGAAGATATAATTACAATTAAGAAAACTAATTTTTCTATATATGGAGGAGAAACAACTTATGTCGCTCTTCCTGATGACTTTTCAGTTTGTAAGATTTATTCAGACTATAATTTTAACTTAACTTATGAAGGAGAACAATTTCAAGGTTCTGTAAGACTTGCTTCTTCGACTACTAGTGGGACTGTTAGTAATCTCATTGACTTAAGTGGTGCAATATATTTTGAAATAACGATTATCGAAAATGGTGGTGTAAGACTTACCATTGGTAAAAAAGTAAATAATCAAATAAGTGTTTATGAAGAAATCATTGCAAATTCAAGAGGTTTTAAATATTTAGAATTTAATTTTACTTTTACATCCAGTAATCAATGTGGAGGTTATATGTTTTATGTATAAGTTTTTAGTAGGTTCACAATTATTAGGTTTAACAAATTCAAAAGATATTGATTATTATGTAATTTTAGAAGAAGGCGAAACATTAAATAAAGAAACCGGGGTTGATTATCACGTTGTTGATTGGGAAAAGAGATTAAAAGTTTTAACTTTTCAAGACACTAATCCTAATTATTGTATTTTTTGTTATCAACATGATAAACAAATTAATCCAAGTTTCGCAGAGTTTTTCGAATATAATTTATTAGATTATAAAAAAGAATTAATAGATTTAATTGATAATATTATTAAAAATAAATTACTTAATTTTAATAATAAAATCACAACAACAAATAACTGTTGTTGCAAGATTATTTATCATATTGCTTACAATATTTTCATTTTAGAAAATAATTCTCCAATAATTACAGCTGAACAAAAAGAAATAATTCAACAAATTCATGACAGAGTTATGCCAATTGAATATTTAGATACACTTAAAAATAAATTTTATCAAATAAAGGAGGCGTATTATGGCAATTGATGAATACAAAAATACTAACAATAAATCAACTTCAAATCCTTATGATGATCAACTTGAAGAATTATTAAAAAATAAGGATTATGCTGGTGCTTTAAATCTTGAAAAATATAACTATAGATTGAAGCAAGGTGAAGCAAATAATTTATCTTCTATGAGCGAAGAAAGTCAAATGGCTTTAAGTGAAAATAAACAAAATTATCAAGATACAACTAATCAAAATTATGTAAATAATGAAATTAGAAATAAATATCTTGGTGATAATTTAAAATACCAGGGAATTACGCAAGGTGGAGAAGAAGCGTATTTAAAAGCAAATCAAACCAACGCTTATGAAACTGCTCAAAATAATGCTTATTTAGATTATTTAAATAGCGAAAAAGAAATTAGACAAGGTGAGATAGATGCTCAAAACGAACAATTAACTTCTTTAATTGGCGCTGCAACTTCAATGGATGAAGTTTATAGTTATTTAAAAAATTATGGTTATGTTGATGAAAATAATAACTATACTGCAAAATGGCTTAATATGAGTGAAGCAGATAAGGCTTATTTTTCAAGTATTGTAACTAATGCTGAAGCAAGAATTAATAGTGCTGCAACTCCATACGCTGATTTAGTGGATGGCAAACAACAATTTAATTCTGAAGCAGTTGGAAATCTTGGTTATATGCTCAAAAATGGAAATTATTCAAGCGAATCAATATCTGTAGGTATGGCTTCTGAATATCAAGCAATGGTTAGATATCAAGGTAATTTTAGAAATGGAACTGCTATTAAATTATCAAGTGGCGGTGCTAATGCTGGAACTGCTTATTTAATTTATATTGATGGAGCATACTATCAAATAAGTGAAGATGAATATAACCAATTTGGAGGCGATAGATATAGTTTCTCATATGGTAGTGGTAGCGGAGATACATCTAGTGTAAGAATACAAAAACAATAATAAAAAAAGGAGTTGTTGTAATGGCTGATAGAAATACTTATTTAAAAATGATGCTTAATAATGGAAAAACTCAAAATTCGAGCATTCCATATGTTAAGGATTATGTTGCAAATTTGGGCTTAAACGATGAAGATATCGCTGATTTTCTTATTAAAAATAATGAAATAAACGCAAAACAAATATTAACTGAAAGTCAACAACAACTCCAAACACAAGATCAATCATTTAATCAAGAAAAAGAAGAAGATAAAAACTGGTGGCAAAATATCGTTGATGGTATGGCTTCAATTGGTAATTCTGTTATTGATGGCATTATGAACTTTGCAGATGATATTGGAGACTTCTTTATATCAGTTGGCGATTGGATGATGGGTGGCAATAATGAATGGGCTGATGAAGCAATAAATTATGATTGGCAAGCACAAGTGACAAATGCTTTAAATTTTATGCAACCATTACTTCAAGTAGTAGATGTTGTTCAAAACTATAATGATTGGGCACAAAGTATTTGGCAAGGTGGAGATACTTCAAGAGATTATTTAAATGGTATTGTAGAAGGAACTTGGACAGATAATGATTTTGGTAAATTTTTAAGAGATGCTGCAAATTCAATTGGTTATATGCTTCCTACAATTGCAGTTGGTGTATTAACTGGTGGATCTAGTGCCGCAGCACTTTCAACTATGGGAGTAGTTGCTGGTATGGGACAAACTTCTGATGCTTATCAAGAAAATAATAATATGGGACTTGCTTTATTAAGTGGTATTGTAGCAGGTGGAATTGAAGCTGGAACTGAAGCAATAGGTGGCTTTATTCCAGGCAGTAAAACAATAACAAAAACAACAATTAAAGCTCTTGGAAAACAAATGTTAGAAGAAGGTGCTGAAGAAGTTGTAAGTGGATTTTTACAACCAGTTGTCGATAGTATTGCAAAAGGAAATGCAGAACCTTGGTTTGATGAAAATGGACAATTTGTATATTTTTCTCCAGAATTTTGGTTTACTGGGGAAGATAGCGTTGCGAGACAAGGAGCGTTAGGTGCTTTTACTGGTGGAGTTTTTGGTGGTGCAAATATTGTTCAAAATAGAATTAAATATGGGAAAGCTGGACAACAATTTGGTCAAGCATATCAAGAATTTATCGAAACTAGAAATGAAGCCAGAGAATTAAAAAGTAAAAACAAAAGCACAGAAGCAATAGAACAAAAATTAGGAGAAGCAAGTGTTTATTTAGCAGAAAAAGCAAATGAGTTAAAAACAGCAATTGAAAACGGAACTATTAGCAATAGACAAGTTAAAAACCTTGGAGAAATGTTACATAATCCAACTTCTAATAGAAATTTATTAGCAGAAAATTTAAACGAAAATATAAATAAATTAAATAATATTACAAATTTAAATGAACATATATTAAGAGATTTAGTAAGTGATTTTAATATTTCAAATAATTCAAACTTTAAATTAGATGTAGTTGATGATTTAAAAGATGTAAATGGTAATAGTGTAAATGCTCAATTTAATGAAAATACAAATACTATAAGTCTTAATTCATCTATTTTAGATAATAATGCATATTCAGTATTAGGTCACGAATTATTAGCTCATGGTGTTTTAGATAATATATTAACTAACTCAAATACAAGAAGTATAGTTTTTAATTTGGTTAATAATGACACTGAATGGGTTAATCAAAATAAACAAACAATTTTAAAAGAATATAACACAACTGAAAACTCTGAAATATATAAAAGTGAATTAGTTGCTAATTATTTACAAGAAAAATTAATTAATAATAATTCTTTAAGTGATTTAGAGCTATTAGCAAGCAATAAAGGTGTTTTTAAAGAATTTATAAATTCTGCTAAATTAATTATGGAAAACACTAATTCTAGTAAATTAAAACAACAAATTAGAAAAGCAGTTAGACAATTTGGAAAAAGCAATTATAGAGTTAATTCGATTGTTTTAAAAATGCTTAATGATAAAAAATTAAACAACAAAGAACAAGAATATTACGACCAAAATAAAACATTATTTGATACATATTTTAGCATTATTAATGGTGGATTACTTCAAGAAACAAATGGTGAACTAAAAATTGCTTATAGTAAAGATTTAAACGATGTAGTAGATGAATTAATTGAAAATAGCGATAAAATTGAAACACGTATCGAAAGTGATAATCAAGGTGAATATGTTGTTTATCAAAATCTAGATTTAAACAACTTTAATAGAAACGAAAGAAGAATAATATTAAGAAATTATTTAAAACAAAAATTCACAAGTGATTATATTTTCCATATTTCAAGCGATAATACAGAAGCAACCTTAACAAGTGATGGTCGAGGTAAAATGTCAGATCATGGTTCAAGTGCAGCTGCAAGCGCTAAAATTGAGTTAGAAAATATTTTAAAAATCGCTAAAAAAATAAAAGTAGAAGATAGTTATAAATCTAATGAAGATTATACTTATACAACATATAATTCAAGAATATTAATTGGCGAAACAATGTATTCTTTTGATATTGATTTAAAAAATTTAAAAGATGGTAATAGAATATATGATATTAAAAATGAAAAAAGCACTCCTGTCAATGGCAGTCTTACAAATGCAGACCTACACCCATCAGGCAGTGCTTTTCTTAATGATAGTATCTCACAAGAAAATAATTCTGTCAATAGTATTGATAATTTAAACGAAAGGGGTAATAATAATTTATATGAAAGAACAGATGAGTTTAGAAGATTACAAGAAGAAAGTAGAAAATTACTTGAAAAATTCCAAAGTGGAGAACAAACTTATAAACAATTGGATGAAAGTATACGAGAAAGATATACAAGATGCATTCAACAAGCACTGGAAAGCGGAAGAAATAGCAATTCCTATGATTTTAGGTTATTAAAATCTTCTAAAAATACCAAATTTAACATAACAAATAATATAAATAATAATTTATTTCATGATGCATTTGAAACTATAAAACCTTATATACAACAAAATGAATTAGTTGATTTACACGATGATTATACTAATTGTCAATGTTTTTTAAGTTCCGATGGATTACAAGGTTTTGCTATTGAACCAAATGGAAATTTAATTAGTGTTTTTAATGCTGATACAAATAAGAGAGGATTTGTTGAAGCAATAAGTAATTATGTAAAAGAACATGGTGCTACACATTTAGATTGTTATGGCTATTTAGCAAATTATTATAATAAAGTTTTAGGTTTTAAAACTGCATCTATAATGGATTATAACATGGAGTATGACCATCACAATATTGCAAGTAATTATAACAATCCACAAGTTGCATTTATGGTTAATACAAATGAAAATGTTGAAACAAAACACTTTAATAAAGACCAATATGATGAAGCAGTAGAGTATCAACAATCATTTATTAATAAAGAAAAAATTAAATATTCTAGGAAATTGAATAATTCACAATTATCTAATGAAGAAAAAGAAAATTTAGCAAAAAAATCATATAATAATTTAAAGAAATTTTCAGTAAACGAAAAGAGAATATTGAATAATAATTATAATACAACGTTGAATTCTTTTGACGAAGTAAAACAATATATTAAAGACGCAATTAATGGGAAAGATATTTCAAGGTATGGATTATTAGGCAAAATAAGTAAAAATTTGAGCGATAAAATCTTTGAATATACAAATTTAAATTTAAAAGATTATAATTTAGCATTTAATAAAGATAATTTAAAACATATATATAAAAGACATGTCGAAAATTTAGCTAATCAAATAAAAATTAATATAGATGACATATATTTATTACCATACTTATTAGAAAATTCAAATGATATAACAATTGAAAAAATGAAAAATGGTGATAAATATATTAAATTTATTACAAATTTTAGTGATGAATATATAATTTTTACTTTAAGTTCTAATAAGAATAAAAGATTAACATTAAAAACTATTTATATAAGAAAAAAAGGAGCTGGCTTCCCAACGGGCAATGCTGATTACCTTAGTAATCCCCCAGCCCTTACGTCCAAAACGGATGATGGGGCTTCGTCTCCTTTTACTACTATTAGTTTTACACAAAAAAGTTTTGGTGTCAATAATTTAGATAAAAATACTGCAGTTCAAAAACACAATAATAAGTCAAATAATAATACTAAAAACGAAGTTGACATTAATGTTTTAGAAACCAATAAAGCAAATAAAGTTAAAGAAAATGCTAATAAACAATTATGGCAAAAAGTTATTAGTTTTAAAGATGCAAAAATTGCTTATAATTCTTTAATTGATTTTATTAATAATTCACTTAACATAGATTTAACAGTTAAAAATAAAGAAACAAAAATTAGAGCCTTATTTGATAGTTATAATGTAAATGAAATAAATAATACTTTAAACGATTTTTCAAAAGACTTATTAAATTCAAAAGTTTATCAAGGCGTTGAAACGACTTTAAGAGATGTTTTTGAAGCAAACGATTTTGACACTGTCAAACTTGAAAATGCTATGACTAAATCTCTTAAACATGTTTTAGATAATAAAGCAAAAACAAGTGAAACAACAAAAATATTTGATAATTTACAATCTCAATTACTTAAAGCAGTTGATTTAATTAATAGATATAAAAATAGAGCAAGACAATTTGCTAGTCTTTATAAAAAAGTTGAAAACATTAAAAAGCAATTAAAAATAGAAAATAATAACACCAAATTAACAGATATTAAACTTGATGAAGTTAACTTACTTAAATATTTAGTAAGCGGAAGAGTATTTACAAAAGATGGTGGAATATCTGGAACTTGGAGAACTAGATTTAATGATCTAATGAAAGAAGATGTTAATTATTTTTCATCTTTAAGAAATAGTGTTTTTAATGAAAATGGTGAACTTAATAAAGCAATTGAAACTTTTGAATATTTAGGAAATTCATTTGATTTAAGAAGAAAACAACAAAGAACTTTAAATATAGAAGAAGCTGATGCTTTAATTCAAGCATTTAATAGTGTTTTAAGTGCAATGAACGACTATAAAAACGGCTATTATGAAAAAGTAGAAAAATTATCAAATGATTTATATTCAGAGCAAAGCGAAATTATAGAAGCAAATAAAAATAAAAGTTTTACATTGTCAAAAATTAATCAAATAATATCAAGAGTATCAAGCCCACTTACTAATTTAGCTCTTTATTTTGGTGGTGAAAACACGCACATGTATAAAGAATTAATTGGTAATATTGAAAATAATTATGAAAGATATTTATTTGACCAATCCGCTTTAAATACTTCGTTAATTAAGAAATTAGAAGGTATTTCTAAAAAAGGTATATTAACTAATCAAACTAAGGTTATAAAGAATTTTAAGGGTTTAAAACGCTTAAATAAATGGCATTTATATTCGATGTGGTTAAACTTAAAGGCTGAAAGTAATTTAGCAAGAGTTAGCGAAAAAGGATTTACACTAAAAGATAAAGTTGGCCAAGTTCAACATATTAATTATGATACAGATTTATTAAGCGATATTGAAAGTCATTTAGATGGAGTAGAAATTGAGCAACTTCAAGCTTTACTTGATTTTTATAATGTTGAAATTAAAGACTATATTAAAAAGGCTCAAACTAAAATTGATGGATTTAGTAATGTTTTAAGTTCAACATATTACCCACAAATTACAAGTAAGAGTGAACTTAAAGGAAATTTAACTGGTGATGAACCATTATTTTTAAGAGATAATGGACAATTTAAAAACTTAAAAGCTAGAACAGGAGTTATTACAAGTTTAGATTTAGTAAATCCTCTTGAGCTAGTGAGAAGTTATATTGATAGTGCATCAAGATATTCAAATCTTACACAAGCTGAAAGATTACTTAATAGAACATTAAATAAAAATATTATTGTAAATAAAGAAACTACATCACTAAGAAAATTATTTAAAGAAAGATATGGAAATGAATTTGAAAAGCAACTTACTTCTTTCTTTAATAAATTAACTGGGAACTTGAATATAGTCAGTGATTCATTAATTGCAAAAATTGGTGGTATGAGTTCTGTTGCAATGCTTGGTTTTAATGTCTCAACTGTCTTTAAACAACTTGGTTCTTTACCAATGGCTGGAAATGTTATTGGTTTTAGAAATTTAATAAGTGGTTTAAGAGGCAATTTGAGAATTAAAAAACTTCATAATCAATTATATGAAAGTAATGGTTATTATCGTAATAGAGTTGATGAAAATGGCTACGTTTTTGCAAATACAATGGCTAGTGATGTTGTTTCAAAAGCATCAAATATTAAGAAAAAAATAATTGATTTTTCACTTAAAGGCATGCAAGTCATGGACCAATATGTTGTTCTTCTTTCATATCAAGGAGCGCAAGATTATGTCTATAGACTTCATAATAAAGATATTAATTATAAGCCTGGTAGTGAACTTAATATTAAAGAAGCAAGCAAAGTTATGAATAAGATTTTACTACAAACTCAATCTAATGCTTATGCCATTTCAACTTCAATGTTAAGAAGTGGCGAAATGGGAGATTTGATGCGTTATACTTTTGGTGTTTTTGGAAGTGATAATCAAAATAAAATTAGTGAATTATATCAACAATTTGGAACAATAATTAAACAAAGTAATTATATAAAAGCATTAAAAAAGAAACTTGCAAGTGAATTATCTCAAAGTGATAAAACGCTTTATGGAGCAAGATTAAAAGAAGCTCAATCTAATTATAGGAATGCTGTTAAAAGATTAACAATGCATAGTATTCCTAATCTTGCAATAGGTGGAGTTATTACATCACTTGTAGCAGTAGTAATGAAATACTTACTTGGTAGAGATAAAGGCGAAGAATGGGATGATTATTTAATGGAATTTAGTATGGATGCTTTTGTTGATTGGATTCCATTTGTTGGAACTATTTATAATGCATTCCAATATGATGATGGTAATTTCTCTCCAATTCCATTTGAGCAATTTATTACTTTATTTGAAGTAATTTCTAATTGTTTAACTAAACTATCAAGTGGTAATTTAACTCAAAGAGAAATAATAACTCAAATTACAAAACTATTTACAGCATTGAGTATGACAGCTGGTATTCCAACTAAAAATGTAACTAACTTAATAATTGGTATTACTGATAAATTTTCTGCTCAAACTGCTTTAAATATGCAAAGTTTATTATATGGGTATTCTCAATCTTATTACACTAGACTTATGAAAGAAAGTTTAGAAAGAAAAGATTATACAAATTATGCTATATATTACAAAACTAATGCTGAATTATTCAAAGTTAACAAATTAAGTGACAAAGTTTTAAATAAGATAATTAATTTAAAAAAGATTGGCTATGATGTAACCTTAAAAAATGTTCCAGATACATTAAAAGATGAAAATGGTGAAGAATTTGTGCTAACTGACAAACAAATTACTGAATTTAGAGAAGTATATTCACTTGCAAATCAAAGTGCTGTAAATGTTTTAGAAGGTGTTAGATTTAATAAGTTATCAAGTCAAGACCAAGCAGCAGTTTTAAGAAAAGTTTTTGATGCATATTATGATTATGCAAAAAGTGTAGTTAGTAAAACGGATCCAACAAGTAGAACAGCAAAAGTAATTGCTATGACTGATGGAAAAATTAATATATCTAAATACATTTCTTATGCTCAGGATTTATTAAATATCGATGGCAAAGACAAAAAAGAACAAATAATGAAAAAAATGAAACAATATTATTTAAGTGATTTTGAAAAAGATATTGTCTTATATTTAGTTGGTTATGATGTAGAATTGTAAATTTTTAGGAAAAATAAATTTTTTGATACGACTTATTTAATGTATGATAAAATAAAACAGTAGGAGAAAATGATGTTAGATAAAATTACAAGAGATAAAGTCGATTATTTAGTTAGTAACATTTATCAATTATATAATTTAAATATTAACGAGCCTTTAAATATCTATTCTTTTGCACAACAACTTGATTTTGTTTTTGCAAATTTAAAAGAAGAGGTATTAAAAGATGTTAAAGGTATTATTTTAATTGTTCCTGGAGATAAAAAAATAAAAAAAGAATTCGGCTCAGACAAATTAATAGGTTTAAATACTAATTTATCTATGGAAGATAATAACTTAATTATCGCTCATGAATTAGGACATTATTTTTTAGATTCAAAAAGAGGGAATGTTTATTTTGCTCATAAATTTACAGATAATAGTGTAGAAGTAAGTAAAAGAAGCGAATTAGTTGCCAATTACTTTGCTGCCGCATTGTTATTACCTAAAGAAACTTTCATTAATTTATACAATAGTTCAATTGATAAAAAGAATTTTGTTTCCGTTATTTCAAATAAATATATTGTTCCAAAAAAATGTGTAGAAAGAAGAATTGAAGAATTAATAACAGATGAAACAAAATAATTTAGATAATTACCTTAATCTTTTTGTTGAACCAGAAGAAAAAGATTTTGATAAGAAATTGGAAGATTATATAGAGGTCTTTTATAATTATTACAATAAAACATCTAAGTCAAAGATATTTTTCCAAATGGCTTTTGGTATTTTTATTCCATTATTAATGATATTATTAACGATTTGTTTAATCGTTTTAATGTATTTTCTTTTTGTTAGCGAATTAGATTATGCTGAAACTATTACAATTTGTATCTCGTCAATTACTGGCTATGTGGTCTCAATAGTTAGTTTATTTAAAATTATTGTTAATTATATTTTTAATAAAAATGATTTGAAAGATTCAAATAAAATTTTGAACAATATTATTAAACATAAAGAACGAGATAAAGTGATTGACGATAATATTTCGCAAATCTTAAATTCTATAAATTTAAAAGATAGCGAAGAAAATAACATTAAAAAATAACTTTTTTATTCAATTTTTGCAAAATTTGTGTAAAAAACATAAAAATATGATAAAAACATACCATATTTAACAAATTTAAGTTATATAAAAAAGCAAAATAAATTTCTTTTGTTAATGATTTTTTATGAGATTTAAATTTTAGATTAAAAAATTTGGGGGTTATTTTTTGATAAAACCTGACAAAATATGACAAAATATGACAAAAATAGTAAAAGTTATGTATTTATAAAAGTGCGTATTTATCGTAGTTTTAGATAAAATTAAATATTTTGTGAATATTAAATCGGGGCTTCTCGCATGGTGCTCCAAATGATATAAAATGCCGATTTTATCGGCTTTTTTTATTCTTTGGGGGTTATTTGGGGGTTATTTGGGGGTTATTTGTTTTTTACGTTGACATATGTGTAATATAACTTAGTCGAATAAAACTGTCAATATTAATCATTTTAAGAAAGACAATTTAAGATACTCTAATATTAAAGCGTTACCTATAACATATTTAATATTAGGTTATGAACAATTAAATGCATCAAACATAGACTAATTTAATGTATATATAATGTTTAGGAGCAATTATAAATGCAAAATTAAAATAATTAACTAAGGGTGTTAAATAATAATAGAATTTTTGTAATAAAAAATTAATATCAAATATTGTAATTATAAAGAGTTAATTAAAATAATTTTATTATTATAATGAGTTAATGAGCATAGAAAAAAGCACTCCTGTCAATGGCAGTCTTACAATTGCAAACCCACACCCATCAGGTAGTGCTTTTCTTAGTTTCAGTATTGCATACGTAAATAGTGCCGTCAATATAAAAGATTGAAATATAGATAAAAAAATATAAAAAAACTTATCTTTAGAAATGATTTTATATAAATTATTATTATCAAAAAAATATAAAATGATAAAAAATTAGTTTTGAATATGTTTAAAACATAAGAATTGTTAAATAAAAATTTTGGATAAATTTAATAAATAGTAACGTTTACACAAAATTATAATTTATTATAAATTTTTTATATTTTATTCCCTAAATTTTTAAAAAATGAATTAATGATTGATTTTAAAAAAGTAAAGAAAGAAAAAAATATAGTTAAAAATCTCATTGTTTTTAGATTAATTGTTATTTTTTTGTAAGCGTTTACATTTTTTTCTTTACTTAATTTTTAAAAAAATATAAACTATTAATGAAAGTTATGACAACGTTATCATAAGGAGGACTTATGTTTAAAAAATATTTAAAAAAATTATTTATCCTTATTGTTGGATTTTTGACGTTAACATCTTGTAATGGAGTTCAAGAAGGTTATGAAGGATATTTAACAAATAGTGGCAAAAATGCAGATAAAGTACTAAGAACCTTTGGTTCTTGGACAAGAACTGGGATTGGAACACATTATCATGCAGGTCCGGATGCTGGTCCATTAGTTATTTTTGGACTTGAAGGATTAGCACAATACGTTAGAACAACAGATGAAATTGTAATGCTTTTAGCAGAAAAGTTTGAACATAATGGAAATAAAACAACTGTTACTTTAAGAGAAGATGCATATTGGCAAGATGGTTATCCTGTTATTTCCATGGACTTTTTATCATATTATTATTTAAATCATAACGAAACTGCTGGTTACATGGAAAAAATTGAAGAAATAGATGATAAGCATTTTGTTATTACATGGAAAGATTTTTTAACTCCAAGTGATGAAGCAAAAACTTTATTATTAGCACAAGACACAAAAAGTGCATCTGTTCCTTATCATATTTTTAAAGATTTTGCAGACCAAGCTATTGAATTAACTAATTCATTAGAAGAATGTCCTGTTACCAATCCATCAAGGAATGCAATGTATTTTAATAAAAATTGGAACGGAGAAGCTTCTGATAAATATGGGCAAATTTATACTGCATTTAGAGCATATGAGGTTGATGGAACATATCCTTGTACAGGACCATATAAATTAGAAGATTATAATGAAACAGTAATGACTTTAGTTAAAAATGAAGATTATTATTTTGCTGATACAATTGGCTTTGATAAGATTGAAGTAACAATGAATCCAACAGAATCTGTAACACTACAAATGCTCTCAAGTGGTCAAATAGATTATATGGATGGTACACCAATGAAAAGCAAACTAGAAACTGTTTTAGCTCAAAATGGTTCTATGGTACATTATAAAATTTTAGATCAAGGAACAATTGGTTTATTATTCAATTTAGAAAAAGAAGTTTGGGAAGATGATAAAGTTAGAGAAGCATTCCAATATATTTTTGATAGAGATATGATTAAAAATGTAGCTAATCCTTATGCAGAAACTTCATTTTATTCTATGAGTGGAATGGCTGATTATGAAGCAGAAAAATACTTAAATCCTGATGATTTTAATAAAATGACCCTTTATGAATATAATCAAAATACTGCTTCAACATTATTACAAGATGCTGGATGGGAAAAGAAATCAGACGGATGGTATGATTCAAATAATGAAAAAGTTTCATTAACCTTAGGTTATATTGGTGGTGATCCACATATCGCAATTGCAACAACAGTTCAAGCTCAATTACAAGATTTTGGAATTGAATTAACGTTAAAATCAACAGAATCTCCAACATCATTACTTGCAAACGCAAGAGTTACTGATAGTGAATATGATTTTATGATTTATTTTACTGCATTAAATCCTTGGGGATCTCATCCAGGAGGTGCTATGAAACACTTATGGGCACAAATGGATGCTGCAATGATGCATATTCCAACAAATCAAGACACTGGAAGATATCAATTAATATTAGATAAAGCAAATGGTGAAGGGACAATTAACGCTTTTGATACTTATGAAATTATTTATACATTAGAAGGTAATGAATTAAGAGAAGCAACAGCTGACTTAATTGTTGGATTTTCAAAGAAGAATTATGGAATTAATTTTTATAATAACGTAACAGGTTCATTCTTTAATTTAGATACTGTTGGTAACTTACCATTAGTTGATATGTTTAGCGAAAATAGAAATATTACCAAAATATTCTATTATGATGATGCAGAATTTAATTCATTAGCAAATTTAAATTTAGCTTATACACAAGCTACATCGTATAGTAGAGGAATTATTAAAGCAAGAGATTAATTTATAACATCAATTAGGTAAAAAAATGGAACAAGAAGTTGTAAAAAAGAAAAAGTTTGATTTTAAAGAGTTTTGTAAAAAAGCTTGGTATTTTATTTGTCAATTTTTCTATAAAAATAGATATTTCTTTAAAAGACTTGGTTTTGCATTAGTGACAATTTTATTTGCCATAATGTTAACATTTCTTGTTTTAACTTTGACACCAAACAATGCAATCGATGAATATGCGCAATATCTTGTTGACACTAGACGTATTCCAATTGAAGAGGCAAGAGTCTTAGCTGTTCAAATTTTAGGATACGATCCTAATGAAAATGTATTTATTCAATTATTTAGATATATCGGAAATTTGTTTCAAGGAAATTTAGGATCTTCTTTAAGATTTCCAGGTGTTACTGCAAATTCAGTTATAGCTCAATTTTTACCTTATACCTTATTTATTTCAAGTATTGCACTATTTATTTCGTTCTTTTTAGGAATATTCATGGGATCAAACATGGTATGGAAAAGAAATAAAATAAAAGAAACAGCTATTACTTCATATATTGTTGTTTCAAGCGCAATTCCTGATTATTTATGGGGATTAATCTTATTATTTATTTTTGGATGTTCACTTGGATGGTTTCCTCTAACTGGTGCTAGGGATCCTACAAATGGATTACCTGTATTTATTGATTTATTGTGGCATGCTTGTTTACCTATAATTTCATTAGTAATTGTACAAACTGCTTCTTGGGCATTGATGATGAGAGGTAGTTCAGTAGCAATTTTAGGTGAAGATTATATAAATGCTGCAAGAGCTAGAGGATTACCAAATAAAATTATAGTTAAAAAATATTTAAGAAGAAACGCTTTACTTCCTTTAATTACAAGTATTGCAATATCTTTTGCTCAATTATTTGGTGGGTCGACTTTAATAGAAAGTATCTTTAATTATCCAGGTTTAGGTTTACAACTATCTTATTATATTGGTGCTAGGGATTATTTTGTTGTTGTCGGTATTCTATTTTTTACAAGTTTTATAATTATCATAGCTAATTTAATCGCTGATTCACTATATTCAATTATTGATCCAAGAGTAAGGAGAGATGCATAATGGATAATCAAATTACTATTAGCAAGAAAAGAGATAATTGGATTATAAGAACGCTTAAATCTATTGGCAATTTCTTTAAATTGGCTTGTAAAAATAAGAAAGCACTAGCTGGTTTTATAATAATGGCGTTTTTCTTATTTATGGTTATTGTTCTGGTATGGGTATTTCCATATGATCCAACGCCAGATCCATTAAATATTTTTGCTGCTCCAAGCGCAGAACATTGGTTTGGAACTGATGAACTTGGAAGAGATTTGTTTAGAAGAATGATAGCTGGTAGTCCTAGCATTATATCAATCGCCTTTTTAACAGGTTTATTTACAGTTGTATTCGGTGTTGTTATTGGAATGGTTGCTGGATTAGTTGGCGGTATTGTTGATAGATTTTTAAATTTCTGTACTAATTTATTCTTAACAGTACCAAGCTTTCCAATAATGCTTGCATTAGCTCAAATATTAACAATTACAGATACAACTTTATTTGCATTATTGTTAAGTATTTGGGGTTGGGCAGGCCTTGCAAGAGCAGTTAGAGCACAAGTTATTTCAATTAAAGAAAGAGATTATATTCAAATTTGTAAAGTTATGAATATGTCTAAAGCTCATATCATTTTCAAAGAATTAATGCCTAATATAGCTTCATATATTATTGTCAATTTTATTATGATCATGAGAAACGCAATTACTTCAAGTGTTGGTATTATGATGTTAGGTGTTGTTGCATATGATCATACAAATTGGGGAGCAATGTTAAATAGTGCTCAAGCATATATTCAAAATCCTAATGCTATTATGTTTTGGCTAACTCCTGTAATGTTTATAGTTTTATTCCAAACTGGCGTTATTTTACTAAGTAATGGCTTAGATGAGGTTTTAAATCCTAGATTGAGAGAATTTTAAATATGAGTAAAAATATTATTGAATTTAAAGATTTATCAATTGAATATGTTTTGAGCAAATATTCTTTAAGAGCTGTCAATAAAGTTTCTTTGAATTTAGTTGAAGGAAAGATTACCGCTTTAGTTGGTGAATCTGGTTCTGGAAAAACAACAATTGCCTCTTCAATGATTAATTGTATATCAAGTCCAGGAAAAATCGTCGAAGGTCAAGTGCTTTATTATGGAAATGATGAAGTAATTGATGTTGCAAAACTTAATGAAGATGAAATAAATAAATTTAGATGGAAAGAAATTTCAATGGTATTTCAAGGAGCACAAAGTTCTCTAAATCCGGTTATCACAATTTTTAATCAATTTTATGAAACATTAACTGTTCATGAAAATTACAAACCAAAAAAAGAAAGAAGAAAAATAACAAAGCAAATGGCAAAAGAGCGAGTAAAATATTTACTCGAATTTGTTAATTTAGATGCCGAAAGAGTTATGAATTCATATCCGCATGAATTAAGTGGTGGAATGAAACAAAGAGTAATGATTGCGTTTTCTTTATTATTAGATCCAAAAGTAATAATTTTAGATGAACCAACAACAGCATTAGATGTTATTACTCAAGATTTTATTTTTAAATTATTACAAAAAATTAACCGAGAAATGAATATTACAATGCTTTTATTAACTCATGATATAGCTGTTGTTGCAAAATATGCTGATTATATGGGTGTTATGTATGGCGGTGAATTAATGGAGTATGGAACGGTAGAAAGTGTTTTTAAAAATCGATATCATCCATATACCTCTGGATTAATTTCATCCACTCCATCATTAATAGCTGATAATTCAAAATTAAGTCCAATTGATGGAATACCACCAAATTTATTAAATATGCCAACTGGATGCAGATTTCATCCTAGATGTAAAAAATGTATGGAAATTTGTCAAAGTAATGAACCAAGTGAGGTAATAAATAAAAACGGTCATATGGTTAGATGTTTTTTGTTTGATAAGGAGGAAAAAATAAATGAGTAAAGAAATTATCAAATTAAAAAACATACAAATGGTTTTTAATAAAAAAGGTAAAATGTTTCATGAAGAAAAAAAGATTCATGTTTTAAAAGATGTCAATTTAGATATATATGAAGGAGAAATTATTGCAATTGTTGGCGAATCAGGATGCGGTAAAACAACGGTTGGTAAAATAATTACTGGTTTATTAAAACCAACAAGCGGTGAAATATTATTTGAAGATCAAAATATTTATAAATTTGATATACGTAATTTTAATAAAACTAGAGAACTCGTTCAATTTGTTCAGCAAGATTCATATGCTGCGCTAAATCCCGTTAGAACAATTTATCAATCCTTATCAGCTCCTATTTTACATCATTATAAGAAGATCTCGAGAGAAGAATTAGATGAAAAAATTAATAATTTAATGAATATAGTTGGATTAACCCCTGCTGAACAATTTTTAAGTAAATATCCTCATATGTTATCAGGCGGACAACGACAAAGAATTTTAATGGCGAGAGCTATTTCTCTTGAACCAAAATTGATTGTTGCTGATGAACCTGTTTCAATGATTGATGTATCAATGAGATTATCAATTTTAAATTTAATGAGTGAATTAAATAAAAAATTTAAAATTTCATTTATCTATATTACACATGATCTAGCAACTGCAAAATACATTGCTAAGAATGGTCGTATATGTGTTATGTATTTAGGTGAAATTGTAGAATTAGGAAATATTGATGATGTACTAAAAAATCCAAAACATCCTTATACAAAAGCTTTAATTGCCGCTGTTCCAATTCCAGATCCTAAAATTGCTAAAAAAGCAATTGATATTCCAATTAAAAGCATGGATATAACTGGATTAGAGCATAGAGGCGATGGCTGTCCATTTTATTTAAGATGCCCACATGCAAAAGATATTTGTAAAGAAAAAAATGAAGATATTATTATTGGAAATAGATTGGTAAAATGTTGTAGGTTGGAGGAAATTGATCGTGAAGGGAGTTAGTTTCTTTGTAAAATTTGCAATTGTATTGTTTATATTATCAATTATTTCAATGATTATTGTTGAAAAATATACAGTCGAATTTTATTTATCACTAACAGCATTTATTTTATCTTTATTAATAATAATAATTGGAATCATTATAATTCGAGTTAGAAAGGAGTAAAAAGATGTTCTTTAAATTATTAGGACTTCTAGCGTGTTTATTTATGAGTAATATTAATTCATCATCTAATCAAGATTTGTTTAATTTAAAAACACCTGAAACTTTTCAAAAAATTGATTTTGTTAAAGAAGCAAGTGCAGAATTAATTACAAATAATTATGAAAGAGACGATGTTTTTGTAGCTGATATTATTTTAGATAAAGCTCATGGGTATGATATTGATAATACCGGTGTAAATTCAGCTACCCAAGTTATTCAAGAAGCAATTGATGAAATGTCATCAAGAGGCGGAGGAACTGTTTATTTACCAGCTGGAAAATATAGAATCACTTCAAGAATTGAAATTAAACCTTATGTTAATTTAAGAGGTGATTATAGAAATCCAAATAATGTAAAAAATGGTGATTATGGAACAATAATTATAGCTGGAGTTTCTTCAAGCAATGATGAAGTTGGTCAAAATGTTAATCTATTTAGAATGGCGGGAAGTACTGGTTTAATCGGCTTTACATTCTTTTATCCAATGCAATATATGGATAATGTTGTTCCTTATGGATATGCAATAGAAATTCCAGGAGGAATAACTACTGATTATCATAATGTTTTTACAATTAAAGATGTCACTTTTTTAAATGCTTATAGAGGTATATGTGCTTCAATTACTCCAAGCGGAATTACAAAGAGTGTTACCCATGAACAATTGCATTTAGAAAATATAAGAGGAACTATTTTAAGAGAAGGAATGCATTTAACAAATTCAAGCGAAGTTGGTGCATTTAACACAATTGATTTAAGTTCAAAATATTGGGCAAATGCAGGAGAAGAATTTAACGCTCCAAATAAACAAAATATTATTGATTTTACTTCAAAAAACAGTGTAGGTTTAATTCTTGGGGATTTAGAATGGCAAGAAATTGAAAATGTTAATATAGAAGATTATCAAACAGGAATTTATTTCCATAATAAAACAAGAACCGTTGATTATGGAATGGCATTTATTGGATCATTATATAATTTAACAATTAGTGGCGCAGAATATGGTATTTATGTTGAAAATTTATATCCTAATTTAGGAATAGAATTTGCTAATTCAACAATAGAAGGATCTAAATATGCAGTAATTAATAATTCACCAGAAACAGAAGGACATTTAAAATTAAGTGGTGTTACATTAAATGGAGCTGTTGGTGGCGTAAATGTTTATTATAATAATCAATTAAATGGTGAAATTAAAGGTGTGCAAACACCAAAATTAACATATAATTTACCAAAAATGGAATTATATAATGTATTATCTTATAATGCAGATAATACCGGTGAATACGATGCATCAAGTGGTATTCAACAAGCCTTAAATCAAGCACATAATAATGGTGGAGGAATTGTTTATTTACCTGCTGGTTTTTATAGGATTGAAAAACCATTAATAGTTTATGAAAATACACAATTAAGAGGTTGCACAAGTGCTATTCAAAAAGACTTACAAGGAAATTCACAAGGGACATTACTCTTAGCTTATTATGGTGCATTATCAAGAAATGAAAATGCTCCATTAATAACTTTAGATGGTGATAATTCTGGCGTAAGTTCATTGAGAGTAGTTTATCCAGAAATTAATCTTTTTAAAGAAGTTTTAAACCTTGATACTTTGCCAAAATATTCATATACAATAAAAGGCAATGGAGATGGAGTTTATGCTTTTAATCTTTATTTAACTGGTGTTTATAATGGAGTTGATTTTTCAAATTCTTGTAATGATTATTTAATTAGAAGAGTGATGGGAGTTTTCTATAATAATGGTTTCAAGTTAAGTGGGAATAATGGAGTAGTTGATACGTGTTTAAGCAATGGTATTGCAATTACAAAAGTAGGTTCACCTCAATTAGACGATTTTAAAGATTGGATTTTTTCAACTAATGATTTAGCAAATGTTTTAGCAACATTTGTTTATCCATTAACAAGAGAATCAACACATTTTATTATTATGGAAAATGCAACAAATGCTAAAATACATAATTTATTCACATTTGCATCAAATTCATTAATTGATGCAACAAATTCTGATTTTGAAGGATTAAATTTAGGATTAGATTCTCAACCAAATAACTCCGGGAATATGTTTAATTTAATTGATTCTAAAGCATATGTATTTAATACATTAAGAGATGCTCTTGGAACTGAAGGTACATATTATACTTTAACTGGAGATTCAAGTTTGACTGTTTATAATAGAATTACTTTATTACCTAATAATGCCTCGAAAAGTGAATCTAATTTAATAAATAATGAAAAACAAAATTTAGCTAAAATGACTGGTGATACAGAATATATTAAAAAAATCTGGGAAGAAAATATTAATTATGAATTTATTGACTATGATGATGTAAACAATCCAATAAATCCAGATAACCCAGATAACCCTGATAATCCAGATAATAAGCCTGATACCACAAATAGTAACGCTATGTATATAGGCATTGGTATAGGTGTAGCAGTTATTGTTATTGCTTTAATTATAATATTTGTCATTAAATTTAGGAGGTAATTTTAAATGGAAAACAAAAAGTTTACAGTTTTATTGACAACGTTATCACTTCTTTTGATTACATCTTGTGAGAATAACACGATACCAACAAGTGAATTTGTTCCAGTAACTGATATTAGTATAAAAGGAACTGGATATGATGAAGGTGAAGTTTTATACATTGAAAGAGGAAATACTGTAACATTAGCAGGCAGTGTTGTTCCAAGTTATGCAACCGATAGAGTTATAACTTATGAAAGTGATAATTATGATATACCTGTTGAAAATATTGGAAATAATCAATGTGTTATAACTGCTTATAATTTAGGAGAAGCAACAATTAAAGCAACAGTTGGTACTTTTACAAAAGAAATAGATGTTGAATGTATTGACAAAATTTTGCCTACTTCAATCGAAGTTGAAACAAATACAATTGATTTACAAGTAACTCAAAGAGCTGAATTAAATTTTGAAATTTTGCCTGCCAATGCTTCAAATAAAAGAATTTCCACAACAATAATTCCAGTTGGAGATTCAGAACCTGACAAAATTAAAATTATTGAAGAAAACAGTAAATATTATGTTCAAAATGATGGAGGCGGAGATCCAGGTGATTCATATGAAATTACAATCAGATCTGTTGCAGCTCCAACTGTTAGTGCAAAAGTAACAGTTAATCTTGTTGATTATCCCGTTGAATCAATGAAATTCCAAAATGAAAATGTCACAATTTCATTAAAAGATCCTGTTTATAAAATGCTTCCAACATTTAAACCAGATGGAACAAGTCAATATTATGCTACTTTTGAAAGCGATAATCCTGATATTTGTGATATAGATGATGTAGGAAGATTAATTCCAAAGAAGGTTGGAAAGGCAACTGTTAGAGCTATAAATATTGATAATCCTGAAGTATCTTGTGAAACAACAGTTACTGTCACAAATGAAGAAACCGAATATTTATTTAGAGGTTTAAAAAAGAGTGATGTAACAAATTTAGAAGTTGAAAATTACACTTACATGGATTTTGAATTTGATAAGACTGCATTTTCTGCTTGGAGTGAAAATAGATGGTTTTCTGAAGACACAAACCTTCAATCTTCTCATATTTCTGATGCAGGATGGGCGATTTGGTTAGTTGGATTTGATACATATGATGACGATAATTATGTTGATGGGGCAGAAACAAATGTATTAATTTATTGTAAATTACATGTTCCAGAAAATGCGACTGAAATGCAATATATTTTTAGATCTCATCAAACTTCAAATGATTATGCAAAATTTAGAATTAAAGCTGTTGATGAAGAATTAAATGTTTATGATATGACAGATAGTTGGATAACATTCCATAGAGCAGATGATATGTGGTACAACATTGAAGTTACTAAATTCCAAGGTCAAGATATTACATTTGTATTAGAACAAGATCAAATGGGAATTAAAAAAGAATTAGAAACTGATAAAGTTGGTGTTTCATTAATGTTTAGAAGATGTTTATTTAATACACCAGAAAATGAAGAATTGTGGAATACTTCAATTGACTATTCTATTATTGAACAAAATAAACAAGAGGGAGTTTTATGACAAAATTATTTTATAAACCAGAAAATTTTTGGGCAGCCGATCCTATTCCTTATTATGAAAATGGTGTATTTCATATCTTTTATTTATTAGATTATCGAAACCAAGAAAAGTATGGTGAAGGTACACCTTGGTTTAAAGTTACAACAAAAGATTTCATACATTTTGAAGATCATGGTGAAATGCTTAAAAGAGGAACAAGTAAAGAATATGACATGTATGTTTTTACAGGTTCCGTCATTAAGTATAAAAATAAATATCATATATTTTATACTGGCCATAATACTAAAATGGATCCAGGTAATTATTTACAAGCAATAATGCATGCTGTTTCTGATGATTTAGAACATTGGGAAAAAATAAAAGAGGATACTTTTGTTGCATTAAATGATGAATATGAAATTAGAGATTGGAGAGACCCATATGTATTTTTTGATGATAAAGATCAATGTTTTTATATGTTGTTATCAACAAGAAAAAAATCTAATGATATTCAAAGAAGAGGTACAACAGCATTGTTAAAAAGTACTGATTTGAGTAAATGGGAATTACTTGATCCAATTTATGAACCACATTTATATTATGCTCATGAATGTCCAGATTTCTTTAAAATTGGAAAATGGTATTATCAAGTGTTTTCTGAATTTTCTTATTATAATGTAACTAGATATGTAATGTCAAAATCAATATATGGTCCTTGGACAAAACCAAAAGATGATAGATTTGATGGAAGAGCATTTTATGCTGCTAAAACTGTAACAGATGGAAAAAATAGATATATTATTGGATGGAACCCCACAAAACAAGGCTTAAAAGATAAAGGACTTTGGGAGTGGGGTGGCAATTTAGTCGCTCATCAAATATATCAAAGAAAAGATGGAACATTAGCATGTAAAATGATTGATGGTTTAGATTTAATATTTAAAAAAAATAGAGAAGTTAAATTTCATAAATATAATCAAAAAGAAATTATTGATACTAATAATATTTCCAGTATTGGGAAATTAATTAGTTTAGTGTCAAAAGATCAATATTCAGATAGTTTTGAATATTGTGTCAAATTTAAATTTAAAAAAAATACTTCTAGAATAGGCATTTTATTGAATGTTTGTGAAGATTCAGATAACTCATATGGATTCTTCTTTGAACCAAAAAATAATAGAGTTATTTTTGAAAAATTCCCAAATTTTCCACAACATTCTATGAATGCAATTTTAGTTGAAAGACCAATAAAATTGACAGCCGGCAAAGAAATTAAAGTCAAAATTATTGTTCAAGATACAATTGCAGTCTGTTATGTTAATGATGAAATTGCCTTAAATACTAGAATGTATGATTTTAGAACACATAAAGTCGGCTTAGTAGTTGACGATGGTGTTGCATCATTTAAAGAAATAGTAGTTAAAGAAGAGGAGTAATTAATGATGAAAAAAACTAGAACAATTTTCATGTGTTGTACTGCATTATTATTACTTTTAACATCATGTGATAATACAGCAGATGTTACTGGAAGTAGTAATACAGCAACTACAACAACTGAAACTGGTCCTTCTTTTGAAGTTAACGGAAATTTAGGTGTTGAGGTTGAAAAGACTGCACAAATTAATGTAACGAATTTAGTTGGACTAGTTGCATCCGATTTTAAATATGAATCATATAATACAGATATTGCAACTGTAAATAATACAGGTTTAGTTACTGGTATTGAAGAAGGACAAACACAAATTTTAATTAGTGCAAAATCTTTAAGAAAAACTGTCAATATAACTGTTACTGATTCAAATAAATTAAATGGTTTAGTTAGTTATCGAAAATTAAAAAGAATAGTTGGTTTTAATGGTGATGATTCAAGCTATGATTATACAGGTGCTCCAATTATGAATATAGCTTGGGATCAAGGAACTTATGAAGCAACCGAGAAAAAATTTGATTTTGCTGATTTAGCAAGTGATGACACTCTAATTTTAAGAGGTGCTCATGTTGAAGATACAGCATCTATAGATAATGGTGATTACGTTATTGTAATGTCTAATGGTGGTGATTCTTCCTTAACAAGCGAAAATATAACAAATGATGTACAAACAATGGTTTATGCAAAAGTTGAAGTATCTCAATATGCAAATCAATTTAGATTATGGGGTTGGTCAACAAAAAGTGATTTAGAAGCTTCTCCAGCATCTGGTTATGGTAAGTTCAGAATAATGGCTTATGAATTTGATGAAAATTATACAAGTTATACATCTAATTATTTAAAAGCTACTGATATTGGAACTTTAACACAAGATGAAAATGGTTGGATTACTTTTGATGAAGTAAGTGACGCAACAAATGGGACAATTGCTGGCGCCCCAGCTGATAATATGTTTGTTTTCCAAGTCGAAAACGATAATTATAATATTAAAGGTAAAGAAATTATTTTATCAATTGAGACTGCAAATTATCCAAATACCGTTGGTGCTGATGGTACAAATGTTGCTAACAGATTTGGAATTAAGAGAATGGGTTTTGGTTGTGATCCAAAACCAGATTTCAATATAACAAGCGAAACAGAATTATCATTATATTCTAATCAAACTTCTCAAATTGATGTTTCTGGCGTTGGTTTAGCAACAGAAGGTAACTTCTTTTATGATTCATCAGATGATAACGTTGCCACAGTTTCTGAAACAGGATTAATTACAGCACAAGTAGTTGATGAAAACAAAGATGCAACAATCACAATTACAAATGATAAAGCAGATGGTATTTCTAAAACAGTATTAGTTCATGTTTTACCAATTCCTGATGAATATTTTGAAGTTGTTGAAAATATAAATTTAAAAGTTGGAGACAGCTACCAAATTGTTCCAACAAACGTAAATGGTGACAAAACATTTGTTTACTCGAGTGGGTCTGAGTATATTGCTAGTGTTGATCAAGAAGGTAATGTAAAAGCATTAAATGTTGGTCAAGTTGAAATCACAGTAACTTTCGGAGCATTAGTTAAAAAAGTAGTAGTTAATATAAATGAAACAAATCAACTAAAAGGAATTGATAATGAAACATTAAAACAAGTTGCTTCATTTGGAACTACTGGAGGTTTTCCAGCCGCTTGGGATTTTGCATGGAGTGGAGGAGTCACAGCTGATAAGATTGATTCAACTAATTCTAATTTATCTTCACCATTAATTAGATTTTCAAAGACATCTTCAGGTAGTGATTCTCAAGTAAACGTATTGCCAAATGATATTCAAGTAATTTCTGGTATTGGCGGAGTTAGAGATAATGATGTTGTAAGTCAAGTATATGTCAAAACTAATATTGCAGAAACTGCCGGAACATTTAGATTATGGACTTATGCTGGAGATCCAACAGCAGATCCAAATATCGGGGACTCGTTATTAACAAGAGTTGTAGTTTATATTCCAAATGAAAATTATACTTCTTATGAAGCTCATGTTTTAAAATTAACAGATGCTGTTGGGGGAAGTGGAGATAACGCTAGAACAATTAATACAGTTAGTAATGATAATGTCACAGGAATAGTTGGAGTCCATGATACATGGGCAGATGGTTTCTTAGTATTTGCTGTTCCTGAAGAATTAAAAGGATTAACAAATGCATTAGTTGTAATTGAATCTTATTCAGTAAATAATGAAAAACAAACAAGACAACAGATCAGAAGATTTGGATTTGATGCATAATTAAAAACCTCATAAAAGATCAATTAAAAATAACAAAAACGCTGCAAAACTGCAGCGTTTTTTCTATTTTAATTATGCTATAAATGTTATTGTATTAATAAATTTAGCATTTCTCCATGACTAAATTCATATTTGTCATTGTTTATTTTTTCAATTATATTTCCAAAAATATCACACTTAGAAATCTCTTTATTTTTAAATACTTGTTTTAAATTTAAAGTTACATTATAAAAATTAGGATTGTACAAACGAATAAATAATGATTTGTTTTTTGTTAAATAAATATTAGAAATGACTAAATCATTGATATTTAAATTTGTTGAATTTTTAAAAGGAATTTTTCCTTTATTATTTTTTAATGTAACAACAAAAGGCTCATAATATAATGATTTTACTAGCAATATTTTATTAGATATATTGGATTTATCTATGTTTATAGCAAATGAAAAATATCTTTTTCCAATTTCAGAATATGGATGAGGATCATATGTACCTCTTAATAATGTAAGATATAAATTTTCTCCATCATATCTAAATCCATGTTTGGCTTTTCCAATAAGCATAACATCTTTTACAGTAATAAAAGATTGATATGGCACATCTTGATTTTTAATTTCAAATTTTGAAGCACCCATAGCAATATCACCGCAAGAAAAATCATCTTGTTCTAGTAAGGGCAATTTAAATCTGATTGTTGGCACACCTTTATTTAATGAAGAATAAATAAAGAAATCACAATCACAATCAAAATGAAGTACTTTTGAATTTTTAAATAATGAAATTTTAACGTCTAAATTAATTTTATCGTTATAATTCAAATTCATTATGAAAGAGTTTAAGTTAGAATTCTTTATGATTGAATCTTTTTTAATAGAATTAAATTGATGCAAATCTATTTCTTTTTTTATTCTTCCATAGTACCAAGATGTCATTTGAAAATAATCATCTTCGTAAATTAATTGAAGTTCTGTAGGATTTTTTAAATATTCTTTGTTGTATTCTTTATCAAAAATTGAAATAAGTTTCAATGATTCAAAATCAAAAGTATATCTAATTAAATCATTTTCTAAAACTATATTTTTGATTTCGTCTTCAGTTCTTTGAAATAACGGAGGATATGTAATTTCTTCCACTTTATTTTCCTTTTGTTTTAAAATTATGCAATCAAACCCAAATTTATCAATATTGACATTGACTAAAATTTCATGATTATAATGTTGCCAATAAAAATTTGAATCTTTTGAAACAATATAAAAATCAAGTTTCTTATTATTTGAATCAAAAATCTCAATGTTGTTTATGTCAAAATTATAATCCCAAACTTGTATTTTGATATATTTGTTTAAATTAATTTGTTGTGTATTTATAATCAAATATGCTCTAGTTTTACCATATGCTAATTGCTGAGAGAAATTTAAATTTTTTGAATTAAATCCAGAACCTGCTCCTATTGAAGTATCATCAACTATTACTTCATTATTATTAAAAAAGGTTGAAGTATCAATGTTATTTCTAAGATAATTTAATTCTAAATTTATTAAACATCCAAATTCAGCAAAAGATTTTTGATATTCACCTAAGGCATAATTTTTTGTTTCATTAACGCCACTTCCAGGTAAAATATCATGAAATTGATTAAATAATAATCTATTCAATGGTTTATTATATAAGTTTTTATTTAATGATTTATTTGTTAAATAATATAATGAATTCAAATTAAAAAATGTTTCTTGACCTTTGAAATTTTTATCTTTAATTTCTGACATAGAAGAATAACAACCCGTAAAAATTTTAGATTGATTTCCATAAATATCAGGCAAATTTTTGCAATTTTTTTCAAGTAATTCGAAAAACTCTTTAAATGTTCCAAATTTAATATTTGGCATTATAGGGAATTTTGAAATTTCAATAATTTTTTCAATGTCTTTTACACTGGCACCACCTCCATGGTCGCCAATACCATAAACTTTCAGCATATAATCTGTTTTATATTTTCTAGAGAAATCAATTGCAAAATTAAATGTATCATATTTAATGCTATCTAAATACCAAAATGGTTCACGATAAACTAATACTGATTTTCCACTTGGAGAATGCCATCTATAAATTGGCATTAAATCATTTCCTCTGCAATGATAGAAATATTTAATGCCTGCTTGAGCTAATATTTCAGGAATTTCTTCAGTATGGCCGAATGTATCAGGTTTAAAATCAATACAAAAATAATCTTTAGGTAAATTAAATAAATTTGATAAATAATTTTTGGCTTGAATTATTTGTTGAACTTGGAGTTCCCCGTTTGATAAATTTTTATCTTCTTCAACATAAGTAGAAGCAGTTGAAATATCAAATCTTCCTTGTTTTACATATTTTTTAACCTTTTTTAATAAATCGGGTCGATATTTTTTAAGAACTTCATATTCAAAAGCTTGACTTTGAGCAAATGTAAAAGTAGGATACTTTTCTAATAAATAAAGCATAGTTTCAATTGTACTTGTTATAACATTTACTGTTTCATCAAAACCCCAACACCAATTTAAATCTGTATGAGCGTGAGCTACACAGATAACAGTTTGTTTTTTTGCAATAGGTTCTAATCGCAATAATATTTTTTCACAATTTTGAGCTACTTTTTTAGAAATAAATTTAGTTTTAGAATAATTTTTATTTAAATAATTAATGGCTGTTTCGATTATATTAGTAAATTTATTTTCGTAATATTTGTTTAATTGTAATGCGTATTTAATTTGAATAATTATTCTTTTTTGAAAAGGCAAATTTTGAGTCTTTTCAATTTCTTTTAAAAAATCTAAATCCATTATTTTATCTCCTTGGTGGAATTTCTATTTATGAAAAGTGGGGTAAGTGTTATTTTTTTAACTATATTATTTTTCTTGTTTGTATCATGATTTAATATAAGTTCTACTACATTATCAATTAAATCATTCATTGGTTGTTTAATAACGCTATAAGAAGAAAGTTTTGCCCAATATGAATCGTCGTAAGATATTAAAGAAATATCTTTTGGAATTTCTAAATTTAATTCTTGTAAGACTAAACAAGTTTGTTGTGATAAATCTTCTGTGACACTAATTATTGCAGTCGGATTTGTTTCTTTAATTTTCGCTCTTATTAAATCAACATATATTTCTGAATTTTCTAATGATAATATATAATTTTCATCAAAAGGTATATCATTCTTTTTGAATGCATCTTTGTAACCTGAATATCTTTTTGCAAAAACGTTATTATTTCTATCTATTAATAAAATTCTTTTATGTCCTAATTTTATTAGTTTATCAGTTGCAATTTCCGTACCTAATTCATCATCAATAATAACAGAGTCAAAATCTGGAAAATTATCAGTAAAAAGTTGTAAAAAATATGAATTGTTAGAATTTGATAATGTTGATAAAGTGTGTGATTTTTTCTCAAGCGTAAATAATATGGACGATGCCCTAAAAGATAATAGTGTTTTTATTTGATCCTTAACCTCTTCACGATCCTCTGCGTAAAAAACAAGAAGTTGTTTTTTATATTTTTTTAATACTTTTGTCAATTTTTCAACAAATTTAGCAAAAAATGAATTGGATAAACTTGGTAAAACTAAACCAATTAAATTAGTTGTTTGACTTTTTAAAAAACTAGCACTTAAATTTGGTGTATATCCAAGCTCAGTGATAGCCCGTTTTATTTTTAGAGCCTTCTTTTCACTAACCATGGAAGAGTCTCTAATATATCGAGAAACAGTCGAAGGACTTACATTCGCTTTTTTTGCAACATCTTTTACAGTGGCCATAATTATCTCCGTTCAATACGATTAAAATTATTTTAGCAAATTACATTAATGATTGAAAGACAACGTTATCAATTTTAAAAAAATTGCTTTTTAGTACAATTGTGATTAAAAAAGTTATATCATATTTATATGATAACGTTATCAAAGGAAAAATTATGAAGACTAAGAAAATATATATAATTGGAAATGCTATTGTTGATAAAATTAAAACAATAAATTCATATCCTGAAGAAGGGATGCTTGTTAACATAAATACTATTAATGATTCGATTGGTGGTTGTTTATGTAATACATCAATTGATTTAAAAAAATTAGATGAAAATATTGAAGTTTTTGCTTTTGGAAAAATCGGAAAAGATAATGAAGGTAAATTTATTTTAGAAAAACTTAATTTAGCTAATGTAGATACAACAAATATTGTTATTGATTACAAAAATTACACTGGTTTTACCGATGTTATGACAAACAAAAATGGAAATAGAACGTTCTTTCATTATAAAGGTACTAACAAAACATTTTCTCCTAGTGACATTAATTTAAATGAATTTAAAACACCTTGTCATGTTCATTTGGGTTATTTAATGTTGTTGGATGCTTTTGATTCTTATGAAAGCGAATATGGAACAGAAATGGCAAAGTTTTTACATTATTTAAAGAGCAATGGTTTTACAGTATCGCTTGATTTAGTAAGTGAAAATTCTAGTAGATTTAAAGATGTAGTTTTGCCTTCATTAAAATATTGTGATTATTTAATTATAAATGAAATTGAATCTAGCATGATTACAGATATTAAAGTTAGAGATGATAATAAAAATTTAATTTTAAGTAATTTAAAGAATATTTGTTTAAAAATTTCAACTTTAGGTAACTTTAAAAAAATTATTATTCATTGTCCTGAACTTGGTATTGTTTATTCAAATGGAGAGTTTACAATTGTTGGCTCATTAATTCTTCCAGAAAATTATATTAAAGGAAGTGTTGGAGCAGGTGATGCATTTTGTGCAGGATGCTTATATGGAATATTAAATAACTTAAATAATAAAGAAATACTAGAAGTTGCTTCGTGTTCGGCAGCAAATAATTTAGCTAGTTATGATTCAATTAGTAATGCCAAAAATATTAAAGAAGTTATTAAATTAAATAATTTATATAGAAGGAGAAATTTTGATGAAAAGAAGTGAAATCTTAAAATACCAAAAGATGGCTGCTGACTTTATTTGTGAAAATGGTATTGTTTTAACAAATAAAGAAAAAGAAAATTTAGAAGTAGCAGATTTCGGTTTAAATGATATTAAAAATATTGGTTTACAAATTGTGACTTATATTAATACAAATAAAGTTTGTGCCAAAGAAATGGTTTTATTTCCATTCCAAACTTGTCCAGAACACGTTCATAAAGATGGATTTGAAAACGGTCAATATTATGAAGGAAAGGAAGAAACTTTTAGAGTTAGAAAAGGATCTTGTTATTTATATGTTGAAGGTAGTGGTAATAAAGAAAATATAAAAGCAAAATTACCAAATACAACTGTAACAGTATTTCATGAAATTATATTGGATGAAGGTGAACAATATACAATTTTTCCAAATACAAAACATTGGTTTCAAGCTGGAAAACAAGGAGCTATAATTTCTGAATTTTCCACAAAAAGTCGTGATGAAAGCGATGTATTTACAGATACAAGAATAAAAAGAATTCCAGAAATAGAAGAGGATTAAATTATGTTAGTTAATTTAAAAGAAATATTAAAATATGCAGAAGATAATAAATGCGCAGTAGGAATGTTTAATGCGACAGGATTTGATTCACTACAAGCGATTATTAAAGCAGCAGAAAAATTAAATCAACCTGTAATTTTAGCTCATGCTGAAGTTCATAATGTTTATAATGATATTTCATTAGTTGCCCCTGTTATGTTAAGTTTAGCAAAAAATTCTAAAGTTCCAGTATGTGTTCATTTAGATCACGGAACAACTTTAGAAATGATAAAAAGAGCAATAAATTTAGGTTTTACTTCAATTATGATTGATGCTTCAAGTTTACCATTTGAAGAAAATATTAAATTTACAAAACAAGTTGTTGATATGTGTCATCCTAAAAATATAAGTGTTGAAGGGGAAATTGGACAATTAATTACATCTGAAAATGGTGCTAGTAAAAAACTAAAATCAAAAGAATATTATTATACAAAACCAAATGAAGCTAAAGAATTTGTAGAAAAAACAAGTGTTGATGCCTTAGCAATTGCTTTTGGGACAGCTCATGGTTTTTATAAAGAAAAACCTTTATTAGATGTAAATGTAATTAAAAATGTTAGAAAACTTGTAAATGTTCCATTAGTTATGCATGGAGGAAGTGGTTTAAGTAAAAAACAGTTCCAAGATTGTATTAAAGCTGGAATTAGAAAAATAAATTATTATTCTTATATGTCAAAAGCAGGTTATG
Organism: uncultured bacterium; assembly: GCA_949285665.1. Taxonomy (GTDB): domain Bacteria; phylum Bacillota_I; class Bacilli_A; order RFN20; family CAG-826; genus Alectryobacillus. The sequence continues at coordinate 87,662 of CASDYC010000001.1, forward strand.
AAGCGGCGAAAAAATTAATTGAATCAAATAAAACTAGTTACTTACATGATGTAGAATTTGAAGCAATGAAAGCAATGGAAAAAAATGTTGAAGAAGCAATTAAAATATTTTCTATGAAGGATTAATATTATGAATAAAAGAATTTCAAATTTAGAACAAGTAATGTATGCTAGATCAATTGTTTTAAATGAAGGTGAAGCTAAAGGAAAAAATTTAATTGATGTATATAACGGAGTTTTAGAATGCTTAATTTCTGTTGATAATGGTTTAGATATTACAAGTTTAAAATATAAAGGAGTTAATATTTCATATTTATCAAAAATGGGTATTAATTCAAAATTAGATGATTTTCCTTATAGATTTGAAGGAGGATTGCTTTATACTTGTGGTTTAGATAATATTGGGACAATGAATGGTAAATTTAAACACGGAATGTATCATTTAAAAAAAGCAATATTAACTAAAAAAATTGTTAACGAAAACGAAATTATTATTGAAGGTGAAGTATTTGACAATAAGTTTTTTGAACAAAATTTAAAACTTAAAAGAACAATAAAATTTAATTATTTATCTAGTAAATTCTATATTGAAGATGAAGTTTTAAATATTGGTTATGAAGAAGCAAAATATTGTCTTTTATATCACTTTAATCTTGGATATCCATTTTTAGATGAAAATTGTGAGATTAAATTTGGAAATGAAAATATTGTAGCAAAAACAAAAATTGCAAACAAAAACATATCAAGACAAAAAATGTTTGAAACACCATGCGATAATTCAATAGAAGAAGTATTTTATTGTTTAAATAATAATGGATTAGTTGAAGTTTTTAACAAAAAATCAAAATTAAAATTTAAATTAAAATATGATAGTAGTTTATTACCAATAATTGCTCAATGGAAATCATATAAAAGTGGCGATTATGCATTAGGGCTTGAGCCTTCAACCTCTAAAATGGATAATGAAATTGTTTATAAAACATTAAAACCAAGTGAAAAAATTGTTTATAAATTTGAAATTGAAATTACTGAATAACTACAAAAAAATAACTAATTTTTAAAAAATATTGAGGTTTTGCTTGGTTTTTTACTTTTTTGGTTTTTTGTTTCTGGTAAAATAAATTAATAAAATTGCTCCTAGTATTGCTAGAACTGCTGATATTGCAATAATTATATAAAATCCATATTTATTTTCATCTACAAATGGCAAATCAACATTCATTCCAAAAATAGATGCAATTAATGTTGGAATTGAAATAACAATTGTAATTATTGTTAATGTTTTCATAACGATATTTAAATTATTTGAAATAATACTAGCAAAAGCATCCATAGTACCAGCTAAAATATCTCTATAAAGATTACACATTTCAGCAGCTTGGTTTAATTCAACTTCTGTATCTTCAATTAAATCAATATCTTCATCATATTTTTTATATAAAGATGATTTTAATAATTTATTTAAAACTACTTTATTAGCACTTATAGCATTTGATATATAAACAAATGTTTTATTTATATCCATAAGTTCAAATATTTCCTTATTTTTCATGGATGTGTGTAGTCTTTTTTCGACATCTTTTGTTTGATTATCAATATGTTTTAAAGTTGAAATAAATTCTTTTGCAAGATTATAAATAATTAATAAAGTAAAACGTAATTGTTTTTGGGGTTTTAAATTTTTTACTTTATTTAATAAATTTGGAATTAAAGTATTATTATACTTTGAAATTGTTAAAAAATAATCCGAATTATAGGCAATAATAAATGGTTTTGTACTGATATTATTTGTTTCTTTATCAATATGTGGAACGTCTAAAACAATTAAAACATTATCATCCTCATTATCAATATGAGCTGATTCTTCTTCATCAAGAGCAGAATTTAATAAACTCATTGGAATATTAGTAAGTTTTGATAATGATTGTAAAATTTCTAAAGTAGGCTTATTTAAATCAATCCAAGTTCTAGTTTCAATTGGATTTAAATCTTTGATATTAGAATTAGTTAAACTTTTTTTAACTAATTCGTTATTTTCTGCTTTATAGACATTAACCATAATTTATAGCCCTTTATATTTTAACTATTCAAGTTCGAAAGCGCCAGTGTAAAGTTGATAATATACGCCTTGTTCAGCAATTAATGAATTATGATCGCCTCTTTCGATAATTCTACCGTGATCTAAAACCATAATAACATCGGAATTTTGAATTGTTGACAATCTATGAGCGATAACAAATACAGTTCTTCCCTTCATTAAATTATCCATACCTTTTGTTACTAAAGCTTCTGTTCTTGTATCAATTGAAGAAGTAGCTTCATCTAAGATCATAACAGGAGCGTTATGTAAAGCACATCTAGCAATAGATAATAATTGTCTTTGGCCTTGAGAAAGATTTGTTCCATCACCAGTTAACATTGTTTGATAGCCATGAGGAAGTCTTTCAATAAAATCATGAGCATTTGCAAGTTTTGCCGCCTCAATACATTGTTCATCAGTTGCATCGAGTTGTCCATATCTAATATTATCCATGACTGTTCCAGAAAATAGTGATGTATCTTGTAAGACCATACCAATTGATCTTCTTAAATCTTTTTTACATATCTTATTTATATTAATTCCATCATATCTTATCTTTCCATCTGCAATATCATAGAATCTATTTAATAAGTTTGTAATAGTTGTTTTTCCAGCACCAGTTGCTCCAACAAAAGCAACTTTTTGACCTGGTTCTGCATATAATGTTATATCGTGTAAGACAATATTTTTATTATCATAACTAAAATCAACACCAAACATTCTAATATCACCTTCTAGTTTTTGATAAGTAACTGAATTGTCTGCAGTATGAGGATGCTTCCATGCCCAAATTGTAAAATCTTTGGAATCTTTTGGACACTCTATAATGTTTCCTTTTTCATCATATTTTGCTTTTACTAATTTTACATAACCATTATCTTCTTCAGGTTTTTCATCAATTAAAGCATAAACTCTTTTACTTCCCCCAATTGCTAAAGCAATAGAGTTAACTTGGTTTGCAACTTCAGAGAAGTTATAAGTTACTTGTCTAGTAACGGTTAAAAATGCAACAATTGTTCCAATTTCTAAAGTTTTTTGTAAACCACTTATAATATTATAATTTTGCCCTTGTAAAACTAAGAAAATACCAGAAACAATTGCAATTGCAATATAAACAATATTTCCAATATTTCCAAGTATTGGCATTAAGATGTTACCAAATTTATTTGCATTAGTTGCAGCAATAAATAAATCTGAATTAACTTTATCAAAATCTTTTTTACTTTCTTCTTCATGACAGAATGACTTAATAACTTTTAAACCATTCATGTTTTCTTCTATAAAACCTTCGATTTTACCAATCATTTTTTGTTGTGTAACATAATTTCTAGAGCTTCTTGAACCAACAATTTTTGTCACAAAAAGCATGGCGATAACACCAATTAAAACAACAATTGCAAGCCACACTGAATAAATTGTAATCATTAATATAAAGTTAACTAAAACAATAAAACTTGAATTAAACATAACTGGAAGTGAGTTTGCAGCAAATTGTCTAATTGAGTCAATATCGTTTGTGTAAATAGACATAATGTCGCCGTGATTATGCTGATCAAAGAATTTAATTGGTAAATCTTGCATATGAGAGAAACATCTTTCTCTTGTTTTTTGCATGAAGTTATTACCTAAATTTTGTGTTAATTGTGTATAAGAAAATGTACCAATTAATGCAACGCAATAACAAGTTGCAAGAATAATAATGTTATTAATAAGTGGTTCTTGCCAATTAGCTAAATCACCATTTATAGCTGGTTCTACAACATTATTTACAATTTCTTGTAACATAATTGGAGCAATTATAATACCAACTGAAGATAATAACACACATATAATTGATAATATAAATACAAGTGGATTTGAAAGAAAAATATCTTTAATAAGTCTTCCTAAAATATTTGTTTTATTTTTCATTCTTGATTACCTCCAATTTTATTTTGGATATTATAAATATCTTTATAAATATCATTATTTTTAACTAAATAATCATGATTTCCAATTCCATCAATTTTACCATCTTTCATGACAATAATTTGATCACAATCTTGAACAGAAGAAATTCTTTGAGCGATTATAATTTTTGTTGTATTAGGACATACTCTTTTTAAACCATCTCTAATAAAGGCATCAGTTTTTGTATCAACAGCACTAGTAGAGTCATCTAAGATTAATATTTTTGGGTTTTTAATTATTGCTCGAGCAATACACAATCTTTGTTTTTGTCCACCAGAGAGATTAGTTCCGCCTTGTTCAACTCTTGAATTATAGCCATCTTTAAAATTTCTAATAAATTCATCAGCTTGGGCAATTTTACAAGCTTTAACAATTTGTTCATCGCTTGCATCTTTATTTCCCCATAAAAGATTATCTTTAATCGTTCCAGAGAACAAAATATTTTTTTGTAAAACCATACCAATTTGTTCTCTTAAACTTCTAATATCATATTCTTTAATATCATGTCCACCAATTGTTAAAGAACCTTTTGTTACTTCAAAAAATCGAGGCAATAAATTAACTAAAGTCGACTTAGAAGAACCAGTGGCACCGATAATTCCAAGAGTTTGGCCTGATTTAACTTTTAAATTAATATCTTCGAGTGCATATTTTTCACTTGTATTATCATATCTAAAATATACATCTTTATATTCAATACTACCATCATCTAAATTTGTAAGTTTTGCACCTCCAACATTTTCTTCTAATAATTTATTTTCTTCTGTCAACACTTCATAGACTCTATGAATTGACTCTAAAGACATAATAATCATTGTTAAAATCATAGTTACCATCATAATTGAAGATAAACATTGAGCACCATAAGTAATTAAAGAAGTTAAAGCACCAACAGTCATTCCATTTTCAACACCATCAAAATTATTTTGAATAATTAAAAATGATCCAATTGATATAATGCATAACATAGAAGTCCACATAAAGAATTGAAGAATTGGTGAACTTAAAGCTGCTAATCTATCAGCTTTTTTGAAGAATTTTTGTAAGCTATAGGCTTGATTATGAAATTTTTCTTTTTCATAATCTTCTCTAACATAAGTTTTAACCGTTCTCATTCCTTTAACATTTTCTTGAATTGATTCATTTAATTTATCGTATTTTTTAAATCCAGCACTATAAATTGGATAACAAATTAAAACAATTATTAATAAGACACCAAATAAAACTGGAACTAAAATCAAATAAATCCAAGCAATACTAGGAGCTGCAATAAATGCCATTACAATTGAGAAAATTAACATTAAAACACTACGAACTGCAATTCTAATTACTAAAAAATATGCCAGTTGGATATTCATAATATCAGTTGTTTGTCTTGTAACTAAACTTGATACAGAAAATTTGTCAATATTAGTAAATGAAAAAGTTTGAATTTTATAATAAATATCCTGTCTTAAGTTTCTTGAAAATCCAACTGAAGCAAATGCACAAAATCTACCAGATAAAATACCACAAGTTAACGAAAATCCAGCTAAAACTAATAAAACAGCTGCCCAAGTCAGTATTTTATAAAGAGTTTCCATACCAGTTGCTTGACTATATGCTTCAATATCATTAATAAGAAGCATCATAATAAATGGAATTACGCATTCTAAAATTGTTTCAAGACCAACAAATAACATTGTTAAAAAAGTTTCTTTTTTATACTGTCTTACCGATTTTAGTAGTGTTTTAACATAAAGCATAAATGGAACTTTTTTCTCACTTTTTGAGTTTGTCATTCGAATACCTCCTTATATTTTCATTTAATTTTTCAATAACGTTATTAAATCTTTCAATTTCAGCATCACTTAAATTATCAGTTAATGATTTATTTACTTTTTTTATTAATTCTTTATACTTAGGAATTCTTTCTTTAGCTTTATTAGTTAATAGAATTTCTTTGTATCTAGAATCGTTTGGACTTGTTAGTTTTACAATATATCCGTCTTTTTCTAAAAAATTTAAAAAATCACTTGTTGTTGATTTTTTAAATTTAAATTCATCTTCAATATCTTTTTGATGAACGATTTGATTGTTTTCAGAAATGTAGACTAAAATCATTGCAAATAGATGCGAATCAAATTCTTCTTTAAAAATATCATCAAGAAGTAATGATATATTTTTTTTAGTATCTAACAGTTCTTTTAATAATTGATAATTAACCATTTTAGTTCGCCACCGAACTATTTTAATATAATTAATTTTTATTGTAAATACCCAAGTAGAAAAAAATTTTTATTATTATATAATAATAAAGAATAATGTTTTGACAACTATTTTGGAGGGGTTTATGTTGGAAGATTTCATTTATCAAAACAAAACAAAGATATATTTTGGAGAAAAGTCACTTGATTATTTAAAAGATGAATTAGCAAATTATAAAGATAATATTTTGCTAGTTTATGGTCATGAATCAATTAAAAAAATTGGATTATATGATTATTTAATTAAAATTTTAAATAATTCAAAAAAGAATGTATTTGAATTAAGTGATGTTAGACCAAATCCATCATATGAAAAAGTTTTAGAAGGTATTAAATTAGTAAAAGAAAATAATATTGATTTAATATTAGCAGTTGGTGGTGGTAGTGTTATTGATTGTGCAAAAGGAATATCAGTTGGTGCATATTATGATAAAGGAGATGTATTTAAAGATTTATATTTAGCTAAAAAATCATTAGATAAAAATCAAAAAATTGTTCCAGTTGGATCAATTCTTACAATGGTTGGAACTGGAAGTGAAATGAATGGCGGATCTGTTATAACTAATTATGATTTAAATATTAAAGAAGGAAGAGTATTTTTTGGCTGTGAACCTAGATTTTCAATTTTAAATCCAAAATTAACATATACTGTTTCAGAATATCAAATGAGAAGTGGAATTTTTGATGCATTTTCTCACATGATGGAACAATATTTTTCCGGAAGTGATGATAATGTAAGTGATGATTTATTAGAAGCTTTAATGAAATCATTAATAAAAAATTCTTATTTATCTTATCAAAATCCTAAAAATTATATTGCAAGAAGTAATTTAATGTGGATTGCCTCCATGGCTTTAAATACAATTTTAGGAGTTGGAAAAACTCAAGATTGGAATGTTCACAATATTGAACACCAAATTGGAGCATATACAGATTGTGCCCATGGTATGGGATTAGCAGTTATTTCTCCAAATTATTATAGATATATATACAAAGATGGACTTGAAAAATTTAAAAGATTTGCAATAAATGTATTTAATGTAAATCCAAATGGAAAAAGTGATGATGAAGTTGCTTTAAAGGGAATTGATTGTTTAGAAGAATTTATAAAAGCTTCTAAACTTGCAACAAATTTAGAAGAACTTGGTGTTCATGATGCAGATTTAGTTAAAGAAATTGCATATAGTGTAAATTTATCACCAACAAGTTATAAAATTTTAAATCATGATGATGTTTATAAAATTTTAATGTCATGTTTTAAATCTAATAAATAATAAAGTAAAAAAAATTATATTATGTTTAAAAAATTTAATTTATTAATGATGTTAACCCTTTTTTTAACATCGTGTAGTACAACTAATTTAACTACTTCAAATTCTAGTAGTTCATCAAATCAAACTACAACTAATACAACAACTTCGTCTACTACAACAAGTCAAAATACGACTACAAGTTTAAATTCAACTACTACAACAACCAGTCAAGATGAAAAATTTGGAACAATTATATTTAATGAAAATACTATAAACGGTTCAATTAGATTTGAAAATTATTCTAATAATTCAAAAGTATCATTTAATACAAAAATTAATGTTGTTGTAAATCCAGATGTAAATTATGAACTTGATACATTAACTGTTAATGGACTTTCAATAAAATCAACTTTAAGTTTTATTGTTAATGAAGAAAAAGATTATTATGTAGATGTAACATTTAAAAAAATAAGTGAAGAAGAAAAATTTGCTACTATTAAAATTGATGAAAATATACAAAATGGAAATGTTGAATTTGTCGACTTTAATAACACTGATGAAGTTAAATTAAATACCAAAGTTGATTTAAAAATAACTCCTGATACTAACTATGAACTTGATACACTAACAGTAAATGGAATTTCAATTAAATCAAGTTTGAGTTTTATCGCACAAGAAGAAATTACATATTTAGTTTCAGCAAGTTTTAAATATGTTGCGTCCGCTGAACAATATGCAACTATTAAGATTAATGAAAATATAAAAAATGGTGTCTTAAAGTTTAAAAATTATGAAAATAATTCAAAAGTTAGTCTTAATACCAAGGTTGAAATTGAAGTTATTCCTGATAATGACTATGAATTAGATACTTTAACAGTAAATGGTATTTCAATTAAAAGTAGTAAATTTTTTATTGTCGAAGAATATATTGAATATGTTGTTAATGCAACATTTAAATATATTGGAAACACTGATAAATACGCAACTATTTCTATATCTAATGATATAGAAAATGGTAGTGTAAAATTTAAAGATTATGAAAATAATTCTAGTGTATTATTAGGAAGTAAAATAGAAGTGATTGCAACTCCAAATGATGGTTATAAATTATCATCAATTGAAGTTAATGGAGTTTCAATTTTATCAACTTTAAGTTTTATAGTTAATGAAGAAAAACAATACTTAATAACCGCAAGTTTTATAAAAGATGAACCTATTTTAAACGAAGTTACTGGAAGTATTAATTTTGTCAATTTAAATACTAATGGTTATTTTTCTTTACAAGAAAATAATTTAGAACTTAACGATATTGAAATAAGTTCAGTTACTTCTTCAAACTTATATAAAGATAGCAATGAAGATAGTTTTAGAACAGGAACTAGTAAAGGTGCGACTATTGAATTTGAATTTGCTAGCACAATAAGTATTGTTTCTATTGAATTAATTGTTAAACAATATAGTGATGATGATCCAGAAATTACATTAACTTTAAAAAATTTTACAACCTCATTAAAATCTCTTACCCAAAAAGTTTTAAGTAATAATGTCTATATTTTTAATACAGATAATGTTACAAATCTTGAATTAAAAACAAATGGTAATAATAGAGCTGTTTTATATGGAATTAATATTATATATTTATCAAATAAAGAACCAGTAAAAGCTAATTTAACTATAAATAAAACTGGTGAAGGCGAAGTAAGTGTGACTCCAAATACAAATTTATTTGTTGGAGATTATATAAATGTAAAAACTTCTCCAAATAATGGTTATTTTGTCTTTTCAATTACTTTAAATGGTAATAGTGGAGAATTTATTTCATCTAATAATTATAAATTTAGATTAACTCAAGAAAATAATGTCTTAAGCGTTATATTTAAAGAACAAACATCACATAATGATAATTACGATTATTTATATGCAAATAATACAATTTATCCTACAAGAGGAAATCAAGGAAATATTGATTCTTATTATGAACCAGTTAGAGGCTTAAAAGGCGCTGAATTAAAACAAGCATTACATAATATAATTGATGATCACACAACTTTTGGATATGGAGAATTAGATTCTTCTGATTTTAATTTAATTGATGAAGATCCATTTAATTCAAATAATTATATTTTGATGTATGAAGGAAGTTATCCTAAATCTACTGGTATGAATAAGGAGCATGTCTGGGCTAAAAGTCATGGTGATTTTGATACAAGAATTCCAGAAGGTTCTGATTTAAATAATTTACATCCATGTGATAACTGGCTAAATAGTTGCAGAGGCAATTTAGATTTTGGATTTGTCGGTGAAGAAAATGATAATCTTGATCATAGCAAACCACAATTTAGATCGACTATGATTGGAAATTATCGAAACTCATCATATTTTGAACCAAAAGATGAATTTAAAGGCGATATTGCAAGGACTATATTTTATATGGCTGTCAGATATGAAGGAGATAGTGGTGAAAAAGATTTAGAAGTTGGTGGAAATATTGACAATACTTTATATAATAATTTCACTTCAGGAGCAAATGGACTTCATGGAGATTTTGCTGCTTTATATCAATGGGCAACAAGTGGTCAAGATCCAGTCAGTGATTATGAAGTTAATAGAAATAATAATGTTGATCAATATTATCAACATAATAGAAATCCATTTATTGATCATCCAGAATTTTTAATTATGATTTATGACAAAAATTATAATGGTCCTGGTGCTTTAATGTAATTTATAAATAATTTTAATTATTTAATATTTAATTTGATATAATATTAGAGGTTATTTAAAGGAGAAAAAAATGACAAGTATTGAATTTGTACATGCTAGAGAAGTATTAGATTCTAGAGGCAACCCAACTGTTGAAGTTGAAGTTTATTTATCTTGTGGTGTAAAAGGAAGAGCAATTGTTCCAAGTGGTGCATCAACTGGTGAAAATGAAGCTCTTGAATTAAGAGATGGAGATAAAAAAAGATATAATGGTAAAGGTGTTTTAAAAGCCGTAAATAATGTAAATGAAGTAATTGCTCCAGAAATCGAAGGAATGGATGCACTTGATCAAGTTGCACTTGATAAAAAATTATTAGAATTAGATGGAACTCCATTTAAGAAAAATTTAGGTGCTAATGCATTATTAGGTGTTTCTCTTGCAGTTGCAAGAGCAGCTAGCGAATATTTAGAAATGCCATTATATCGTTATTTAGGTGGTGTTAATGCAAAAGTATTACCAACTCCAATGATGAACGTTGTAAATGGTGGTGCTCATGCTGATTCTACTGTTGATTTCCAAGAATTCTTTATTATTCCAGCTGGTTTTAAAACATTTAAAGAAGCTTTAAGAGCAGGAGTTGAAACATTCCACGCTTTAAAAGATGTCTTAAAAGCAAAAGGTTATTCAACTGGTGTTGGTGATGAAGGTGGCTTTGCTCCAAGTTGTAAAGAAGGAAATACAGAACCTCTCGAATTAATCATGGAAGCTATTAAAAAAGCTGGTTATGAACCAGGAAAACAAATTTTCTTAGGTATGGATGTTGCAAGTAGTGAATTTTATGATCCAGAAACAAAAACATATAATTTAAAGAAATCTGGTCAAGGAGTTAAAACTAGTGAAGAAATGATCGAATGGTATGAAAAAATGATCAAAGAATATCCAATTATTACAATTGAAGATGGATTAAGTGAATCTGATTGGGAAGGTTGGAAAGTTTTAACAGCTAAACTTGGTGATAAAATTCAATTAGTTGGCGATGATTTATTTGTTACAAACCCAGTATTCTTAACAAAAGGTATTGTAAATCATGTTGCTAACTCAATTTTAATTAAAGTTAATCAAATTGGTACTTTAACAGAAACTCTTGATGCTATTAGAGAAGCTCAAACAAATGGTTATACATGTATGATTTCTCATAGATCTGGAGAAACCGAAGATACAACAATTGCTGATTTAGCAGTTGCAGTAAATGCTGGTCAAATTAAAACTGGAAGTGCATCAAGAACTGATAGAATGGCAAAATATAATCAATTATTAAGAATTGAAGAAGAACTTGGTGATGCTGCTGAATTTGAAGGTTTAAGAGCATTTAAAAAATATAGATTTTCTAAATAATTAAAGTTTTATAAATTCTTAAACAAATTAAGCCCGTTAAAAACGGGCTTTTTATTATGGAATTTAATAGAAAAGTGGTATTATATTTTCATGAAAGTTGCAATTATTGGTGGCGGATATTCTGGAGTTATATTATCAATATTATTAAAAAAACAAAATAATGATATTGATGTTTATATATTTGAAAAAGAAAATAAATTATTGAAAAAAATTTATGCTACTGGGAATGGTAGATGTAATCTAGGAAATTTTAATGATGATTTAAAATTTTTTAATTCAATTGAAGCTTATAGCATTTACAAAAATTGTGACATAAATAAACAAATTAATATTTTAAAAGAATTAAATATTGCAACAAGAAATATACAAGGATATATTTATCCATTTTCTTTAAGTGCTAAAAATTATATTGAAAATTTAGAATTTTGGGTTAAAAAATTAAATATTAAAGTATATTTAAATCATAAATTAAAATCTTATAATCAAAATATATTAAAAAAATATAATTTAATATTTGAAAATGATTTAAATATTGATGATTTTGATTTTCTTATTTTTACAAGTGGGGGAAAATCTACTCCAAATCTTGGAAGTGATGGTAATATATTTAGCATTTTAAAAGAGCATTCTTATATAATATCTAATTTACAACCTGGTTTATGTCCTATTAAAACACTTGAATCAACAAAAGAGATAAAAAATGAACGTATGAAATGTAAAGTTTGTTTATATGATAATTTATCAAACTTAATTTATTCAGAAGATGGTGAAGTTATTTTTAAAGAAAATGGATTAAGTGGAATTTGTATTTTTAATATTGAAAGTATAATTAAAAATAAAAACATTAAAACCCCAAGAATAATTTTAAAAGTATTCGATGAAGAAAATGAAAAAACGCTAAAAAATTATTATAAAAAATATAAAAATATTGAGGTTTTGCATGGTTTTTTTGATTATAGAATGTTTAATTATATAAAAAAATATTATAAAAATAATTTTTATCAATTCGAATTTTCATATGGAGAATCATATAGTTTTAATGATTCACAAGTTACAATTGGTGGTGTATCATTTTTAAACATAAATAAAGACACTTTAGAAAGCAAAATAGAAAAAAATGTTTATTTTGCTGGAGAAATATTAGATATTAATGGTTTATGTGGTGGATATAATTTAATGCTTTGTTTCTCTTCTAGTTATATTGTTTGTAATAATATATTAAAACATTTATAATATTAAAGCGCTCGAATGGTGGAACTGGTAGACGCAATGGACTCAAAATCCATCGAGGTTAAACTCATGAGGGTTCAAGTCCCTCTTCGAGCACCAATTAATAAATAATGCCGATTTTATCGGCTTTTTTGTTGCTTGGGGGTTATTTTGGGGGTTATTTTGGGGGTTATTTGTTTTTTATATTGACAACATTATCAATAATGATTTTATATAAAAAAATGTCAATTTTTGATGCTAAAATATCGTTTAATTTTTAATACAAGAAAATGTAAATAATATATTTTAAGAACACGTAAATATTATATTTTTTTCCATTTTATACTTAGACTCTTATAATTCAACATACGAAATTTTAAATAAGAATCTTAAAAAAGTATATTGTTTAACAATTGAAATAAATAAAAAAATATATTTAGATGATTTTATTAATATAAAATTAAAAGAAGATTTATTTATAATTAAAAAATTCTTAGATGATTTCTTTAATTTTTTAATGAGAATTATTTAATATCTATATATTTTTAAAAATAGAATTTTTACTTATTGATATTTTTACAATAAGTAATTTTATTGTTGAAATTTTTTCTTAATTAAAGTATTATATTTTGTACATGGGCGTTTAGCTCAGTTGGGAGAGCATCTGTTTGACGTACAGAAGGTCATGGGTCCGATTCCCTTAGCGCCCACCATTTGAAAAGTTAGGTTGATGTTTATATCAACTTTTTTTATTTTAAGGTAATTTTAATGGATAATAATGAACTAAATAAGTTAATCGATGAAGAATTAAAAAAACTTACATTAAAAGATAAATTAAGTTTACTATATGGCGAAACTGCTTTTACTACTAATAGTAAAATTAAAAATATTAATGTAATTAAAATGTCAGATGGACCAAATGGTTTAAGAACACAAAAATTTGATGAAAAAGCTGGTTTTACAAGTACAATTGCAGCAATTTGTTATCCAAGTCCATCTGCAATTTCTTGTTCTTTTAATCGTGAATTAGAAGATATTTTAGGAGATTGTTTAGCAAAAGAGTGTCTTAAAAATGGAGTTAATTTATTATTGGCGCCAGCCGTTAATCATAAAAGAAATCCAATGGGTGGCAGAAATTTTGAATATTATAGTGAAGATCCATTTCTTACAAGTGAACTTGCAATTAGAAGAATAAATGCAATTCAAAAATATAATATTGGTTGTTGTTTAAAACATTTTGCATGTAATAATCAAGAAAATGATAGATTTATTTCAGATTCAATTGTTGATGATAGAGCATTATTTGAAATTTATTTAAAACAATTTAAAAGAATTATTGAAAAATCACATCCATATTCAATAATGACTGCATATAATAAAATAAATGGAATTTATTGCAGCGAAAATAAATATTTATTAAATGAAGTTGCTAGAAATAAATTTGGTTTTGATGGTACTTTTATTACAGATCGGGGTGCATTAAATGATGTTTTAAACTCCTTTAAAAATGGCTTAAATTTAGAAATGCCTGGATGTAATCAAGCAACGGATGTTTATTTATATGATTTGTTAAAAGAAAATAAGATTAATGAAGAAGAAATAAATAATTCAGTTAAGGAAAATATTAAATTAGCTTATAAAGTAAATAAATCAGCTAATAACAAAGAAATAAACTTAAAATATGATGAAATGTTGAATAATATTAAAAAAATAAGTGATGAAACAATTGTTTTATTAAAAAACGATAATAACGTATTACCAATTAAAAAAGAAGAAAAAATATTAGTTATTGGACCATATTTTAAAAATCCTCATATTCAAGGTGGAGGATCAAGTCATGTAAATCCAATAAAAGTTATTTCTCCGTTTGATGAATTTAAAAATTTATCTAATAATTTTATTTATAAACAAGGTTTTAATATTAAAAATAATAAGGTTAATAATAAACTTGAAAAAGAAGTTCTTAAAATTGTCAATAATTTTGATAAAGTAATATTCTTTTGTGGCTTAGAAGATGGACAAGAAACAGAAAACTATGATCGAAATAGTTTTCAACTTCCAAAAAATCAACTTAATTTAATAAACAAAATTACTCAATTAAGAAAAGATTTAATTGTTATTTTAGACGTTGGAACTCCGGCAGAATTACCATTTATAAATGATATAAATGGTCTAATTTTAATGCAATTAAATGGAACCACAAGTGGCGGTTCCATTGCTAATGTTTTATTTGGAAATATTAATCCAAGTGGTAAAACTAGTGAAACATGGCCAAAAAAATTAAATGATATTCCTTGTTATAATTATCAAAATGATATTAATAGAAATTATCAATACAGAGAATCAATTTATACAGGTTACCGATATTATAATAGCGCTAATATCGATGTTTTATTTGAATTTGGTTATGGTTTGAGTTATACGAAATTTGAATATTCAAACTTAAAATTAGATAAAAAAACATTTGATAAAAACGATAAAGAAATAACTTTATCTTTTGAATTAAAAAATATTGGAAATTTTGATGGAAAAGAAATTGTTGAAGTTTATTTTTCAAAAACTAATTCAAAAATATATCGAGTGGAAAAAGAACTCTGCCAATTTGAAAAAATTTATTTAAAGTCTGGCGAAACAAAAAAAGTTGAAATTAAAATAGAAATAGAAGATCTAAAATTTTTTAATACGGTTTTAAATGATTATGATTTAGAAAATGGTGAATACATAATAAGTGTTGGTTCTTCAAGTAGAAATATATTACTAACTGAAAAAATATATATTCATAATGTCAATAATAATATATTTGATTATCATAAAAATAATGAAATTTATTTCGATGCAAAAAATATGCAAAATGTTTCTCAAAGTGAGTTTGAAAGATTATTAAATAAAAAAATAACTTCCAATATTTCAAAAGAAATAAATAGAAATTCAACAATTAAAGATGTGTTAGAAATAAAGAAATTTTATAAATTATTTACACCTTTATTAAATTTAATTTATTTTATTCAAGCAAAGAAACGAAAAATGAAATTTAATGAATTTAAAAGAATGTTATTTGAAACCCCAATTAGAAGTTATGAAATGAATAATAATTTGAATAAGTATTATATAGACGCTTTAATTTTAATTTTAAATAGCCATTTAATTAAAGGCATTAAATTATATAAATGCAGTAAGAAAAAAATTGAAAAATTTTTCAATAAACAAAAATAAATTAACCTCAAAGCATCTTAAAAGTTTAAAAAATGAAAATTTACTGAAAATTTTTTCATAATTACATTTAATTTTTTATTTTTATATGGTATATTTAAAACAGAGGTATAAAAAATGTCAACTGATAATAAAAAACCAAGAGTAACAATTTATGAAGTTGCAAAAAAAGCAGGTGTTTCTCTTGCAACGGTTTCTAGGGTTATTAATAATGCCAACAATGTTTCTCAAGAAGCAAAAAATAAAGTAAATGATGTTATAAAAAAATTAGGATTTAAACCAAGTGCCTTGGCTCAAGGTTTGGCAACTTCAAAATCTTTTATTATTGCAGTTGTTGTACCAAGCGCGAATTATGTTTATATTTCCAATTTTATAAATGGAATTCAAGAAGTTGCAAAAAATAAGGGATTTAAAATTTTATTATTAACAACATCTCATTCAAAATTAGATGCAACTAAGGTTATTGAAGATGTTATTAAATCTCACGTTGATGGAGTAATTATTTTTGATGATGAATTAACAAGTGATGATATTAGAAATATTAACTCTTATAGTGTTCCAGCAGTTATTATTAATCATAATGTATCTGGAGAAACAACCGGATGTATTTTATTCAATCACGATGAATTAATTAGAAAAGTTGTTTTAGATAATATTTCACATAATGGAATTGATATGACATTTATTCATGTCCATAATGGTGGTAGACTATTAAATAAAGTTGAAAAAGCATTTGTTCAAGTACACGAAAATAGCAATAAAGATTACAATATTATCAATTGTGATGATTCTTATACTCAAACTTATGAAGATTTTAAAGAATATTTTAAATATAATAAAAAAGGTTATTTTATTGCATATCGTGATTCAATTGCAGCGGCAGTAATTAATGCTGCAATGGATAATAATTTAAGAATACCTGAAGATGTTCAAGTTTTATCAATAATTGGAACGAAATATTCTAAAATTATTCGACCAAGTATTACTAATTTATATTTAGATTTTAATGAAGTTGGAAAAATTGCAACTTCAATGTTAATAGATGTTTCAAATAATAATTTATACAAAAAAGTTAATAAATTTGAAGCCAAAATCGTAAAGTACAATACAACAATTGAATAAATTATTAATATAATTTACAATACTAATTGCATTTAAAAAAGGAGCTTTGATATGTTTAAAAATGTAATTGATGAATTAAATGCACGTGGTTTAATTAAAGATTATTCAAACGAAACTCAAATTAGAGAATTATTATCTACTCCACAAACAATTTATTGTGGTTTTGATCCAAGCGCAAATTCTTTACACATTGGTAATTTTATAATGATTGCAACACTTATGAGATTTGTTCAATATGGACATAGAGTAATTGCTTTAGTTGGCGGCGGAACCGGAATGATTGGTGATCCTAGTGGAAAATCAAAAGAAAGAGCATTTTTAACGGCTGAAAAAGTTCAAGAGAACGTTAATAGTATTAAAAATCAATTATCTAAGTTTTTAGATTTTAAAGATTCTTCTAAAGCAATTTTATTAAATAATTATGATTGGTTAAAAGATATTTCTTTACTTGAATATTTAAGAGATTATGGAAAATTTATAAATATCAATTATATGCTTTCAAAAGATGTAGTTGCTTCAAGACTTGCAAATGGTATTTCATATACAGAATTTTCTTATATGCTATTACAATCAATTGACTTTTTAAAATTACATGAAAAATATGGTGTTTCTATTCAAATTGGTGGTAGTGACCAATGGGGTAATTTAACAAGTGGATTAGAATTAATTAGAAAAATTAAAGGCGATGAAGAAAAAGTTGGCTGTATGGTTCTTCATTTAATAACTAGAAGTGATGGAAAAAAATTTGGAAAAAGTGAAGAAGGTGCTTTATATTTAGATGAAAAATTGACTTCACCATATAAATTGTATCAATTCTTTTTAAATTCAACCGATGAAGATGCCGTACATTATTTAAAAGTATTTACTTTTGTTCCAGTTGAAGAAATTAATGAAATTGAAAAAGAACATTTAGCAAATCTAGGTCAAAGAATTGCTCAAAAAAGACTTGCATATGAAGTTACAAAAATAATTCATGGTGAAGAAAAAGCAAATGAAGCTGTAAAAATGTCAGAAGCTTTCTTTAAAAATGAATTTGAAAGTTTAACTAAGGAAAATATTTTAGAATTATTTAATAATTCGATTCACAAAATTGATGTATCAAATAATTTTATGGATATATTAATTGAAGTTGGTGCATGTAAATCAAAAAGAGAAGCAAGAGAATTAATTAGTGGTAATTCTGTATCGTTAAATGATAATAAAATTAGTGATATAGATTATAAATTAAGTGATGTTAAATTACTTCATGACCAATTTATTGTCTTAAAAAAAGGAAAAAAGAATTTTTATTTATTATCAACCAAATAAATAAAAAAATAAAAATATTCCAATAAAAAAGATGGCCTTAATATATTGCCATCTTTTTTTAATTTATCATTGAAATTACAATAATCTATTGTAGTATTCAATAATTGCAGCTTCGTTGATGTCTTGAGAAAGTTCGTTTCTTTCTGGAACTCTAATGAATTTACCAGAGAGTTTTTCCTTATCTAATTCAACATATCCAACAGTAGCTGGAGCACTTTCAAGTGACTCTTTAATAACTTTTAATGTTCTTGAGGATTCTTTAACTGAAATTACATCATTTACTTTACATAAATATGATGGAATATCAACTTTTTTACCATTAACAAGAATGTGACCGTGATTAACTAATTGTCTTGCAGCTTTTCTTGTTTGAGCAAATCCTAAACGATATACTAAATTGTCTAATCTTGATTCAAGAATTCTAAAGAATTCTAAGCCTGTAATTCCTTTAGATTTAGAAGCTAAATTGAATAATCTTCTAAATTGTCTTTCGTTTACACCATATAAAGTTCTTAATTTTTGTTTTTCAATTAATTGCTTTCCATATTCAGAAGATTTTTTTCTTCTTAATGGTGATCCGTGTTGACCAGGGACATAAGGTCTTTTCTTTAATTCTTTTCCAGTTTCAGAAAGAGACATATTTAAATATCTACTTTTCTTCCAAGTTGAACCTGTATCTCTCATTATTTATAACTCCTTTCTTTATTTTACATGAATAAAGCATAGGTGCAAATTCTTTATTTCGGATGAATTAATTTCCCTTATCAAGCAAATAAGATACTATTATTTATTAATCATCAGACAAATAAATATTCACATGCTTAAACACGCTTTAATATTTTACTACTAATTAATAAAAAAACAAAATTAATTTTAAATATATTTAAAAAACTCTGCAAAACCTTAATGTTTTTTATTAAGTTTAACAATTTTTACTACAAATTTAACCAGTTTCTTAAAATATTATTACAATTCAAATTTAAAAACTTTATTTTATATTAAAATAAATATAAAATAATTATATGAAATTTTTGTTAAACGTTGGTGGAATTATCGGCATTGTTATTGGAAGCATAGCATTTTTAGTAATTTGCGGTCTTTTACTATACTTTTTTGTCTTCGCTGAAAAAATTAAAGTTAAAAAAATTAAGGATTTAGATACACGTTATGAATATTTTAATGGTTTATTATTGGGTGAATGTAATCAAATTTTACAAAGATTGGAAATTATTTCTCATTCAAATTTACTATATTCTCAAATACATGCTGAAAATTTAAAAACTTATTTAGAAATATACCAATCTGAAGATAAAAAAGCTCAAAAAGCCATCGAAAATTTAGATGATTATATTCTCAATAAAAGAAAAAAAGGTTTTAAAGTTGTTTATCAAAGTTCTAGCAAAGTAGTTGAAGAATATATTTCAAAAGTTTCTGCTTTAAGAGAAAAATTATTGTCTATTATTAAACCTGAAGAAGATGCAAGAAATGATGCTTTTAAAATTAAGGAAAAAGAAAGTGTTGTAAGAAAAAAATATATTCAAAATAGAACTTTATTTGATATTGCTAGTCAAACTATTGATGTTTTATTTGATAAAATTGATCAAAGATTTGAAAAATTTGATTCTTTTATTGATAGTGCTCAATATGATGATGCTTTAAAATTATTACCAAGTTTATTAAAAGTTATTAGTGAACTTGATAAAGCAGTGGATATTCTTCCTGATTTGTGTTTAGTTATAAACGAAGAATATCCAAATAAAGTTGAATTCTTAAAAAAAGAAATCTCTGAAATGGAAGCCTTAAAAATTCCTCTATATAATATAAATCCGAAGAAAAAACTTAAAAATTTAAAAGATAAAGTTGATGAAATTTCTTTAAATATTTCTCAATTAAAAATTGATACTGCTGTTTCTTTAATAAATTCTTTAAGAGAAGATTTTAATTCTTTAAACGTTTCTCTCTCTAAAGAAAAAGAAGCAAAAGACTATTATGATCAAAACTTTAATTTAGTTATTAAAAATTTCAAAGATTTATCCGATAAAATAATTTCTGTTTATAATAGAATTCCAAATTATCAAAAAATATACATTTTTAATGATGAATTCGCACATATTATGGAATTACTTCAAGAAAAAGAAAGGATTTTTTCAAGTGCAAAAACTTCTCTTGATTTATCAACTTTATCAACAAATAGACAACCATATTCTATAATAAGTGACCGATTAAAAACTTTAGATAATGCGATAAAAGATACAAATGATTTAATAAATTCCTTTGAAAAATATGTTTTATCACTAAAAAATGATTGTGATAAAGTTTTTGAATTAATAAAAGTAGAATTTATTAATTTAAAAGCAAAGAAATCAGAATTTTATAAATTATGTGTTAATAATAGAGAAAATTATATTTCTAGATTTGATAGATGTTTTGAATTATTAAATAATATGGCTTTAATATTAAAAAAAGAACCAATCAATGTTACTAATCTAAATAGAGATTTATTAGAATTTAAAACATTGGAAGAATCGCTATTTAAGGAAATTAATGATATTAAAAACTTAATAAATGAATGTGATAAAATGATGTTAGTCTTAAATAAAATTAGAGATGGTTTCAGTGATGTAAATGCTGAATTAAATACTGCTGAAGAATTATATCAAAAAGCATTATATAGTGATGCTTATAAAATACTTTCTAGTATTTATTCATCTAAAAAAGATTTATTTTAAAAATGATATATTTAGATAACGCCTCAACATGTAAACCTTATAAAGAGGTTTTAGAAACATACTGCAAATATGCTGTAAATAATTTTTTTAATCCATCTTCAATTTATAAAGCAGGAAAAAATAATTTATTTTTAGAAGAAAGAATAAAAAAAGAAATATTAAATAAATTAAAATTAAATAATAGCAAAATTATTTTTACAAGCTCAGCTACAGAATCAAATAACTTAGCAATTTTTGGATATTTAAAAAATAAAGAAAAAAATAAATATCATATAATAACAAGTTTAAATGAACATAAATCAGTTCTTGAAGTTTTTAAATACTTAGAAAAAAACGGTTTTGAAGTGACATATTTAAAAAATAAAATAAATGGGAAAATTGACATAAATGAATTAGTTTCTAACATTAGAACAAACACAATTTTTTGTTCTTTAATGTGTGTTAATAATGAAACTGGAGAAATTTTAAATATAAAAGAAGTTTATGAAGCTTTAAAAAAACATAAAATTGTATTTCATTGTGATATGGCTCAAAGTTTTTTAAAAACTGATTTAAATTTGTTAAATTATTGCGATATGTTTACAATTTCAAGTCATAAAATACATGGTTTAAAATCAATTGCGGCTTTAATAACAAGAAATAATATTCCGTTAAATGAGAT
The DNA here is from genome assembly GCA_949285665.1 of uncultured bacterium. Lineage (GTDB taxonomy): Bacteria > Bacillota_I > Bacilli_A > RFN20 > CAG-826 > Alectryobacillus. The sequence continues at coordinate 109,528 of CASDYC010000001.1, forward strand.
TCCTTTAGGTGGAGGACAAGAATACGGACTTAGAAGTGGTACTGTTGATATTCCTTTAATTGCATCATTTTATAAGACAATATGTCTTTCGTTTGATAAATTTAATAATAATTATAAAGACATAATTAATTTATTTAACTATACAGTAAAACAATTAGAAAGTTATAAAGATTTAATACAAATTAATACAGACATTAAAAATTGTAATTATTTTATATTAAATTTTTCATTAAAAACTGTTAAAGCAAGTGTAGTTTTAGAATATTTATCAAATAAAGAAATATATGTTTCTTCTACATCAGCTTGTAATTCAAAAAATGAATCATTTTCATATGTTATATTAAATAAATATGACGATATGAATTTAGCAAAAAATACAATTAGAGTGTCTTTTTCTTATGAAAATACAAAAGAAGAAGTTGACATATTTATAAAAAATTTAATTGAAGGAATATCAAAATTAGAAAAAAGAGGATTTTAATATGATAAAAAAACAAATAATGATTAGATATGGCGAATTAAATACAAAAGGCAAAAATAAAATTGATTTTGTTAGAATGCTAGAGAAAAATATTCGACATTCATTAGGAAATTTAATTGATATTAAGGATTTATATCATACTCACGACCATAGTTATATTAATTTAAATGACGATTCTAACATTGATGAAATTATTGAAATTTTAAAAAATATTTCAGGTATTCATTCTTTTTCTATAGTATATAAATTAGATGCAGATATTGACAAATTATCAGATTTTTGTCTTGATTATATTTTAAAAGTTAAAGATAAAGTTAAAACTTTTAAAGTCAATTGTAAAAGATCTGATAAGCGTTTCCCAATGCACTCAATTGATATTATTAAAATAATTGCAACGAAAATTTTAAAACAAGATTTATTTAAAGTTGATGTTCACAATCCAGATTTATTTATTAATATTGAAGTTCATCAAGATGGAATAGTTGTTTATTTTAATTCTATTCGAGGAAGTGGAGGTTATCCTTTAGGAAGTCTTGGAAACGCATTGATGTTATTAAGTGGAGGAATTGATTCACCAGTTGCATCTTTTTTATTAATGAAAAGAGGATTAAAGCTTGATTTTATACATTTTGCCTCTCCTCCATATACACAAGAAGGTGTTATTGATAAAATTAAAGAATTATTAGATATTTTAAATATATATCAAGATAAAATTTATTTGCATATTGTTCCATTTACAAAAATTCAAGAAACTATTTATAAAAATACGGATGTATCTTATGCAATAACTATCTTAAGGAGAATGATGTTTAAAATTTCTAAAATTGTTGCTGATAAAATTCATGCAAAAGCAATTTGCACCGGTGAGTCAATTGGTCAAGTTGCTTCTCAAACTTTAGAATCCATGAATACTATCGCTGATGGAATTAATTTAACAATTTTAAGACCATTAAGTGTCGTTGATAAACAAGATATTATTGAAATAGCTAAAAAAATTAAAACTTATGAAATTTCAATAAGACCTTACGAAGATTGTTGTACAATTTTTAAACCTAAAAATCCTAAAACTGCTCCTAAATTAGAAGAAGTTTTAAAATATGAAGCAAAAGCTGATTATGAAACTTTGATAAAAGAAGCAGTGGAGAATATTAATACAATAATTATTAAAAAAAGTGAATTAGATATTTAAAAGAAAAAAATCCGAATAATCTCGGATTTTTTAACAAATGGATAATTAATAAATATTATTTATTTAAAGCTTTTGTAGCAACTTTTACTAATTCAGCGAATGCTTTTGGATCAGAAATTGCAATTTCACTTAACATTTTTCTATTAACATTTACTTCAGCTAATTTTAAACCATGCATAAATGTTGAATATGAAATATTGTTTAATCTACAAGCTGCATTAATTCTTTTGATCCACAATTTTCTATAATCATTTTTTAATTGTTTTCTATTGATATAAGAATATCTTAATGATCTTAAAACTTGTTCTTTAGCAGTTTTAAATAAAATATGTTTACTTCCAAAATAACCAGAAGCAGCTTTAATTATCTTTTTTCTTCTTTGTCTTGTGACAGAACCGCCTTTTACTCTCATTTCAATTTTCCTCCTTATTTAATAAGATATTTAACTCTCTTGTAATCGCTAGCTGATACAACAGTAGCTTTTCTTAAATGTCTTTTTTGTTTATGAGTTTTGTTTGGAGCTAAATGTCTTCTTTTTGTACAATCTCTTTTTAATTTACCGCTTCCAGTAACTTTAATTCTTTTCATTAAAGCTCTTTTACTTTTCATTTTTGGCATAAAATCTTCCTCCTATTTTAATTTTTTAGCCGATAAAACAACAGTTAAGTTTCGACCTTCTAAAACTGGTTGTTTTTCAATCTGTGAATAATCTTGTACGATAGTAATAAATTTTTGAAGAACTTCTTCGCCAACTTCTGTATGAGAAAGTTGTCTTCCACGAAATCTTACAACAACTCTAACTTTATTACCTTCCTCAAAAAATTCTTTTGCCTTTTTAGCTTTAATTTCTAAATCATGAATTCCGATTTGAGGCGTTAATTGAATTTCTTTAATTTCAATTACATGTTGTTTCTTTTTTGCTTCTTTTGCTTTCTTTTGATTTTGGAATCGGTATTTTCCATAATCAATTATTTTGCAAACTGGTGGGTTTGCTTTTGGTGCAACACATAATAAATCTAATTCTTCCTCATAAGCTTTATCTAAAGCTTGTCTTCTTGTCATTTTACCAAGTTGTGTTCCATCTGAGTCAATAACAAGAACTTCTGGAAATCTAATTGCTTCATTAACTAAATCACCATTATTTTTATCTGGTTTTCGTTGTTGGCTATTAAAATTCGTGGCTATAATCGTTTTCCTCCTAATAAAAAAGTGGGTGTTTTAATACCCACTAAAAATTACAAATTAATAACAAATTTGTAGCTATCTACCAATTAATATAGTAATTAATCTGGTGATGAAGTGAGTACTTCAAACTTTCTACTTTATGTACGTTTAATATTATAATAGATATTTTTTTACATTCAATATTATTTTCTATCTTTTGGTAATTTTTTTGTTACAATATCTTCTTTAACTTTATTAACAAATTCACTTAATGGAATTGTAATTTCATCTTTTTGAGAATAAATACGATATGTTACTTTTTGATTATCTCTTTCTTTGTCACCAATTACAACTGTGTAAGGTATTTTTTTGATTTGTGAATTTCTTAATTTATATCCAAGTTTTTCATTAGAATCATCTAATGTAACTCTAATATTTTCTTTTTCTAATTCTTCTTTAACCTTTAATGCATATTGTAAGTGGTGTTCGTTGTTTACAGTTAAGATACTAACTTGAACTGGTGCTAACCATGTTGGGAACGCACCAGCAAAGTTTTCAGTAATTATTCCAATAAATCTTTCAATGGATCCTAAAACAGCCCTATGAAGCATGATTGGTCTTACTTTTTCACCATGTTCATCAATATAAGTTAAATCAAATCTTTCTGGTAAGTTCATATCAAGTTGAATTGTGCCGCATTGCCAAATTCTATTCATTGAATCTTTTAATTTAAAGTCAAGTTTTGGTCCATAAAATGCACCATCACCTTCATTAATAATGAATTTTTTATTTGATTTTTTACAAGCTTCAGAAAGAATTCTTTCAGATTCATTCCAAATTTCAATATCTCCGATGTATTTCTTTTCTGGTCTTGTTGATAATTCAATGTGATATTCTAGACCAAAAACAGAATAAATATCATCAAAGATCTTTAATAAATTAGAAATTTCATCAATCAATTGATCTTTTCTAATAAAAATATGAGCATCATCTTGTGTAAATGTACGAACTCTAAATAAACCATTTAAAGCGCCACTTGCTTCATGTCTGTGAACTAATCCTAATTCACCAAGTCTTATTGGTAAATCTTTATAAGAATGAATTGAATTTTTATAAATTAACATACCACCTGGACAATTCATTGGCTTAATTGCAAATTCTTTTTCATCAATTGTAGAAGTGTACATATTATCTTTATAATTATCCCAGTGACCAGAAATTATCCATAATTCTTTTGATAACATTGTTGGAGTTTTACAAAAAACATAACCATGTTTTTGGTGATAATCATACCAGAAATTTTCCAATTCTCTTCTTAAAATCATTCCGTTTGGAAGCCAGAATGGGAAACCTGGTCCATATTCAGAAAGCATGAATAAACCCAATTCTTTTCCAAGTTTACGATGATCTCTCTTTTTTCTTTCTTCTAACATTAATAAGTATTTATTTAGATTTTCTTGTTCATAAAAAGAAATACCATAAATTCTTGTCAATTGTTTATTTTTAATATCACCTCTCCAATAAGCACCAGCAATACTTAAAAGTTTGAAATTTTTAATATAAGATGTGTTTGGCAAATGAATTCCATGACATAAATCAGTAAAACTTCCTTGAGTATAAATTGTGATTTCATCATTAATTCCATTTATTAATTCAATTTTATATGGATCATTTTTAAATATTTCTAATGCTTCTTGTTTACTAACGACTTGTCTTTTAAAATTATTATTTTCTTTAGCTAATTTTTTCATTAAAGATTCAATTTTAGCTAAATCTTCTTCTTTTAATTGATAGTCATTAAAATCAACATCATAGTAAAATCCTTCATCAATTGCTGGGCCAAATCCTAATTTTGCATCTGGAAACAATTTTAAAATTGCTTCAGCCATCAAATGAGAAGTAGAGTGATTTAATATTTCAAATGCTACTTTGTCATCATCGCTTTTATAGATAAATTCAATTTCATCTCCATCATTTAATAAAGTTGACATATCAAATAATTGATTATTTTTCTTATAAGCAATTATGTTTTTATGGTGCTCTTGATCAAAGCTTTTTGCAACTTGAAAACCATTTACTTGATTTTCAAATTCAAATGATTGATTTTTTACAAATACTTCCATAATTTTCCTCCTAAATATAAAAACCCTTATGTAATACTACATAAGGGCGAAATTTTTCCGTGTTACCACCTTAATTCCAATAAAATTATTGGCTCTCATCATGCTTTTAACGCAAGCGTTACGACAAAATTACTTTTGATGCTCCAAAGTGGTAATTATATATTTATCATTTAAGACTTTCACCAAACTCTTAATCGCTGTGTTGAATCAATATATAATCATGTCTTTTTCAACGCACAATTATTATAATATAGTATAAAAAATAATCAATATATTATTTTATATAATTAAAGCAAGCATAAGCAGCTCCAATTAATCCAGCTTGTTGACGGAATTTTGCTAAAAATAATTTAACGTTAGTATTCATGTTTTTTAAATCATCAAAGAAATATTCTTGAGATTTGATGACACCACCTGAAATAACAATGACATCAACTTGAAAATATTTTTTAATAAATTGAATTAAATAAGTTAAATTATTTAGCCATAATTTATATACTTTTAAAGCATTTTTATTATTTTGAGATTTAAGTAAGAAAAATTCCTGAGCATTTTTAACATTTAATTTATTTAATTTACACAAATTTAATAATCCATTTCCAGAATTAAGTTTTTCAAATTCATAATATTTATTTTTATATTTAATATTAGTATGACCAATTTCATCATCCGGAATGACAATTTTTCCATCTTTTACTAAAGCTCCTCCGACTCCTGTTGAAATAGTTATAAAAAATGTTGATTTATAACCTTTTCCAGCACCGATACATCCTTCTCCTAAAGCCGCAACTTGAGCATCATTTAAAACAATAGTAGGCAAGAGGAGTTTAGAATTAATATATTCGGCAAGTGGGAGATCTTTAATTCCAACATTTGGAAGTTCACTTACATAACCTTTAAAATCAACTGGACCAGGAACACCCATTGTAATTCCAACTGTATTTTCGTTTGGTGATATTTCTTTAATTATGTTTTCAATTTCGCTTAAAAATACTTCACGAGATCCAACTTGAGTTTGTTTAATTAAAACTTTTTCAACTTCATAATTTTCGTTAATTAAAGCGCAACGAAGATTAGTTCCTCCAATATCTAAACAAATAGCATTTTTCATATTAAATATCCTTTAATTCAGGAACATATACAATTCTCATGAAATTGGTATTTCCACTTCCAGTTGGTGTGCCACCTGCAACAATAATTGTAGAACCAGCTTTTAGACCATATTTCATAGCATTTGAAAGTGCGATAACTTCCATTTCTTCAATGAAATCAGGCATAATTTTTGTTGGAATATAACTTGCAAAAACACCCCAATAAACACCTAAATTTTCAGCAGTGTTCTTATTATTTGTTACAGCAATAATTGGACAACATGGTCTTGCTTTTGAAATTCTAAAAGCAGTACGGCCAGTTTCAGTAAAACATACAATTAATTTTGCTCCGATTAATAAAGCTGTATTTGCAATTGAATTTGCGATGGCATCGTTATTATCTTTATTTGAAGTATCATATGCTTCTTGAGCTAATTTTTCATAATCAAGATATTTTTCCATCTTATGAGCAATTTTTGCTTGCATTGAACAAGCTTCAACTGGATAAAGACCATTTGCAGATTCTCCAGATAACATAACAGCATCGCTTGATTCAGAAACGGCAGTAGCAACATCACTAACTTCAGCTCTAGTTGGATTTGGATTTGAAATCATGGAATCAAGCATTTGAGTAGCAGTAATAACTGGTTTTCCTAAATTTCTACATTTTTTAATTAAATCAATTTGAATAATTGGAACATCTTCAGCTTGGACTTCAACACCTAAATCACCTCTTGCAACCATTATTCCGTCAGATTCTTTGACAATTTCATCAAGGCAAGTTAATGCTTCTTGGTTTTCAATTTTTGAAATGATTTTAATATTTTCTTTACCATTGTCTTTTAAAATTTTTCTAATTGCTTTAATATCTTCGGGTGATCTAATGAAACTTGCAGAAATATAATCGACATTATTTTTACAACCAAAAATTAAATCATTTTTATCTTTTTCAGAAATGAATGGTAAAGACAAGTGAACTCCAGGAATATTTACTCCTCTTTTATCTTTAATAGTATGAGTGTTTAAAGCTTGAGTAATTAATTCTCTTTTTTCTTGATCTTTATCAATAACTTTCAACTCTAATTTTCCATCATCTAATTTAATTATATTTCCGATTTCAACATCATCATATAAATCTGTAAACGTGACAGAAAATTTATTTTCATCCCCTAAACATTCTTTCATTAAGATTCTAACAATTGATTTATCTTTAATTGTAGCTAGACCATTTACAAATTTTCCGGTTCTAATCTCCGGTCCCTTTGTATCTAACATAATTGGAACACAAATATTTTCTTCTTTTTCAATTTTTCTAATTAAATCAATTTTCTTTTGGTGTTCAACATAATCACCGTGAGAAAAGTTAATTCTCATAACAGACATACCTGCTTTAATTAATTTTTTAAGTGTTTCCTTGTTATCGCTTGCTGGTCCAATTGTACAAACTATTTTAGTATTTCTTGTGATGTTATACATAATGTCATCCCCTTAATTTAAATTATCAATAACTTCAACTAATTCATTAGAAACTAATGTTTCCTTTTTTAATGCATCAAGAATATCTTCATAAACAATCTTGTTTTCTTTTATTCCAACACAAACCCCGGTAATATTTTGAGATAAAAGTTTAACAGCGTAGTATCCCATTTTTGTAGCTAAAACTTTTTCCATTGCAGAAGGAATGCCGCCTCTTTGAGTGTGACCAAGGATTGTTAATCTTGCGTCCCAATCAGTATTTTCTTGAATATCTTGTAATAATTTATTTGTATCTATTGTTTTTTCAGCAACAACAACTAAAGAAAATATTTGACCATTTTCTTTCATTTTATTTAATCTTTTTACGACATCTTCATTAGATATCATATGATTTTTTGAAATTACTAAATCAGCACCAGTTGCAATTGCACTATATAAAGCTAAATCATCACAATGATTGCCCATAACTTCAACTAACATGCAACGTGAATGGCTTCTCCCTGTATCTTTAATTTTTTCAATTTCTTCTACAATTGTATTTAATGATGTATCAAAACCAATTGTAAAATCAGTACTAGAAATGTCATTGTCAATAGTTCCTGGTAAGCCAACACATTTAATTCCAAGTTCTTCAAGCTTTTTAGCTCCCATATATGAACCATCACCACCAATTACAACAATAGCGTCGATATCGTGTTTTTTAAGTTGCTCAACGGCTTTTTTTCTAACTTCTAATTCTTTAAATTCTGGTAATCTAGCAGATCTAATAATAGTTCCGCCACGATTAATTATTTCATCAACATCATTTTTTGTTAATTTTTTGATGTTTCCATTTACCATACCTTTATAGCCATCATAAATGGCAAAAACTTCAAAACCTTTGTTAATTGCAGCAAAAGTTACTGCTCTAATTGCGGCATTCATTCCTGGGGCATCGCCACCCGAAGTTAAGATTCCTATTTTCATTATTTTGTCACTCCTAATTACTTAAATATATTAACATATTTTTTATATTTTTTTTAAAAATATAACAATTCATTTTATATTTCTTAAATCATTTTATGTTAATATATTGTTATGGAAAAAATTAATGAAGATTTTTTAATAAAATTAGATACAAATTCTATATTATCTAATATTGGAGAAATGATTATTGCAAAATTATATTTGCCAATAATTGGATGTAATGCTTTAAGCTTATATTTTTTATACACATATAAAATCCACTTAAACGAAAAAGAAAATGAATTAAGTGATTTACTAATGTCTTTAAAATTTAATTTAGATGATTTTAATAACGCAAGAAAAATATTAGAAGCAGTAGGTTTAATTAAAAGTTATGTTAAAAACAATGTTTTATTAGAAGTTGTTTATTCTCCAAAATCTCCAATTAATTTTTTTGACGATGTTTTATTAAAAGGACTATTAGTAAGGTCGATCGGTTCAAATAAAGTTGAACAAATTAAGGAAGAATTTTCAAATAAAATTGACAGAACTAATTTTAAAGAAATAACATCACGCTTTGATGAAGTATTTGATGTTGATGTAGATTCAAATGATTTTGATTATAATCCTGAAAATAATGAGTTTCTTTTACAAGTTAAAACAAAAGATTCTCCAATGAATTTTGATTATGATTATTTTAAAAAAATAATTCAAGAAAAATATAAATTAAAAGATGATTTTTTTAAAAAAGAAGAACTTAAATATTTTGCAAAATTAGCTAATTTATATGGATTATCAGAAATTTTAATGGCTGATATTGTCATGAATTGTATCGATTTCTATTCAAAAGATAAAAAGATTGATTTAGATTTAGTAAAAAGTAAGTGTTATGATTCAATTGTTTTTGCAAATATCAAGAAACAAAAAACTAAAAAATATAAGATTTCAAGTTCAACTGATTTAGCTAAAAAAATTGATTATATGGAAAAACTTGATCCTTATAATTATTTAAAAATAAAACAAAATAATGTTAATCCAATACATTCAGATTTAAAAATATTGGAAAAATTAAAATTAGATTTAGGTTTAACAAATGGTGTTATTAATGCAATTGTTGACTATACTTTAGAAAAAAATAAAGGATTACTTAACTTGAATTTTATGGAAAAAATAGGCGCGACTTTATTAAGAAATGATATAAATAGTGCTTATGATTCAATTATGTTTTTACAAAAACTAAATTTTGAAAATAGTAAAAATTACACAACTAATATTGACAAAACAAATTCAAATAAAAATATTAATCAAGGCAATAAAAAAGATACTGATAATGATGATAATAAAATATATACAACCGAAGAAATATTGAAGGCGTTAAACGATGAAGAGTGAAGAAATTGTTAAATTAATTGATAATGAATTTTTATCTAAATTAAACGATAAACAAGAATCTAATCAAGATATTGTAAATAAAGCTTTAAAAAATGAAGATATAATTAGTTTTATAGAAAAAAATAATATATCCAATTTTGAAATTGCAAAAAATATTAATTTGTTTATTAATTATGATAATGAAACAAAAATATGCAAGAATTGCAGAGATTTTAATAGTTGTAAATTAAAAAATATGTGGTTTTGCCCAATTTTAAAATATGAAAATAAAACAATTTATTTAGAATATGACTTTTGTAAATTCTATAAAGAGATATCATTAAGAAATTCTTTATTTTTAATAAATGATGTTCAATTCGATTTAAATGATTTAAAAAAATCGACTTTTGATGATTGTTCAAGTTCTAAATTAAATGTAATAACAGAATTTTTTAAAGTTGTTAAAAAGAAAAAAGGAAACAAATTTTATTTTATATATGGTGACAAAAAAAGTGGTAAATCTTTTCTTGTTAGTAAATTTTTTAATGAATATTTAATGGAAAATCAAATTAATGGTATATATGCAGACTGTGTTTCGAGAATTCAAGAATTAAATGATTTATCATTTATTGACAAAATTAAATTTAATGATTTATTAAAAGAATATAAAACATGTTCGGTTTTAGTGTTAGATAATTTTTCATATTGTTCATTTAACGATTATAAAAGAGACACAATTTTAATTCCTATATTAAATGAAAGAATTAAAAATGGATTATTAACAATTATTATCAGTGATTACGATATAGAAAATACTATAAATAGTTTTTCAACTAAAGATTATAAATCCTTAAAAAATAAATCTCTTATAAATGTATTGAAAAATGCATTTAAAGAGATGAAAATCGATGGAATTAAAGGGCTTTACTAATTTTTATTATTTGTTTTTTTAAGCTATTGAGATCCGTATTATTTTTTAAAATAATTGCATCATCAGAAATTTTAAAGTTATTATTCTTAAAATAAAGTTCATAGTCTGCTAATGGATTTTTTGAGCCTCTTAATTTCAACCTTTCTAATATGGTTTCTTTATTAGATTCTACATATATTATCTTTTTAAAAAGATATTGCAAATGTGCCTTAAAAAGGAGTGGAATTTCAATTATAAGAGTATTATTAGAATTTTTAATTTCATTAATTAAAACATTTTCAACAAATGGAAATATTAAATTTTCCAAATTTTCATGTAAAATTTCATCTTGAGAGATAAATTGTCTCATAATTGAATAATTTAATTTATTTTTGTTTTTATCTAATACTTTATAAAAAAATAGTCGATTAATTTTTTGTTTTAATTCATCATTATTTTCGTATAAATTTTTTACTATTTTATCACAAGAAAGTGTCTTAAAGCCAAGTTCATTAAATATTTTTAAACATTCACTTTTTCCAGAACCAATGATTCCAGTTATACCAACGGCTTTTTTAAGTTCGTAATTTATTTGACAATTTGGGCAAAAAGTAGTTCCTCTACCATTTAAAAATATTTTATGAAATAAAGTCCCGCAATTTGGACAAGGTTTTCCATAATGTCCATAACAAACTAGTTCATTTTGAAATTTTCCATCAATTCCATCTTTTGGATGATAAGATTTAATAGTTGAACCACCTAAATTTATTGCTTTTGTTAGAGTAGATTTTGATATTGAGACAATTTCTTTGAATTTTTCAAAAGAAATATCTTTTCCTTTTGTTAAAGGATTAATTTTTGCTTTAAATAATATTTCATCAGCATAAATATTTCCAATGCCACAAATTATATTTTGATCCATTAATAATTCTTTAATTGGTTTATTTTTAGTTATTTTTTTATAAATATTTCCAATATTATTTTCATCTATTTTAAAAGGTTCTGGTCCAAGATTAGAAAGTGGTTTTGAAGTTAAATAATTAGAAGTTGTTTTTAATTCCATTATTCCAAATTTTCTTGTATCATGATAAACAAGTTTAGTATTATCATAAAAATAAAAAATTACACAAGAGTGAGGCGGATTTTTTTCTTCATAGTTAAGTAATGAATATTTACCTTCCATTCTTAAATGAGAAATTAAAATGAGATTATTTGTTAAATGAAATATTATAAATTTCCCTAATGGTTCAACTTTTATAATACTTTGATCTTTTAAGTTTTCTTTAAAAAAATTTAAATCATTTTGAACAATTCTTTCATAAATAATTTCTATATTTTTAATTTTTTTGCCAATTACTTCTTTATTTAATATGGCAACAACAGTTCTAACCTCTGGTAATTCTGGCATTATTTTACACTATACCAATCTTTGGCATATCCTCCATCAACAGTTAATTTGACATCTAATTTAATAGTGTTTTCCATGATGTCTTTGATTTTAGTTTTTAATTCTTCTAATTCATTTTTATTGATTTTAAATATAAGTTCATCATGGATTTGAAGAACTAATTTTGAGTCATAGTTTTCAAGTAATTTATCAATTTTAATCATTATAATTTTTATAATATCGGCAGCGCTGCCTTGAATTGGAGCATTACATGCAGCCCTTTTTGCAAATTCTCTTTTACTATAATTAGGCGAATTTATTTCTTCGATAAATCTTTTTCTGTTAAATATTGTTTTTACGTATCCATTTTTTGTTGCAAATTCAATTTGATTTTGCATATATGTTTTAATTTCTGGATAGGTTTCATAAAACTTATTAATTATTTCTTTTGCTTCTTTTAATGGGACATTAATTTGTTCTTTTAATCCATAATCTGAAATACCATAAACAATTCCAAAATTGACAGCTTTCGCTTTTCTTCTTTCTTGTTCTGTAATTTGAGTTTTATTAAATACTTTTTGAGCTGTTAAGGTATGAATATCAATGTTTGAATTAAAAGCATTAATTAAATTTTTACACTTTGAAAGAGAAGCTAAAATTCTTAATTCAATTTGAGAATAATCATAAGACAATATGCAATATAAATCATTATCATAGAAAAATGCTTTTCTAATTTCTTTTGATTCTTCATCCCTAACAGCTATATTTTGCATATTTGGCTCACTTGATGATAGTCTTCCAGTAGTTGTTTGAGCTTGATTAAAGATACAATGAATTTTATTATCTTTTCCAATGTAGTTCAATAAACCATTTACATAAGTGTTTAATAATTTTGCATATTTTCGATAAGATAATATTTTTTCAACTATTGGATGTTCATCTACTAAATATTTTAAATAATCGATAGAAGTTGACGACTTTCTATTAGATTTTAATTGTAAGACATTAAATAATAAATTACTAACTTGCTTTGGAGAATCAATATTAAATTCGCACCCAGCAAGTCGATAAATATCATGAGTTAATATATCTAATTTATCTTGATAATTTTTTGCAATACTTAATAATGTTTGCTTATTTAACGGAAATCCCTCATACTCCATATTTAATAAACATTTAGAAAGTGGTAACTCAATATTTTCATATAAATTAAAATCGTCTTTAGTTTTTAAATCAACAAGAATTTTATTACTTAAAAGTCTTGAATATATTGAAATTTTTAAAGATGAATTAAATTGATCAATTTTTGGATCTATATCAGTTTTATCAAAAAATAAAAATGTTGTTTTAACATCACTAGAATTATTTGAATTTAATAAATAAGAACATAATAATAAATCACAATTTATTCCATTTAAATTTATATTATTCTTTTTTAATATATAACCGATTGCTTTATAATTGAAACAGTCTTTTTTAATATCGCTACATTGCAAAATATTTTTGAAGTTTTTATCTAAAATGGCATTGTCATATTTAATATAATAATTTGCATTTTTAGTTGATATAAAAAATCCTGAAATCTCGCAATTATGGTAATTTGAGGCATAATCATAATTTAGTGAAATACCAATTTCTTTATCATTAATCTCTGGAATGTTACTTACTTCTTCAAAATTAAAATTTTCAATAATTTCATCTTTTGAAATTTCAGTTTCGATATTAGAAATCTTATTTACTAAGCTTTTCATTTCATATTTATTTAAAAAGTTTGTCGCTTTTTTAAAATCAATTCCTTTAAACAAAATATTTTCAAAATTAAATGGTAAATTTAAGTCTACATCAATTGTTGCTAATTTTTTGCATAAAATGCCGCTATCTTTATTTTCAATTATTTTAAGCGATAATTTCCCACCGATTTCTTGAGCATTATTAATAATATTTTCTAAATTATTATATTTTTTTAATAATGCAATTGCAGTTTTTTCTCCAATTCCAGGTATTCCTTTTAAATTGTCGCTGGAATCACCTCTTAAACCTTTATAATCTTTTATTTGTTCTGGAAACATATCATATAAATTATAAAAGTTATCAAAATTTACTTTTTGAATATCTTTCATGCCTTTTCTAATTAAAGATATCGAAGTTTTATTATTGACTAATTGTAAATAATCTTTATCACTTGTATATATTTCAACATTATAATTGTGTTCATTTGACATTTTTGCAACGCTACCTGCAATATCATCAGCTTCATCGCCTTCTTGTTCAAAAAAAGGAATATTAAAAGCTTCTAAGAGTTCTCTTAAAATTGGCATTTGAATTTTTAAAGATTCAGGACATGAAGGTCTATTTGCTTTATATTCAGCAAATTCTTTATGTCTTTTTGTTTCTTTTCCACTATCAAGTGCGACAAAAATTGTATCATTTTTATTTAAATTAGATAAAAGTGGAAGTACCATGTTTGAAAAAGTAAAAATAGCATTAATTGGAATTCCAGTAGAAGTTTTTAAAATTGTATCTTCTCCTTTATATGCCGTTGCATAATATGCTCTAAATAGTATCGAATAGCCATCTATAATTATTATTTTATTCATTTTCTTTAATCTCCATAATTTCACCTTGTTCAACAATGAATGATTTTTTATCATTTCTTTGAGAGAGTGTGCCTTTTAATGTAACGATTTTATCTTCGGCAAGATTTGAGTAATCTTTCATTGCAAGTCTAGTATCATTAAAAATAATGCAATCTAAAGTAGTATTATTTATATCAAAAACGCTCAAAAAAGTAGTTATCTTATTTGGATCTTTGTTTGATTTTTTAATTCTAGAAATATAGACATGAATATAAGAAACTTCGTTTAATTTTAAATCTTTTATATCAATAATGTGATTTTTAAATCTTTTATTTGCATCGTTAATTGTGTATTTAAGAGGATTATCTGAAATTGCAATGCCTAATAATTTAATTTCATTTATTATTTTTTTAAACTTGTTTTCATATATATTTTCATCAAATTGAATTTCATTTTCGTTTGATTCATCAAATAAATTTCCAGTTTTAGAAGTTACATTTGCATATTTAATACATAACTCAATTTTATCTAAAAGTGCATTTCTGTTTTTAATAAACGAGTCAAAACAACCAGCTTCAATTAATTTTTGTATTTGAGATTGAGATACTTTATATTCGTATATTCTTTCGATAAAATCAAAAAATGACTTAAATTGGCCATGGTTTTTTCTTTCAAATAAAATTTTTTCTCTTGTATCCATATTTAACCCTTTTATTGAAGAAAAAGGCATAATCATTTGATTGTTATTTAAAACAAAAATATTGTCTGCTAAATTAATATCCGGTAAGCCAAGTTTAATATTTCTAAGTGTGATTTCGTCAATAAATTTTTTAAATTTATCATCATTACTATTATTTGTTGTCTGAAGAAGTGCTATATAAAATTCTTCCGGGTATTTTAATTTTAAATAAGCCAGTCTTGTTGTGATCATAGAATAAGATACACTATGAGATTTATTAAAACCATATCCAGCGAATTTTTCAATTAAATTGTAAAAATTAACAGCAAGTTCATAGCTATAATGATTTTTTAAACAGCCTTCAATAAAATCTTTTTTCAGTTTTTCAATTTCACTAATTTTCTTTTTTGAAATTGCTCTTCTAAAAATGTCAGCTTTTGAAAGAGAAAAACCAGCAACTTTTTGACAAATTTGAAGTATTTGTTCTTGATAAATAATTATTCCATAAGTTGATTTTAAAATATCATATAAATCATTACTATAATAATTAATTTTATAATTTGGATCTTTTTCAAGATTATTTTTTCTTTCTGCATATAATGGAATTGATTGCATTGGACCAGGTCTAAATAAAGCAATTGTAGCGACAATATCATTAAAACAATTTGGCTGAATTATACTTATTGCATTATTTATTCCATCTGATTCAAGTTGGAATAATCCCATTGTTAAACCTTTATTAATTAATTTTGAATAAATTTCAGGTTCATCAATTGGTATATCTTCAAATTTAAGTGCAATATTTTTATTCTTTTTAATTAAATCTAAAATGAAATGAATTGTTGATAAATTTTTAAGAGCTAATAAATCCATTTTTAAAAAACCTTGTTGCTCTAAGTTATTCATCTCATACTGAGATAAATTTATATTAAATTCTTTTGAATAAATAAGTGGTAAATCATCAATTATTTTTTCATCATTTAAGACAACACCAGCGGCATGAATTCCAAGTTGTCTTGGCAAACCTTCAATTTTTTGAGCTAAGTAAAAAATTCTTAAATAATAATCGTTTTTATCATTTACTCCTTGGTTGACAAAATTTCTTAATTTAGGATTTTTTTCATAAGATTGTTTTAATGTTAATTTATCATCCAAATTTTTACATAAATTGTCGATATGTTCTTGTGGAATTTTATAAACTCTTCCAATATCTCTAATAGATTGATTTGCTTTTAGAGTTTGAATTGTTACAATTTGACAAACTCGATCTTGACCATACTTATTTTTTAAATAAGAAACAACTAAATCTCTTTTGGTATTTTCAAAATCAATATCAATATCAGGCATTGATACACGGTCAATATTTAAAAATCTTTCAAAAAGTAAATCATATTTTAATGGGTCGACTTCAGTAATATTTAAAAGATAAGAAACAAGAGAACCAGCAGCAGAACCTCTTCCAGGAGCAACTAAAATGTCATTATTTTTTGCATAATTTACATAATCTTGAACAATTAAAAAATAGTCGTTATATCCCATTCTATCAATAACATCTAATTCATAATTTAATCTTTCAACATAATTATGATTATTATCTAATTTTAGTTGTTTTAATTTTTCATAACAAATTGATTTTATTAATTGAGAAGATTGCTGTTGATTAGTAGAAAATCTTAATATTTTTCCTCTTTTAATATTGAAGTTAAAATTTAATTTACTTGTTAAAAATAATGTATTAATTAATTCTTCATTATTATAAATTTCTTTAATTTTTTCTTCAGACATAAAATAATTTTTTCCAACTCTTTTTATATCTTCTTGTTTATCTATATCTAATGAATAAGTGAATTTCTCTTTGATACAATTTTGGATTTCAATTGTTATTGCATCTTGAGGATTAACGTATTTAATATGAGGAAAAGCAAGATAATTAAAAGGATATTTTTTTAAAAATCCTCGCAAAACCCCATTATTTTTATCATTTGGTGAATAAAATTCGAGCCCAATATAAAAATCATCTTTTAAAAGTTCGCTATATTTTTTCAATAAAAATGGCCATGAATCAAATGGGTTATTAAAAATATCTGATTCTTGAGTTGAAATAATTAAAACGATATTATTTAGATATTTTTTTACATCATCAAAATTTAAATTTTCTGATTTTATATTTTTAATATAAGATAATTTAATTAAATTTTTATATCCTAATTCGTTTTTAATTAATAATGTAAATTTATTATTATCAATTATTAAATCAAGACCAAAAAGTGGTTTTATATTATTTTTTTTACAAATATTATAAAAATTTGGAAAACCTAATAATGTATCTTGATCTGTTATTGCACATGATGAAATATTTTCTTTTTTTAATTTCATCATTAAATCATCTAATTTTATGCAACTAGATAAAATAGAATATGAAGTATTTACATGTAATGGAACAAAATTCATTATTTAATAATTAAATTATCTAAATCCGAAATAAATTTCTTTAAATCTTTTAAAGAATTAATCTTACATCCACTGGCTTGAGCATGGCCTCCGCCTTCATATTTATTTGCAACCCCATTAATGGCTATTTTTTTGGATCTAATTGAAATTCTATAACAATTAGAAACAACATCTTGAGCAATAGAACACCATATTTCAATTCCGTCAATATTTGCAAATGTATTTACAAAAGCTTTAGCATTCATTTGATTCAAACCAAGTTTTTTCATTCTTGATTCTTTTAAAACATAATAAGCAACGCCTTTTTTTGATACTTTATAATGATTTAAAATATATCTTAAAATATTTAAATCATTAACTTCTTGTTCATACATTAAACTATAAATTTTATTAATATCAATTTTTTTGTCAATTAATTCTTCAGCAATTGCAAATGTATGTTGATTAGTTGAAGAATATAAAAATCTTCCACTATCTCCAACTAAACCAGAATATAAATAATAAGCAGATTTTTCTGATATTTTAAGATTAGAATATATCATAAAATCGGCTACTAATTCACTAGCTGCGGCGATTTCAGTATCAATAATTGCAAGGCAATCATAATCTTTAACATATGGATGGTGATCAAAAACAACAATTTCTTGCGCTTTGATAAATCTGTCATCAGAAACTCTAGATTTATCTGAAACATCTACAACAATACTTAAAAATTTGTCATCAAACCATTCATCTGGAATGATTTTCATTTTTTCATAAAGTTTTGGAGTGAATTTATTATGATCATCTCCAACGCAAATTATATCTTTATTAGGAAAATTATCTTTTAAAAAATAATATAAACCTAATTGAGTACCTAAAGCATCAAAATCTGGAACTCTATGTCTAAAAACACATATCTTATTATATTTATTAATTAAATTTAAAACTTTATTGTAATTTTCTTTGTGTTTATTTGAGTAATTTAAAATTTCTTGATTCATTGATTTTTATATAAATTATATGCATCTCTTGCAATAACTACCTCTTCATCGGTTGGAATAACAACAACCATAACTTTACTAGAAGCAGTAGATATAATTCCTTCCTTTCCTTTAATTATTTCATTATTTATTATTTCATCATATTTAATATTTAAAGCTTCTTTAACATTATCTAAAATTGCTTTTCGATACAAAGCAGCGTTTTCACCGATACCAGCTGTAAAAATTAATAAATCACAACCACCTAATCTTACAAAATATTGACCAATAAAATCAGCTGCTCTCCTTGCAAATAATTCAATAGCCAATTTTGCTCTTTTATCGCCTTTAAAATAAGCATCTTCAACATCTCTTGTATCATTAGAAATACCAGAAACTCCCAAAAACCCAGATTGTTTATTAAAAATTTGATAAACTTCTTCAACGCTTAATTTTGCTTGTCTGCAAATATAATTCATGACTGATGGATCTAAATCTCCAGTTCTAGTACCCATCATAATTCCACCAAGAGGAGTTAATCCCATTGATGTTGCAACACATTTTCCATCTAAAATTGCTGTGATTGATGATCCACTTCCCAAATGACAAGAAATGATTTTGCTGTTAGGTTTATTATTTAAGTATTTTTTAATTGCAACTTCTGAAACATATCGATGAGAAGTACCATGAGCACCATATCTTCTAATATCATAAGTTTCCGTTAAATGATATGGAATTGGGAATGTATAATCTTGAGGTTCCATTGTTTGATGAAAAGCAGTATCAAATGTCAATGTTTCTAAAGTATGTGGTAACAAGGATTCAAAAGCTTTAATTCCAATTAAATGAGCTTTATTATGTAGTGGTGCTAAAGGAATTAAAGACTCAACAATTTTTTCATTTTCAGGTGTTGAAACAACAGATTTATTAAAATATTTCCCACCTTGAACAATTCTATGACCAATTACTTTAATTTCTTCAAGAGATTGAACAATACCCATTTCAATTAATTTTTTACTTAACAAATCAACACAGATATGATGATCTTTTAATGGTAAAATTTCTTTAAATTTTTTATCATTATGGTTAATTTGAAAAATTCCGTCATCATGTCCAATTCTTTCAAAAATTCCAGAACATATTATTTTTTCTTCTGGCATATCATATAATTTGAATTTTAAACTCGAACTACCGGCATTTACGGCCATTACTTTTTCCATTTTATTACTCCTTAATTTTTAACATTAAAATTATATCATTTTTTGTGTGTCTTTTTATAAAAACATGAAGTTTTTATTATTTATTATTTTGTGTATTTTTTTTATAATATTTATGTATTATGAAAAGTAATTAAAGGAGATTTTTTATATGGCATATGGATTGTTATATGATTTCTTAATGGGACAAACAACTAGAGCTTATGAATATTTTGGTGCCCATTTTGTTGAATATGACGATATTGAAAATGTACCACACAAAAGAGGAAGAAAGAAAAAGATAAAAGTCAAAGGAGTTATTTTTAGATTATACGCTCCAATGGCAAGTGATGTATCAGTTATTGGAGAGTTTAATAATTGGGATCCTAGAGTCCATAAAATGACAAAAATTGATGATAGTGGTGTCTTTGAAATTTTTATTCCTAATTTATTTAATTATCAATCTTATAAATATCATTTTAAAAATGCACAAGGCTTTTATGTAGATAAAGCTGATCCTTATGCATTTTTCTCAGAAGTTGCTCCAAATTCATGTTCAAGATTATTTAATATTGAAGGATTTATCTGGCATGATAAACCATATATGGATCATAGAACTAGAAATTTTGACCAAGCAATGAGCATTTATGAAATTCATCTTGGTTCTTGGAGAGGAAAAATTGATGGAAGAGATCCATCTTATGAAGAAGTAGCTGATAGTTTAATTCCATATTTAAAAGAATTAGGGTATACACATGTTGAAATTATGCCAATTTGTCAATATCCATTCTCTGGATCATGGGGCTATCAAGCTACTGGTTTTTATAGTGTTGATTCAAGATATGGTAATCCAATGCAATTGATGTCTTTTGTTGATCGAATGCATCAAGCAGGATTTGGCGTTATTTTAGATTTTGCACCAGTTCATTTTGCAGTTGATTATTATGGATTAATTCAATTTGATGGAACAAATTTATACGAAGGATCTGGTGATAGAGCTTATTCTCAATGGGGCAGTTGTTTATTTGATTTAGGAAAAGATCCTGTCAGATCATTTTTAATTTCTGCTATGAATTATTTCTTAACTTATTTCCATTTTGATGGCATTAGAGTTGATGCTGTTTCAAATATTTTATACTATGATGGCAATAAGCAAAGAGGCGCATGGGAAGGTGGAGTCGAATTCTTAAAAAGATTAACTGGAAAATTACACATTGAACATGATTCTGTCATGTTAATTGCTGAAGATTCAACTGATTTCTTAGGAACTACCCATCCACTTTGGGCTGGCGGTATCGGATTTGATTATAAATGGGATTTAGGTTGGATGAATGACACTTTAAAATATTATGCTTTAGATCCAGTTTATAAAAAATATGAAAGTAATAAATTTACATTCTCAATGATATATTTCTATAGTGAAAATTTCTTATTACCATTATCTCACGATGAAGTTGTTCATGGAAAAGGAACAATTATTAATAAGATGTGGGGCGATTATGATACAAAATTTGCCTTATTAAGAAATTTATATACTTATATGTTTGCTCATCCTGGTAAAAAATTAAACTTCATGGGCAATGAATTAGCATCATGGGATGAATGGAATGAGAAAAAATCTCTACCATGGGAATTAAAACATTTCCCAATTCATGATTCAATTTCAAGAATGATTAGAGATTTAAATTTAATTTATCAATCTGAAGATGCAATGAAAGTAGAAGAATATAATAGTGCACACTTTAATTGGTTAATGGTTGATAATAACGATCAATCAGTGTATGCTTTTGAAAGACGTGTTGGAAATTCACATTTAGTATTCATATTTAATATGACTCCAAATTTCTATGAATACTACGATGTTGGTGTCACAAGACCTGGTAAATACGTTGAATTATTTAATTGTGATAAAGATGTTTATTCTGGAAGAAATCAATACAATGGTGCTGATATTTATACAAGTGAATGGGGACCAGAAAATAAACCATTCAAAGTTACAATTAAATTAGCAAGTTATGGTGCATTAATTTTAAAATACACAAAGTAACAAAATTAGGGGGAAAATATGTTTAAAGATAAAGAACAATTTAAAAGAGCGTTTGTCGAATCACTAACTGAAAAATATGGTGTTAGCGTTGAAGATAGCGATATTACCGAAAAATTTGATATTTTAGGTACATTAGTTAGAAATTATGCTGGTGTAAATTGGAGAAGTACAAGAACAGAAATTTCTAGTGAAAAATACAAACAATTATTTTATTTTTCTCTTGAATTCTTAATGGGCAGATTATTAGTCAATAACATGCAAAATTTAGGAATTTATGAAATTTGTCGGGATGGTTTAAAAGAATTAGGAATTGATATTAATGAATTAGAAGATCAAGAAAGCGATGCTGGTTTAGGAAACGGTGGTTTAGGAAGATTGGCAGCTTGTTTCTTAGATTCTATTGCATCTCTTGGCTATCCAGGCCATGGTAATACATTGCGTTATCAATATGGATTTTTTAGACAAAAATTTGTCGATGGAAAACAAGTTGAATTACCAGATCAATGGTTAGCAAATGGTAATGTTTGGGAAGTTAGAAAACCAAAACATGCAGTTGAAGTCATGTTTTATGGAAGACCTGAAACTTACTTAAAACCAGATGGAAGTTATTCCATTAAAACAGTAGATGCTTTATATGTCAAAGCAATGCCTTATGATATGACAGTTGTTGGATATCATAATAATGTTGCAAATACATTAAGATTATGGAGTGCCGAACCTTCAATTTCTAATTTACCTTTAAATATGGATTTCGAAGACTATTTAAGTGAAATTAATGAAATTTGTCGATCACTTTATCCAGATGATTCAACGGAACATGGAAAGTTACTCAGATTAAAACAAGAATATTTCTTAGTTTCAGCTGGGTTACAAAGTGTTATGAGAAGTCATTATCGAAGACATCATACTTTTGATAATTTCTATAAATTTTATGTTTTCCAATTAAATGACACGCATCCAATTTTAGCAATTCCAGAATTAATGAGATTATTAATGGATGAATATGGCTATGGTTGGGACGATGCTTGGAAACAAGTTACAAAATGTATTGCATATACAAATCATACAATTTTAGCTGAAGCATTAGAAAAATGGCCTATTTCTTATATGCAACGATTATTACCTAGAATTTATTTAATCATTGAAGAAATTAATCGTCGATTTAATATTTTCTTAAATGAAAAAGGTATCGAAGAAACTCAAAAACGTGATATGCAAATTATTAAAGATAATCAAGTTTATATGGCAAATATGGCCATTTATGCTTGTTTCTCAGTTAATGGTGTTGCAAAAATTCACACAAAAATTTTAGAAAAATCTACCTTTAGTTCGTTTTATAAAGTATTTCCAAGAAAATTTAATAATAAAACAAATGGTATTACACATCGAAGATGGTTCTTATATTCAAATCCAAAATTAGCAAATTATGTCAGTGAATTAATTGGAAAAGATTGGATTACAGATTCTTTAAAATTAAAAGAATTTGAAAAATTTGCAAACGATGAAGATGTTCAAAAGCGTGTTGGACATATAAAATATGAAAACAAAATTAATTTTGCAAATTTTGTCAAGAAAGAATATGGAATTGAAATTGATCCAACAAGCATTTTTGATGTTCAAATTAAAAGATTACACGCTTATAAGCGTCAATTAATGAATTTATTTAGAATTATTTATTTATATTCTAGAATTAAAAATGATGCAAACTTTACAATGTATCCAACAACATTTATTTTTGGTGCAAAAGCTGCTCCAAGCTATGTTTTTGCTAAAAAAGTTATTGAATTTATAAATGCTGTTGCATTTTATGTTAATAATGATCCTCAAGTTTCAAAATTCATGAAGATTGTCTTTGTTGAAAATTATGGTGTAACTTTAGCTGAAAAAATTATTCCTGCAAGTGATGTCAGTGAACAAATTTCAACTGCTGGGTTTGAAGCTTCAGGAACAAGCAACATGAAATTTATGATGAATGGTGCAATTACTCTTGGTACTCTTGATGGAGCAAACATTGAAATAGCTGATAACGCTGGAAAAGAAAATGAAGTAATTTTCGGTCTTAATGCAAAAGAAGTTGATGATATTAAAAATTCTGGAAAATATAGTGCATGGGACTTGTATAATTCAAATTCTGAAATTAATAATGTTGTTAATATGATTTTTAATGGTCCTTGGGCTCAAGAAGATCACGATAGATTTAAATTAATTTTTGATGAATTAATGTCAAAAAATGATGAATACTTAGTTTTAAAAGATTTGCCAGAATATATAAAAGCAACGTTCAAGATTCAAAAATTATTTGAAGATAAAGCTCTATGGAATAAGATGTGCATTTATAATATCGCTAATTCTGGTCCATTTTCAAGTGATAGAACTATTCAGCAATATGTCGATGATATTTGGCATTTAGAAAAATTATAATTTATGAAAATTAAATTAAGAGAATTATATTTACAACAATCAAAACTTGATTTAGAAATTCAAAAAAATCACAAAACATCTTATAAAGAAACAAGAAATAAACGTTATTTAGCATTTTTAGTTGAACTTGGTGAACTTGCAAATGCAACTAGATGTTTTAAGTTTTGGTCGTTTAAAAATTCTGAAGAAAAAGCAAGATTGATAGATGAATTTGCAGATGGTCTTCATTTTATCTTATCAATCGGTTTAGATCATCAATATGTTTTAGATGAATTAGAATTTAATGATAATATTAATTTAGACTTATCATCAACTTTTTTAGAAACTTATAATAATTTTAGTAATTTTTTAAAAAATGATACACTTGAAAATTATAAAAAGGCATTTGTCAAATTTTTAAATATTGCTATTAAATTAAACTTTTCAATAAATGATATAATTAATGGTTACTTAAAAAAATTGAATGTGAATTATCAACGACAAGAAACTAATTATTAATTAGTTTTAAATATTTAATAATTTTAAAACTTCATTTTCATTAAAAATTTGAATATGAAGTTTTTTTAATTCACTAACTAATAAGCCACTACCTTGAATTAATTTACGACTAAAAGTTCCATTATAAATAAAATGACTACCACAAGTTGGTGATTTTTCTTTTAAAAGTGCGTATTTAACATCATTTTCTTTACATAAATTAATTATAGAAGCGATTTTCTTTTTTATTAATGTTGTGTAATTATTGTTATCTTTGTCTATAACTTCATTATTTTTTATTTCAATTGGATTTCTAGGACAACCTAAAACATCAAATTCTGGGCAAATTGGAATGATTGTAAAATTATTTTCTAATAGACCAATGTTGTCAATTTTACAATTTTTTCCATCATATCTAACATTGTTACCTAATAAACAAGAACTTACTAATAAATATGGTTTTAATAATTTTTTATCATTCATAATGTTATAATTATAAACATGAATGTGAATGAAATCTATTTCAATGGCAATAAATATAATGTAATTTATAAAACAAAAAGAATAAAAAAAATTATAATTCGTTTTAAAGACGATACATTTTATATTTCAATGCCACTATTTTCACTTAAAATAACTGCTTATAAATTTTTATCTGATGTAGGTTTAAAATTAATTAAAAAAGTTAAAAAATCTAACACTTACGATTTAGAAAATGGTTATGTTTTTTTGTATGGAAAAAAATACACAAAGAACATAGATGGTTTATTTTTAATTAATAATAATGAATATAAAATTGACAATATTAATGATTTTTATAATTTATTTATCACTGATTATTTTCATTTATTAAAGAGTAGAGTAGATTATTATAAAAATATTATGAATATACCAGTTGATTATAAAATTCATGTAAAAAATGTTAAAACAATTTTAGGTTCTAATTCTTTAAAAACAAAATCATTAACTTTTTCAATTATTTTAATTCATTATCCATTAGTTGTAATTGATTCAATTGTTGTCCACGAGTTAGCTCATTATTTTTATAGAAATCATTCAAAAAATTTTTATAATGTTGTATATAAATATTTCCCAGATTACAAAAAAGGTTTAAGTATTTTCAAAAAAGGACTAGATAATGGTTTATAAAATAACATCAAAAAGTAACGAATTAATAAAAAGTATTGTAAAAATTAAAAATGATAATAATTCAAATTATTTTTTAGTTGATGGATTTCATTTATTCGAGATAGCACTTTTAAATAATTGCGTTGAAAAAATATTCACCAATAAATTAATTTCTAATATAGAAAACATTGACCAATACGTTGTTGCAGATGAAATTCTTAATAAAATTTCTAGTTTTAAAACAAATCAAGGAATTGTTTGTCTATGTAAGAAAATAAAAAAAGAAATAAAAAATGAAAATATATTAATTTATTTAGATTATATTCAAGATCCCGGAAATTTAGGAACAATTTTTAGGAGTGGTTTAGCATTTGGTTTTAAAAATTATCTTTTAAGTCCAAATTGTGTTTCAGTTTTTAACAGTAAAACCGTTTCAGCATCTCAAGGTGCAATTTTTAATGTAAATTTTATAACATGTGATGTTAATAAATTAAAAGAATACAAAAAAAGTGGTTATAAGTTAATTTCAACTTCTTTAAAAAATGAATCGATTTATCTTGATGAACTTAACTTAAATAAAAGTGATAAATATATTTTTATATTCGGAAATGAAGGTTCTGGAATTAGCAAAGAAGTTTTAGATATATCAGATGAATTTTTAAAAATTAAAATTAAAAATATTGAAAGTTTAAATGTTGCAATTGCTTTTTCAATAGTTATGTATAATTTATCTTTAAAATTATAAAAATAATAATATTAAAATTATTATTATTTTTGTTAAAATATTATTGCATTGATTAAGGAGTAGTAAAGAAATCCCTTTTATTAAGTGAGAGGTAGATAGTGTGAACACCTTATAAAATATTTCTTGAATTCACCTTATAGCTCTAGGTAATGCTAGCGTTTGTTGCGTTAAAACTAAATTAAGTGCGTAATTTTTTACGAATAAGGATGGTAACACGGATTATTTCGCTCCTTTTTAAAGGAGTTTTTTTATTTTAAGGAGTAAAAAATGGATAAAAATGAAATTTTAATTGAAAAAGAAAATTTATTAAATGATTTAAAAGATGTAAAAACTTTTGATGATTTAAACAATGTTAGAGCAAAATATCTTTCAAAAAAATCTAAATTAAATTCAGTAATGCAACTTTTTAAAACATTAACTAAAGAAGAAAAAATTGAACTTGGAAAAACTGTTAATGAAGTTAAAACATTTATTGAAAATGAATTAAAAGTAAAACAAGATGAATTAGAAAATCAAAAAATGATTGAAACATTAGAAAAAGATAAAATTGATATTACATTACCAGGTAGTAATTTATTAACAGGCGCAAAAAATCCATTTTATTTAATTTTAGATGAGATGATATCTATTTTTACTTCGATGGGATTTTCTGTTGTCGAAGGTAGTGAAGTTGAAAGTGATAAATATAATTTTGAATTATTAAACATTCCAAAAGATCATCCTGCAAGAGATATGCAAGATACATTTTATATTAGTGAAAATTTATTAATGAGAACACATACGTCTCCTGCCCAAGCTCACGAATTAGAACAAAATAAAAATAAACCATTAATGATTATTTCTCCTGGAAAAACATACCGAAGAGATGATGATGATATGACTCATTCTCATCAATTTGCCCAAGTTGAAGGATTAGTTGTTGGAGAGAATATAACACTTGGAAATTTAAAAGCAACTTTAGAATTATTTGTTAAAAAAATGTTTGGTGAAAAAAGAGAAATCAGATTAAGATCTTCATATTTTCCATTTACCGAACCAAGTGTAGAAGTTGATGTAAGTTGCGCAGAGTGTAATGGCAAGGGATGTCCGGTTTGTAAAGGCACAGGTTATATTGAAATTCTTGGTGCTGGTATGGTTCATCCAAATGTTTTAAAAATGGCTGGATATGATTCCAATAAATTTAGTGGTTTTGCTTTTGGTATCGGAATTGAAAGAGTTGCAATGCTTCGTTATGACATTAACGACATACGAAAGTTATACACAAATGACATTAGATTTTTAAATCAATTCAAAAAAAGAGGTTAATATAATATGAAAGTAAGTTACAAAGAATTAAATAAATTAATCGATTTATCAAATATATCTCCTTATGATTTAGCAAATAAATTAACTTTTGCTGGTATTGAAGTTGAATCAGTTGAAAAATTATCTGATGCTAACAATTTAGTTATTGGTGAAGTTATTGATTGTCAAAACATGCCTGAAAGTAACCATTTACATTTAACTAAAGTTGACATTAAAGATGAAATTTTAGATATTGTTTGTGGTGCACCAAATGTTAGAAAAGGCTTAAAAGTTATTGTTGCAAAAGTTGGTGCTAAATTAAAAGAAATAACAATAAAAAAATCTCAAATTTTAGGTCATGACAGTAATGGAATGTTATGTTCTTTAGTTGAACTTGGAGTTGATAAAAAATATTTAACAGAAGCTCAAATAAATGGAGTTGAAGAACTTGATGATGATGCCATTGTTGGTAATAGCAATGTTTTAGAATATTTAGGGTTAGATGATTATATTTTAGATTTAAAATTATTAGCAAATAGAAGTGATTGTAATTCTCTTTTAAATGTAGCAAAAGAAGTATCTGCTTTATATAACTTAAAATTTAAAGAACCTAATTTAATTAATTTAGCAAAAGAAGATGATGAAATTGTTTTTAATTTAAATTCAAAAACAGAATTATGTCCAAAATTTGTTTCAAGAGTTATTAAAAACATTAAAATTAAACAATCTCCAAAATGGTTAATTTATGCTCTTAGATCCTTTGGAATTAGATCAATTAATAATATTGTTGATATTGGAAACTATGTAATGGTAATTACTGGTCAACCATTACATATGTATGATTTAGATAAACTTGAAAGTAATGAATTGTATTGTGATTTATCAAATAATGAGAAATTTGTAGCATTAGATGGAAAAGAATATCAATTAAATGATTCAGATTTAGTTATTCGTTCAAAAAACGAAATTGAATCTTTAGCTGGTGTTATGGGTTCGCTTAGATCTTCAACAAGTGATAGTACAAAAAATATTGTTATTGAATCAGCTATATTCGATCCAAAATCTGTTAGATTAACTTCTTCAAGACTTGGTTTATCAAGTGAATCTTCATTAAGATTTACCAAAGGAATTGATCCAACTAATCAAGAATTTGCTGTTGATTATGCCGCAAGTTTAGTATGTGAATTAGCTGAAACAAACATTGTATCAAAAAGATTTGAATTTAATAAAATTAATTACAAAGAAAAAGAAATTGAATCATCTTATTTTTATATTAATAACAGACTTGGAACAAACTTTGAAAAAAATATTATAAAAAATGCATTAAATAGAGTTTTTATTAAAGTAAAAGATTTAGATGAAGATAAATTTATAGCAGTTATTCCGCATCATAGAATTGATATTACTGATCAAGCTGATTTAAGTGAAGAAGTTATTAGATTATTAGGTTTTGATAATGTTGAGTCAGTTTTACCAACTATGAGAATTGCAATCGGTGGTTTAAACGAAAACAAGAAAAAAGAAACTTTATTTAAAGATTTATTAATAAATAATGGATTTTATGAAACTTTAACTTATACTCTTGAAAATAAAGAAATGAGTGATGATTTTAATATCTTATTAAAAGATGAACCAATAATTATTAAAAATCCGTTAACAGTTGATCATAGCATTTTAAGAAGAAGTTTAATTCCAAGCTTATTAAAAGTTGTAAATTATAATTTAAATAGAAAAATTACTGATTTCAAATTGTTTGAAGTTTCAAATTTATATTCTAAAAATAATTCAATTTCTGTTTTAAGCTGTGTTTTAACTGGTAATAATTTATATCAAGGAAATTTGAAGAAAATTAAATTTTCATTCTTTGATTTAAAAGCAATTGTTGAAACAATTTTTGAAATTTTAGGTATTCAAAAAACAAGATATAAACTCGAACAAGTTGAAAAAGAAAATAGGGATTTAAATTTTGGAAAATCTGCTTATTTAAAAATTGGAAACAAAATTTGTGGTTATTTAGGTGAAATCCATCCTTATGTTTATAAGAAATATGAAATTAAAACAAATAGCAATGTTTATGTAATGGAAATTAATCTAAATGAAATTTATCAACTTAAAGTTGGTCAAATCAAATCAAAAGAATTAAGTAAATTCCCAGATGTTAAAAGAGATATTGCATTAGTTGCAGATAAATCAATTTCAGTTGCAACCATTGAAAAAGAAATTAAGTTATCTTCATCATTATTAAGCGATGTTTCTTTATTTGATGTTTTTGTTGATGATGAATTAAATAAAAATAATTTAAAATCTGTTGCATTTAATTTAACTTTTACATCGTTTGATCACACATTAAAAGAAAACGAAATTAATGAAGAAGTTGAAAAGATAATTAATAATTTAAAAAATAAATTAAAAATTGAGTTAAGAAAATGAAATTAGATACAAGAAAAATAAAAACTGGAGAAAAATATATTTTAAAAGAGGATGTAAATCTTGATAAATTTTTTGAAGGTAATAACTTATCAATAAATAAAATAAATTACTGTAAAACTGAAATTACAGCATGGTTTAATACTTATTTAATAGTTGTTAAATTTAAGATTTTATGTTCGCTAAATTTAAATGATTATAAAACAAATGAACCATTTGATAAGGAATTTGTAATCAATGATAAAGTAATTTTTTCTGATAAAGAAGAAGACGAAATTAGTTCAAATTATGATGAAATTATTATGTTTAACACAAATTTAATTATTGATTTGGATGAAATTATTTACTCATTAATTGTTACAAGTTTACCAATTAAAATTTCTAAAAATTAAATTTTCTAAATATTTATTCTACGTTAAAAGTGAATGTAAAAATTATATTCACTTTTTTTATTTGCGTGTTTACAAAACTCTAATATACATCTATAATAATATTGAAGTGGTAAGAAGTGGTAAAAAGTGTAATGTTATTCTTTGGTACTTATGAGCATAATTTAGATGCAAAAAATAGATTAATGCTACCATCAAAATTTAGAAGCAATATATCTGGAAACTTATATTGCAATATTGGATTTGATGGGAGTTTAAGCTTATATACTGAAGAAAGCTTTACAAAATTATCAGCTAAATTATCTGAACTTTCTTTTAATAACAAAAAAGAAAGAGAATACATCAGAGCTATATATGCAAATACTATTGAATTAGAAATTGATAAAATCGGTCGAATTCAAATTCCAACATATATAGTTAATAAATTTAAGATTCCTAAGTCATTAGCCATTATTGGTGTAGGAGATCACATTGAAATATGGGATAAAGAAAAGTGGGATAATTATTCTTCCGAATCTTTAAAAAATTTTGATGAAATTGCAGAGGATATAAAAAATGTTTGAAAAACACATCCCGGTTTTACTAAAAGAAGCAATTAATGGATTAAACATCAAGCAAAATGGCATTTATGTAGACATGACTCTAGGAAGAGCAGGACATTTCTTTGAAATATTAACTCATTTAAATAACACTGGCTTAGCAATTGGAATTGACCAAGATGAAGAAGCAATTAATGATAGCTTGAATTTTCTTAAAAATAATTTTAAATACAATAATTACAAAATTGTTAAAGATAATTTTTCTAATATTAAGGAAATTGTACAATCGCTTAATATTGAAAAAGTCGATGGTTTTATTTTTGATTTAGGTGTTAGTTCGCCTCAATTTGATGAAACTGAAAGAGGATTTTCATATCGAAACAATGCTGTTCTTGATATGAGAATGAATCAAGACAATACTTTAACGGCAAATTATATTGTTAATAATTATTCTCTTAATGATTTAACTAAAATATTTAAAGAATACGGTGAAGAAAAGTATTCTTATAATATAGCCAAAAATATTGTTAAAGAAAGATCGAAAAAAAGAATTGAGACTACATTAGAACTTGTGGAAATAATTAAAAATTCATTACCAAAAAAAGAATTAGAAAAAAAGGGCCATCCAGCAAAACAAGTATTTCAAGCATTAAGAATTGAAGTTAATGATGAACTAAATGTTTTAAAAAAAGCATTAATTGACTCTTTAGATTTATTAAAAATTGGTGGAAGAATATGTGCAATTACTTTCCAATCTTTAGAAGATAAAATTGTTAAAGACATATTTAATTCTAAAGCAAAAATTATTCATTCAAGAAGAAATTTGTTTGATGTAAAAGAACCAGATTTTAAATTAGTTAATACAAAAGTTATAGTTCCAAATGAAGAAGAACTAGAAAAAAATCCAAGAAGTAAATCTGCAAAATTAAGAATTATAGAAAGGATAAAATAAATATGAAAGACAAATTACAAAGATACGGAAATAAAAAAATATTTTATAAAATAAAATTCTTATTTAAAAACATCATATATTTCTTTTCAATTGCATTTCTTTTTGGAATATCTTTAGTTATAAATTCTAATGTAAATAAAGTTAATAAGATCAAAACTCAACAAAGTTTAATTCCAAATAAACCAATAAACGCATAATTATTTACTAAAAAACTACTAATTATTTACTAAAAAACAACTAAAAAATTATTAAATCATTTATTTATCTATCTTTTAAAATTATCAAATAAATAATATAATATTATTTATGGAAGTAATAACTTGTTTAGAAATTGATGATAATTATGTATCCTTGATAATCGGGTATTTAACAGAAGACAATAAAGTGGCACTACTTTATAAAAATGTTAAAAGATTTGATGTTGAGGATATTTTTACTTTAAAGCCAAGTATAATTGCACAAACAATTACAGATTTAATTAGCAATGCAAAATATTCTAATATTCAATTTAATAACTTTTATGCTTTATTATCACCAAAAAAATGTAATAGTTATTCATCAACAGTTTTAACTTATGTTTCAAATAGTGACTCAATTGTAAGTGAAACTGATATTAATAATTTGATGTCGATGGCTAAGAAGAAAAATATAAGAGATGATCAAAAAATTGTTGAAATAATTCCTGTTTCTTTTAAATTGTCAAATGGAAATGAATTAAAAGTAAAACCTATTGGAGAAAAATCTAATGAAATATCAATGTCATATAAATTCCATTGTGTTGATATAAATACCTATAATTATTATTCAGAAATTTTTAAAATTTGTAATCTTAACCAAGTACAATTCTTAATTTCAAGCATTAATTTACCAAACATTTTTAGAAATATTAAAAATTTTCCAAGTAATTATTTCCTTGTTTTTTCAAAAGAAAATATTACTAATATAACTCTTTTAGGCAAAGGTGAACCAATTAAAACAAATACAATTAAATTTGGTTTTATAGATTTATATAAAAAAATAGCTAATCATTTTAACATCTCAATACAAAATGCAAAAAAATTAGTTAAAATTTTTGGATTTGATAAAGATGAAAATTATTTTAAAATCAATTTAGCAAATGCATTAGTTAATGTTGATAATTCTCTAAATATTTCGCAAAAAGATTTAAATTTATTAATAACTGACTTTTTACAAGAATTTATCTCAAATATTTCAAAGGAAATTCTTTCAATTGCAAATATTACAAAACTAGAAACTGAAAAGGTTGCTAGTTTAAATACTGTATTTTTGGGTGAAACTAATTTGTATTATAACTTCAAAGAATATTTAACTAGTAAATTTTCTAGTAATTTTATATTTTACGTTCCAAATATAATTAACTTACATGATTATGCATATTATTCAAGCTATGCTTGTATTTTATGTAGCAAAAATATTAATTCGTTTTTAAAAACTTTTCCTAATAAACGAGAAATTAATGATTTAAAAAGAGGTAACTGATTATGTACAATGATTTAGACAAATTTGAACCTATTATTAAAATTGGTGTAATAGGAATTGGTGGTGCAGGAAATAATGCTGTCAATAGAATGATTGATGACAATGTTAGCAATGTCGAATTTTATGTAGCAAATACTGATAAACAATCATTATCTCTTTCAAAAGCTGGAAATAGAATAATTTTAGGTATTAATTCTACAGCTGGCCTTGGTGCTGGTGGTGATCCTGTAATGGGTAAAAAAGCTGCTGAAGAATCTTTAGATGAAATTAAAAGTATTTTAGAAAATAAAGATATGGTTTTTATTGCTGCTGGAATGGGTGGAGGAACTGGTACTGGTGGTGCCCCTGTAATTGCCAAAGCTGCAAAAGATATGGGTATTTTAACAATAGCAATTGTTACAAGACCATTTTCATTTGAAGGTAAAGAAAAATTAGCAATTGCAATTGATGGAATTAATGAACTTAAGAAAAATGTTGACTCTATTATTATTGTTTCAAATGATAAATTATTAATGTATGAAGGAAAAAACTTTGTTTCTAATGCATTTAAAGAAGCTGATAGTGTCCTTGCAAGAAGTGTAAAAACAATCACTGATATTATCATGACCCCTTATTTAATGAATCTTGATTTTGCTGATTTAAAGAAAGTTTTAAAAGATAGTGGTGTTGCTTTAATCGGTTATGGTATTGGAAGCGGCGAAAATAAATGCGAAGATGCTGTAAACAATGCAATTAGTTGCCCATTATTAGAAACTACAATTTTTGGTGCTAGAAAATGTTTATGTTGTATTTCAAGTGGTCCAAAAATAATAATGAATGATATTAATAGTTGTATAAATAAGATAACAAAATATGCTGGCACTGATGTCGATATAAAATTTGCATTAACAACAAATCCAGAATTAGGCGATGATATTGTAATTTCTATTGTTGCATCTGATTTCCAAAATTCTGATGAAATCATTAACAAAGGAAATACTATGTTAGAAAATTCAGTTAATAACATATTTAATCCTTCAAACGATGATACAAAACCAAATGAAGATGCAAAAGAAACTGATGCTGAAAAACAAAAGAAAGAAGATGAAGAATTTATTCCAAAATTCTTAAACGATGAAGATCAAAATGATTTATTTTAATTTATTAAAATAATGCTATAATATTTTCTGTCAAATTCGTTTGAAAGAAGACAAGATTTTTATTTAATGTTTGAAAAGAGAGTTATTGTTTGGTGAAAAATAACAGCAAAAATAAAAATTATCACTTCTTAAGAAGGTAATTGAAATTGAAGTAAATTATTCGTAGGATTGCGTTAAATCAAAATGAGTGCTTATTATTATTTAATTTGAATAAAGGTGGTAACACGTTGAAAGCGTCCTTTAATTGGACGTTTTTATTTGTTTTAGGAGGATTTTATGGAAATTAAAAAAACACTAATGATGCCAAAAACTAATTTTGAGATGAGAGGTAATTTAGCAAATAAAGAACCTAAAATTCTTGAAAAATGGCATAAAGAACAAAAAATTTATGAAAAAATGTTAGAAAGAAATCGAAATAACACACCATATATTTTTCATGATGGTCCTCCATACGCAAACGGAAATATCCACTGCGGTCACATGTTAAATCGATTAATAAAGGATTTTGTTCTCAGATATAAAAACATGAAAGGTTATTACACACCTTTTAGATTTGGTTGGGATACTCACGGTCTTCCAATTGAAGTTCAAGTTACAAAATCTGGCGTTAACAGAAAAACAACCCCAGTTATTGAATTTAGAAATAAATGTAAAGAATACGCTTTAAAACAAGTTGAAAATCAAAAAGGACAAATTTATAGACTTGGTGTTTTAGGTGATTTCGATAATCCTTATTTAACTTTAGATAAAGAATTCGAGGCAAATCAAATCGAAATTTTTGCTACAATGGCTTTAAAGGGCTTGATTTATAAAGGTTTAAAACCAGTCTATTGGTCATATTCAAGTGAATCTGCATTAGCAGAAGCAGAAATTGAATACAAAGATGTAGATAGTGATGCAATTTATGTTTCATTCGATGTAAAAGATGGAAAAAATATATTATCAAATGACGATTCAGTTATTATTTGGACAACTACACCTTGGACACTTCCTGCAAATTTAGCTATTTGTTTAAATCCAAATTTTAAATATGGATTATATAAAACTGAAAAAGGTAATTTTTTATTTTTAGAAGATTTACAAGAACAAATTGTTAGTGAAATCGGTTTTGAAAAATGTGAACTTATTAAAGAATTTAAAGGCAAAGATTTAGAAGGCATTATTTGTAAACATCCATTTATTGATCGAGATAGCTTAATTATTTTAGGGGATCATGTTACAAATGATGCTGGTACTGGTTGCGTTCATACCGCTCCAGGTCATGGTGTTGACGATTTTAAAGTTGGCGTTAAATATAATTTAGAACCTTTCTGTCCAGTTGATTATAAAGGTTATATGACAAAAGATGCTGGAAAAGATGTTGAAGGACTATTTTATTTAGATGCTAATAAAAAAGTAATTGAAATTTTAGAAAATAACAAACATTTATTATCAAGAAAAACAATTACTCATGCTTATCCTCACGATTGGAGAACTGGAAAACCTGTCATTTTTAGAGCTACTCCACAATGGTTTTGTTCTATTAAACCAATTAAAGATGAATTATTAAAAAGTATTGATAATGTAAATTGGATGCCATCTTGGGGTAAACAAAGAATGCACAATATGATTTCTGATCGAAATGATTGGTGTATTTCAAGACAAAGATTATGGGGTGTACCTCTTCCAATTATTTATAATGAAGATGGATCTCCAATAATTGATAAAGATGTATTTGCTCATATTGTTGAATTAGTAAGAAAAAACGGCAGTAATATTTGGTATGAATTAGAAGTAAAAGAATTATTACCTGAAGGTTATAAAAATGAAAAATCACCAAACGGAAAATTTAAAAAAGAAACCGATATAATGGATGTTTGGTTTGATAGTGGAAGTTCATTTAATTCAGTAATTAAAAAAGCTGGTTTTAATATTCCTTGCGATTTATATTTAGAAGGTAGTGACCAATATAGAGGTTGGTTTAATTCTTCATTAATTATTTCTCAAGCTTGTTTTAATTGTCCACCATATAAAAATGTTGTAACACATGGATTTGTAATGGATGAAAATTGGGACAAAATGTCTAAATCTAAAGGCAATGGAATAGATCCTAGTAAAATTGCAAATGTTTATGGTTCAGATATTTTAAGATTTTGGGCTGCAAGCGTTGATTATCAACAAGATGTTAGAATTTCAGAAAGTATTATTAAACAAGTTTCGGAAGGTTATCGTAAAATAAGAAATACTTTTAAATTTTTACTTGGTAATTTATCAAACGGCGAAGAATCTAAATTTACTAAAGAACAATTAGTTGATAAATATGAATTAATTGATTTATTTATTTTGAAAAAATTAGAAGTTTTAAAAAATAAAGTTAATGATTATTACGAAAAATTTAATTTCCAAAACGCTTTACAAGATATTTTGACCTTTATGTCAACTGATTTATCAAGTTTTTATTTAGATTATGCAAAAGATATTTTATATTGTGATAGTAAAAATTCTACTCGTAGATTACAAGTCCAAAGTGTAATTTATCAATTAGTTGACACATTAATGAGACTTTTAAATCCAATTATTCCTTTTACTATGGATGAAGTTAATTTAAATTTTCAAAATTCATTAAATGTTCAATTATTAGATTTTCCAACTAAATCAAATAATTATGATGATAAATTAATTGATCAATATAACTTAACACTTAAATTAAGAAGTTTAGTTTTAAAATCAATTGAAAATTTAAGAAGAGATAATGTTATTGGCTCAGCTCAAGAGTGTGAAGTTTATTTATTAATTAAAGATGAAAAATTAAAAGAATTAGTTAAAGGCTTTTCTAATGTTGAATTAAGTAGATTATTCATTGTTTCAAAAGCAGAAGTAGTTAATAAATTAGATAATATTTCATCAAGCGATGAAATTTGTGACATTTATGTTAAAAAAGCAGAAGGACATAAGTGTGATAGATGTTGGAATTATTCTGAAGATTGTATTGAAGTTGAAGGACAACATTTATGTAAGAGATGTTTTGAGGTTTTAAATGGAAAATAATAGTGTTTTAAATAAAATAAGGTCTGGTTTAATTTGGTTTTATAAATCAAATATTTGGATTTTTATCATATTATTTTTGTTTGATATTATTTCAAAACAAGTATTTTTATATATTTATGGAGGCTGGGAAAAAGTATTAAAAGTTGTAGCAAATAATTCCTATTTTGAGATAATACCATTCATTCCTGGATTTATGTCATTCCAATTTTTATTAAATTATGGTGCTGCTTTTGGAATGGGTGGAAACTTAGATGACATAATTCGTAGAATTTTACTTATTGGAATCTCACTTGTAATGACTTGTTTATTTGTAGGTTATTATATATGGAAATATAAAAAATTAAATAGAGTATATAAAGGATTAATTATGGCATTAACAGCCGGTGCATTTGGAAATTTAATTGACAGATGTTTCTACCCAGATGGTGCCGTTATTGATTTCTTAAAATTTGATTTTATGAATTTTGCAACATTTAATATTGCTGACTCTGTTTTAGTTGTGACAATTATTATTTTTGTAATTTATTTTATTTACGATATGGTTAAACATGGTGATAAAAATAATTTAAATTCAGAAAAAAATGCTAGCGACAACGATGATGACATAAATAAAAATATTTAAGTTTTGCAGTGGTTTTTGGAAAATGAATTTTAAAATAGATGAAAATAATGTCGGAATTCGAATTGATAAATATTTAAAAAATAATATAAAAGACATATCTAGAAGTCAAATTGAAAAAGCAATTGAAAATGGTCAAGTTTTAGTAAATTCAAAAAAAGTCAAACCATCTTATTTAACTAAAATTAATGATGAAATAACTTTTGAGAAAAAAGAAGTTGACGATATTAATTATATTGATTTTGATGATAAAATAAAAATAATTTATCAAGACGAAAACTTATTAGTTATCAATAAATCAAGAGGAATTGTTGTACATCCCGCAATTGGTCATCGTGGTGACACTCTTGTTGACTTTTTAAAAGCCAATATTTCTAATTTATCAAATATTAATGGTGAAAATAGAGTTGGGATTGTTCATAGAATCGATAAAGACACAAGTGGATTATTATTAGTTGCAAAAAATAATCAAATGCATGAATATTTAGCAAATCAATTAAAAAATCATGAAATAAAACGTGAATATATTGCAATTGTTAAAGGGATAATAAAAGAAGATAGTGGATTAATTAATGCACCTATTACAAGAGATCCCAAAAATAGATTAAAATATACCGTTGGCGATAAAAACGCAAAAGAAGCAATAACTCATTTTGTTGTTTTAAAAAGATTAAAAAAACACACTGTTGTAAAATTAACTCTAGAAACTGGTCGAACTCATCAAATTAGAGTTCATATGAAATTTATTGGACATCCAGTTGAAGGAGATCCACTATATTGTGATAATTATATTGATTTTAACGGCCAACTTTTACATGCGTTTAAAATTTCATTTGATTATCCTAACAAAGGAAAAATGGAATTTGAAACGGAAATTCCTGAATATTTTAAAAAAGCAATTGAAGTTTTAAGCTAATTTTTTAAAATTTTTAAAATTTGTTTTAGTTATTTTTTTTAATTCTTCTAGACCATATTTATTTTTGAAATTTAATGCAAAATCATCAACGATTTTAGAAGCTCCATAAGGTATTTCAACATTATATTTTTTATTTAATATTTCCATTTTTTCTAAAAAAACATATCTTGCAATACAACTTGCAAGTGCAACACTTGGAAACTTTTCTTCCCCATGAATCTCAAAAGTGATATTTTTTAGTTCATTTTTTTCACCTTTTATATATTCATAATACTTTTTTTCATCATTAAATTTATCTATAAAAATATAATTTACATTCTTATTTATTTTATTATATAAGTTATTTAAACAAGTATTATGTAAAATTGATTTAATTTGATTAAAATTCATTTTTTTATTTATAAGTTCATTTAATTTAATATCATCAACGACCAAACATGAATATTTAATTTTATTTAAAATTTTTGGAACGATTTCCAATATTTTTTTATCTAATATTTTTTTAGAATCTTTAAATTTTAATTCATCAAATAATTTCTTAAAATTTTCATCATAATATGCAGCAACTACAACAACAGGACCAAAAAAATCTCCAAAACCAACTTCATCACTTCCGATTTGAGGTTCTAAATTAAGAAAAGTTGTAGTAGTAGTTGATTCTCTTATTTTTTTAACTTCATGTATTAAGTTTTCTTTTGATAAGTTTAAATAATTAAAAATTTCTAATTCGTCTTCGCCATCAATTAATAATTTAAAATTATTCTTTTTTGCATTTGAATAAATTTGTATTTTTGTGTTATTTATTAAAGCATAAAAGTCTAGATATATATTTTTCGAAGTTAATTGATAACTAGAATATTTTTCTATAATTTTATTTTTAATTTCTTCATCAATCTTGATTTTCAACATATTAATATTGTAATAAAAAAAGTATTATTATGCTATCATATATGAGTATGAATAAGTACTATAAGATGTTAGATTTTGATGTAATATATAACAAAATTTATTCCTATTTAAAAACAAATCGCGGAATTAAAATTTTCGAGAATGAAAAATTTCCAAATGATTATACAAAATTTAGCAAAAAAAGAAAAATTTTCAATGAATTTTACGATTATATAAAAATTAATGGTCCTTTATCAATTGATAAATTAGAAAGTCTTGAAAACATCATTAAATATTACAAAAAAGGTGGAATTTTAAATAAAAATGATGCAATTAATTTTAATTGTCTTTTTAAATTAAACGATTATTTAAAAGATTTTTTTAAAAAAATTGATCAAAATTCATCATTAAATTCAATTTTATCAAAACTTAATGATTTTACTCAGATTAAAGAATTATTTAAAAAAATTTTTGATACAAATTACAATATAAAAGATGATGCAAGCCAAAATTTATATAGTATCAGACAAAACTTAAAATCATTCGAAAAAGATTTAAAAGATACAATAAATAATTTATTGATAACAAATAACGATTATTTAACCGATTCCCAAATCTATATAAAAAATGATACATATGTTTTAGCAGTTAAGTCATCTTTTAAAAATAAAATTAAAGGATTAATTATTGGAATGTCAGATAGTGGGGAGACTGTTTTCATTCAACCAAATTCATGTATTGAGATTTGTAATAAGATATATAATGAAAAAAATCTTGAATCAAATGAAATAAAATTAATTTTAAAAAATTTAACTATTAATATTTTATTATATGAAAAAGAAATAATTGATAATGAATATTGGATTGGATATTTTGATTTTTTAAATGCTAAATCTATTTATGGAATGGAAATAGATGGTGTTTTAATAGAGACAAAAAATGATGTTTCAATTGATTTAATTGATGCAAAACACCCATTAATTGATAAAAATAGTGTTGTTGCAAATTCTTTAAAAATGAAAAACGAAAATAAAGAATTAATAATTTCGGGACCTAATGCTGGTGGTAAATCTGTATTTTTAAAAATGGTTGGTTTAATAATTTTAATGAATGAATTAAATATTCCTGTTCCTTGTAATCCTGATTCAAGTATTGGATTTTTCAAACATATTTATATAGAAATTGGTGATTCTCAATCAATTGAAGCTAATTTATCAACGTTTTCATCACATATTTTAAATATCAATAATATTATGAATTCTTGTAAAGAAGAAGATATTGTTTTAATTGATGAATTAGGCAATGGAACTGATCCAAAAGAAGGAGAAGCGCTTGCATTATCAGTTGCCAAATATTTAAAAAATATTGCGGGTAAAGTATTAATTACATCACATTTTACTTTACTAAAAACTTATTCTTTAACTGAAAAATCAATTTTATGTGGTTCAATGTTATTTGATGAAAAAGAAATAAAACCTTTATATAAGTTTGTTATGTCATTACCAGGTAAATCATATGGTGTTATGATAGCTAAGAAAATTGGTCTTAATAAAAACGTTATCAAAGATGCAATTTCTATTTTAAATAATCAACTTAAAGATAACGCTGAATATAATATTTCTATTTTGACTAACGAAATTATCAAAAATAAAAAACTCAATGA
Organism: uncultured bacterium; assembly: GCA_949285665.1. Lineage (GTDB taxonomy): Bacteria > Bacillota_I > Bacilli_A > RFN20 > CAG-826 > Alectryobacillus. The sequence continues at coordinate 151,690 of CASDYC010000001.1, forward strand.
TGAACTAAAAGAAAAAATTAATATTGAAGATAAAAAAATTAAAGAACTAAATAAAAATAATGAGGTTTTGCAAGGGAAATTGAAAAATTTTGATAATGAAATGCAAAACATAAAAGAAAAAGAAATTGAAGAATTCAAAGTTAAAATTGATAAAATTAAAAAAGATTTATTATCAAAATCTTCTATTAAACTTCACGAATCAATTAATGTCGATAAACAATTAGATGATTTATTAAAATCTTCAAATAATATAAAAAACAAAGAACCAAAAGAAGAGTTTAAAATTGGCGATTATGTTAAACATAAAGATTTACCAATAGAAGGCACGATAGTTAGTTTAAAAGCAAATAACGATATTTTAATAAAAACAGATGGTGGTAAATCTTATACAATAAATTCATCAAATTTAGAAAAAACAAATCATGTTGTAACTAAAGAAAAGAAGATTAAAAACGTCGATTCTTATTACATTAAAAACATTTCATATGAATTAAATTTATTAGGAACGACAAGAGTAGAAGCAATTGATCTTTTAAAAGGATTTTTAGCCAATGCCTCTTCAAATAATTTAAAAAGAGTTCGTATTATTCATGGTTTTGGAACAGGTGTTATTAGAAATGCAGTGATAGATTATTTAAAAAAATCTGATCTTGTAGAATCTTTTTCTTTTGCGGGGCCAAATGAAGGGGGTTATGGTGCAACCATAGTTAACTTAAAATGAATCAAACAATAAAAAAATTAATTGATGCTTTGCCAAATAATCCAGGTTGTTATCAAATGTATAATAAAGATAATGAAGTAATCTATGTTGGAAAAGCAAAAAACTTATATAAACGTGTTAGTCAATATTTTTTAAGGCCACAAAGTGGAAAAGTTCAAGCAATGGTTAGTAATGTTGATCATTTTGATTTTATTATTACAAGCAATGAATCAGAAGCGTTTATCTTAGAATATAATTTGATTCATAAATATTTACCAAAGTATAATATTCTTTTAAAAGACGACAAACATTATCCTTATATTGGGCTAAAAAAGAGAGGTATAATCGAAGTTAAATTAAAAAGAAATTTAAAAGATAAAAATTATTCATATTTTGGTCCATATCCAAAATCAACTTTTGCTTATGATATTATTGATTTAATTAATAAATTATTTCCGTTAAAAAAATGTAATGTTTTACCAAAAAAACCATGTCTTTATTATCATATTAATCAATGCCTTGGGTATTGTATTAAAAAGATTGATGACTCTGTTAATGACGAACTTTATTCAAAAGTTTATAAATTTTTAAAAGGTAACACAAAAGACATTGAAGATAATTTAATTGCTAAAATAAAAGAAAATAATGAAAAATTAAATTTTGAAGAATCTAAATATTATAAAGAATTATTAGATGCAATTAATCATATTAAAACATTACAAACAGTTGATTTTAATTCTAATGAAAATAAAGATTTTTTTGCGTATACATCTTTTAATAATTATGTATGCATTGCATTATTTGTCTATAGAAATGGTATGTTACTTGGAAAAGACGAAATAATTTCTGAAATTTTTGAAAATGAATTGGAAACTGTTTCTGATCTTATTACTCAATATTATGCAAAAAATGAATTACCAAAAGAAATAATTGTTTTTTCTAAGGATTTAAAAAATTCATTACAAGATTATCTAAATTGTAAAATAATTTCCCCAACAAAAGGTAAGAATTTTGATGTTTTAAATAAATTAATTGAAAACTCAAAAAAAGGTCTTGAAAAATATTTTAATAAAGAAAAGTCCACTAGAGATGTTGAATCAATATTGCAGCATTTACAAAATTTATTACACATAAAATATCCAAAATATATTGAATTATTCGATAATTCTCATATTTCTGGATATGATGCAGTTAGTGTTTCAGTCGCATATGTTAATGGTATAGCCTGTAAAAGATTATATCGTAAATTCAAATTAAATAACGAAAATACAAAAAGTGATTTGGATAATATGAAAGAAGTATTAACACGAAAATACAAAAGAATGCTAAATGATGGAATAGAATTACCAAATTTAATTTTAATTGATGGTGGATTAAACCAAATTGTGGTTGCAAAAAATGTGTTAAATAATTTAAACATCAAAAACATCGATATCTTCGGACTTTATAAAAATGATAAGCATCAAACAGAAGGCATAATTTCATTAGATGGAAATAAAATTCCACTAGATAAAAAAAGCGATTTATATCTATTTTTAAGTTCAATGCAAGATGAAGTTCATCGTTTTGCAATAACATTTTTTAGACAAACTCATTTAAAAAATTATAAAAAATCTATTCTTGATGGAATTGAAGGTCTTGGCAAAGTCAAAAAGAATTTGATTTATGAAACATATCCAGACTTAAATTCGCTAAAACAAGCATCTCTTTTAGAACTTGAGCAATTTTTAAATAAAAAAGTCGCATTAAATTTATACAATAAAATACACCAAGATGATTAAAATCATATTTTTTTCACTTTTATTAAAAAAATTATAAATTATATTTTATAATTTAAAGGTTTGTGATATTATATTATTCAGTTGTCCCTGTAGCTCAGTTGGATAGAGCAACAGCCTTCTAAGCTGTGGGTCAGGCGTTCGAGTCGCCTCAGGGACGCCATTAAATTATTTATTAAAAAATTATATATACATATGGAGGAATTTATGAAATCTAATTTAGTCAAGAATGAAAAAGGTGTTGTTACAGTTGATGTAGTAGCTGACAAACAAGAATGGCAAGATGCTCAAAAGAAAGCTTTTGAAAAATTAAAAGCAAAATTAAAATTAAAAGGTTTTAGAGATGGAAAAAGTATTCCTGATGAATTAGCAAGACCTCATATTAATGAAGGTGATATTTTAAACGAAGGTTTTAGAGTTATTGCTCAAAGCTTATATGAAAAAGTTTTAACTGAAAATAAAATTACTCCAATTATCGAACCAGATATCAAATTTAATAAAGTTGATAAAGATAATTTAGAAATTTCATTTGAAATTTCTGTTTATCCAGAAGTTACTTTAGGTCAATATAAAGACATTGAAGTTGCAAAAGAAAACGTTGAAGTTGGCGAACAAGAAATAAATCAAGCAATCAACAGAATTGCTTTAGATAATGCAATGTTAAAACAAAGTGATAAACCAGCAAGAATGGGTGATACTGTTGTTTTAGATTTTGTTGGTTATATTGATAGAAAACCATTTGATGGTGGTTCTGCAAATAATTATTCCCTTGAATTAGGAAGCAATCAATTTATCCCAGGTTTTGAACAACAATTAGTAGGTGTAAAAGCTGGTGATGTTAAAGAAATTAACGTTACATTCCCAAAACAATATGTTAAAGATTTAGCTGGAAAAGATGCAATTTTTAAATGTACAATTCACGAAGTTAAAGAAAAATTAATTCCAGATGTAAATGATGAGTTTGTTAAAACACTTGAAATGGAAGGTGTTGAAACTGTCGAACAATTAAAAGAAAAAGAAAAATCACAAATTTTAGCAAATAAACAACAACAAGCTGAAAGAAGTAGATTCAATAAATTACTTGAAAAAATTGTTGAAAATTCAAAAATTGAAATGTCTTCTAAACTTGTTGATCGTGAAGTTGAAGCTATGAAAAATAACATTGAACAAAGAGTTACATCAAATGGTTTAACTTTTGATCAATATTTAGAAATTACAAATCAAACTCTTGAACAATTAGAAAAAACTTTAAGAGTTGATGCTGAAAAAAATTTAAAAACAATGTTAGTTTTAGGCAAGATTGCTGAAGTTGAAAAATTAAATGTTACTGACAAAGATGTCGATGAAGAAATCGAAAAGATGTCAAAGCTTTATAATAGAAGTGTTGATGAAGTTAAAAAAGCTATTGCAAATCAAATGACTGATTTAAGACAAAATTTACAAGAAAGAAAAATTGAAGCTTTCTTAAAGGAAAATAACTTTAAAGAAACAAAATAATTAATAGTTTTATTCTTTAATTATTTATAAGAGTATTTTTGCATATAATATTTTTTAAATATAATATAATAACTTTAAAGGAGGTAGTTTATGGCCGAACCAAATGTTAATGACAATATTGTACTACCTGTTTTGATTATAGCTGATACAGTTTGTTTTCCAGGGAATTATATTAATCTTGATGTAAGAACTTATGATGGTATGGCTGCAATTGAAGAAGCTAAAAAAAATAGTCAATCTTATATTATAGTTACTTCTTTAAAAGATTCTGCTAGCCGAGAATTTAAACCAAATTTTAATTTTTTAAATCAAATTGGTACAATTTGTGAAATTACATCTGTAACAAATAATGGAAATAATGGATTAAAGGTTACAATCCTTGGTCAAGATATTTTTAAGTTAGATGATATAAAATTCGACAATGATTTTTATCTTGGTTCTGGAAAAATTTTAGAACAAGATGAAAACGAAGATCAAATGTTGATTGTTTCATTATTTAGAAAAATTACTGATTTAATGTCAAAACTTCCTAAAATTTTTCAAAGATTTCCAAAAAATGTTTTTAATAACTTAGTTTCAGGAAAAGTTGAAAATAATTTTGCTTTTACAATTGCAAATTATATTCCAATGAGTTTTGAAGAAAAGCAAAATTTATTAGAGACATTTAATGAAGTTGCAAGATTAAAAATTATTTACTCTTTATTAAATAAAGAAATAATCGTAAAAGAAGTTGATGAACAAATTGAAAAAGATATCTATGATGAAAATGTAAAATATCAAAGAGAATACATTTTGAGAGCAAAATTAAAAGCAATTAAAAAAGAACTAGGTGAAGTAACAAATTCAGAAGATGATGATGAACAAATTCTAGATAATTTGGAAAAAAATCCTTATCCTCAATATGTCAAAGAAAAAGTTAGAGAAGAATTAAAAAGAGCAAATATGATGCAACCTGGTTCTCAAGAGGCTGCTTTAATTAGAAATTATATTCAAACTTTAATGAATATTCCATGGTATCAAAAAACAGAAGATAATAATGATATAAAAGTTGTCAAGAAAGTACTTGATAAAAATCATTATGGCTTAGAAAAAGTTAAAGAAAGAATAATTGAATATTTAGCAGTTAAACAAATGACAGGTAATTTAAAATCACCTATTTTATGTCTTTATGGTCCACCAGGTGTAGGAAAAACATCACTTGCTAAATCAATTGCTGAAGCTTTAAATAGAAAATGTGTTAAAGTTTCTCTTGGTGGTGTCTCTGATGAAGCTGAAATTAGGGGACATAGAAGAACATATGTAGGAGCTATTCCTGGTCGTATTATTAACGGAATGAAAAAAGCACAAGTAATCAATCCTGTGTTTATTTTAGATGAGGTTGATAAGTTAGTAAATAATGCTTATCGTGGCGATCCTGCAAGTGCATTATTAGAAGTATTAGATCCAGAACAAAACTATGCATTTACTGATAATTACTTAGAAGAGCCATATGATTTATCTAATGTATTATTTATTGCAACCGCAAACTATTTATACGATATTCCTGAACCTTTAAGAGATAGATTAGAATTAATTGAAATGTCATCTTATACTGAACTTGAAAAATTAGAAATTGCAAAACAATATTTAATTCCAAAAGTTTTAGAAAGAAATAATATCGATAAAGATTTAATAACTTTTACAGATGATGCTATAAAATTAATTATTAATTCGTATACAAGGGAAGCGGGTGCAAGAGAATTAGAAAGAAAAATAGAAACAATTGTAAGGAAAGTCATTGTTAAATATTTGATTTCTAATCGTAAAACAAAAGTCAATATTGAACCAAAAGAAGTTAAAAAATATTTAGGAATTGAAATTTTTGAATTCAGTAAAAAAGAGAAAAAAGATCAAGTCGGTGTTGTAACCGGACTTGCTTATACCGAATTTGGTGGAGATATTTTGCCAATTGAAGTTAACTCATTTGCTGGTAAGGGCGGACTTGTTTTAACTGGTAAATTAGGCGATGTTATGAAAGAATCATGCTCAATTGCCTATGACTATGTTAGAGCAAACGCTAAAAAATTCCATATTGATAATAAGGTATTTGAAAAAAACACACTTCACATTCACGTACCTGAAGGAGCCGTTCCAAAAGATGGTCCAAGTGCTGGTGTTGGAATTACAATAGCTATTATTTCTTGTTTAACTGGTAAAAAGGTTTCAAGCGAAATTGCAATGACCGGTGAAGTTACTTTAAGAGGTAATGCCTTACCAATTGGTGGTTTAAGAGAAAAAACTTTAGCTGCTTTAAGAAGTGGTATTAAAACTGTTATCGTCCCATATGATAATAGAAAAAATGTCGAAGAATTACCTCAAGAAGTTAAAGCAAACTTAAATATTGTCTATATGAAAAAAGTATCTGATGCTATAAAATATGCAATCGTAGATAATAATGATTAATTTTAATAATATACAGTTTATTCGATCATATGTAAAAAAACCTGAGGATTTATCAAAACTTCCTCAGGTTATTTTCGTTGGAAAATCTAATGTTGGAAAATCTACTTTAATTAATGAAATTACCGGGTTTAAAAAATTAGCGTTTGTATCATCAAAACCAGGTCATACAAAATTATTAAATTTTTATTTAGTTGACAACAAATTTTATCTTGTTGATGCTCCTGGTTATGGATATTCAAAAAGTAATAAATTTTCTTTTATTGAATATTCAAAAATAATGGATAGTTATTTTAATGATAATATCGACCTTAAATGTGTTGTTTTATTAATTGATGGAAGAAGAGAGTTCTCTAATGATGATAATTCAATGATTGAATTTTTACATCATTATAAAATTAATTATGTTATTTTATTTACAAAAGTTGATAAATTAAATCAAAAAGAAAAATATGCAATAAGTAAAAGAATTAAAGAAAATAATTTAATTGATGAAAATACAAAAATCTTTTATTCAAATATAAATAGTGAAACAAATTTACTCGATTTTAAAGATTTTCTTTCATCAATTTTATAAATTTGGTAAAATATAGATTGGTTTGAGAAGAAGTATATAAATATTTTAGAAAGAGAATTGTTGGTTGGTGCAAAACATTAAAATTTTATAGAAGGGTCGCTCAAATAAAAAACTCGTCAATTTGCGTTAAAAATTATAAATTAAGTGTGTAAATTTTTACAAATAAAGGTGGTACCACGTTAAAAGCGTCCTTTAAAAGGTACTTTTTTTATTTTAAGGAGACTTGATATGCTTGATAAACATTACAATCCAAAATTAGTTGAAAAAGATAAGTATGAAAATTGGAAATCAAAAGGTTATTTTACTGCCGGTGATATTAGTAAACAAAAGTTTTCAATGGTAATTCCACCTCCAAATGTAACTGGCAAATTACATATTGGTCATGCTTTTGACACAACAATTCAAGATATTATTGCAAGATATAAAAAAGCAAAAGGTTTTGATGTTTTATGGCTTCCAGGAACTGATCATGCTGGAATTGCAACCGAAGCAAAAGTAGTTGAAAGACTTAAAAATCTTGGAATTTCTAGAAATGAATTAGGCCGTGAAAAATTTGTGGAAAAAGTTTGGGAATGGAAAAATGAATATGTTACAACCATTCATAATCAATGGGCAAAAATGGGATTAATGCTTGATTATTCAAAAGAGCGTTTTACTTTAGATGAAGATTTAAATAAAGCAGTTAATCATGTTTTTAAAAAAATGTATGATGATGGATTAATTTATCAAGGTGAAAAAATTATAAATTGGGATCCAGTACAGCAAACTGCTTTATCAAATGTTGAAGTTATCCACAAAAATATTAAAGGTGAATTTTATTATTTTAAATATAAATTATGTGATTCAGATGATTATTTAACTGTTGCAACAACAAGACCAGAAACAATGTTTGGTGATGTTTGTTTAACTGTCAATCTTAAAGATGAACGATATCAAAAATATGTTGGAAAATATGCAATTAACCCAGCAAATGGGGAAAAATTAATTATTATTGCTGATAATTATGTTGATATTGAATTTGGAACTGGTGTTATGAAGTGTACACCAGCACATGATCCTAACGATTTTATAATAGGCGAAAAATATCATTTACCTCATCCAATCTGTATAAATAAAGATGGAACTATGAATTCATTAGCGGGTGAATTTAATGGATTAGATCGATTTGAATGTAGAAAAAAGTTAGTAGAAAAAATCAAAAAGGAAGGTAATTTAATTAAAATTGAAAAAATCACTCACTCAGTTGGTCACTCTGAAAGAAGTGGATGCATTGTTGAACCATACTTATCAAAACAATGGTTTGTAAAAATGAAACAACTTGCTGAAAGATCAATTGCATATCAAAAATCAGATGATAAAATTCAATTTATTCCACAACGTTTTAATAAAGTTTTTATTCAATGGATGGAAAATATTGATGACTGGTGTATTTCAAGACAACTCTGGTGGGGACATAGAATACCTGCATATTATAATAAAAAAACTGGTGAAGTTTTAGTTAGTGAAGTGCCACCAAAAGATATTGAAAATTATAAACAAGATGAAGATGTATTGGATACTTGGTTTTCAAGTGCTTTGTGGCCATTTTCTGGTTTTGGTTGGCCAAAAGAAACCGATCTTCTTAAAAGATATTTCCCAACTGATATTTTAGTTACAGCCTATGATATTATTTTCTTTTGGGTTTCTAGAATGATTAATCAATCATTATATTTAACAAATAATAAACCATTTAATAAAGTTTTAATTCATGGTTTAATTCGTGATAACAAGGGAAGAAAAATGTCTAAAACTTTAGGAAATGGTGTCGATCCAATTGATGTTATTGATAAATATGGTGTTGATGCTTTAAGATACTTTTTGGCAACTTCATCAACTCCAGGACTTGATATGAGATATAGTGAAGAAAAAGTTTCTTCCAGCCAAAATTTCTTAAATAAAATTTGGAATGCTTCAAGATATATCTTACTAAACCTTGATTCTACTAGTGATAGTTCATTTGAAAAAAAGGATTTAGATATATTTGACCGATATATTTTAACTAAATTTAATTTAACAATTAAAAATGTTACTAATAATATGGAAAAATATAATTTAGGAGCAGCAAGTAAATATCTTTATAACTTTGTTTATGATGATTTTTGTAGTTTTTATATTGAACTTTGTAAAAATAAACTAAATAGCGATAATGTTAATACCAAAAATAATACTAAGAAGATTTTATTACACATTTTACAAGGTGTTATTATGATGATTTATCCTTATTCACCATTCATTAGTGAAGAACTTTATCTTTCACTTCCAAAACATAAAGAATCTATTATGTTAGAATCTTATCCAATTTATAATTCAAAAGAAGTCTTTAAAAATTCAATTAAAGAAGTTGAATTATTAAAAAAAGTTATTAAGGATGTTCGTTTATATAAAGTTAATAATAAGTTAACTCCAAATTACTCATTAAAATTAAAGATTAAAACAAGTCTTAATTTAAGTGAAGAATTTTTAAGTAATTTAAAATATTTCTCATATTCTAATGATATTTCTTTTGTAAATGAATCATTAAAATTAAACTCATTAATTTATCCTGATTTAGAAATTTTTATTGAAGATAATATCGATAAAAGCGAAGTTTTAAATAAATTAAACATTGATTTGGAAAAAGAGAAATTTGAAATTGATAGATGTGAAAAATTGTTAAACAATCCTAACTTCATGAAAAAAGCTCCAAAAGAAAAAATTAAATTAGAACAAGACAAATTAGAAAATCATAAAATTTTATTACAACAAATTTTAGAAAAAATTAAAAATTTAAGATAATTTTATCTTTTTTACTCGACTTATTTAGTAAAGGGGGTAAAAAAATGAAAGAATTAACTTTTAATGAAATGAAAACAATAAAGCCAGGAGAAGCTTTATCAATTACAGCTGTTATGGCAATTTTAGTAACTGCAATTATTGCCGTTGTTGTTTTTAGATTATTTAATTCAACTGATGCAACCGTTTCAATACCAGGTGGTTTTAAATTTGATTGGAATTAAATGAACTTTAAATTATCCGTTCCAAAAAGTGAAAGACCTAGAGAAAAAGCTCTTTTATATGGGATTGATAAATTAACAAATTATGAGTTATTAGCCATTATAATAAATAGTGGAGTAAAAAATAAAAACGTTTTACAAATAAGTCAAGATTTGATTAATCATTTTGGGGGCTTAAATTTTTTAGCAACTCAAAATTATACCGAATTAGTGAAAATTAGTGGTTTGAATAAAATTAAAGCTCTCAATATTTGTGCAGTTTTTGAATTGTCGAAAAGAATTAATTCGTTAGAATATAAAGAAAAATATGACAAAAGTAACATTGAAATATTACTTAAAAAATTCCAAATATTAATACTAGAAAATAATAATGAAAATTTATTTATTTTATTTTTAAATGAGCAAAATTATGTCATACATACAGAGAAATTTGAGGGTTCTTCTAATTCAATTGGATTAGATTTAACAAATTTATTTTCCAAATTATTAAAATTCGATGTAAAAAAATTTATTATAATTCATAATCATGTTAATAATATCTTAGAACCATCATATGAAGATCTTAATTTCTACAACAATTTAAAAACAAGAAGTGATTTTTTAAAATTAAAAATACAAGACTTTATAATTATTAATAAAAAAGAGTATTTTTCGTTTAGAGAAAACTTATTAATCTAAAAACACGAAATATCCATGATATTTCTTTACTTATTACTAATTTTATGGTATTTTATTTACGTTGTTGTCCTTCGAATGACTACAACCGCATTTTTAAGGTCTAAATTTTACCTTACGAAGCGAGTACTTAGAAAAAAGGAGGAGAGATATGTACGCTATTATTGAAACAGGCGGTAAGCAATTAAAAGTTGAAGTTGGTCAAAAAATTTATGTTGAAAAATTACATGAAGAAGTTGGTTCAACTTATACTTTTGATAAAGTTTTAATGGTTAGTGGTGATAAATTAAGTGTTGGAAATCCTTACCTTGCAGGTGCAAAAGTTGTTGCTAAAGTAGAAAAACAAGGTTTAGGTAAAAAGATTCATATTTACAAATATAAATCAAAAGCAATTCATAGACAAAAAATCGGACACAGACAACCTTATACATCACTTGTAATTGAATCAATTACTTTATAAATAATAAAATGATTAAAATATCAATTTTTGAAATTAATAAAAAAGTTGATTCAATAGAAATTTCTGGTCATGCAAATTATGCTGATTATGGTAAAGACATTGTTTGTGCCGGAATTAGTTCATTAATTTATGCATGTATTAATTCACTAAATAATGTGAATAAAAAAGAAATTATTCTAAAAGAAGGATTTGTTAAAATTAATAATATAAAAGAATTTGATTTACATGATCAAGTTGTAATTGAAGTATTAATTAATGGTTTTGAACAGATGTCCTTAGAATATCCTAAAAATATTAGTATAGAAAGGAAATAGAAAATGATGTTTAAATTAAATTTACAATTATTTGCATCCAAAAAAGGTGTTGGTTCTACTAAAAACGGTAGAGATTCAGCTGGTAGAAGATTAGGTGCTAAGTTGTCTGATGGTCAATTTGCAAAAGCAGGTGCTATTATTTATAGACAAAGAGGCACAAAGATATATCCAGGGCTTAATACAAAAAAAGGTGGAGATGATACAATATTTGCTACAAAAGCTGGTATTGTTAAATTTCAACGTTTTGGAAAAAATAGAACAAAAGTAAGCGTTCTAGAAGTTAAAGCTTTATAAAAAATAAAAAGTCCTGAAAAAGGACTTTTTTAGTATATATTTAGTATAAATTTAGTAGTTTTTTAGTAATTATGTTTATTGATAGAGTTGTAGTAGAAGTTAGAAGCGGAAAAGGCGGAGACGGTGCTATTGCTTTTCTTCGAGATAAAAACACTGCAAAAGGCGGTCCTAGTGGCGGCAATGGCGGGAAAGGCGGTAGTATTTTTTTCCATGCATCGAGTAAAATTAATACTTTAATTAATTATCGATTTTCCAAAGTAATTCAAGCAAAAGATGGCGAAAAAGGACAAAATAAAAATAAATATGGTAAATGTGCACCTGATGTCATTTGTGACGTACCAATTGGTACAATCATCATAGATGAAAAAACTAAAGAAATTCTTGCTGATTTAAAAAATGATGGCGATACATTCATGGTTGCGAAAGGTGGCCGTGGAGGTAGAGGAAATTTATGTTTTAAATCACCATATAATAAAACTCCAAAAATTGCTGAAAACGGGCATCCAGGAATTACAAAAAGAGTTATTTTGGAATTAAAACTTTTAGCTGATGTTGGTCTTGTTGGCTTACCAAGTGTTGGTAAATCAACGTTTTTAAGCGTAGTCACAAGAGCAAATCCTTTAATAGGAAATTACGATTTTACTACAATTTCGCCTAATTTAGGTGTTTGTTATGTTGATGAATATAGAAGTTTTGTAATAGCTGATTTACCTGGTTTAATTGAAGGTGCATCAAAAGGAAAAGGACTTGGTTTTACTTTTTTACGACATATAGAACGTTGTAGAGTAATTTGTCATGTTATTTCAATGGATGGACGATATGATCCAGTGGATGCATTTAAAATTATTGAAGAAGAATTAAAGTCTTATAATTCTGATTTGGATAAGAAAAAAAGAATGATTCTTGCAACTAAAACAGATGTTGATGGATCGAAAGAAAATCTAAAAAAACTTGAAAAGTATATTAATGGTAAAATTGATATAATTCCTATATCATCGGTATTACATAAAAATTTAAATACAGCTATTAATAAATTATATGAATTAGTTGAATTACAAAAAACTGAAGAAATTAATAATCCAGACATTCAAAATTCATCATTTAAAAAGTATGAGTATAAAGCAAAATCAGATGATGTATTCTCTATAATTAAAGTGTCAAATAATCATTATAAAATTGTAGGTGAATCTGTTGAAAAAACTTATAAATTGATGAATATATCAACTGATGAAGGTATGATGAGACTTATTAAATATTTAAACTACATAGGTGTAGATGATAAGTTAGAAGAAATGGGAGCAAAAGATGGCGACCTTGTTACACTATGTGATTTTGAATTTGAATATTTTAACTAAAAAATTTTATATTTATTTATAAATAAATATATAGTATTATATTAAACGAGTATTTATGGAAATTGAGGTTGAATTATGAAGAGATTAATAGCTTATATAGGAATATTATTCACGATGATTTTAAGCGTTTGTGTTATGGCAAAACCTGTATTAACTAATGTTAGTACCGGCTATGATTATGGAACAGCTAAACAATATGTTTATCAAATTACTGATTTAGATAATAGTATTACCGATCAAGCTGGTGAAATGATTGCTGATGGAGCAATTGATGAAATCGCAAAAGAATTTGAAACTAGATTAGAAAGCTATGGTGTTGAAACATATAATATTACAACTCAAGGTGATAATATGATTAGTGTTTCATTTTCAGCGCAAAATAAAAATGAATACGATCACATTTCTAGCTACTTAGCTTTTGATGGTAATTTAACTTTAACTACATATGATTCAGAATACATTTATAGCAACTATAGAGGTGAAAATCTCGAGGGTAGCGAACCTATGTTCGGTGTTGAAGATGCCTATATTGTAAGAGAAACCTTCTATCCAGCATTAGTTATACCTTTAGAAGATCCTGAAACTTTCCAACAAGCAGTCGATCATGCTCAAGAATTAAACGATCAAGCTACAAGTGATGATGAAGAACAATCTACTGAAGTTTCAAACGAAGGCAGATTTTATCTTTGGAGCAACTGGAAAGAAGGAGATACATTTGAAGCTGCTAATAACAACGTTAACATTCAAAGAAAATTAATTTTATATTTCGACTATAACAATATTTGGTATGAACAAACAACTGACGAACATAAATCTATTTGTATTTATTTCAACGTTGAAGGTAGTGAAGATGCAACAGATATTAATGATATAAACTGGAATAATGTTGCAACGGCAAATGAAAATGCTAAATATTATATGCATTTAATGAATGCCAGTCATTTAAATTATAGAGTTAATTTATTATATTCAAATGATGTTAATCCTCTTGTTGAAGAATTAGTTAATCTTCAAAATAATATTTCTGTTAATGTTTCTACAACTTTAATTTGTTTCATCGCAGCTTATTTAGTTATATTATTTATTGCCTCTGTTTTATATAGAGTCAATGGTTTTAACTTAATAATCTCTGCAGGATTTGCATTTGTAATTTTATTAGCAATCGTTAATGGAATTGGATCTATATTTACAGTTGCTTCATTAATTGGTTGTGTCGCTTCATTAGTTTTATTTATTTCAAGTAATCTTATTTATGCACATAAGTTAAAAGTAAACTTAGAAAAAGGTAAAACTATCAAAAAAGCATATTTAGATGCTTCAAAATCTGCAAGTATATTAACAGTTGATATTTCAATTGTTACTTTAATTCTAGGAGCTATTATCTATTTACTTGGCGGAAGCTTTGTTTCTGGATTTGGAGTTGCCTTATTCTTTGCAAGTATTATTAATTTACTTATGAATCCTATTATTAATAGAATTATGACTTATTTCTTTATAAATACTTCAATTTGCCAAAAACATTTGAGTTTATTAGGTGTTACTAAGGCTGAAAAACCAAGTGAAGAAGTTGAACAGAAAGAAGGAAAGGATGCTACAGTTGAAAAGAAGAAGGTTTTTACAAAACAAGGAATTGTTGGAATTGTATTTGCCTTATTAACTGTTGCAAGCATTACAACAATTACATATTTTGGTGTTACTTCAAGTCCATTTGAAGAAACTAATTTAATTTCCACCCCAGATAAAATTTATTTAAGAGTTGAAGATGATAATTTAGAATTTAGCGAAATTAATCAAGTTGAACAAAAGTTAGATTATATTTCATTTGAAGGCCTTGATGAAAATGAAAAAATCTATACAAATGTAACAACACATGAATACACAGACTACACAAATGATAATCAAGATGACTCTGTTCAATATGATTACATTATTTATGAAATCAATTTATCTGATAATATAGATGTAAACGAAAATTTATTTACATATGAAAGTGAAAGTGGTTTAGCTTTAGATGAAGCATTAGATCTTGTATTTGCTGATCAATATGTCGATATTGCTCCAAGTTCAAATTATGGAACTGTTGATACATTTAGAGTTAGCGAGATTGCTCTTGCATCATCAATT
Source organism: uncultured bacterium (assembly GCA_949285665.1). Lineage (GTDB taxonomy): Bacteria > Bacillota_I > Bacilli_A > RFN20 > CAG-826 > Alectryobacillus. The sequence continues at coordinate 166,935 of CASDYC010000001.1, forward strand.
GCAATTATTTGTGCAAGTATATATTTAATGATAAGATTTGGCTTATCAAGAGGCTTGGCCGCTTTATTAATAAGCTTTATGACCTCTGGTTTTGCTCTTTCCATTTTTGCGATGATTAGAATTCAAGTTAATATGTATATTGGCTTAGCTGCCTTATTTGTTATGGTTTTAACTCTGTTAGCTGTTACAATATCATCATATCTTAACAAAGAATCACTTAAAGAATCAAAAATTGCTAATTTAACAATTGATGATAAAGAAAACATTTCCAAAAAGAACACTAAAGAAATTACTTTGTATATCTTATTTGTAATTGCAAGTTCATTCTTAATTACGTTAATTTTTACCGGATTTAGTGTAGGTGCATTACAAAATGTATTTGCTATTTCCATGCTTTGTGGAAGTGTCATTTCATGTTTATTAGTCCTTATAATTTATGAACCATTTACTTTCGCTTTGATGAAATTAATTAATAAGATTGTTGCTAATCGTAAACCTTCAAAGAATAAGAAAAAGGCATTAAAACAACAACATAAACAACGTCAAAGAGGAAAAGAACTCGAAGAAGCTACATTTATTGGAATTAATGATTAGTTTTTTAGATAAATTATTAAAATATTACAATATTTCTTTAGAAGATTTTAAAAATTTAAATAAAGAGACAAACATTGATGATTTAATCACCATTAATAATTTTAAAAATGGTGTTGAATCATCTTTTTTTGTAAAAGAATGTATAAAAAAGAATAAAAAAATATTAGTTTTTGGCGATTATGATGCTGATGGTATGTTAGCTACATCAATTTTAGTTTATACATTTAAAAAATTAAACTTTAATAATTACGGATTTTATATACCAAGTAGATATAAAGATGGATATGGTTTAAATGTTGATGAAGTTAAAATTTTTAAAGAGAAAAATTATGAAGTTATAATATGTGTTGATAATGGGATTTCACAATTTGAGGCCATAAAATACGCTAAAGAAAACAATATCGATGTTGTAATTTGTGATCACCATGAAATTACAAATAAAAATATACTACCCGATTCAAAATATATTATTCATCCCCAATTTTCTAGTCTAAAACAAATTTGCAGTGGTGCCTTTACGTCATTAGTTTTAGCAAATTCATTAATAGAACAAGTTGATGAATATTTGATTGCGCTTGCAACAATTTCTACTTTTACAGATATGATGGTTTTAAAAGATAATAATTTTAATTTTGTTAGATATGGTTTAAAAATTATTAATAAAAATAATTTTTTACAACTTAATTTGTTGTCGGAAAACAAATTTATTGATGAAACAATTATTTCATCTTTAGTTGGTCCAAAAATCAATTCTGTTGGAAGATTATCAGAAAATTATGAATCTTGTAATGTTATTAGATTTTTTGTATCAAATAATAATGATGAAATTTTAAAATATTATCAGTTTATTAATAATTTAAATATTGAAAGAAAAAATTTATCAAATTCTTTTGATTTAAATTCTTTAAACAAAAATGATTTTGTAATAGTAGATATAGTAAACCAAAAAGAAGGAATGTTGGGCCTTTTATGTAATAGAGCGCTTTTCAAATATAAACTTCCTACAATATTATTTACTTATGATTTTAATGATCCTAGATATTTAAAAGGTTCTGCTAGAGTTAGTGGTGGTTATTCTTTAATAGATTTTTTTAAAAATTCAAATGAATTATTGGTTAAATTTGGAGGACATGAATCTGCAGCCGGTTTAACTATTGAAACTAGTAAATTTAACGAATTTAGAGATTTTTGTTTTGAATATTTTAAAAATAATAAAAATAATTATGAGAAAAAAATTGAATATATTGATATTAATCTTACTGATTTGACTTTAGAAAATTATTATCAATTGTTACAATTTGGACCTTTTGGAATTGGAAGAGAAATGCCAATTTTTAAACTTAGTGGTTTTCCAATAAAAAGCTTTTCTTTTTCTAAAGATAATAAACATATAATTACACCAATTAGTTTAAAAAGCAAAATAGTATGGTGGAATTTTAAACCAAATGTTTTAGAAAATAAAAAATCAATAGATTTATATGGTAAATTCACTTTAAATGTCTTTAATAATAAAGAAAATTTAAATTTTAATATAATAAATGATGACTAATTTTATAAAAAATCTATAATAGAGATATGGCAGAAAATAAAACGAATAAAAATGAGATAAAAGAACATACATTTGAGGATTTACAAGAATCTTATTTTGAATATATAACAAATCAACAAGACCGGGATAAAATAAAAGAAGCATATGAATATGCTAAAGAAAAACATGAAGGTCAATTTAGAAAAAGCGGTGAACCCTATATTTGCCATCCTTTAGAAGTTGCATATATCATATCTAAGTTACATGGTGGACCTTCAACAATAGAAGCTGGTTTATTACATGATGTTGTTGAAGATACAGATGCAACAATTGAGGATATTAAAAATAAATTTGGAAACGATGTCGCCCTACTAGTTGATTCTTTGACAAAAATTCAACGTTTAAAGCTATCTAAAAAGAAAGATATTGATTTTGATGCAGAAGATCATCGAAAAATACTTTTAGGTATGGCAAAAGATATTCGTGTCATTGTTGTAAAACTTGCTGATAGATTACATAATTTAAGAACTCTTGACTCTTTAAGTCCAGATAGACAAGTTGCTATGGCAAAAGATACTTTAGAAATATATGCACCTATTGCTCATAGACTTGGTATGTATAAGATTAAATCCGAATTAGAAGATTTATCTTTAAAATATATTGAACCAGATATTTATAACTATATTTCAAATCTTCTTGATCAAAGAACTAAAAATAGAAAAAAATCATTAGATAATTTAAAAAAGAAAATTGCCGATTTATTATATGAGGCAAAAATTCCTTTCCAAATTGAATCAAGAATAAAATCTATTTATTCAATTTATAAAAAAATATACGTTAAAATGCATAATTTTGACGATATTTATGATATTTTAGCATTAAGAATTATAACTGAAACCGAGCTTAATTGTTATGAAATTCTTGGTATTATTCATGCTACATATAAACCAGTACCAGGAAGATTTAAAGATTATATAGCTGTACCAAAACCAAATATGTATCAATCTTTACATACAACAATTATGGCCGGAGATGGTAATGTTTTTGAGGTTCAAATTCGAACAAAAGAAATGGATGAAGTAGCAGAAACGGGTATCGCTGCACATTGGAGATATAAAGAAGGATCAAATTACAATCCAAAACAAGAGCAAAAAGAAATTGAAGAAAAATTACATTGGTTTAGAGACTTTTTACAAATTTCAAATGATAGTAAAAAGAGTACAGCTGCTCAAGAATATCTTTCAAATTTATCAAAAGATATTTTTGAAGCTAACGTTTATGTTTTTACACCTAAAGGTAAAGTAGTAGATTTACCAAATGGTTCAACACCTATTGATTTTGCTTATAAAATTCATACAAAAGTAGGCGATACAGCTTCAGGCGCTGTTGTTAATGGAGTATTAGTTCCATTAAATACAGTTTTAAAAACGGCAGATATTGTAGAAATTAAAACTAATCCAAATTCACCCGGACCTTCAGAAGGTTGGTTAAAATTTGCTAAAACAGCAACCGCTATTAATAGAATTAAAAAATTTATCGCTAAAAAGAATAGCGAATATCAAAAAGATGATAAAATTAAGATTGGAAAACAGGGTTTAATTGATTGCTTTAGAGAAGCTGGAATATCAGAAAATGATACAATCAACTTAATATCTACTAATAAAGTACTAAATAACTACCATTTTTCTACTATTGATGAATTATATGTTGGAGTTGCAAATCATAATCCTCTACCAAGTGCAATATTATCATTTTTGAATTTAAATAATAAAAAAACTCGTTTTAAGTTAATAAATAAAAATAAAAAACAACTTTCTAACATACCTGTAACTGTTAAAAATGTAGATGATGTTGCAATTACATTGGCAAATTGTTGTTCACCAATTCCAGGTGATGACATTGTCGGTTATATTACTAAAGGAAGAGGTATAACTGTTCACAGAAAGAATTGTCCAAATATCGTTCACGAAAAAGAAAGATTAATAGAAGTTGAGTGGAAGCAAAATTTAGGTTTAGGAACATATCCCGTTGATATTTCTATAAGTTCAAATGATAGAAAAGATCTATTAGTTGATTTAATGAATCTATTTTCAATTAACAAAATTGCAGTTTCTAAATTAAATGCAAAATCATTTCCAGATACTATGATAGCAACATTTACAGCTACAATTTATGTAAGTGATGCAAAAACTTTACAAGATATTTTTAATATGATTTTAAATATTAAAGGTGTTTTTGAAGTTAAAAGAATTATTCACTAATTATTTAGTGCAAAATATTGTCTTTGATTTACTTCATACTAATTAATTAGTATAATTTTACAGAGGTTTTTGTATGGAGTATACTGTTTTAAAGGGAACACACGATATTATTAATAACGAAGCATATAATTATTCATATATTGAAAATTTATTATCAAATATCGCTAGGATATATAATTTTAAAGAATTTAGAACACCTATTATTGAAAAAACTAGTTTGTTCGTTCGTTCAGTTGGAGAATCAAGTGATGTTGTACGAAAAGAAATGTATTCATTCCTTGATAAAGGTGAACGTGAAATTACATTAAGACCTGAATTTACTGCTGGAATTATCAGAAGTATTGTTAATAATAAATTACTTTTTAATGATGTTCCTGTAAAAGCATTTTATTGTGGTCCTGTTTTTAGATATGAAAGACCACAATTAGGTAGATATAGACAATTTAATCAATTTGGTATCGAAATTGTTGGTTCGAATTCATATTTAAGAGAAGTTGAATGCATTGTTTTTGGATATAACGCCTTAAAAATGCTTGGGTTTAAAGATGTAAGATTAGTAATAAATACACTAGGTGATGCAAATTCAAGAAAATTATATAAAGAAAAATTAGTTGAATATTTTTCTAAACATATAGATGAAATGTGTACAGATTGTCATGAAAGATTAGAAATTAATCCATTAAGAATATTGGATTGTAAAAATGAAGACGATCAACACATTATTTTTAATGCACCAAAAATTTCTGATTTTTTAAGTAAAGAATCTAATGAAAGATTTCAGAATATTCTTAATTGTTTAGATATTCTTGGTGTTGAATATACAGTTGATGAAAGATTAGTTAGAGGACTTGATTATTATAGTGAAACTGTTTTTGAATACCATTACACATCAGAAAAAGGCATTAATTATGGAGCAATTGGCGGCGGTGGTTTTTATAATAGTTTAGTAAAAGAAATTGGTGGTCCTGATGTTAGTGGTGTCGGATTATCATTTGGAATAGAGAGACTTTTTAATATATTAAAAGACAATAATTTGTTAGCGAAAGATGACGGTTTGGATGTTTATATAATTCCAATTGACAATATTTCAAATCAATACTTATCAGTTTTATTTACTACAATTAGGGATTATGGATTTTCCTGTGATATTAACCTTGAATCTTCATCATTTTCTAGCAGTTTTAAAAAAGCTGAAAGAAACAATGCAAAATTTGCAATTATTGTTGGAGAAGAAGAAGTCAATACTCACATCTTAACTGTTAAGAATATTGCGACAAAAGAACAATTTAAAGTTGTTGAAAACGATTTAATTTCATTTTTAGATAAAAATTTAGAAGATCACAATGACAATGATCATTGTCACGAATAATAGAGGGTTTTATGAAAGAGATTGAAAGAACTTGTTTTAATACAGAAGTTAGTTTAAGTAATGTTGGTCAAGAAGTATATTTAATAGGTTGGGTTCATAAAAAAAGAGATTTAGGTTCCCTTACTTTTATTGATTTAAGAGACCGTAGTGGAATTATTCAACTTGTATTAAACAATGAAACAAAAAAATTTCCCGTTGTTAAAAATGAATATTTAATTCATGTTCAAGGTGTAGTTAATAAAAAAGATATACCTAATCCAAAACTTATAACTGGAAATATTGAAATTGTTGTTGATAAATTAGAAGTTATTAATACAGCTGAACTAACTCCATTTATAATTGATGATGATACCGATGCACTTGAAGATACAAGACTAAAATATAGATATTTAGATTTAAGAAGATTGTGTTTACAAAAAAACTTAATTTTAAGATCAAAAATTGTTTCTATAACTCATGATTTTCTTAATAAGAATGGATTTTTAGAAATAGAAACCCCAGTTTTAGGCGTTTCTACTCCAGAAGGAGCAAGAGAGTTTTTAGTCCCTTCAAGAAATAATCCACAACAATTTTATGCTTTACCTCAATCTCCTCAACTTTATAAACAATTATTAATGATTGCTGGATTCGAAAGATATTACCAAATTGCAAAATGTTTTAGAGATGAAGATTTGAGAGCCGATAGACAACCAGAATTTACTCAAATCGATATCGAAACATCATTTTTAAATCAAGAACAACTATTAGATATAATGGATCAATTACTTTATCGTATTTTTAAAGAAACTATTGGTTATGAGATTAAATTACCAATAAGAAAAATGGAATATGATGAAGCTGTTAATGTTTATGGAAGTGATAAGCCTGATACAAGATTTGATTTGAAATTAGTTGATGTTAAAGATTTGTTTATTAATAGTGAATTCGAAATATTTAAAAATAACAAATATTTAAAATGTATTGTTGTAAAAAATTCTTCCAATTATTTTTCAAGAAAGATTTTTGATGAACTTAATTTAACGGCTAATAAATTTGGAATGAAAAACTTCTTCTATTTAAAATATGTTAATAATGAATTCAGTGGTTCTATTTTAAAATTTTTAACTGATGAAATTAAAGACAAACTTATTAATACATTAAATCTTGAAAATAATGATGTTATTATATTTGCGTCAAGCAACATTAAATATAATGTTAATTTCGGTTTAGGTGCTTTAAGAAATGAATTAGCAAAGAAATTAGATTTAATTAAAAATAAAGATCAATATGATATTTTGTGGGTTGTTCATTGGCCATTATTTTCAAAAGATGAAATTACTAATCAATTAACCCCTGAACATCATCCATTTACAAGACCATGTGATGAAGATTTAAAATATTTAGATGAAGCACCAGAAAAAGTGTATGCTTATTGCTATGATATTGTAATCAATGGTTATGAAGCTGGTGGCGGTTCGCTAAGAATTTATGACCAAAAAACACAAACTAAAATTTTTGAATTATTAGGTTTATCTGATGAAGATATTAAAAAAAGATTTGGATTTTTTATTGATGCATTTAAATATGGAACGCCTCCACATGCAGGAATTGCTTTTGGATTAGAAAGATTAACTATGTTATTAGCAAAAACTGATAATATTAGAGACGTAATTGCTTTCCCAAAAAATCTTAAAGCAAGATGCCCAATGTCAAATGCCCCATCAAATGTTACTGAAGAACAATTAAAAGATTTACATATTAAATTTGAATAATTTAAAAGGAGAAATTTTATGAAAGAAATAGATAAATTAAGCGTTGCAGCCATAAGGTCAACTGCAATTGACATGATTAATGAAGCAAAAAGTGGACATCCTGGAATGGCTTTAGGTAGCACACCAATTTTATATGCTTTATTTAAAGATCATTTAATTAGTGATCCATTTGATCCAAAATGGATTAATAGAGATAGGTTTGTTTTAAGTGCGGGTCATGCTTCAAGTCTTCTTTATACAACGCTTCATGTATCTGGTTATCGAATTTCCATGGATGACTTAAAAAAATTCAGAACATTTGGATCAATTACTCCAGGACATCCAGAATTCGGTCATACTCCAGGAGTTGATTCAACAAGTGGTCCATTAGGACAAGGAATAGCTCAAGCTGTTGGAATGGCGATGGCAGAGGCTAATTTAAGAACAAATTATCCTAATTACATCGACCATTATACTTATGTTTTATGTGGCGATGGTTGTTTAGAAGAAGGAATTTCTCAAGAAGCAATTTCATATGCTGGAAAATTAAGATTAAATAAATTAATTCTTATATATGATAAAAACGATGTAACATTAGATGGTCCATTATCATTAAGTGATGAAAGTGATGTGACACAAAGATTTTTGGCTGAACATTGGAATGTAATAACAGTTGATGATGGAAATGACGTTGATGAAATTTCGGCTGCTATTAAAAAAGCAAAAAAATCAGATTTACCTGTTTTAATAATTGTAAAAACCATAATTGGTTATGGAAGTAGTGTTCAAGGGACAAATAAAGCTCATGGAAGTCCATTAAGTGCTGAAGATATAATTAAAACAAAACAATTCTTTAATTATAATTATCCACCTTTTACTATTCCTCAAGAAGTCTATGACAATATGAAAGAAAACTTTATTGAAAGAGGCTTAAAAGAACATTCAAAATGGTTAAGTAAAATTGAAAAAGTAAAAGATGGTAATGTATTAGATTATAAATTAACTTTTAGTAATGATGTAAATTATTTATTACCAGAAGATTTTACAGATTTCGATGTAAATAAAGTTGAAGCTACTAGAAAAAGCTCTAATTCAGCATTAAATTATTATGCAAATGTCGTTAATAAAATGATTGGTGGAAGTGCCGATGTTGAAGGAAGTGTTTTAACAAAATTAAATAATGCAACGGCATTTGATAAAAATAATTATGGGGGAAGAATTATCCATTTTGGAATTAGAGAATTTTTAATGGCATCTATTGCAAATGGTATGTTATTACATAGCGGTTTAAGACCATTTGTTGGCTGTTTCTTAGTATTTTCTGATTACATGAAATCTGCAATTAGAATGTCAGCTATATCTAAATTACCTGTTATTTATATATTCTCACACGATTCAATAAGTGTTGGACAAGATGGTCCTACTCATCAACCTGTTGAACAACTTGCAATGTTAAGAAGTATTCCAAATTTAAATGTAATAAGACCATGTGATGCAAGGGAAGTTTATGCTTCTTATAAGATTGCATTAAAATCTCTTGATACACCAACTGCAATCATTACTGCAAGAAGTGAATCAAAATTTAAAGCAAATTCATCTTATAAAGGCGTAGAAAAAGGCGCTTATATCATTGCAAAAGAAGAATCTAGACTTGATTTTACAATTATTGCAACTGGCACAGAAGTAGATTTAGCTCTTGAAGCAAAAGAACTTCTTAAAAAAGAAAATATTGATGTTAGAGTTGTTTCTATGCCATCAATGTTTAATTTTGCAAAACAATCCGAAGAATATAAAAACGAAATATTAAAATCACCATATGAAAAAAGAATATTTGTTGAAATGCTTTCAAGTTATGGATTACATAAATATGCAAAACATACAATGTGTATAGATCATTTTGGTGATTCCGCTGATGTAAAAGTATTATTAAAAGAATATGATTACACAAGTCAAAGACTTGCAAATGATATTAAAAATTATATTAAGGAGTCAAAATAATGGGTAAATATTATAAACTTGATAGTTATACACAAAATGGCTCTTTAAATATAGATTTAGACATTTTTAATGATATTGCATCTCATTGTGTTAATGATATTATTATTAAAAGAAATTTAACTAAAGACGATTTATGTCTTGCTAAAAAAATTAAAACTGTAAATAAAGATAATAAATTGTCTATTAATATTTCTATAAATATTAAAAAAGATTTACCAATAAATGAAATTTGTTTAGATATACAAAAATCAGTAGTTAAAACTATTAATTTATTATTAGAACAAATCCCATTTAAAGTCGAAGTTTGTATTGATAAAGTATTGTAATTATGGTTATTTCACGTCATAAATCAAATTTAATATCTTTCTTTTGCATATATGATTTTTTAGTTTTACAAGAAATCGGCTATGAATTTGATATTAAACATAATATAGAGTCATTGTGTAAAGATGATTATGAAAATTGTGATACTCACATAAAAGAGTGTGTTTTAATGACCATTAAAAACTTCGATGAAATTAAATCAATAATAACTTCAAATCTTGTAAATTGGACCTATAAACGTGTTTCTTTAATAAATAAAGCTATATTATTCCTATCAATAGCTGAATATAAATATGCCGGAAACATTGATAAAGCCATTGTTATTGATAATGCGGTAAATTTTGCAAAAAAATATAGCGATCCTGATGATTATAAATTCATAAACGGGCTTCTTGATAAGGTATTATGATTGATTTAGATTTCTTTCAAAATAAAGTATTTAGCGTTTCAGAATTTAATAATTTATTTAAATCCATAATCGATGAAGTTGATATTTTTAAAAATATTACGATAACTGGTGAATTAAAAAACTTTAAAAAACATGTAACTGGAAATTATTTTTTTCAATTAATCGATAAAAATAGCTCTATTAGTTGTGTCGTTTATTCTTTTTTAGATTTTAATTATAATAATAAATTTAAAGATGGTGATAAGGTAAAAATTACTGGATCTTTAACAATTTTTAATAAAAAAGGTACATATAATATTGTTGTAAAAAGAATGTCTTTTGAAAACGAAGGTGAAATTTTATTAAATAAAAATCTTTTAATCAAAAAATTACAAAAAGAAGGTGTTATTAGTGATGAAAAAAGGAATTTGCCAAAATTCCCTAGAAACATTGGACTTTTATGTGGCAAAAATTCTGCTGCTTATTATGATATCGTAAATAATATAAATAATAGATATAAAAATTGTATAATTTACTTTTTTCCTTGCATAGTTCAAGGGAATTCAGCTAAACGTTCTATTTTACAAGCTTTAGAAAAAGCAAATAATTATAATTTAGACATTTTAATAATTTCACGTGGTGGCGGCGAAGATTTAAGTGTTTTCGATGATGAAGACATTGCAATAAAAATTCACTCAATTAAATGTCCTACAATTGCAGCAATCGGTCATGATGTTGATTATACTGTTTGTGATTACGTATGTGATGTTAGAGTTTCAACACCAACAGCAGCTGCTCTAACTTCAGTTCCTAATACTCATGATTTATTGTTAAACTTAGAAGATTCATATTCAATAATTTTAAATAATATTAAATTTAAACTTTCTACTTATGAAAATAATTTAAAATTACTTAATAATATAATCGAAAATAATAGTTTTAGCTCAAAAATAAATAAATTTTCAAATAATTTAAAAATACTGAAAATTAATTTAAGCAATTCATTAAATAAAAAAATAGTTGAATATAAAAATAAAATTAGTCTTTTTGATACAACTTTAGATAACATATCCCCTTATAATATTCTAAAAAAAGGCTATGTTTTGGTATATAATAATGAAAACAAAGCTGTTTCAACTTTTAAAGAAGCAAAAGATTACAATGATTTTAAAATTAAATTCGTTGATGGAGTTATTAAAGTAAAAAGGAATGGTGATAATTAATATGAATATAGAAGAAAAATTTAACAGATTAAACGAAATTGTATCAAAAATTGAAGATAAAGATATTGATTTAGATGAAAGTTTAAAGCTTTACGAAGAAGGTAAAAAATTAATAGAAGAATTAAGCAAAATATTAAACGATGCTGAACTAAAAATTAATAAAGTAGAAAATTAGTATATATTTAGTACTAATTTAGTATATTATTAGTAGATATGAGTAAAAAAAGTAAAGTTATTGATTTAAATCTTATAAAAGATCCACTATTTTTGAAAGAACTAAATTATAAAGAATTGGAAAATTTAGCTTCTAATATAAGAAAAGAAATAATTAGTTCTGTTTCCAAAAATGGTGGTCATTTATCAAGCAATTTAGGAACAGTTGAATCGATAATTGCCCTTCACAAAGTTTTTAATTTTTCAAAAGATAAAATTCTTTTTGACGTAGGACATCAAAGCTATACACATAAAATATTGACAGGTAGAAATCTAACTAACCTTCGAAAAAAGGATGGAATAAGTGGATTTCCTAAAATTAGCGAATCAATTTATGATTGTTTTGAGGGTGGGCATTCATCGAATTCTCTTTCTACAGCTTTGGGCATGGCTATAAAAAGAGATTTAAATCATGAAAATTATGACATTATATGCTACATTGGAGATTCATCATTTGCAAATGGATTGATTTTTGAAGCTTTAAACGATGAAATTATAAGAAATCATAAAATTATTATTATTTTAAATGATAATGATATGTCTATTTCTAAATCGGTAGGTAATATTTCAAAAACCTTACAGAAAATAAGTACATCTCGTTTTTATAATAAATTAAAAGAATCTTATAAAAAATCTTTTAATAAAAACAAATTAGGTAAATTTCTTTATAGAAAAACATATAATTTTAAAAACTTTATCAAAAATATTTTTTTCAGAAAGAATATTTTTACAATTTTTGATTTAAATTATATCGGTCCAATTGATGGACATAATTTTAAAACATTAATTAAAAATTTTGAAAGAGCAAAAAATACAACAAAATCTGTTGTTGTTCATATCAAAACAATTAAAGGTTTAGGATTTGAAAAAGCGCAAAATGATAGTGAAGGTTATTATCATGGAGTAGCACCATTTAAAATTAATAAAGATATTAATTACGAAAATAAAAATTCATATTCCTTTTTATATTCATATTATGTAAAAAATTTATTAAAAAAAGACAAAAATGTAATTGTTGTTTCGCCAGCTACTTTAATTGGATCAGATTTATTACAATTAAAAAAAGAATTTCCAAATCAAGTTTATGATGTTGGAATAGCAGAAGAACATTCACTTTCTTTATCGGCAGGAATGGCTCTTTCTGGTTTAAAACCATACGTTTTTATTTATTCAACATTTCTTCAAAGAGGATTTGATCAAGTAATTCATGATATTGCTCGTTTAAATCTAAATGTGAAAATTTTAGTAGACAGATCTGGTTTTGTAGGACAAGATGGTTCTACACACCTTGGTATATTTGACGAGGCTTTTCTTTTAGAAGTACCGAATACAGTCGTTTGCATGGCTAGTAGTAAAGAACAATGTGAATTATTAGTAGATTTTTCGTATAATTTTAGTGGTTTTTTAGTAATTAGATTCCCAAAAACAAATTTTCATTCTGTTAAATTGGCATATAATTCTATTAAAGTTGGTCAATATGAATATGTTAAAAAATGTAATTCAAATAAAGTTTTAATTACTTTTGGACCTATTTTATACACAATATTAAAATTTACTAAAGATTATAATATTGATATTATTGAATCAATTTTTCAAAATCCTATATCTGATGAATTGGTTAATGACTTAATGCATTATAAAATAATCTATATATATAATGTTTATGGTGTTGAGAATGGTTTTAATAATTTATTAATTAGTAAATTAAGTAAATTAAATTATAAAGGATCTATAAAATCTTATGCTATAAAAAATAGATTTATAACTCATAGAACTATAGAAGAATGCCTTGAAACGGAGAACTTAAATCCTGAATTTATAATAAACGAAATTAAAAAAGATGATTAAAGTAATTGCTCATATAGATTTAGACGCTTTTTTCGTTCGCGCTGAAGAATTAAAAAATCCAAAATTAGAAAATAAACCAGTTGCAATTGGAAAAGATGGAAGAGGTGGTATTGTTTCAACATGTTCCTATAAAGCTAGAGAATTTGGCGTAAAATCCGGAATGCCAATGTTCAAAGCAAAACTTCTTTGTCCAGATTTAATAATAGTTCCAGTTGATTTTAATTATTATGAAGTATTATCTAACGAATTTTATTATTTTTTAAAACAATATACTTCTAAAATCCAAGTTGCTTCAATCGATGAATGTTATGTTGATTTTACTGATTTGTTTAAAAATAATAAAAATTTGAATGAGGATTTTTTTAGGCAAATACAGGAATCTTTATATAAAAAAATAGGTTTAAAATGTTCAATTGGTGTTTCTACAACAACATTTTTAGCAAAAATGGGTTCTGATTTAAAAAAACCAATGGGTATAACGATTATTAGAAAAAAAGATATCCAAAAATTATTATTTTCAAGACCAATTAATACATATTATGGAATTGGAATAAAAATGTCTGAAAAGTTAAGAAGTTTAAATATCAGCACAATTGGTGATTTATATTATGCTATTAAAAATAATAATCAAAAAGTTATAAGTCACTTAATTAAAAATGAAGCCGAAAATATCGTAAATTGCTTAGAAGGAAATTCAAGTGATGATATTTTTGAAAATAATCATTTTTCAAATCATTCTTCGATTGGAAATCGTAGAACTTTACCTTACGATACAAATGATTACAACACAATATTACAAGAATTAATAAAATCTTTCGATGATTGTTATAATAGATTTAATGATAAAAATTTATTATGTGGTGGGTTAACAATTGTGTTTAGATTTACAAATTTTAAAACAAGAACATATTCTAAAAAATTAAATACACCTAGTGATGATTATAATTATCTTAAAAAAATATTATTAAGTGATTTCGATAATATATTTGATAACCAAACAGTTAGACAAGTTGGTATAACATTTGAAAGATTAATAAAAAATTATAATGTTCAAATTCAAATGAGTTTATTTGATTATGAATATTATGAAGAAAAAGATCCTATTTATTTGATGTTAAAAGAATTTAATAAACATATTAAAAGTGAGAATTCTAAATTAATTAGAGCAAGTGACTTATTAGAGGAACAAGATTATGGACGTAAATAATGCATTAGATAAATATATAAATTATATAAGTATAGAAAAAGGATTAAGTAAAAATACAATTGAGTCATATTTAAATGACATAATCAAATTTTTGAATTTTTATAATGAAAAAACCGATACTAGCGAATTTTTGGATGATGATATTGAAGATTATGTACTAAATTTATCTACATCCGGTATGTCAGTATCTTCAATTTTAAGAATCATATCATCTATAAAAGGATTTTATGTTTATTTAATTAGTGAAAAGTTAAATAATAAAATAAAACTAAATTTAATTATTCCAAAAAATGAAAAACATCTACCTTCAGTTTTAACGGAACAAGAAGTAAACGATTTGTTAGAACAACCAGATATTAAAAAACCTAATGAATTAAAAGATAAAGCAATGTTAGAATTGATGTATTCTAGCGGATTAAGAGTAAGTGAATTAATAAATTTAAAATTAAGTAATATTAATTTTCCAGAAAAAATATTAAAAGTTACTGGTAAAGGTTCAAAAGAAAGAATTGTTCCAATTGGTGATTTTGCAATGGAATATTTATTACTTTATATGAATAGAGTTAGAAATATTTCAAGATTTAAAAATTCTAATTATTTATTTATTAATACTAAAACTGGAAAACCTTATTCTAGACAATCCTTTTTTAAAAAAATAAAATATTATGCCATGAAGGCAGGAATTACAAAAAAAGTTTCTCCTCATACTTTAAGACATTCATTTGCAACGCATTTATTAGAAAATGGTGCTGATCTTATAATGGTTCAAAAAATGTTAGGGCATACAAATATTGAAACAACTCAAATTTATACTCAAGTAACAACGCAAAGAATTATTAGTGCATATGATAAATATTCTAAAAGAAAATAGTGTAAAATAATAAATGGAGGTTAATTTATGTATAAATACAAAAGAATTATTGTTATTGTAATGGATTCACTGGGAATCGGAAATGGAAAAGATGGAAATAAATTTTTCCAAGCAAATAAATCTGATGAAGGCTCAAATACTTTTGGACATATTGTAGAAAGATTTCCTGATATTAATATTCCAAACTTGAAAAAAATAGGAATAGGTGATTTAGTTGATTCATTGAATTATAAAGTTCCTCATAAAAATTCATATACTTTAAAAATGAATGAAGAAAGTAATGGGAAAGATACTATGACTGGACATTGGGAAATGATGGGTATTTATACTGAAAAACCTTTTCAAACATTTACTGAACACGGATTTCCAAAAGAATTAATTGAAAAATTGGAAAAAGAAACCGGTCATAAAATTATTGGAAATTATGCTGCAAGTGGAACTGAAATAATTAAACAACTTGGCGAAGAACAAATAAAAACAAATTCGTTAATTGTTTATACATCTGCAGATTCAGTATTACAAATTTGCGGCCATGAAGAAAAAACTGGTTTAAATGAGCTTTATAGATGCTGCGAAATAGCAAGAAAGATCTGTATGGATCCTAAATATTTAGTTGGCAGAGTTATTGCTAGGCCATATATTGGAACAAACAAAGATAATTTTGTTCGTACATCAAATAGAAGAGATTATGCTGTTTCACCAAGCAATATTACTGCTATGGACTTATTAAAAGAAAATGGATATGAAGTATCTTGTATAGGTAAAATTTCTGATATATTCAACAATTGCGGTGTTACAAAAACAATTCATACAAAATCAAATGATGATGGTATGAATCAATTAATTAATCAAGTAAAAAACGATAATTATATTGGTCTTTGTTTTGTTAATTTAGTTGAATTTGATTCAGAATATGGACATAGAAGAAATGTTAAAGGTTATAAAGAATGTATTGAACAGTTTGATGTGAAACTGGGAGAATTATTAAAAGTATTAAAAAATGATGATTTATTAATGATTACAGCAGATCATGGTAACGATCCAACTTGGGTTGGAACAGATCATACTAGAGAACAAGTACCATTATTAATTTATAATAATAAGTTTAATGATGGAAAAGAATTGAAAGAAACTAATAATTTTGCTGCAATTGGTGCAACTATATTATTTAATTTTAAAATTAAAAAAGCTCCTCATATGATTGGAGAGCCAATAAAAGAAATTTTTTAAAATTTTTGGAAAAAATGAAAACTCCTTACGACTTATTTAGTATAAGGAGTTTTTTTATGAATGATTTAAGCTTTTACAAACAACAAAATGAAATAATTGAAGAAAAAATAGAAAAGAATAGGAAGATTTTAAAAAATTACTATAGAAATTGCTCGCTTTTAGGTGATTCAATAGATGAAATTAAAGAAAATAGCTCACTTTATAGTTATAAAGCGGGAGATATTTATAAATTGGTTCAAGATAATACTGCAACTTATTTATTATTTTTATCTTCTTCGAACGGAAAGAATTTATTTATAACGCCATTATTATTAAGAAATTTAAATTATATAGTAAGAAGTAGTGAAAAAAATTTACTAATTGAAATCGGTAATATTAAAAATATTTCGCCTTTAAAAAACGCATATATTCCAGTAGATTGTTTGCAGTTTGTTTCTGAAGAAAAGCTAAAACTTTTTAAATCTAAATATATATTTGAATATATAGGTAAGTTAAAACTAAAAACGGTTCTAAATATTCATTCAAAGCTTTCTAATGTATTAATTTGACTAATTAGTAATTATTTAGTAGTAATCTAGTAGTAATTTAGTAATTAAATTTCTTATTTTTATGTGGAAAACTCATATAAATTATAAAATTATTTAAATTTAAAAATCACAATCCTACTAAACATATTTTTTAAAAATACGATAAGCACGTTGTTTTATTTATTATTAGTTAACATAATAAACATTATACGAAGTAAAGTATAAATTTAAAAATAGAGAATTAAACTTCTCTATTTTTATTTTTCTTAAAAAATAAGATTATTTAACATTTTCAAAACTATAATTGAATAATTCATCTAGTTTTATTCTATTTCTTTCATCTTCAGTAAATAAATGGAAAATAATTTCGTTACAATCAATAATTATCCAACCTGATTCATTTTTACCTTCTACATGATGAATTGAAACATTTTTTTGTGATAAGAAATCCTCTAATTCATCTTTAATAGAATTTAAATGTCGTGCATTTAGACAAGTTGCTACAACACATTGATCAAAGATAAAGTTTTTATTTTTTAAATCATAATAATCTATGTTATAGCATTTTTTTGATTCAAGATATTTAATGATAGAATTTACTTTATTTTTATTCACTCTTTTTCTCCTTTTAAATATTTTTTTATACAACCATCAGTTAATTTATTGTGATAATCTATGTTGTTATTATTATAATATTTAATTGAATCTTCTAAAACAATAATAAATCCATTTTTGTAATTTGACATACTCTGTTTTATCATTTCAGATGAATCATAACCTCTTGTTGGTTCTATTTTATCGCTTAAATAAACTATTTTAGATAAAGAATCCATATTTTTATTTCCGGTTGTATGATATAAAACAGCATTTAATATGTTTTTATCTTTAATATTAAATTTATTTTTAATTAAGTAATATGAAACAAATTGATGATAAATATACTTATTTAAATTAATATATTTTTTAAAATATTTATTCATTATTGATTCTTGCAATTCCATATTAATATTTTTACCAATATCGTGTAAAATACCGGCTAAAAAATACTTTAATGGACGTTTTAGTCTATTATTTAATGCAATATTATATGCAAGATTAGCAACTGATAATGAATGATTATATCTTTTATCATCCAAATATGAACTCACTTCTTTAAAGTAATCTAATTTATTATTTGATAAATAATAAATTAAATCATAAGGTAATTTATAAAAACGTTGATAAAATAGTTTAGACTTATAATTTGTTATTTTATAAAATATATAATCGCTTCTTTTGTGAACATTTAATTTAATACTTGAATAAAAATAAGTAAAATCATTAATAATAATTTTATTATCTTTATATATATTTTCTAATGTATTTATAAAATATATTTTATAATTTGATTTTTTATTAAATAACAAAGAAAAAATATTTGAAATTCTCTCTTTTAATACATCATTGAAATCTTCTTGATAAATAAATATATTTACTAACGAATTATAATCAAATTTTAATATTGTTTTGTATATTTTATAAAGTTCTAATATAATATTGTTTTTAAATGTCGTTAAAAAATATATTTTCTTCATAAAATATGCTTAATATCGGTTCTTTTTGATTTTTTATAAATTAAAATATTTCTTCCAATTTGTTGTACTACTTCGCACTTTAATTTATCTATGAGCATTAATTCTAGCTCATTTATTGAATAAGGACATGTTTTTAGGATAGTTATTTTAATTAGTTCATTTTTATTTAGACCATTTTCTAAACTTAAAATAACATTTTCATCAATCATGCCTTTTCCTAAAATGTATTTGTTAACGCCATTTGAATTGGCTAAATGTTTTAATCGAGATTTTTCTTTACTTGTTAACATGAACTTTTGATCTTGTATGATATACATACACTCCTTTAGGTAGTGTTACTCTAAATAATTGATTATTAGCTTTGAATGAAATCCATCCTAAACCTAAAATTCCTATATCTCTCCAACCTTCTTCATCAACTTTTATATCATAAATATCAAATTTAGTATAATCATCATATCCTTTTAAAGTTGGCTTTAAGCCTTTTTTAATTCCTTCAAAGAATAATTCATCTAAATTTTTACCTTTTACAATGTTTACTTGAATTTTATTAGAGACATATACTTCAACATTGGTTTTCTTTCCTTCTAATAAATCAATTCTAGCTAACCCACCAATAAAAATAGAGTTATTTGGATTTAAAATTGCCTTTTTTGGAATGACTAATGATTTTGGTGAAATTGTATTAATTAATGATTTATCGCAAATATCATAGAATTGATTATCGGTTTTGATACCTGGAACATCATACATATTTGTTGTTTTATCAAGAGGAATTTCGGTAACTCTTAAGTCGGTTCCTGGAAATTCAGTTAATGTAATTAATCTATTTGTATTGTTAGAATAATGTCTTAAGAATGCATTTGCAATTGTTGTTTTACCACTATTTTGAAATCCAATTAAATAAACATCTTTATTATTTCTATAATTCATTATTTCTTGAGTTAAAAGATCAATATTATAATCATTTAATGAACTAGCAATAATTACTTTTTGAATATTTAATCCAATAACTCTTAATCTGTGATATACATATGCTTTAATATCTTCATCTTTAATTTTTGGAGATAAAGTATCTCTTTTATTTGCAACAACAATAACATTTGTCTCACCAAGCGTTTTAGAGAATCTTTCAGGAACAGAACCTTCAAATGAAAATAAATCAATAACTAAAACAACTAAAGATTCAGTTTGTTTAGCTTTTTCTAAAATTAAATAGAATTTATCATCAAATTCATTTGTTTTTGGAGTTGAATTAAAAATAGCTTTTTCAAAACAAGAATTACATAAAAGTATTTCACTTTTGTGATTATTATAAACATCTGAAATAATATAACCTGGTGAATTTTCATCTTTATCTTGTAAAATTGTTCCACACTTATAGCATCTTAATACTTTTCTAATTGTTCCCATAAATCCTCCAATCTTTTAGTAAATTTTTCTTTTTTAATTTATTTCTTATTTTTTTGTCGAAAAATCTATTAAATCTAGTTACTGGTTGATCAACCTCAACTAGTTTATCACACAATATCGTTTTAATTTTTGCTCTATTTCCAGCAACAATATCTGTGACTGTTTGATCTCCTATTAGTATAACATTTTTCTTATCTATAGAGTATTGTTTAAGATATCTTTTTATTTTAAATGCAAATGGTTTCATTGAGTTAGAAATAAAATCAATATTTAAACTTTTACAATAATTAGAAACTCTATTTGATTTATTATTTGAAATTACAATCGGTTTAATATTTTCTTTTTTAAAATTATTTATCAAATTTTGAGCGTTTTCTGATGGAATAAAAGAATTATATGCATCAAGTGTATTATCTAAATCTAATAAAATTACTTTAATATTTTGTTTGATAAAAAAATCAACTGGAATTTCATATATATTTTTGGCATAAAATGTAGGAATAAATTTTTTAAACACTAATTAATCTCCAAAATCTTCAAAAATAGACACCTGTGAATAGTTCTTTTTAGATTTATTATCTTCATTATCACCATTATCTTCTTCGCTAAAATTATAAACCTTTTCAATTTTAATGTCTTTAGTGATATTTTCTAAATCGATAATGTATGCTTTTGTATATTTTGATGATATATTTTCTGAAGTAACATATTCACTTTTGCTCTTTTTAAAATCTGTTATTTCTATTGTATTTAATTCTGCCCTTTCATTTAACATATAAACAACGAAAGGTTCGTTTTTATCAATAATTTTTGACATATAAACTAAATTATTTACGTCTGATTTAAATACTTTGAAAGCTCTTGAAATTTTGCCAAGTCTATTTGTTAATTCGATATCATTTGAGTCAATTATTTTCTTACAACCTTTATCTGTAATTAATAAAATTTTAGTCTTTTCATTATTTTTATAATTTAATAAACCCATAACAAAATTTCTGTCTTTTAAACCATTAATTGATTTAACACCAGAAGTCTTATTACCATAAATAGTTAATTCGCTCTCGTTAAAATATGTTACACTACCATTTGTCGTAAAAATCATTAAATTATCATTACCGGTTGTAAAGCAGACATCGACTAATTCATCTCCCTTAAGCATTTTCATCATTTGAATAGGTTTTGATGTCCTTGAAGCATAAAATTCTGATAATCTAGTTTTCTTAATTTGTCCAAATTTAGTTATTGACACAATTAAAACATCATTTAAAAATTCTTCTACGGACAAACATTTAATAATTTTTTCTTCAAAAGGTAAATTTATTAAATAATTTATATGTTTACCTTCATCTTTCCACTTTCCTTCAATTATGTCATCAACTGGAATTTGTAAATAATTTCCTTTATTAGTAAAGGCTAATATGTAATTTATTGTATTGCTCATGCCCCGACAAACTAATCTATCACCAGTTTTAACTCCTGGTAGGAAAGAATTTGAACTTTTATATGATTTTAATGATGAACGTTTTACATAACCATCAGATGTTATTGCAACATAAACATCTTCTTTAACGATTAAATCTCTTGGATTAATTTCAACTTTTTCTTGCTTCTCGATTATATTTGTCTTTCTATCTACTGAATATCTACTAGAAATCGACTTTAATTCTACTATAATTCTCCTATCTAGCTTTTTCCTATCTAAAAGTAAGGAATTTAGCTCTTTGATTTCTAAATTTAATGAATCGCGTTCTTCTATTATTTTTGTTATATCAGTATTTGATAATCTATATAATTGAAGATTAGCAATTGACTCAGCTTGATCATTATCAAATCCATATTTAATCATTAAATTATTAATAACATCTTGTCTATTACTTGAAGCTTTAATTGTTTTAATTACATCATCTAAAATTGAAATTGCTTTTTCTAAACCATTTAATATATTGACTCTTTTTTTGTCTTTTGTTAAATCAAATTTGAATTCTCGTGTATAAACATCGACTTGGTGAGCAATATAAGTATCAATATATTTATCTAAGGTCATTATTTGTGGCCTACCATTGACAATTGCATACATATTTACAGAATAATATGTTCTCAAGTCAGTTTTATTAAGTAAATAATTTAAAATAAGTTCTGCATTAGCGTCTTTTTTTAATTCAACAATTATTTTTAATGAATGCATTTCTGTTGCATCTATTACATCTAAAATGCCATCTATTTCATGACTTACTTTAATTTTTTCAATTGCATAAACTAAATCTTTTTTAACAACTTTATATGGAATTTCACTTATTATGATAGATTTTTTGTCTTTTTCTTCAACAATTTCGTATTTTGAAATAACTTCTATTCTTCCTTTTCCATTTTTATATATGTTTTTTAATTCTTCACAATCATAAATTGATCCACCAGTAGGAAAATCAGGACCTTTTAAAAATTGTAATAAATCATCAATTGAACATGTTTTATGATTTATTCTATAAATAACTGCATCTATTAATTCTCTTAAATTATGTGGTGGAATTTCAGTTGCAATTGCTACAGCAATACCTTCAGAACCATTTAAAAATAGATTTGGAAAATGTGCTGGCAAAACAGTAGGTTCAAGTTCAGTATCATCAAAATTTAAAGTCATATCAACAGTATCTTTATCAATTGATGCTACTAATTCTTCGGCTAATTTTGATAATCTAGCCTCTGTGTATCTACTTGCAGCTGGTCCATCACCATCAATTGAACCTTTATTACCTTGAAAATCAATTAAAGGCATATTAATTTTCCAGTCTTGAGCCATTCTTGCCAAAGCTTCATATATTGAAGAATCACCATGAGGATGAAATTTACCCATAACATCACCTACTATACGAGTACATTTTTTAGTAGGTTTATTGAAAAAATATCCATTCACATACATGGAATAAATAATACGTCTTTGAACTGGTTTTAAGCCATCTCTTGCATCAGGCAATGCTCTATTTTTAATGACATCTTCAGCATAAATTGAGTAATCATCACCCATTACTTGATCTAAAGATGAAGTATTAATATTTTCAACAATTTCTTCAACGACTTTATTATTTTTACTTCTTGCCATTTAATTTTACCTCATCCTTAAATGTGTCTACTTTGTTAAAATCAACATTTTCTTCAACCCATTTTCTTCTTTCATTAGAATCATTACCCATTAAAACACTAATTCTTCTTTCAACAGATAAAGGATCTTCAATTGATATTCGAATTAATTGACGTGTTTTTTTATTCATTGTTGTTGATTTTAATTGATCAGGATTCATCTCTCCAAGACCTTTGTATCGAGCAACTTTATAACCTGCTCCGATTTTTTTCTTTGCTTCTGCTAATTCAGAATTATTCCAACAATAAATTTGTTGTTTATTTTTGTTATCGTCTTTATAAACTCTATATAGTGGAGGTACAGCAACATAAACCATACCATTCATAATCAATGGTCTCATATAATGATAAAAGAAAGTCAATAGTAAAGTTTGAATATGAGCACCATCGGTATCAGCATCAGTCATAATAATAATTTTCCCATATCTTGATGAATTTACATCAAAATTTTGTCCATAACCAGCACCAATTGTATTAATTAGCGTACCAAGTTCTTCATTTTTTAACATTTTTTCCGTTGAAATAGAATCAACATTTAAAGGCTTTCCTCTAAGTGGAAGAATTGCTTGATACATATGATCTCTTGCTAATTTAGCACTACCACCAGCTGAATCACCTTCAACAATAAATAATTCGTTTAATTTATAATCTTTTGATTGAGCTTGACATAATTTATTTGATAATGGAAGATCATTTTTTGATTTTTTACTATTCCTTAATTCTTCTTTTGTTTTTCTAGCAGCAATTCTTTCTCTTTGAGATTCTAAACATTTAGTAATTATATCAACTGCAAATTGTTTATTTTCTTGTAAATAATGTGTAAAAGATGTGTAAAAGAAATTTGAAACAGCCGACATCGCTTCTTGAGTTCCTAATTTAGCCTTGGTTTGACCTTCAAATTCAAGTCTACTTTCTGGAATTTTTAATGCAATAATACTTGTTAATCCTTGTCTTACATCGTTTGCTTCGAATCTTTGCTTATTTTTTAATAACTTATTTTCTTCTGCATAATCGTTAATTGCTTTTGTTAAAGCAACTTTAAAACCAGATTCGTGAGTTCCGCCTTCTCTAGTTCTTACATTATTTACATATGAAAGTATTGTTTCGTTATAATCATCACTACAATATTGAAGAGCAATTTTTATTTTAATATCAGAAGAATTATCTTCAAAATAGACAACATCCGAGATTGGTTTTTTATTTTGATTAATATTTTTAATATATTCGCTTAAACCATCTTTATAATAAAAATCAACTTCCTCATTGCTAATCCTTTCATCTTTTAATTTAAAATGAACATTCTGTAATAAAAATGCAGATTCTTGTAAGTGATTTTTAATTACATCATATTTAAAATCCGTTGTACTAAAAATTCTTGGATCTGGTTTAAATGTTATTACTGTTCCATGCTTTGTTGTGTTTCCTAAAATAGTTAGTGGTTTCGCTAATTTCCTTCCGCCATCTTCAAATCTTATATTATATATTTTGCCATCTCTATAAACAGTTGCATCAAAAAATTCACTTAAGGCATTTGTAACACTGCTTCCAACACCGTGTAAACCAGCACTTGATGAATAAGCATTGTCATTAAATTTGCCACCAGAGTGTAATGTTGATAAAATCAATTGAATTGTTGGAATTTTTTCTTTTTTATGAATTCCACAAGGAATTCCTCTTCCTTCATCAGATACAGTTATCGAACCATCTTTATGTATACACACAGAAATCTTATTTCCATAACCATTTAAAGCTTCATCAACAGCATTATCGACAATTTCCCATACTAAATGATGTAAACCGGTTGAATTTGTGCTACCGATATACATAGCAGGTCTTACTCTAACACCTTCTAAACCTTCCAAAACAACTATATCATTTTCATCGTAAGTGTGTTTATTTTTAATTTCTTCGCTCATAATATCTTTAAAATTATATCAAAAAATGTAAAAAAAATCATTTAATTTTGATATGATATTTAAGTATGTTTAACGATTTAAACCCTGCATTAGTTTATGCTGCAAACTCTTTAATTCCAATATTGAGTTTATTGTTTGGCTATCTTTGGGCTTCAATTCCAAATGCCGTAATCATCGGCAAAATATTTTACAAAAAAGATCCAAGAGACTTTGGAAGTCATAATCCTGGAGGAACAAATGTTATTCGAACTTTAGGGTATTTACCAGGAGTTATAGTAATTTTATTAGATATGATTAAATCCATCGCTCCATTTTGGATAATGTTTTCGATTTTAAAATTTACTGAATTAAATAATTATTTATATAACGATGTGTTAAATTTATCAATTTGGATTACTGCTTTTGGCTGTATATTAGGTCATTGTTATTCAATATTTTTAAAATTTAAAGGTGGAAAAGGTGTTGCAACTTATATGGGAACTCTTGGAACATCAAATATTTTTCAATTAATTTTTGGATTTATAACTTTTATAACAACAATATCAGTTAAAAAAATTGTTAGTCTAGGATCAATTCTTGTTAGTATATTTGCTTGTTTAATTTCTTGGATATTATTTATTACTTATTCAGTTTATCCAGCAAGTCAAGAAGTAATAAATTTAATGTTTTTATATAATCCTGAATTATTAAGCATGCATTGGAGTTATCCACTTATTGTTACATTAATGACATTTATATTATTATTTAGACACAAAGAAAATATTCAAAGATTAATTAAAAAAGTGGAAAAAGTAAATTATTAATAAATAAAAAAAGTGCCTTAGTAAGGCACTTTTCTTTATATCATTACTTTCTTTTAGTTTCTTTTTTTACACTATTCATTACTGCTCTAATTTGAGCTTCGGAAGGTTTTCTTCCCATTTGCATATACATAGCTCTAATCATATTTTCATTAATTGGAGGATTTTTTTCAATTTCTCTTTGCATTAATTTACGAGCGACAAAATATCCAACAACTAATCCAATAACTAAAGCGCCAATAGCAATTCCAAGCCAACCACCATCAAATTCCATTAAAAAATTCATATTAGTTAGCTCTCCCGTCGTATTGTCCATTATCAGTTCTTACATAAATTTCTTCACCTTGAGAAATAAATAATGGAACTTTAACTTTTAAACCTGTTTCTAATACAGCTTCTTTCATAGCCTTGTTAACGGTATCACCTCTTACAGCAGGTTCACATTCGGTTATTTTTAAAACAACTTTTGATGGTAATAAAACACCTAAAATTTCATCTCCAAAAGATGTAACATCTACTTCTTCATCGCCTCTTAAGAATTGACTTTCCCATTTTAGCGATTCTTTTGGTAATTCAATTTGTTCATATGTTGATTGATCCATAAAAACTAAAAAGTCGCCACTATCGTATAAATATTGCATTTTCTTTTTATCAATTTTTACAGTTTCAATTGCATATCCACTATTTCTAGACATTTCAGATATAGCGCCTGTACGAACATTTTTTACTTTTAATTTAACAACCATCTTACGCATTGCAGTTTTATTTAATAAAACATCTAAAACTTGATATAAAACATTTTCTTCAAGAAAGTAATTGCCTACTTTTAATTCTGTAACATTTATCATATTAATTAACTCCTTTTTATAGCCCTAATATTATACATTATTTTTTGGTTAATTTAAAATCTTAAATAAACTAAAAATAAGGGATTAACCCTTATTTCTTTTCTTTATGTAATGTAACTTTTCTACATTTTTTACAATATTTTTTTAATTCAATTCTATCTGGATGAAGTTTTTTATTTCTTTCAGTTTCATAGTTTTCTTCGCCGCAGACGGTACATTTTAATATTACATCATCTCTTTTTTTCATTTTTTTAATAGTCCTTTCTTTATGCTAGAAAATTTTACCACAATAATTAAAAATTTACTATAAAATAATTATAATATTAATTATGAATAAACGAAAAGATAGTTATAAATTTAATATAGGAAATAAAACAATTGGCGGATCAAATCCCATATTAATTCAATCAATGTGTAATATTAAAACTTCAAAAACTAAAGAAATTATAAAACAAATTAATGAATGTGCTAAATATGGAGCTGATTTAATGCGTGTTTCAATTTTAGATGAAGATGATGCTAAAGCCTTAAAAATTATAAAGGAACATATTTCAATTCCAATAATTGCTGATATTCACTTTTCTTATAAATTAGCGATTCTTTCTATTAAAAATGGCGCCGATAAAATAAGAATAAATCCCGGAAATATCGGCACTAAAGATAATTTATTAGAAATAATTAATGTTGCAAAAGAATATGATATACCAATTAGAATTGGAGTTAATTCTGGTTCAATGGATAAAAATATTTTTAATTACAATAGAAAACTTACTTATAAAGATATGGTTAAATCAGCAATGGAATATATTTATTTTTTTGAACAAAATGATTTCCATAAATTAGTTATTTCATTAAAATCATCTGATGTAATTGAAACAATAAAAGCATATAAATTGATTTCAAAACTAACTAAATATCCCCTTCACATCGGAATTACCGAAGCTGGACCTTTAGATATTTCACTAATAAGATCTACCAGCACTATTGCACCTCTACTCATCTCAGGTTTAGGAAATACAATTAGATATTCAATTACTGATGATCCAACAAAAGAGATAATAGCCGCTAGAAGATTGTTAAATGATTTGAATTTAAGAAAAGATTTACCAATTTTAATATCATGCCCAACTTGTGGAAGAACGATGGTTAATTTAGAAAATATAATTAAAGAAATTGAACCATATCTTCTTACTTTAAATAAGCAAATTAAAGTTGCAATCATGGGATGTATTGTAAATGGCCCTGGCGAAGCGAAAAATGCTGATATTGGCATAGCAGGCGGCAATAAAATTTTCGTTTTATTTAGAAATGGTAAGGTTGTAGAAGAAATTTCTGAAGATAAAGCTGTCCAGAAATTAAAGGATGAAATACATAAACTACTAAATTAGTACTAAAAATTTACTAAATTACTACTTAAAAATCACTAAAACAATTTTTATCAAATTTTTTATTCTTAATCATTGTAATTTCAATCTTATATGGTGGCTTTCCATTAACATAAGGTGTTTCCAATATTTTAGGTAGATTATTTAGCCTTTTATTATAAATAACATTTATTAAATTATTAAAACCAATACTTCCAAATCCGATATTTTCATGTCGGTCTTTTCTAGATCCAATAGGATTTTTAGAATCATTAATATGTAAAACTAGCAATTTATTAAGACCTACTATTTTATCAAAATCATCTAAAACTTTATCAAAGTCATTTAAATTATAACCAGCATCATTGATATGGCAAGTATCTAAACATACGCCGATTTTATTTTGAAATTTAACATTTTTTAACACATAAGCTACTTCTTCGAAATTGTTGCAAAGCTCTGAACCTTTACCAGCCATTGTTTCAATTGCTATTTTTACATCGTTATCATTATTTAGCGCTGCGTTTAATCCGTTAATTAGTTGATCCAAAGATTTCTTTCTATCTTCATTTAATGAAGCTCCGGGATGTAAAACCAAAATTTTAATATGAAAATCACTAGTTCTTTGTATTTCACTTTTTAAAAGATCTAGTGATAATTTATATGTATTTGGATTTTTAATATTTCCAAGATTAATTAAATATGGAGCATGACAAATAATATTATTTAAATTTATATTGTTTTCTTCTGCTAATTTAATTCCCTCATTAATTTTACATTTTTCTGTTGGCGTTCGTTTAATATTTTGTGGAGCACCTGTATATATCATAAAAGTGTTTGAACCGTACGATAAAGCTTCTCTAACACTACCTAAGTAATAATTAGGAGAAGACATTGAAACATGTGATCCGATAATTAAATTATAATCTTCCATTAAATTTTATTTCTCCTTCTCATATATCTTCTTTCTTTGTTAATTTTTATTCTTATTTTCTTTTTATAACCGGGCTTTATTCCCTTTCTTGTCATTTTTGTTTTTAAAGAATTAGCTTTCCTTGTTAATTCTTTGTTACCTTTTTCATAGACGTTCTTTTTATTATTTTCATAAGTTGTAAGAACCAAATTACCATCATTATCAAATTTTTCAAATTCAATATTTTTAAGTTGAGTTAATAATTTATCTACTTTATTTAATGATTTATCGTTGTAAAAGAAATATGAAACACCACATTTATCAAATCTTCCGGTTCTTCCAGCTCTATGGAAATAATATTCAAGATTATTTGGTAAATCGATACTTAAAATACAATCTGTGTCAGGTAAATCAATTCCTCTAGCAACTAAATCGCTTGAAATAACAATTTGAAATTCATCGTTCTTGATCTTTTTTAATAAAGCTTTTCTTTCTCTAATAGATAAATCTCCATTATACATACAACATTCATAGCCGTTATTATCTAAAAATTTATAAAGATCCATCATATCTTTTTTTAGAGAACAAAAAATAATCACAAAATAAGGACCAACAATTCTTAAAAATTTCAATACTGAATCATTTATTCCATTATTTTTTATATTTATAGCAATGTGTTTAACATTTTTATTTGTAATATTTTCACTAAAATCTACTATTGAATTTATACTAAATTCTTTTTTGAAAGGCGATAATAAATTATCTGGTATGGATGCAGAGAATAGCATAACTTGACTATTTTCGCATTTGTTTATAAATTGTATGGTTTGGTTATAAAATCCAGAATCAAGTAACATATCTGCTTCATCAAGAACTATAAATTTAATATAAGATGTTGAAATGAAACTATCATCAATAAAAACTGATTTTAGCTTACCAATTGTAGAAATTAAAATTTGAGGTTTATTTTGAATTTTTTCTTTTGTTCTTATATTATCTTCCATTGAAAATAATTTAATAGATATTTTTTTATAACCTCCATTTAATTTAATAAATATGTCATAAATTTGTTTAGCTAATTCTTTTGTAGGTGTAATTATTATTGCTTGAGTTTGTTTTAATGATTCGTCAATATTTTGCAAAATTGGTAAAATAAAACACAAAGATTTACCACTTCCAGTTTCAGATTTTACAACAATAGATTTTTCTTCTAGAAGAATTGGAATAACTTTCTTTTGTAAGTCATTGGGTTCAATGAAAGAATTTTCATTTAAATTTTCTATAAGTTTTTTATCTAAATTAAATTCGTTAAACATATCTAATATTATAATATATTTTTATGATAAAATTATAATCAATGATAATAAAAAAAATCTATCCTATTGGATACTGTAATGGCGTTTGTAAGGCACTGACAGAAATTAGAAAATTAAAAAAATCTTCAAATAAAAAAATTTATCTTCTTGGTAATTTAGTTCACAATGAATATACAATGCAAAAATTATTGAGGAATAATATAACTATTTTTGATGTTTTTCCAAAAGACTATAAAAAAATTATAGAAAATTTTAAAGATGAAAATGGAATTGTAATTTTATCAGCGCATGGACATAATGTAAATATTAATAATTTATTAACAGGAAAAAACATTGAATATAAAGACACAACTTGCGATATTGTTTTAGAGAATTACAATAAAATAATTAACATTTTAAACGGATCCAAAAATAATATTATTTTTTTCATTTGTAAAAAAAATCATCCAGAAAGTTCTATATTTGAAAATATCGAAAATGTCTATTGCTTAGATATAGATGAAAAAACATATCCAAAACAATTAAATGACAAACAAATTTATATTTTTTGTCAAACAACACTTAATAAAAAAATGTATTTAGAATTTGCTACTGAAATTAAAAATTATTATAAAAATTCAAAAATTATTGATTCTACATGCAAATATCTTAATCTTCGTGAAGAAAAAATTTATAACTTAGATGATTCATATACCAAAATTTTAGTAATTGGATCAAATACATCCTCTAATTCTAAAACATTATTTGAATTAGCAAAACATTATAAAAAAAATATGGAAGTTTTATTTATTAATAACGGAGAACAAATTTCTAAAGATATGTTTTCAAATAACGATAAAATCGCTGTTTTTAGCGGAACTTCGACTTCAATTGAAGAAATAGATATTATAATTAATAAGATAAAATCATTTTTTTAATACTACTTTTGGACACTTTTCATGTTTAATACACATAATATCTAGTGTGTTATCAAATGATAATAATATTTTTTTCATTTGTTCCATAAAAATATTTTCCACTTCATGAGGAATATTAATATAATTATATTTTTCTAACAAAACATCTCTTTGGGCGTGGTGTGGCATATCTCCAGATATAAAAACATCATAGTTTTCGTCTTTAGCAATTTTAAAACTATGCCAACCGCCTCCACCTACTATTGCACATTTTTTTATTACTTTTGAGCCATAATTAAAACTTAAAGAAAAATCAACATCAAGTTTATTTAAGAGGTATTGATTAAATGCTTCAAAAGTCATTTCTTCTTTTAAATTGCCACCTCTTGCCATAGGATCATTTTCTAAAGGTTTAATATTAATTAATTCAAGTTTTTCACATAAAGCGTCGTTCATACCATATTTTCCTTCATCAAATGCTGTATGAATTGA
Organism: uncultured bacterium; assembly: GCA_949285665.1. Taxonomy (GTDB): domain Bacteria; phylum Bacillota_I; class Bacilli_A; order RFN20; family CAG-826; genus Alectryobacillus. Next base: position 198,913 of record CASDYC010000001.1, read on the forward strand.
ATAAACTGGTATATTATCTTTAATTAATTTATCATATAGTTCTTTTTTAATAGAATCGTTCTCTAATACTTCTTTTTTATTTCCGAAAATAAAAGGATGATGAGTAATTATTAAATCTGGATTGAATTTTTTTATTTCATCATATATAGTGTAATCTAAATCTAGACATAATAAAATTTTATTAGTTTCATTTTTTAATTTACCAACCATAAGACCGTGAAAATCACAATATTTTTTTGCGATTTTTCTTGGATAATACTTTGATAATTTAATTAATAAAGATTTTGTGTTCATAAATTATTTACCTTTTTAATATATAAATATTCTAAAAGAGAATTATTAAAACTTGTATAATTTTTTACTTCTTTTATTACATTAGAAAGATTGTTGTACTTTTTTAAGAATAATTTTAAATCATCATCATTGACTTGTTCAAAGAAATTATTATTTGAGTAACCCTTTTTAAATTTAACTAAAAAGTAAATTATATTTAATTCTTCTAAAATTTGAATTTTAAAAATACCGTAGTTTAATTCTTTCATGAATTCAATTAATTCAAAAAAATTAGTATGACAATCTACGATAAACTCATCTATGAATGAAATTTTTTTAATATTTTTAAATATAATATTTTTTATATTTAAGAATCCCATCCCAGCCAGAATTATACATTTGTAATTATCACTAACTTTATCTAAACCATCTGATAATGAAATTTTTAAATTTGAATTATTATTCAAGCCTTCATTTATTATATTATTTAATAAATTTTCGTATGGCCCTTTTTTATTTTCTATAGCAAGAATATTTTTATTAGCATACTTTTTTGCTAATAAAATACTCAAAAAACCATGATCGGCACCTATATCTGCCATATCATAGTTTCCAGAACATAAATTAGATAAAGCAATTATTCTTTTTGAATACATTTATTATTAATTGTTTAAAGATTTCCAGTCATCAAGCATTTTAAGTCTTGAAGGATGTCTAATTTTTTTAATAGCTTTTGCTTCAATTTGTCTAATTCTTTCTCTTGTGACTCCAAATTGTTTTCCGACTTCTTCAAGCGTATGAATTACATTATCATCTAAACCATAACGTAATCTGATAACTTTTTCTTCTCTATCAGTTAAAGTATGTAAAACTTGATCTAAATTTTCTCTTAATAATTCTCTTGTAGTTTCGTTAACAGGATTTGTTGCGTTTGGATCAGCAATGAAATCTTCCATTGTAGATTCATTTTCGTCTTTAACTACTGGTCCATGTAATGAAATTGGATCAAGAGCATTGGATTGAATTTCTCTTATTTTATCTGGAGTTAAATTTTTATCATCTAATTCACCAGCTATTTCTTCTGCTGTTGGTTCTCTACCATATTCTTGTAATAATTTCTTTTGAGCTTTTGCAATTTTATTAATTGTTTCAACCATATGTACAGGAATTCTTATTGTTCTTGCTTGATCTGCAATTGCTCTTGTAATTGCTTGTCTAATCCACCAAGTTGCATAAGTTGAAAACTTAAAACCTTTTTTATAATCAAATTTTTCAACAGCTTTTGTTAAACCAAGATTGCCTTCTTGAATTAAATCAAGAAATGGCAAACCTCTACCTAAATATCTTTTTGCAATCGAAACAACTAATCTTAAGTTTGCATTTATTAATTGATCACGAGCGTAAGTATCGTGATTATCAGCATATTCTTTTGCAAAATGATATTCTTCATCTCTTGTTAAAAGTCTATATTGTCCAATTTCATGTAAATAAGCTTTGACATTATCATTTGGAGCGCCCTCTGCAAAAGTAATAAAATCATTGTTATCAGTTGCATTAACATCTTCAATATTACCTAAATCTTCATCGCTCAAATCAATATTTTCTTCATCTAAATCATCAAGATCATCTAAATTTAAATCATCTTCTGAAAGATTTTCAGGTTCATCAATATCTAATTCATCATCAAATTCTTCATCTTCATCACCATTATCTTCGATTTCGTATCCTTTTTGAGAGAAATATTCAGCTACATTTTGAATATCATCATCTGATAATTCAAGATTTTCAACATCATCAAAAAAAGATTGCATATTAATTTTTTTTGTTTCTTTACCTATTTTATCATACTTCGAGATAACATCTTTTAGAGATTTAATTGTAGTTTTACTAGCATCATCTCCTAAAATTGTTTTTAATAGTTCATCTAAATTTGCATTTGGTTTTCTTCCCATATTATTTTCCCTCCTTATGTTGTTTTTCAATTAATAGAATTTTTCTTAACTCTTCTGCATATTTCAGTTTATTTTTTTCATCTAGTTCAGATTTAATTTTTGAATTTAATAAAGCCTTTCTTTGCTCGATTTTTAAATCAAACAATTTTTTAGAAAATAGGTTTTTATCAAACGCATTATTTGAACCATTGTTATATAAACTTATTATTTCATCAGAAAGATCGTTACTACTACTTTCTTGTGAAATAAAATCAACTATTTTAGTTATATCATTTATTGAAAATTTTGAATAATAGTCTTGCAAATAAAATGTTATGGAAGAATAAATATTGTTATAAAAATATGACTCTGATTCTATAAACATATCAAGTGCTTTCTTATTTGTGAGAATGTAAGTAATAATATTATTTTCCAATTTATTTAACTTAACATTCTTGCTAAGTTCAGAATTTTTTTCTTTTTTATTATTCGAACTAGAAGAAATTTTTTTATTACTAACTTCATTATTATAATTTTTAATTTTACTTTTCCAATAATTGATAATATTAACTTTTGAATATCCAGTTAAAGAAACAACTTTATCTAAAAGAGTCTCTTTATCTAAAGAAATAGAGCAGCTTGAATAAATTTCAAACGTATCATCTATAAACTTCTTTTTTGAAGAATTATCATTAAGATTATTTGAACCTATTTTTTCAAGTATAAACTCTAATCCATCTTCTAAATCATTTAAATATTTTAGTAACGCATCCTTTCCAAATTTATCAAATATATCTCCTGAATCTTTTGCAAGACTCGATTTTTTAACTACTTTAAAGTTAATTCCTTCTTTAAAAAGATGCTTTGCAAGGATAAATTCACCATTTTGCCCTGCATCATCATTGTCCAAACATAATCTTATTTCGCATTTTAATAATTTAAAACTGTTAAATACTTTTTCATTGGTTAATGCTGTACCCATTAAAGCAACACAAGAATTGATATTTGCTTTAAATAAAGCAATTGTATCAACAAATCCCTCCACAATATATAAGAAATTGTCTTTTTTACAATAATTTTTTGCACTTGAAAAATTGTAAAGAATATCGGATTTATGAAAAATTACAGTTTCTGGAGAGTTTATATATTTTGGTCCATTATCACTTTCAAGAAATTTTCTTGCGCTTAATCCAACAAATTCACCATCCAAATTAGTTATTGGAAATATAATTCTTCCGGAATTTTTATCATAATAATTTCCATTTTCAAATCCGCAAATTCCAATATCTTGCATTGTTTTAATAGAAAAACCACACTTCATTAAATAATTAATGCTATCTTGTTTGTTTATTGGAGCATAACCAATCATGAATTGCTTTCTTATTGCAGCATTTAAACCTCTTTGATCACAATAAGTTCTTGCTTTTTCTCCACTTTTTAATTCAATCATCATATTATAGTAATTAACTAAAGAAGACATGCATTCTTTTTCTTTTTCAAATTGATCAACTTTTTTATTTCTAATAACTTTTATTCCGGCTAAATCTGCAGCTTTATACAATGCATCTAAATAGGAAATATTTTCGTAATTAGAAATAAAATTAATCAAATTTCCGCCTTTACCGCATGTAAAACATTTGTAAATTTGTTTTTCTTTTGAAACATGCATAGATGGTGAATGGTCATCATGAAAAGGACATAATCCTATATAATCTTTTCCTCTTTTAGATAGATTTATATAACTTCCAATGACATCCACAATATCTAATTTATTTAATATTTCATCAGCATTTATATAATTATTCACTAATAATCTCCTAATAAACGACTAAAAAATTACTATTTTTTAACTAATCAATATATTTTGATATTTCTTCTACTTTTATTCGTTTTTGAGACATATCATCTCTAAATCTAATTGTTACACAACCATCATTTAATGTATCGAAGTCAACTGTAACACAAAATGGTGTGCCAATTGAATCTTGTCTTCTATATCTTTTACCAATACTACCACTTTCATCAAATTGGCAATTATATTTTTTAACCAATTGTTTATAGATTGATAAAGCTTTCTCACTTAATTGTTTACTTAATGGTAATATAGCAATTTTAATTGGAGCGATTTTTTTATCTAAATGCATTACAATTCTAGTTTCTCCATTTTCAAGAGTTTCTTCATCGTAAGAGTCAACTAAACTCATTAACATTAATCTATCTAAACCGACAGAAGGTTCAATAACATAAGGAATAATTTTTTGATTTGTCACAGTATCAACATATTCAAGTGATTCTTTTGAATATTCCATATGTTTCTTAAGATCATAATCAGTTCTATCGGCAATACCCCAAATTTCACCCCATCCAAATGGGAAATTGTATTCAATATCGCATGTTGCTTTACTATAAAAGGCCAATTCTTCTTTTTCGTGATCTCTAAAACGTAAATTATCTTTTAAAATAGATAGTTCATTTAAAAGAAAGTCCATACAATATTTTTTCCAATAATCATACCATTTTAGATCATCTTCAGGTTTTACAAAAAATTCACATTCCATTTGCTCAAATTCTCTAGTTCTAAAGATAAAGTTTCCTGGAGTAATTTCGTTTCTAAATGATTTACCAACATTGCAAATACCAAAAGGAAGTTTTTTTCTTGTAGTACGTTGAACATTTTTAAAGTTTACAAAAACTCCTTGAGCAGTTTCTGGTCGTAAATAAACAACCGATTTAGAATCATCAGTAACACCAATATGTGTCTTAAACATCATATTAAATTGTCTTATATCGGTAAAATTATGCTTTCCGCAATTAGGACAAACAACATCGTTATTTTTAACAAAATCAGATAATTCATCATTTGTCATTTTATCTACATTTACATTTGAGAATTGATTTTTAATTAATTCATCTGCTCTAAAACGCATTTTACATGATTTACAATCAATTAAAGGATCATTAAAGCTTGTCACGTGACCGGTTGCTTCCCAAACTTTTGGGTTCATCAAAATTGCACTATCAATGCCAACATTTAATGTAGATTCATGAACGAACTTTTGCCACCATAATTTTTTAATATTTTGCTTAAGCTCAACGCCTAAAGGTCCATAATCCCATGAATTTGATAAACCACCATAAATTTCACTGGAAGGGTATACAAATCCTGTTGTAATTAAATGATTTACAATTTTATTAAAGTTTTTCATAATAATAGTCATCCTCCTTTAATTGTAAAAATTCATTAAACTTAGTAGCTCTAAGATAAATTTTTAATTTTTCAAAAATAATATTTAATATAATTGATATTCTCGTTGACGTCACTTTATATTTTTTAGCGACTTCTTTTAAAGAATGCTCTTTAATATAATCCCCTAAGCCATACTTCATGGAAATAATATCTACATATTTTTTATTAAGAATTTTTTTAATTGAATCCATAAATTCTTCTTTAAGAATCATATAATCGATTAAATTTTTTTCATATTTTCCAACAATCATTTCACAATCATCTAACGAATAAAATTTTATATTATATGCATTATAAATTTCGGAAAATGTTGAAATTTTAATTTTTGATAGAAGTTTCCAATCTAAAGTATTAAACAAAGTCCTTATTGAGGGAAAATTACCTCTTTTTGCGTAATAATCATCTTCTGCTTTTTTTATAGATCTATTTAAGGAATAAACATAATAAGGAATATATAATTCAGAATTATATTCATATTCATTTTTAATAATTTCAGAAACCATCATTTTTACTGCAAATGATGCAAATGTAAAATTAGTTTCGTGATGATATCTATATCTATCTATAGCAAGTATTAATCCTAAATTAGCATCTTGAATCAAATCATCGATATCTATATTTTCATTCAATGCTGTCATTCTCTTAGCGATCTTATACACAAGTTTTTGATTATTTAATACAATTTTATTTCTTTCTTCAATAGAAATTGGTTCTTTGTTTATAAGTTTTTCTTGAATTTTTTCATTAAATTCAAATTCTATACCTAAATTACCAAAAAAATATATATAGTTATTATTTTCTTGTGTACCTTCTTCACGCATACGCGTTAAATTATATCTAATTTAATTTTTTTGTCAACCCATTATAAGTGTTCTAAAAATAGGTCAAAACTGTTAATTTTTGAGTTAAAATTTTCTTCTATAAAAGTATTAATATTTTTTAATACTTCTTTTAATTCATTTGTATTAATTTCCACATTTTTTAGATCATGAGGATCTTTAAATTTTTTATATAATAGATCATCTAAGTTTTGACTTTTCAAAAAAATAAAAAAATCAAGTCCTTCAGTTTGCAAAATTAATAACGATAAATAAACTAATGAATAAATATAAACAATCGGTTTTGAAGTATTTCTACTATTTATTAACTGAATAAATACTAAATTTCTACTAATTTTATACCAATCTTGTTTTTCCATAATTTTATAAATTAATTCTTTAACAGCATTTAGAAATATTAAACCATAATAACTATCATAATAAAAATTTGAGTCTAGGATAACTTTTCCATTTAGAAATAAATATTTATTTCCTTTTTTTATAAATTCTCCTTCTATAATATTTAAAAAAAATAAGGTATATTTATTTGCTGATGTTGTTTTATCAGTGCCTTTTGCTTTAAAAGAAATTAAATTATTTTCTGTCGATAAAAAATCATAAATATAAGATCCATTCTTATAAATATTCTTTTCTAATAATATTCCTTTAAGTTTCATTTTATTTCATTAATTTTATTTTCTTTCAAAAATTTTTCATCATTTTTCCAGTTTCTATTTACAATTACTATTAATGAAAGATTAATTTTTTTATTATATTTACTTTCTAATTCAATTCTTGATTTAGTACCTATTTTCTTAATCATTGAAGCATTTTTACCAATTAAAATACCTTTTTGGCTATCTTTTTCGCAAATAATTTTACCATTTATATTAATTTTATTATCTTCTTCAATTGCATCATTAATTTTAACAAAAATTGAATGTGGCACTTCTTCTCTACAAAACTTTAAAATATTTTTCCGAATTATTTCAGCAGTAACAAATTTTATATCTTTAGGCTCTCTATTTTCATATATTTTTGGTGATTCAGGTAAAAACTTTTTAATTTCGTTTATTAATTCTGTGATATTAAATTTATCTAAACCGCATAATTCGATAATTGATGAATAATTAGGATAAATTGTTTTAATTTTTTCTTTTAATTTGTTAATTAAAATTACATTAGTTAAATCAATTTTATTAAATGCTATTATTAATTTATTATCAAATTTTAAATGATCGAATATAAATGAATCATTGTTATCAAAATCTTTAGAAGAATCTAAAATCAAAACAACAACATCCGAACTTCTTATGGAATTATAAGACGCTTTATTCATATATTTATCTAATAAATCTTTATTTTTATGAATACCAGGAGTATCTAAAAAAATAATTTGTGAATCACCATCTTCATAAATTCCGCTTACACTATTTCTGGTTGTTTGAGCTTTATTTGTAACTATAGATATTTCTTGATTTAAAATTGCATTTAAAATCGTGGATTTACCAACGTTTGGTTTACCAATTAAACTAACAAAACCAGATTTCATTGTAAATCATCTCCGCTAAAAGAAAATGGTAATAATTCTTCTATATTTGTTTCAATATGACTTCCATTTTTACTAAAAAGATATATTGGAGTATTTTTAGATAATAACTCTTGCATTACTTGTCTACAAGCTCCACAAGGTGAAATATAATTTTCGGTTTCAGCATAAATTGCTATACAAACGATATCACTTCTATTATATCCTTCTAAATATGCTCTATAAATTGCATTTCTTTCAGCGCACATACAAAGTGGATAGGATGCATTTTCAATGTTTGTACCTAAAATATATTTACCATCTTTTGTTAAAACAACTGCCCCGACTCTAAAATTAGAATATGGTGAGTAGGATAAATCTCTAGCTTTTTTTAATTCCTCAAATAATATTTCAGTATCAATTTCAATCATAAATTTTCTCCTTTTAATATCTTTTTTTGAAGATTAGTCATTATTTCTTCATCTTGCTTGTTCATATGATCATATCCTAAAAGATGTAATAAGCCATGAATAAACAAAAAACAAATTTCTCTATTAAACGTATTTCCGTACTTTTTAGCCTGAGTTTTGGCACGTTGATAATTAATAAAAATACATCCTAAAAAATTAAAATCTTTTAGACCTAAGTCATTTTTCTTATCATCATTAAATGCAAAAGAAATAACATCTGTAACCGAATTACGATTACGGTATTTTTTGTTTATTTGATGAATTTTTTTGCTAGTTATAATATCTACTTCTAAAAAATAAATATCTTTTAATTTCAATATCTTCAAAGTTTTTTTATAAAAATAATTAAATTTTTCTTCTAATCCATTTAAAGTTAAAATTGTATAATTAACAAAATCAATTGCCATGTAAAAATTATACTAAAAATTCTAAATATTATGAATATAATAAAAAATTTTGTTTAAATAATATTTAACATTATTATTTTCTTCATTAAATTTTATAATTCCATCAAGCAACTTAATAATTGTTGAAAATAGAATATAATAAAAAACTAAACTTATGAAATTTAATGTTTCAGAAAAATAACAAATACTTAAAGAAATAATTAATGAATAAAATATATCTAAATATTTATTTATTGATAATAATTTAAATAATTTATTTGATTCTAATGATATTTGAACATTAACCATATCATATTTAATATGATCACAATTATTTAAATTATTTTCTAATTTATTTAGCCTTTCTTTTGTTTTAGTTATTTTTTTGTTCAATATTTGCCTTGAAATTATAAAATAAACTATCATTAAAAAAATAAATAATAAGTTTTTATAATTATTCAAAACAATCAAAGTTATTAAAAAAATAAAACTGACAATGTTAATTAGAAATGTTGAAATTAAATTAGTTGATTTTAAAACATAATTTAAATTACTCTCTATTAAATTCTTTCCGATTTTATCATGAGTTTTTAACAAATATTTATTTATTTTATTTATTTTTATTTTATTCAATTTATTCGTTAAAAATTGGGAAAGTAATGTTAATAAAACATATAAAGTTAATAATATTAAAGTTTGAACAATCATATTATTGTTCATTAAATATAAACCAAATATAAGAGAAAATAACGCTAAAAATGTTGTAATAACGATAAATAGGTTGTAAATTTTATAAGAAAACAATTTATTTAATCCATTACTATAATTATTAATTTTTGTTTTCTTGTTTATACGAAAGATAACAATGCTTTCTTCGTTAATAATATCTTTCATTTTCATCCAATATATCCCTTTTTCAGGATCATAAATTAATAAATTGTTAAAAATAACTTTTTTAACCATTACACAGTGATATGAATTTTCATTTTTATTAATTAATAAAAATTCTTCTCTAATTTTTTTAATAATTTTTTTAGAAACATTTTTATACGCTTTTGCTTCAACATTATTTTTATTTAAAAGCTCAATTAATTCTAAAATTGATAAATTTTCTATTTTGCTATCTTGCATAAAAAGGAAATCTTTATTTTTACTTAAAGATGCAAGATACATTTTTATAGAAGTATAACCACAATCATTTTTTTTAATTTGTTTTATATAATATGACACAAAAAAACCTCTCACCTAATAAGTCGAGAGGTTTTAATCAATTTTCCTAAAAATTTATTTTTTTCTTCTTGCGAGTTCGCTTTTTAATTTTCTTTTGAGACCAGGTTTTAAATAAAATTCTCTTTTTCTAGATTCTTGTAAGATTCCGGCTTTATTAACTTGTCTTTTAAATCTTTTTAAAGCTTCATCTAAAGATTCAGTCTCTCTTACTACGATTTTTGGCACTTTTCTCACCACCTTTCACTATAAAATTTTGGTTCCAGAACTTGTGCCAATTCTATTAGCACCAGCATCTATCATTTTTATAAGATCTTCATGGGTTTTAATTCCACCACTAGCCTTAACACCCATGGAATCTTTTACTGTTTCTCTCATTAATTTTACTGCTTCAACTGTTGCTCCACCTTTTGAAAAACCAGTTGATGTTTTAACAAAATCGGCTCTTGCTTCTTTTGCTAACTTACATGCAGCTACTATTTCTTCATTGCTTAATAAGCATGTTTCTAAAATTACTTTGAGGATGTGTTTTTTACAAACTTTTTTAATTGATGCAATTTCATTTTTTACAAGATCATAATTTTTATCTTTTAAAGCAGATACATTAATAACCATATCAATTTCATCTGCTCCATTTTTAAGTGCATCTTTTGTTTCGAATACTTTAGTTCTTGTTGTTGAAGCACCTAATGGAAAACCAATTACTGTACAAACTTTAACTTCGCTATCAAGTAATAAGTCGGATGCGAATTTTACAAAATCAGGATTTACACAAACAGACATAAAATCATATGAAATTGCTTCTTCACATAATTTTTTAATATCTTCTCTTGTGGCATCTTGTTTAAGATTTGTATGATCTATAAATTTATTATATTCCATATTTAATTAGTTTTTCTTTTTTGTTTTAACTTTTAAAACTTGTTTTCCATTATAATAACCACATTCTTGACATACTGTATGTGGTTGAATCATTGCTCCACAATGTGAGCATTTAACTAAAGTTACAGATTCTAATTTAAAATGAGTTCTTCTTAATCTTTTTCTTGTTTTTGAAGTTCTTCTGTAAGGTACTGCCATAATATTCTCCTTTCAAACACGAAGTATTTTATAACAATTCAAAAATAAAATCAAACATTTTTAACAAATTTATAAAAAATTATAAAAATATCGATAAAATCGTGCTTTTTAAATTTTTACATTGTCAAAATTAACTTTTACTTCAACAAAATTATTTGTTAAATTTTTATCTTTTTCTTCATTTTTAAAATTCAATTCCAAATAGTTTGAAGTGTGACCAAAAAAAGAATCAGTCATCGAATCAAAGTTTTCAACCAAAACTTCGAGTTTTGTTCCAACAAATTTAGAAATATACTTCTTTTCTAATTCTTTGGATATATTAAGTAAAAAATCAACTCTTTTCTTTTTTTCCACATCATTTACATGATTTGGAAATTTACTTGCGACTGTACCTTTTCTATCAGAATAAGGAAATACATGAATTTTAGAAAAATTACATTTTTTAACAAACTCAACCGTTTCTAAAAAATTTTCAGTATTTTCTCCAGGAAAACCTACAATAACATCGGTTGTTAAGTTTATTAAAGGTCTAACTTTAAAAATTTTATTAACTTTTTTTAAAAAATCTGACGAAGTATATCTTCTATTCATTAATTTTAAAACTTTATCACTACCACTTTGTAATGACAAATGCATATGGTCACATATTCTTTTATCCTTTGACAATAAGTATAAAAATTTATCATCGATCATAGATTCTTCGATGGAAGATATACGAAGTCTAAAATAATTATTAAAAGTATTTAAAATTTCCTCTAATAAATCTGAAAAAGTATAATTTTCATATAGATCTAATCCATAAGAAGATACATCAATTCCAGTTAATACGATTTCTTTATAATTGCTTTTTAAAAGATTATCAATTTCAATTAAAATATCTTCTTTTTTTCTACTTCTACTTTCAAGCCTTATATAAGGAATTAAGCAATAAGAACAAAACTTATTACAGCCATCTTGAATTTTGATATAGGCTCTTGTTTGACTGAAATACTTTAAATGTGAAATTTCTTCATAACAAACTTTTCTTGTTTTTTTATTAAGTTTAATGATTTTTTTATGTTCATCTTTAAATTTATTTACTAAATCAAATATTTCATTTTTATAGACATTGCCAATAATTATATCAGCATCAATTTTGTTTATTACATATTCATCAAGACCTTGAATAAAACACCCCATTACGATTAAGATAGAATTTTTATATTTTTTTCGATATCTTGAAATATAGTTTCTTGATTTTTTATCTGCTTGGGATGTAACGCTGCAAGTATTGATTAAAACAACATCAGGATTTTTTTGATCATACTCATAATTATTATCAAAAAAAATTGAACAGATACTGTTCAATTCATAATTATTAACTTTACATCCAATATTTTTATAAAAAATCTTATTCATTAGAAATTAATTTAAACATTTTTTCAGAAATTAAACCATTTTCAAACAATTGATTAACAAAAGCTTGTTTATCTCCGGAATAATAAGCATCAATTGCTGGTATAATTCTGTCTAAAACATGACTAGTGTTAAAGTTTTTCATCCATTTATCAAAAATATTAATTTGATATTCAAGACGACCTTGACTATTGACTAAGAAAATTGTTGCCAAATCAAAATCGTATAATGCAGTAAAATTTTCATATTTTTTGATTTCTACTAATTTTGTAAAATTTGAATCAAATAAATTAATATCATATGTGTCAAATGGATCGATTATATTATTCTTAAAATTTGTTAAGAGCTCACTATAAGGCATTTCTAAAAGTTTAATAGGCTCATTTATATATAAGTTATTAATTGAATGTGAAAAGAAAGGAATATAAATTTTAATACCATTTGAATTAAAATATCTCAAATCAACAATTCTTGAATGATAATATTTAATAAATTCATCACTGCTTAACTTATTATTTAAAAATATACTAGAGAATAAGTCTTTGCATATATCATCCAGTTTTAATTTATTCAAATAAGAATAAATAACAGAATTAGCACAAATCATATCGAAAGAATTATTAACTTTTAGCAAATAGTTAAAAATATTAAGTTCTTTTAATAATCGAACATTTTTCTTATAAAAAAAGTATTCATTGTTTTTTTTGAAATTAAATTTTTTATTCTGATTTTTCACTAATAATTGACTAATTCTTTTCATTTTTACTAATTATTTCCTAAATATCTACTAATTAACTACTAATTTTCTACTTATTAACTTCATCTTAATAATTGATTATTATTATCCACTACTTGTTTTTGAATGAAAACAACAATTCCTAATATAAAATATATAATAAATAAAACACCAAAACTTATGATCCAATAAAGATAAATTTGACCTTCAAAAATAGAAAAACCTAACAAACTTAATATATATCCTCCCATTCCTATGAAAATGAGATTAAAAACTAATAAGAAAATAGATTTAAAATAAGATTTAATATAAAACAAATGTGCAGAAAAAATTCCTAAAAACATCAATAATAATGAATATACAAGTATTTTTTTAGGTTTATAGTTTAAATTTTCCTTACTTAAATTAGTTGATTCTATAAATTGAGTAACATCTTCGGTATTATCTTCTTGACCTTCTAATGGTTTTATCAAACCACAATAAGGACAAATATCTTTATCAAATTTTGTTAAACTTTTTCCACATCTTCTGCACTTTAACATAATCAATTACTTCCAAATAATATTTTAATATTAAACGCTCTTCAAAAAAATTATTTTTTAAAATTTTTCATAAACTTTTTAAAAATATTATCGTTATCACTTTCTTCTTCTTTAAATTTCTTTAAATATTCTTTTTGATTTTTATTTAAATTTGTAGGAGTCATTATTTTTAAATGAACATATTGGTCTCCAGGATTTCCAGTTCTTAAATCCTTTACACCCATACCTCTCATTCTTAATATATTTTCAGGTTGAACTCCTGCTGGAATCTTTAATTCAACATTATTTTCATAAACGGTTGGAACATTTACAGTTGTTCCTAAGGCAGCATCAACAAAATCAATAGGAATGCTTATATGAATATCATTTCCTTGTCTTATAAACGTTTGATGAGGAGCGACATTAATTTCAATATATAAATCTCCATTAGGACCACCGTTCACACCTCTTCCACCTTTTTCTTTAATTTTAATTTGTTGTCCATTATTAATGCCAGCTGGAATATTAACAAGAAGATCTTCTTTAACTTTGATATACCCAGAACCATTACAATCAGGACATTTATTATTAATCATTTTTCCTGTTCCATTACAATAAGGACATAGTTCCTCACTTTCAAAAATACCAAAAATAGATCTAGATTGACTTCTTACTCTTCCAGTACCATTACAATGTGGGCATGTTACAAAATCTGTGCCATTTTTTGCACCAGTTCCATTACAACTAGGACATGATTTTTCATATGTATAATTTGGTAAAGTTACCTTTTTACCATTAATAGAGTCCATAAATGATATTTTAATTTTATAAGCTAAATCATCGCCTTTTTGAGGACCAGAATTTCTAGATGATCTTCTTCTTCCTCCGCCCATAAATTGTGAAAAAATATCATTTAAATCATCACCATTAAAATTAAAGCCGAAACCACCAGCTCCAAAAGGATTTCCATTATTTGTTCCAAATCCGCCTTGTTCAAAGGCAGCACTACCAAATTGATCATATGTTTTTCGTTTTTCATCATCTTTTAAAACATCATATGCTTCTTGAATTTCCATGAATTTCTTTTCAGCACCTGGTTCTTTATTTCTATCAGGGTGATATTTCATAGCAAGTTTACGATAAGCACTTTTAATTTCATCCTTAGTAGCTGTTTTTGGGACACCTAAAACTGCATAATAATCTTTATTTTCTGGCATAGTTTCAAACTCCTTTCAATACATAAAATTAAGGACCAATTAACTGGTCCTTAATTAAATTTAATTAATTGTTATTACTTTTTATCAGTAAAATCTGCATCAATAACATCGTCTTTATCGTTGCTTGCAGTATTTTGCTTACCACTATCGCTAGCACTTGAGCCTGTTTGTTGACTTGATTGTTGAGCTTGTTGTTGAGCAAGAATTTGAGCTGCTTGTTCAAGTTCATTAATTCTACTTCTTAATGTATCAAAATCATTTTTATCAACAGCTTCTTTCAATTGATTTCTCAAATTTGTAATTTCTTCTTTTTGTTTTGGATCAATTGAATCGCCTTTTTCTTTGAATGCATCATCAATAGAATTAATGTATTGTTCGGCTTTATTCTTTAATTCGGCTTCTTCTTTTCTCTTATCATCTGCTTCTTTATTTTCTTCAGCTTCTCTAACCATTCTATCGATTTCTTCTTTTGATAAACCATTAGAATCTTTAATGACAATTTCTTGTTCTTTATTAGTATCTAAATCTTTAGCACTAACTTTAACAATACCATTGACATCAATTGAGAATGTAACTTCAATTCTTGGTTCACCTCTTCTGGCAGGTTTAATACCAGATAATTGGAATTGACCTAATAATTTATTATCTCTAGCAATTGGTCTTTCACCTTGATAAACCATAATATCAACAGCAGGTTGATTATCAGCAGCTGTTGAGAAGATTTGTGATTTAGTAGTTGGAATTGTTGTATTACGAGTAATTAAAGGAGTCATAACTCCACCCATTGTTTCAATACCTAATGTTAAAGGAGTAACATCTAATAAAACTACATCTTTAACATCACCGCTAACAATACCACCTTGAATTGCAGCACCAATACTTACAGCTTCATCAGGGTTAACTGAGAGGTTAGGTGTTTTATTTGTAAATCTCTTAACTAAAGCTTGAACAGCTGGCATTCTGATAGAACCACCGATTAATAAAACTTGGTCTAAATCATTTGATGTAATTTTTGCATCAGCCATAGCTTTTTGAATTGGTCCTTCGCATCTATATAATAAATCTTTTGTTAATTCTTCGAATTTAGCTCTTGTAAGAGTTTCTTCAAAGTTAATAGGACCATTAGCATTCATACCAATAAATGGTAATGAAATTGTAGTTTCGACAGAACTTGATAATTCAATTTTAGCTTTTTCAGCTGCATCTTTATATCTTTGTTGAGCCATCTTATCATTGATATCTATATTAAATTTTTCTTTAATACGGTCATGAATCCATTTAGCAACAGCATTATCCCAGTCATCACCACCTAATTTATTATCACCAGATGTAGCAACAACTTCAAATGTGCCTTCGCCAATATCAAGAATAGAAACATCAAGTGTACCACCACCTAAGTCAAATACAAGAATAGTTTCATTCTTTTGAGTATTTTCAAGACCATATGCAAGTGAAGCCGCTGTAGGTTCGTTAATAATTCTAACGACATCTAATCCAGCAATTTTACCAGCATCTTTTGTTGCTTGTCTTTGAGCATCATTGAAGTATGCAGGGACTGTAATAACAGCTTTTTCAACTTTTTGACCAATATTTTTTTCAGCATAACTCTTCATATAAGCAAGAATTTTTGCTGAAATTTCTTGTGGAGTAAAATCTTTATTGATGCAATTAATGTGTACTTTTTCATTAGTACCCATTTTTCTTTTAATTGATGAAACAGTATCAGGATTGGTAATAGCTTGTCTTTTTGCAGCATTACCGACAATTTCTTCACCATTAGGTTTAAATGCTACAACACTTGGTGTAGTCATTGTACCTTCTGGATTTGGAATAACTTTTACCTTTCCATCTGCTTGTAAATATGAAACAACTGAATTTGTTGTTCCTAAATCAATACCTAAAATAATTTCCTTTGCCATATAAATAACCCTCCTTAATTTTTATTTTCTTTATTTATATCTGAAGATGATTTATCATCATTTTTATCTTGTTTTGCTTTTGTAACATAAACCATTGCTGGTCTAATAATTCGGTCATGTAACTTATAACCATTTGTATAAACTTTAGCTACTAGATTCTCAGGACCATCTGATTCTATTGTATCAATTGCATGCATTATATTTTCATCAAATTTATCATTAATATTTGGTCTTATTTCAGTAACACCTTCTTCTTGTAAGGCGTTTATTAAATTTTTATAGACAAATTTAAATCCTTGTAAGAAATTTTCAATTTTTGGATCTTGGTTTTCTACTGAAATTGCCATATTGAAGCTATCTAATGCAGGTAATAATTTATCAATAAACCCGGAAGCACGATACCTTAAGGCTTCACGATGATCTTTTTCAATGGATTTCCTTAAATTATCAATATCAGCATAGGCTGTATAATATTTATTTTTCCATTCATTGATTTGATTTTTTAAGTCTTCGTTTTCTTTTTGCAATGAATTATATTTTGAAATAGAAATTTTCTTTTCTTTTTCTTTCTTATTTGCTTCTTCTTTGTTAGAAGCTTCTTGTTCGGAATTTTCTTCTTTTATTTCTTTATTTAATTCATCCATATTTGTGCCCCCTTATTTTTTATTATATTTTGCATCAATTTCATTTACCAAACCTTTTAATATACTAATTGCTGATTGATAATCCATTCTAACTGGACCGATCAAACTAATAATATTATCTTTTGCACCAGGCAAATCAACTTTAGCAGATAAAATTGATAAATTTTCATATCTTGAATTTTTATTACCAATTTTAATAGAAATACCATTATTTTTTAAAGTATCATCTGAAATATCTTTAAAAAATTCAGGCGAATCTAATAATTTAACAATGTTTTTAACATCGTTTGGATTATTCGAAAATTCAGGTTGTTCTAACAAATGTTCTTTTCCATACATAATTGCTCTTGAATTTGTAAGATTTGATAAAGTGCTAAGAAGACTTTGATATAGTAAATCACCATTAACAATATAATCTTGTAAAATTGGTTTTAGTGATTTTAACTTATTTTCTAAATCAATTAATTTAGTATTAATAAGTCTTTTTGCAATAATATCAATACAATTTTTGAAATCTGATTGACTTACTTTTTCATCAAAGAAGAACGTCTTGTTAACAACATTTCCTTTATTAGTAATAAAAATTACTGTAGCCGAATTATTTGAAAGAGGAACCATATGCAATGATGCCAATAATTCATCTTTCGCATTACTTCCAAGTATAACTGAGGTCAAATTTGTCATTTGTGACAAAACTTCACAAGATTTTGTTAAAATTTCTTGCACACTTCTTAACCTTTCGTCTAACATTGATTGAAGCTGAAACTTAATATCAGTATTTAGAACTCCTTCTCTTAAATTATCAACATAATATTGATAACCTTTTGCAGAAGGAACTCTTCCGCTAGAAGTATGAGTCTTTTCTAAATAAGATTGATTTTCCAAATTTTGCATCTCATTTCTAATTGTTGCACTAGAAAATTTTAGATTATACTTTTCAATCAACTTTTTAGAAGAAACAGGTTCAGCTGTTTCAACAAATGTTTCGACAATATACTTTAAAATTTGATCACTTCTGTTCATAAATAATTCTACTAGCACTCTCTTAATCAGAATGCTAAAAATATTATATGAAAGTTTATTAGCACTGTCAATAAAAAAGTGCTAATTATTTAATAATTTTATTATAACTTCATCTTGAACATAAAAATAATCAGGTGAAATGCTGATTTTCTGGCCTTTTTTGATGATAATATTATTTTTAAGCAATTCATTAAATGAATTATTTTTTATTAAATTAATTCCAAAATTTTTTTTAATGTAATTTAAATTTATTCCAAATTCTATTCTTAAACCTAGCATTACATAATATTCAAAGATATCTTTATCGTCTAAATTTTCTTTTTCTAGTATTCTTTCTCCATCTAAATATTTGATCATATTTGTTGTCATTTTAAATCTTTGTTTATTAACATAACTTGATGCTCCCAAACCAAGTCCAATATATTCATTATTTTTCCAATATGTTAAATTGTGCTTAGAAAATTTATGTTTTTTTGAAAAATTTGATACTTCATAACGTTTATATCCAATTTTATTTAAAAAATTAACAATATAATCATATTGTTTTCTTAAATCATCACCATTTATTGTTCTTAAATTCATTAGATAAAATTTTGTTTTTTCTTCAATTATTAAAGAATATATTGAAATATGGGCGGGATTTAATTTAATTAATTTATTTAAATCACTTTGTAATATTTTTTCATTTGAAAAAGGCATTCCATACATTAAATCAAGATTAACATTTTTAAAATATTTTCTTACTATTTTTATTTTATTATATATGTCTTTTTCTTTATGTCTTATTCCCATGATAGTTAAATTATGATTATTAAATGATTGAACTCCGAGAGAAATTCTATTTACTTTATATTTTTTCAATAATGATAATTTACTTTCATCTATATCTGAAATTGTCGATTCAATCGTAAATTCACATCTTTTTTTTCTCAAATTTGTTAAAACTTTTAATAAACGATTTAAATTATATAAATTAAGACTTGTTGGGGTACCGCCACCAATATAAATTGTTTTAAATTTATGATTTTTGTATTTATCTAAATCAATCAATAATTGATTAATATATTTATTTGATATTTTTTCATCATAAAAATATTTACAAAAATCACAATATTTGCAAAAAGTTTTACAAAATGGAATGTGTATATATAATGATTGAGGATTAGATTTAATTTTCGTCACTATTATCCTTATAGTCGTTAATTTCTTTTGCTATTTTTTCATCATCAACTTTAACAAGTAATTTATCTAATTCATCTTTAGCTACTTGTTTATCATCAATTTTTACTTTTTCTTTTTTTCTATCAATAATTAATTTTTTAATAGTAAAACCTAATAAACATAAAAATCCAAAAATTAAAATAATCCACAAAATAATAAAACCTGGATTAGATAAATCAACACTTAAAAAATTAATCATTTTCCCCCTCACTTTCTTTTAATTGGCGTATATAAAAACTTATTTTTATATGGTTCTTTAGAATAATAACCTTCAGCAACCAATTTATCCATAGAAGATCTTGCTGTTTCGTAAGCACAGCAAATAAAATCTTTATATGATTTAATTGTATAATGCATTCCTAAAGTGCAGTGATTAGCATAAAAATAAGCCTGTGATTGACTAATGTTTGGATTTGATTCAACAAGATGTCTTTCAAGTTTTAATGCTTCTTCTTCACTTAATCCAGAACTAACATTAGTTAAAGCAATTTGTTGAGTATAATTTAAAACATTATTTTCGGCAACTTTTCTTTTCTTTAAAGCATCAGAAATTTCGTCAACATTATTCATTTTTGCTAAATTTTCATCAACAACAAAATTGTCATCGTTATTTTTTACTTCATCATTATCTTCAATTTGATAATATTCTTCTTTAACTTCTTTAGCTTCAAATTTAATAATTTCATCTAATAAAAATTGCAATTCAGTACTTAATTGATCTAAAAATTTATCAAAATAATATGTAAAATCAATTGTTTTCTGTACTTCGAAACATGCGTTAGTTAAAATTTGATTATTGATTAATAAATTTTCAAAACAAATTAATGCTGCGCCATTTTCAATATCAGAATTCAAAGTAATATATTTTAATAATAATGACGCAATTTCTTCCCCATATGAACTAAATGGCTTTAAATATTGAATATAAAAAGATGTCACAGCTAATTTTACTATAAAATCAAAATCATCATTCATTTCTAAAAATTCAAATAAATTTTTCATTAATGAAGGGACCATACTTACAGGACATTCTTCGTAAATTCCGTCATAAGCATTTCTTGAATTATTCAATAACATCTGCTTTTTGAAAATAGAATCTTTTTCATCATTAGAATTATTTAAAGATTTACAAACATCATATAAATAATTTGTTAAGTTATCTAAATTAGATTCAGAAACACTATTTGATAAATTATTTATTAAAAAAGAATATTCTTGTAAAAAAATACAAGACGGATCAATACTTGTTTGTTGGCTTGTAACTATTCGCTTTAATAGATCATCAGATGCATCTATCATTAATGATTTACTTACTATTTTTAAATTTCTAGTTAAAATATTGTTTTTAAATTCATTCTTAGCTATTGAATTTGACATTTTTAAATATTTTACTGAAAATCTATTTATTTTTTTGGTAGCTTCAGCTAATTTTTTATTTATAAATGGACAACAACATAAAAATAATTTATCACCGTTAATAGTTGTTAAAGGTATAGTTTGGGCGAAATTACTTCGATAACTTAAAATTTGATTCCACAAAGAATCAATCATTGCTAAATTTAATGCTTCTCGTACTTGTTTTTTTGTAGCGTACATTTCATTAGTAAATTTACCCAAATCTGTCATAATAATATCCTCACAAACTTTTAATATTATAAGAAAAAAATAATAAAAAGTAAATATTTAGTAGTTTTTTAGTAGTTATTTAGTGTTTTCATCATCATCGATTGATAAAATTGACATAAAAGCTTCTTGTGGTATATCAACATTACCTATTGATTTCATCCTCTTTTTACCTTCTTTTTGCTTTTCTAATAACTTCTTCTTTCTGGTAATATCGCCACCATAACACTTAGATAAAACATCTTTTCTTAATGCTTTAATATCAGCTCTAGCTATAGCCTTATTATTAATGCAAGCTTGAACTGGTATTTCAAATAATTGTCTAGGTATTACATTCTTTAATTTTTGTACAATTGCTAACCCTCTTTTATACGCACTTGGTTTATACACTATCGTGCTTAAAGCATCAATAATATGACCATTAAGTAAAATGTCCATTTTTGTTAAATTTGAAACTTTATATTCAGCAAATTGATAATCTAATGAGGCATAACCTTTTGTATAACTTTTTAATTTATCAAAAAAATTAAAAATAATTTCGCTTAAAGGAATTTCATATTTTATTATCATTCTTGTAGCATCAAAATACTCCATTGAAGTATAAATCCCTCGTTTATCTTGACATAATTTCATAACGTCACCGACATAACTTTCAGGTGTCATAATTGATGCATTAACATATGGCTCCTCAATACTTTTTATTTTAGTTAAATCTGGCATTGAAGCAGGATTATCTATTTCAATTGTTGTTCCATCAGTGAGATTTACTTTATAAATAACACTTGGGGCAGTTAAAATTAAATCCAAATTATATTCTCTTTCAAGTCTTTCTTGAACAACATCCATGTGTAACAAACCTAAAAACCCACATCTAAAACCAAATCCTAGTGCTTGAGAATTTTCAGGCTCAAATTCCAAGGCAGAGTCATTTAAAGATAATTTTTCAAGTGCTTCTTTTAAGTCTTCATATTTTTTTGTATCAACAGGATATAATCCACAATATACCATTGGATTTAATTTTCTATATCCTTCCAATGGTTTATCACATGGATTGTTAGCTAAAGTTACCGTATCACCAACAAAAACATCCTTGATATCTTTAATTTGAGCACATAAATAGCCTACTTCACCAACGCTTAATACATCAGTTTGATTTTCATTAGGAGTTCTTATTCCGGCTTCAGTTACTTGATATTTTAAACCATTAGCCATAAATAAAATTTCATCGCCAACTTTAACACTTCCATCAAAAATTCTTATTAAAATTACTACTCCTCTATACGAATCATAATAACTATCAAAAATTAAAGCTTTTAATTGCTTGTTATTATCTCCACTTGGTTCTGGAATTTTAGCAACGACTTCTTCTAAAACATCTCGAACACCTTCTCCTGTTTTAGAACTTACTAATAAAACATCGTTTGGATTTAATCCAATTTTATGTTCAATATCATCTAAACATAAACTAATATCTGCACTTGGTAAATCTATTTTATTAATTACTGGTAAAATTACTAAATTATTATCAACTGCTAAATAAACATTAGCGAGCGTTTGAGCTTCTACTCCTTGGGTAGCGTCAATCAATAAAATACAACCTTCGCAAGCCGCCAATGATCTTGATACTTCGTATGTGAAATCAACATGCCCTGGAGTATCAATTAAATTAAACATATAATCTTCACCATTTTTTGCTTTGTATTTTACAGTAACGGCATTTAATTTAATTGTTATTCCTCTTTCTCTTTCTAAGTCCATATTATCTAAAAATTGAGATTTCATTTCTCTTTTTTCAACAGTTTCAGTCAATTCTAAAACACGATCAGCAAACGTAGATTTACCATGATCTATATGAGCTATAATTGAGAAATTTCTAATTAATTTTTTACTTTTTTTCATAATCAGCAATTAATATTTTATTATAAAATTTATCAAACTCGCAATTTAAAGTTTTAATATCTTCAATTTTAGAAATATCATTTGAAATTTTTGTTAATAAATCTTTATAAATTTTTTGATTATATCTTTTATCAATAAGTAAAACTATGCCTTTATCATCTTCTTTTCGAATGATTCTTCCTATTGCTTGAGTGATGTTTTTGATCCCAGGATAAACATATGAATAATTAAAACCGTCATCTTCATAATAATTTGATATTAATTTATTAAATACATTAAATTGAGGAAATCCAATTCCAATAATACAAACCCCAAATAAGGAATTATTTAAAATATTTAAACTTTCTGAGAAAATACCACCCAAAACAGCCAAACATACGATATTTTTTTGATTTTTTGAATTTAATTTGGTTATAAAATTATTTTTTTCATCACTTGACATGTTTTTATCTTGAACAATTAATTCATAATTTGCACTCTTAATTAAATCGCAAATTTTATTTAAATATTCATATGACGGACAAAAAATTAAATAATTTCCTGTATATAAATTACAAAAATTTTTAATATATTTAGATATTTCTTTGATTGATTTTTCTCTATCTTTATATAATAAAGAATAATTCGTATTAACGAAAATTTTTAAATTATCTTTATTAAACGGTGATTTATAATCTTTATAAAATATATCATCATCTTTATAGAATATTTTTTTATAATACTCCAAAGGATTTAATGTTGCTGAAAAAAGACAACTTGATGAAAAATTTTTTAACTTATCGTAAATAAAATCGCTTGAATCTAGACAATAGATCGAAAATTCTTTTTTATTTTTATTATAAATAATCGCAAATCTATCGTCTATAAAATCTAGAATAGCTAAAAATCTTTCTATATCAACACTTATTGATTCAAAATAATTCCATTTATTTTTTATAAATTGATTTCTTAATTTTAAATAACTTTCATAAAAATCGTTTAGTTTTTTTATAAAACCTTCCGAAATAGAACTTAATTTAAAAATGTCTTTTTCTATTTCTTTGCCTGAATAACAATTATATTCTTTGACTAGTTCAATTATATTTTTAAAATCATTTTTAAATTTTTTAATACCTTTGATTCCTTTTATATTTAATTTGTTATAACAATTTTCAAGAGAAAAAGCATTAAAAGATGAAGAATAGCTATTTCTAACTCTTGAAATCAAATTGTGACACTCATCAATTAAAATTGCAGAATCCTTAAAAATTTCATCTTTAAAATTAAATAAAACGAAAGGATCAAAAATATAATTATAATCACAAATAACAATTTTACAGTAACTAGAAATATCAAATTGTAATTGATAAGGACAAACTACATTTTCCATAGAAATTTTCTTAATTTCATCATAATCGTATACCGGAATATTAGATGTTAAGAGTTGTTTTAAAACATAATTTTCTTTTAAATAAAAAGATTTTGCATACTTACAATATTTAGGATCGCATATAATTTCGTCATTAACACAACACTTCTCTTTGCCAGTGATTACTGATACTTTTATGTTAGCGTCAATCCCATTAATTTCTTTTAAAGTATTTATAATAATTTCTTTTCCAGAGTCTTTTGCAGTTAAATAAAATATTTTCTGAAATTTTTCTGTATTTTTTAAATAAGGAAATAATGCAGATATTGTTTTCCCAATTCCTGTTGGGGCTTCTATTAAAATATTTTTGCCATCTGAAATACAATTTGTTATATCATCTATTAATTCTTTTTGATATTTTCTATATTCAATATGTGGAAATTCTAAATTTTTTAAAAAATTGTTGGTTTTAGAATTTATTAAAATAACTAAATTAGAAAAAGAAAGATATTCACCTAACAAAAATTCAAAATATTGTTTTAAATCAAAATAACTATATGAAAAATTATAAACTTTGAAATCATTATTAAGTTGTGAAATATAAATTAAATTAATATCTATTTTTTCTAGTTTTGTTAAAAATAGATACATGAAACCATAAACTTTTGCTTGCCCTAAATGCCATTCAATGTTTTCGTTATAAAATTTTTCGATATCAGTATTTGTTGATTTTATTTCTTCAATGATTGGTTTGTCATTATCAAAATATAATCCGTCTGCTCTTCCTTCAAGTTCTATATCAAAATTTTGAAATTCATAATTTATTTTTAAATAATATTCAGGAAAATAATTATCACCTTTGTTTTTTTGATAGATTTTATGAATCAGTTGCCCTTTTTGCATTGTTTCATAATTAAAAACAGAAGTATTAATATCGCCATTTCTTAATACAAAATCAACTAAATCGTGAACAGATATTTTAGTTTTTATCATTTTAAAACAATATCCGAGATATGATTGCCATTAAGAAAACTGGATCCATCCATTATTTTTTTACCTTCTAATTGAACTTTCAACAAGATAATGGATCCATCTAACAATTGTAAACACAACTTATTTTTAGGCTCAACGAATAGAGAACCAACTTGATATTTTTGTTCGTTATTTAATTTTTTTGCTTGTAAAATTTTAAATTTCTTATCATTAAAATATAAAAAACCACCTGGAACTAAACTAAGACCTCGAATTTTATTTAGAAAATCATTCATTTTTAAATCAAGACTTAATTTTTCATCTTCTTTTGTTATCTTACTTGTAAATGTTGCTTCATATTCATTTTGTTTAACTGGAATTAACTCATTACTTAGGTATTTATCTATATTTTCTAATAATAAATCAGATGCACATTTTTCCATTTTTTCTTCAAGAGAAGTATAATTATCATCATTTGAAATTGTTACTATTTTTTTAGCATACATATCGCCAGCATCCATCTTTTTGACCATTTTCATTAAAGTGAAGCCGGTCTCTTTCAAACCTAAAAATAACGCATATTGAATTGGTGCCGCGCCTCTTAATTTAGGTAAAATAGAACCATGTAAATTTATACTTCCATATTTTGGTATATTTAAAATATCTTCAGGTACTATTTTTCCATAAGCAATTGTAATTATTAATTCTGGTGATATGTTTTTAAAATCATTAATATTTTCTTTTAATGAATCAAATTGATAAACAGGTATATTATATTTTTTTCCAACCTTTTTAGTTTCTGTTTCTAATAAATTTCCTTTTCTATCTTTTTCTTTATCAGGTTGAGATACTATTCCAATGACGTTATATCCAGCCAAAATTAAATTTTCCAAAACATAAGCAGACATTTTTGGCGTTCCAAGAAATAATATTTTAATTTTTTTGCAATCATTTTTAGTCATGCATATATTTTACAAAAACGCTTTTTAAATAACAATTGCAAAACTATATAATTTTAGGTATGATATTAAGCGTACAAAAAAAGGAGAGAGAGTAAATGGCAAACATTAAATCACAAAAGAAAAGAAACATTACAAATAAAAAAGCAAATTTACGAAATAGTTCTTTTAAATCAAAAGTCAGAACTGCTATTAAAAAGGTAGAAGCTGATGTTTCTACTAACGATAAAGTTAATGCGGTCAAAGATTTAAATCTTGCAATATCTTTATTAGATAAAGCTGTTGTTAAAGGTGTTTGGCACCACAAAACAGTTGCTAGAGAAAAATCAAGATTACAATTAAAAGTTAACGAAATGAAATAATACAAATAACATCCATTGCGGATGTTATTTTTTTAAAAATTTAATAAAAATAATTCAAATGCAGTGTTTTTATTTAATAAACCGGATTTAATTTTGCTATCAATCTCATATAACAAATTACAAGAATTATAAATTCTATCTATACCGATTTTTTTTAAATTTTTTAATGTAACATAAACTCTCTTATCATTAGATTTTAAAGTTTTAGCAATTTCTAAATTACTTTTCTTTTCAATATTACTCAAATAATATACTTGTTGATAAAAAACTAATTGCGTAACAATTGAAGAAATTAAAACTACTGTCTCGTAATTTTGTTTTAATAAATTATTATATTTTTTTAATGCCATTATTTTGTTATTATTCATTAAATAATTTAATACCAAAAAAGAATTTTCCTCTAAAGGTTCGCTAACTAAAATTTTTATATCATTTAATTTTATTTTATTTGAATAATTAATCAACTTATTGAATTCGTTTTCAAATTTTGTTAAATCTTTATCAACGCGTACAATCAATTCTTCAATAGCATCTTCTGTTATATCAATATTTTCTTTATTAAATCTCTGTTTAATGTATTTCCGCCAGTCATCATCAGATAATTGTAGATTTTCATAAATTTCTCCATTTTCATAAACCTTTTTATAAATTTTGTTGTGAGAAATTTTCTTGTTTAAAACAATTAAAATAATGTCGTTATCGTTACAATTAAATAAATATGAAATAAGTTCACTACTTTTTTTGTTCTTTTCTAATTCTTCATCAGTTTTTAATAAAAGATCAAAATTTTTTAACTCTATTAATTTTTTTTGTTCAAATAAAGAATAACTTGAAATTGATTTAATAATAGAATTTAAATCATCTTCTTTAAAATCAAAATATTCTATTTCATTATATTTTTTTTCAATTTTTTTAATTGTTCTATTAACTAGAAATTCTTGTTCGCCAAATACAATATAAAACATGAATTTATTTTATCATATTTAAAAATAATAAGATATTGTACCTTCTAAATCTGTTCTTCTTATTTTTATTTTATATTTATTTAAAGTATCTATAACTTGTTTTGATGGATGATTGTATATATTATTAACACCACATGATATTATTGCTTCTTTTGGTGAAACAATTTCAATAAACTCATCGCTTGATGAAGTATTTGAGCCATGATGTCCTAATTTAAGATAATCAGCTTTAAGAGAAAGACCATAAGTTTCTATTAATTTATTTTCAACTTTAGTTGATACATCTCCCATTAATAAAAATTTATTGCTATAAAAATCTACATCCAATACTAATGAATTATCGTTAGAATTGTCAAAATTCCAAACATTCAAATTTTGAATCGATATATTATTAAATATCAATGTCGTATTAAAGTTATTTTTTGTAAAAATATTTTTAATAATAAAGTTTTTGTTTAATTCATCTAATGCTCCAATATGATCATAATCATCATGTGTAATAAATAAATAATCAATATCATATATTTCTTTTTTCTTGAAAAAATTAATTAAAACATCATTTGCAATATCTTTATAAATATTTCCTCCAGTATCAACTAAAAAAGCTAAATCTTTATCTCTTAATAAAATAGAGTCACCTTGTCCAACATTAATAAATGACACACTTTTTTCAGAAATTCTCTTATATGGAAATGAGGAAATAATAAATATTAAAAAACAAGATATAATTAATTTATTATCCAAAAATTTAATTTTATATTCGAATAAATAAATAAGTAAACCAAAAACAAGATAGTAGAAGAATAGTCCAACAAAGTTAAATGGCTCATGATATAAAGCTAAATTAAAATTAGATAAAAATTTGAACAAATTATATATGCAATTGCAAAAATAATTTAATAAAGGATTATATCCTAAATAAAAAGACACAAAGCCAATTAAGAATACACAATTTGTTATTGGTAAAATAAGTAATTGCAATATAATTGATAATACATTAAAAAAATTTGTAAAATAAATTTGTATTGGAAATAAAGAAAATGTTTGTAGTGTAAGTTTTTTAATATTTCTTTTAAAAAATTTATTATTACTAGTAATATTTAAAATAAATAAGAATATTATTGATAAAAAATAACCTAAAATGAAATTTAAAGTAAAAATAACATAAGGATCAAATAATACTAAAAGAATCCCACTAGTTGCTAGTAAATTTAAATAAGAAAACCTTTTATTAAATAAATTTAAATTTATTGTTTTTAATAAGTTTATAATAAAAATTCTTAATATACTTATATTAAAAATATTTATTAACATAAATGGAATAATTATTAAAAATGAAAATAGATTACTCCTTTTATCATCGAATTTATATGAAAAAATAAATTCAAAAAATTTAATTATTCCATTTATAAAAATACCTGAAATTGATATGCAGACAATCAAATTAAGAGAATTAACTTCTTTTATTATTGAAGAATTATAATTTTTTTCACAAAATAATAATGAAGACAATAAATTTTGTGTATTTTCGTCATAGTTCTTCAAAAACTTATCCTTTACAGCATTTGGTTGTAAAAAATTTCTATATAAAATTTTCTCTTTTGAAACGACTAATTCATTGTAAATTCCTTGTTCATTTAAATAATTTTCAAAGCTAAATTCAGATTCCAAAGTTACAAAGCTGATCTTTTCAAGCTTACCTTCTAAATGGATTATATCTCCTTCTTCTTTATTATTATTTTTTTCATAAACATAAAATTTGTCAATATAATTATAGATTATGTAATAATTTTCTCTAGATCTCACTACTATAAAATTTGCGTTTTGAATCTCATTTTGTTCAGTGTATTCAAAACTACAAAAAATAGATAAAGAAGTTAGAAAAGTAAAAATACATAATAATATTTTTGCTAAATTTAATTTTTTGAAAAAATATAAAACCAATAGTAACGAAATAGTTATTGCTAATATTAAATAAATATTACTTTTTAGTAAAAATATACCTAATATCGCAAATAAAAAGATATAAAAAATCACTTAGTTAACATCTTTTAATCTAATATAATTTTTTAATTTCGAAAATGTCGCATTTCCAATACCATTGACATCCATTACTTCTTCAAGAGAATAAAATGATCCATTTTCAGCTCTATATTGGATAATATTTTGAGCAATTGAATCACCTATGCCATCGATATTTTTTAAATCATCTTTTTCACAATTATTTATATTACATTTAATCAATTTTGTATTTCCGCAAACATCATCAATATCATAAATTGGAGCAATGTAATAAGTTTGATTGTTCTCTAAAAGTAAATCTGTAAAAAAGCACAATGTATCAGCATTATCAGTTAATCCATTTGCAACTTCAATTAAATCATCCAAATTAGAACCTTCTTCTAGCAAATATGAACCTTCAGCTTCTACTTCGCCTTCAATTGAAACTTTAATTGTATCTTTTGCTAATGATAAGGTTGTATTATTCGCATTATTAACTGGAGTTAGATTAGGTGCAATAAATTGCATCGTTACCAAACCAATAATTGTAAACACAAATACACCAATAATTATTTTTAAAGTTAATGTCATAAAAAAACCTCCTTACTTAATAAGTCGGAGGTTATTTATAATTTTTTCCAAAAATTTTTATTTTATTTCAACAATTTGAACATCGTATGGTTCATCAACTTTGACTTTTACAATATCACCAACACCATGTCCAATTAAAGCGGCACCTAATGGACATACATTAGAAATTTTATTATTTTCTAAATTAGATTCAATTGTAGAAACAACTGTAAATGTATAAGTAGTATTATCTGATAAATCTGTAATTTTAACAACTGATCCTATTTGTACGCCATTTTTCTTCTTATTAGCTTTTTCATTAATAATTTCACAATTATTTAAAATATCTTCAATTTCGCTAATTCTTCTTTCAATTTCACCTTGTTTATTTTTGGCTGCATCATAATCAGCATTTTCACTTAAGTCACCTTGAGCTCTAGCAGCTTTTAATTGTTCAATTGTATTTGGTAAATCAACATGTAAAAGATGATCTTTTTCTTGTTCTAACTCAATTTTTTTCTCTAAAGTAATAGGATATTTCTTTTCCATATTTCCCTCCATGCGATTTAGTATTATATCATCATTAAATTACTTTATCAAGGTCGCTTAAATCAGAATCATACGTTTCAAGCATGTCTTGAGCAATCTTTAATAAATTTCCATCTTTGACTTCAATCATAGTTCCATCTTTTAAGCACTCAAATACAAAAATATCTTCAGGATTTTCATCTAAATAAAGTAAAAAGAAATCTCTATCCATATCATCTAAATGATACGAAAATAAAATATTAAATTCTTTTTCTTCTCCATTTATTTCAAATTTAATAACATTATCTTTTTCATTCATAATTTAAACCTCACATTTATTATAATAAAATTAATCTAAATATTCTGTTTTTTTAAAAAATCTTCTAAAATAACGACTGCTGAATACATATCAATTATCTTATTAATTTTATTTTCTTTTAGGCCACTATTTTTTAAACGTTCATGAGCTTCAAGAGTTGAATACCTCTCATCTTGGTAATTTATATTTAAATTGAAATCGGAATTTTCTTTTAAAAAATCGTCAATAAATCTTTTTACTGATTTCCCTCTTTCCCCGATTTGATCATCAAGTTGAATCGGAAAACCAATTACAAGATTATATACATTATTTTTAATTATTACTTCTCTTAAATGATTTCTAGCTTTTTTATAATTTCCTTTTTCAAATTCAAAATTTTCTAAACCATGAACTATATTTAGATCATCGTTAATAGCTATTCCTAGAGTTGTTGTTCCTAAATCTAAACCTAAATATATCATAAATTCTCGTCTAAAAATTTAATAATTTCTTCTTTTCCAATGTCAAATTTAGGAATAGCTCCATTACATAAATTATCCTTGCCACCGCCATTTCCACCAACTTTTGAAACAATGAATTGAAATACTTTTTTTGCATTGATATTTGAGTCTTTTAAATTAGAAAAACACAAAATTGGTAATCTAGTAGTATCATCTTTTCCAACTAATACACCAATGGTATTTTCTATTTTTTTATCTAAAATATCTTTTAAAAGAATTAAATTTTCTCTTGTTAATTTATCATTTAAAAATACAAAATTTACATTATCTTTAATTAAAGTTTTTTCTCTAACTAAATTGTTAGCTTTATCTTCTAATATTTTATTATTCATATTTTGTATTTTTTGATTTAGTTCTTTATTTAAAAGTAACATATTTTCAATTTTTGTAATTGATTCATTTATTGATTTACACCCTAAAATATTTTCAATATTTTTTAAATTTCCTTGCAAATCCTTAATAATTTCATAATTTTCAAAACTAGTAGTTGCTTCAATTCTTCTAATTCCTGCAGCAATTGATTGTTCTGAATTAATAATAAAAGTGCCGATTTCTTTTGAATTTTTTACATGAGTTCCACCACAAAATTCTTTTGAAACATCTCCAAAACAAACGACACGAATTTCGTCACCATACTTTTGTTCAAATTCATGCTCTGCACATGTTTTAATTGCTTCGTCATAACTTAAAATTAGTGTTCTTTCTTCTAATTCTTCTTGAATGTATTTATTAACTAATTTTTCAATAGAAATTAATTGACTATCAGTTAATTTATTCAAATAATTGAAATCAAATCTTAAATATTTATCACAAACAAAACTACCTTTTTGTTCGATTTCTTTTCCCAAAATTTCTTTTAAAGCTCTATGTAATAAATGAGTTGCAGAGTGATTGCATTCAATTTTATATCTTTTTAATTTGTCAATTTCTAAAGTAAAAATATCATCTACTTTAATAGATCCGTATTCTATTTCAACAAAATGCATGTTTTGTTTATTTGGAGCGATTCTTACATCACTTACAACTGCTTTTGTATCGTTGTTATAAATTGTTCCTGTATCAGAAACTTGACCTCCCATTTCACTATAAAATGGAGTTTTTTCAAAAACAACATACCCTTTATCTACAATTTCTTCTACTTTTTTACCATCAACAAATAAGCCAATTACCTTACTTTCACATTTATTTGTATCATATAAAAATTCTGAAGGCGTTTTAAAATCTAATAAATCTTTGGATTGAACATTCATAGAATCAATTTCTTTTCTCGAACTTCTAGCTCTATTTTTTTGTTCTTCCATCAATTTATTAAATTCATCGTCATTTAATTTAATATTATTTTCTAAAGCAATTTCTTTTGTTAATTCATATGGAAAACCATAAGTATCATACAATAAAAATGCATCTTTACCAGTAAGTGTATGATTTTTATTAATAATTGAAGTTAATAAATTTTCACCTGATTTTAGTGTTTTTAAGAATTTATTTTCTTCTTCAATAATTAATTTTTTAATAAATTCTTTTTTATCTATTAAATATGGATAAAAATCTTTCATAATATCAACAACTGTATCTACTAATTTATATAAGAAAACACCATCAATACCTAATTTTTGTCCATATCTCATTGCTCTTCTTAATAAACGTCTTAAAACATATCCTCTTAATGAATTTGAAAAATATGCCCCATCAGCTAATGCAAAAACACAAGTTCTAATATGATCTGCTATGACTCTAAAAGCCATTTTATCATCTTCATATTTTTTATCACTTAATTCTTGAGTTTTTTCAATTATTGGCCAAAATAAATCTATTTCAAAGTTACTATCAGTTCCTTGTAAAATACAACAAATTCTTTCAAGGCCTGCACCAGTATCAATGTTTTTACTTGGTAATTCTTTATATTCACTTCTTTTTAATCCTTTTTCGGCGTTATATTGAGAAAAAACAATACCCCAAATCTCAATATATCGATCATTTTCAATATCTTGTTTTAATAATTCAACGCCAAGATGTTTAGGATCATAAATTTCACCACGATCAAAAAATACTTCAGTGTTTGGTCCACAAGGTCCTTCTCCGATTTCCCAGAAATTTTCTTCTAATGGAATTAAATGATCTTCGCTAATTCCAACCTTCATCCATAAATCGTGACTTTCTTTATCCATTGGATTATATGTTATATATAATTTATTTTTATCCATTCCAAAATATTTATCATTAGTGAGAATATCAAAAGCCCATGGTATAACTTCTTTTCTAAAATAATCGCCAATTGAGAAATTTCCAAGCATTTCAAAAAATGTATGATGTCTGGCAGTTTTTCCAACATTTTCAATATCATTAGTTCTAATTGATTTTTGAACGTTAGTAATTCTTCTTGCTGGTGGAACTTGACTTCCATCAAAATATTTTTTTAAAGCTGCAACACCAGAATTTATCCAAAGAAGAGTAGGATCATTTTCTGGAATTAAATTTGCCCCTGGTTCAATTACATGACCTCTTTCTTTGAAAAAATTTAACCATGTTTTTCTAACTTCTTGTGCACTTAATTTTCTCATAATTTCCTCCAATAAAATAAAAAAAGTACCTAAGGAACGGATTTTCCGTGGTACCATCCTTATTCTTTATATATTATAAAGCTCTTGATTATTCTTTTTAACGCAAAGTAACGATGCTATTAACATTTACATAAAAGCGGCTATTATTTATCGAATATTACTTCACACCTACCAGTAATTCTCTGAAAAACAAATAAATAAATCTTCTTTTACGAGAGTATTTTAACATATTTTTAATAAATTAATCATCAAAATAAATTATCTGATTATCATTATAATAAACTTTGTCAATAATACCTCCACCTAAACATAAATCTCCAACATAAAATGCTGCAATTTGACCTGGAGTAACTGCCTTATAATAACCATCATGAATTAATAATAAGTTATTATCATCAATTAATTTTACTTTGCAAGGTAAATCTTTAGCTCGATATCTAAATTTGACATTAATTTTTTCACCATCTTTTAAATTTCTTCCAATAAAATTTAAATTCGTAATTAAAGATTTATTACTTAAAAGATATTTATCGGTGTCTTTGCTTGCTACATATAAAATATTTTTTTTAACATTTTTACCGCAAACTACCCAACCATGACTTTCCAAGTTTTTAATACCACCAATTCCTAAACCTCTTCTTTGACCAATTGTATAATACATAATTCCATCATGTTTACCAATTACCCTTTTTGTCTCAATATCAACAATATCACCAGGTTTTGAAGGCAAATAATTTTCTAAAAATTCTTTAAAATTTCTTTCGCCAATAAAACAAACGCCAGTTGAATCTTTTTTATCAGCTACATTTAAATTTAATTGATGAGCTATCTCTCTTACTTCATTTTTTGTTATATCACTCAATGGAAAAATTGCACTATCTAGTTGAGTTTGATTAATTTGACATAAAAAATAGCTTTGATCTTTATTCAAATCTTTGGCTTTTGCTAAAAAATTAACACCATTTATATTTACTTTTTTTGCATAATGTCCCATTGCAATCATATCGCAACCATTCTTTTTTGCGAATTTTAAAAATGAATCAAATTTAATATATTTATTACAAAAAACATCTGGATTGGGAGTTCTTGATTTTTCATATTCGCTTAAAAAATAACTAAAAACATTGTCCCAATATTCTTTTACAAAATCTATTCGTAAAATTGGAATATTTAATTTTTCAGCAACAAGTTTTGCATCATTATAATCTTTTTCTTGTGGACAAACGTCATCATTAATTGTTGGATTACCTAAATAATCATTATTTAATAGCGAATCCCAATTTCTCATAAAACCTGCAATAACATCATAACCTTGTTTTTTTAAAAGATAAGCAGCCACAGCAGAATCAACCCCACCAGATAAGCCAATCATTACTTTTTTATTATTCATTTTATTACCTCATCACTATCTAAAATTAACGTAAATGGACCATCATTAATAAGAGAAATCTTCATATCTTCTCCAAAAACACCAGTCTTATATTGAATATTTAATTCTTTTAGACATTCATTAAAATAATCATAAAATATCTTTGCATCTTCAAATTTTGCACACTTTGTAAAACTTGGTCTATTACCATCTTTTACATCACCATATAAAGTAAATTGTGAAACAGATAAAATTTCACCATTTACATCTTTTAAAGATAAATTAGTTTTCCCATTTTCATCCATAAATAAACGTAATTTTGAAATTTTTAAAGCCATTTTTTTAATAATTTCTTTGTTATCATTTAAAGTAAATGATACTAATAATAAATAACCTTTATTAATTTTAGAATAAATTTCACCATTAATAGCAATTTCTGCTTTTAATACATTTTGTAAGACAATTTTCATAACATATTTATTTTATACAAATAAAGTTAAAATTTATATATAATTTTATAGATGGAAAAATCATTAGCCCTTAGAATGAGACCAAAAACATTAAGTGAAGTTGTTGGTCAAGAAAAAATATTATCAAATAACTCATTTTTAATTAATTCTGTTAAGAAAAATATGTTATTTAATATAATTTTATTTGGTCCACCAGGTTGCGGTAAAACTTCTATTGCTTCTGCATATGCAAATGAAATAAAGGCTCATACAATATTTTTAAATGCAGCAATAATTGGAAAAAAAGAAATTTTAGATGCTGTTGAAGAAGCAAAAAACAATAATCCAACTGTTATTGTAATTGATGAAATACATCGATTAAATCAAGATAAACAACAATTTTTCTTACCATATTTAGAAGAAGGAGCATTTTATTTAATTGGAACAACCACTTCTAATCCATATTTTGCAATTAATGAAGCATTTAGAAGCAGATGCTATATTTTTGAAGTTAAAGCTTTATCAAGTGAAGATATATATAAAAATTTAAAAAGAGCATGTTTAGATCCAGATGGTTTAGATAATAAATTAAATATAAAAGATGAACAATTAAAATTTATTGCAAATATTTCAAATGGAGACATGCGTTTTGCATATAATACACTGGAATTAATTTACATAACTTATTTAGATAAAAACGAAATTAGTGATGAAGAAATAAAAGAAGTTTTAAATGTTAATTTAAATGTAAATTCTAAAGATGATAATTATTATAATTATGTTTCAGGTTTACAAAAATCAATTCGAGGAAGCGATATAGATGCAGCTTTATATTATTTAGCAATTTTATGTACGCTAAATGATATTCCAGCAATTAAGAGAAGACTTGCAATAACTGCTTATGAAGATGTTGGTCTTGCAAATCCTCAAGCTGTTGATAGAGTTATGAATGCTCTTAATTTAGCGGAACAAGTTGGAATGCCAGAAGCTTTAATTCCATTAGGATTTGCAGTTTGTGACTTGGCGCTTTCTCCAAAATCTAAAGCTGCTAATAATGCGATACATTCGGCTTTTGAATACACTAGTACACATCCTTTTAAAATTCTAGAATACTTAAAATTAAGACCAAAATTAACTAAAGATTATCAATATCTATATGATAGACCTGATTTATGGGAAAAAATTCAATATTTACCAGATGAATTAAAGGATAAAAAGTTTTATATTCCAAATTTTAATTCTAAATATGAAAAAGCCCTAAATGAAAATTATTTAAGGCTAAAATCAATTATAAAAACTACTAATTTAAAAGATTTAAAAATTAAGAAATAATTTTATAAATAATTTTTCTA
This sequence comes from uncultured bacterium, assembly GCA_949285665.1. Classification (GTDB taxonomy): domain Bacteria; phylum Bacillota_I; class Bacilli_A; order RFN20; family CAG-826; genus Alectryobacillus. Next base: position 236,326 of record CASDYC010000001.1, read on the forward strand.
TCACTTATTTTTTCATTTGAAAATTCATAAGCGGAATATAATTTATTTACAAATTCATCTAAATTGTCTTTATTTGTATAAATTGTACAAAGTATATCATCTTTTTTAACATAATCGCCAATTTTTTTATTAAGTACAATTCCAGCTGAATAATCAATTTTATCTTCAATTTTTTCTCTTCCAGCACCTAAATTCATAGCAAATTCACCAATTTCAAATGCTTTAATACGTTTAAGATAACCTTCTTCTTTTGAAGTAAAATTATAAACATATTTTGTTTTTTGGAAATTTTCAGTGTTTAAAACATATGAAATATCGCCATGCTGAGCTTGAACAAATTCAACAAATTTATTAAAAGCTTCACCACTTTTAATTTTTGTTTTTAATAATTCTTCACCTTCAGTTAATGAATTTACAATTTTTGCTTGCATAAGCATAATACTTCCAGCCTTTAAACACAACTCTGTTAAATCTTTTGGACCATTACCTTTAAGTGTGTTTATTGCTTCAATTACTTCTAACGTATTACCAACTGCATTGCCTAATGGTTCATCCATATCCGTTAAAATCGCTTTTACATCCCTTTTAAAATATTTCCCAATTGAAACCATTGTGTTGGCAAGTCTTTCAGCGTCTTGCATTGTTTTCATAAATGCGCCATCACCAACTTTAACATCAAGTAAAATAGCATCGCTTCCAGAAGCTAATTTTTTTGACATAATTGAACTTGCAATTAATGGAATTGAATCAACGGTTCCGGTTACATCCCTTAAAGCATATAATTTTTTATCTGCAGGAACTAAATGACCAGTTTGACCAACAATAGCCATTCCAATTTTGTTAACTTGATTAATAAAATCTTGTTCACTTATATTAATTTTCATACCAGGAATTGACTCCATTTTATCTATAGTTCCTCCAGTATGACCTAAACCTCTTCCAGACATCTTTGCTAATTTTGCACCGCAACTTGCAACAAGAGGTCCTAAAACTAAACTAGTTTTATCACCGACTCCGCCTGTTGAATGTTTATCTACTTTTACTCCATTAATTTTTGAAAGATCCATTACATCACCACTATGTAACATACATTCTGTTAAAATAAATGTTTCGTGATCATTCATTCCATTTAATAAAATAGCCATCAATAAAGAAGATGCTTGATAATCTGGAATTTCACCTTTGACATAATTAGAAATAAAAAACTTTATTTCTTCACCAGTTAAAACTTTTTTATCTCTTTTGTGTTCAATAATTTCAACCATTCTCATACAAATAACCTCTTTTTTATATATAATAATTATATGAATTTTTTAGATTATCTACAAAAAGAATATTCAAAAGATGTATATGAAAAATTAATAAAAGAATTTGATAAGGAAAGAACTTACTCCTTTATTTTAAATACAATTAAATATGATGAAATTTTTGTTTCTGACATTATTTATAAAAAACACCCATACATAGACAATGCATATTACTCAAAAGAAAGTTTAGGAAATGATTATAGATTTTGTAACGGAGTATTTTATATCCAAGATGCAGCTTCTATGATGATTTCTAAATTTTTAGATGTAAATGAAAATGATGTAATTTTAGATATGTGTGCCGCTCCAGGAGGAAAAAGCATTGATATTGCAATTAAATTAAAAAACAACGGGATCATAATTTCAAATGATATCAATTATTCAAGAGCAAAAATATTATCAAATAATATTGAAAATTATGGATTTAGTAATGTTTTTGTAACTTGTAATGATTTTGAAAAAATATATAAATTTTATAACAAAAAGTTTTCTAAAATTATTCTAGATGCCCCATGTAGCGGATCTTTTATGTTTAGAAAAAACGAATTTGCAAAAGAAGATTGGACACAAGAAAAAGTTAAAAAATATTCACTCATGCAAGAAGATTTACTTGAATATGCATATTATATGTTACAAGATGGTGGAACTTTATATTATTCAACTTGTTCATTATCAAAAGAAGAAAATGAAATGCAAATAGAAAAATTTTTAAATAAGCATGAAGATTTAGAATTAATTGACCTAAATAAAGATGATGAATTTGTAAATGGTAAAAAAAATATTGGTATTTATATAATGCCATATTTATTTGAATGTGAAGGACAATATATTTGTTTAATCAAAAAACACTGCAAAACCTCAATATTTTTTAATAATATAAATTATTCAAACACAAAAATAAAGGAATTAAGTTTTTTAAATTTTAAAAATTTATACAAAACAGATAATGGAATTTATGGGTTTAATAAAGTAATAAATTTAAAATATTTTAATGTTTTAAGATATGGATTAAAAATTCTTGATATCGAAAATAAAAAGATGACACCATCTTTAGCTCTTTCAAGATATTTAAATAATGATGATGCAATAAAATTAACATACGATGAATTTAAACAATATATTTCTGGACAACAATTAAATATAAATAAAGAAACTGGTTATTATATTGTTTCATATAATAATATTAATTTAGGCTTTATAAAAGTTTCAAATAATAAAGGAAATAATCTTTATCCAAAAAAATTAAGAAGATTTCTTTAATTCTTTCTTTTCTTTTTTGATTTTGACTTTATATTTTTTAATATCAACTTCTTTTTGTTCATTATAAACATCACTCATTATATTTGTTACATAGTTTGCAAAATCAGTGCTTTTAAATTCTTTATAATCATCTTTTATTAATTTTTGATCAATATTTAATTGAACTAATGATTTAATATTTTGATATCTTAAAAATTGTAAAGGTCGAAAAGTTCCAAATAAATTACAAACATATAAATCTTTTGATGTATTTAAAATTATTTTAAAAGTACCATGATGAATTTCTAAAATTCCATTATATGGACTTTTTTGTCTTTTACCTTCTGGAAAAATTAACCAATCAATCTCATTATTTTTAAGACTTTTTTCTATTTCTAAAATGGTTTTCACTTGGCTTTTTAAATCGCTTCTATCAAGAGTTTTACCATCTAAAATTTTTAAAACTCTCCCAACAAAAGGATATTTCATAACTTCTTTTTTAGCAACAAAGCTCATTGGTCTTGAAGCTAATGCAATAAAAATTAATGGATCTACCATTGATTGATGATTACACATTATTACATATTTATTTTCATCATTTACATTAAATTTTTCTAAACCATAAACATCAATTTTTATATTTAAATATTTAATAACTTGAATACAAGCATATTGGACTTTTGCAAATCTTTGTTCAAATGGAATTTTATCTTTTTTAATTGAATAATATAAAATCCAAGAAAAATACCAATATATAATTTTTGGAACTAAAACAAAAATTGCAAGAATTAATCTAATCATAAATCTTTTGCAATCCTTTCTTTTCCTTTATCTAAATATTGAACTCTTTCAGCAACAATAATTGGTAATCCATTTTCATCATTTGCTAAAGATCCCATGATGACTAATAAAGTGCCATCTTTAAATGACATAAATTTACAATTTGGAGAAGAGTTCCAATATCTTACTTTAAATCTAAAAGTTTTAGCCTCACCATCATTAAAATTATCAAAAGAAACCATTCGATAACCATTTTCTAAGACTTCTTCTGCTCTACAAACTAAAGTAACACTTGAAATCATTATTATTTAACCTCACCAAATAATTGAATTGAAAAGCCTGGAATTGCTAAATTAATAACATTTAAAGATTCCATTTCTGCATATCCAACATCACTTAATAATAATCTTAAATAAACTTCTGAATTATAATATATTGTTTCATTTGAAGGATTTATAAATAGATGCATTTTTTTAAATTTTGAATTTGGATCATATTTTTCAATGTCGTATTCGATTCTTACTCCACCCTTTTCAAGATTTTCAAAATAAACGACATCTTGAATTAAATCAGCAGATGAAACTTTTATAAAATTCATGGTTTTTCTAAATTTTATTAAGCTCTTTAAATAATTCGCCATATCAAAACGTTGATCTAGTAAATCATATCTAAACATATTATATTTATCACCCATATTGTAAGTGTTATGATTATTATTTTTACTTTGACCAATTTCTTGACCAGCATGGAAAAATGGAACACCAAATGATAAAAGAATAGTTGCATTAACCATTTTTAAAATTCTTTTTACAAATGAATAATCACTATTTCCATCACATGCACAAATCTTATCATATAAAGTTCCATTATCATGACATTCGGCATAATTAATTGATTGATTAGCATTTAAAAATCTTCGGTTAAAACAATAATTTATGCATGAACCCATAACTGCAAATTTAAAACCTTCTAAGTATGAAAGATCTCCTGTCAAATAACCTTTTTGATAAAAACCACCCTCTGAAGATGGACCTTTTATAATATCTCGATATGAATCATTAAAAAATCCGATTTGAGGTAAATTTAATGCATTATTTAAATTAGTTCTAAGTGACTCTTCAATTTCAGTTTGCATGTTCCAACCTTCACCATAAAGAATAAAATCTTTTTTAATCGCAATAGCTTCTCGATAAACTTTATTAATTGTATGTTTATCTGTTAAGCCCATTAAATCAAATCTAAAACCATCAATTCCAAATTCTTTAATCCAGAAAGTACAAGCATCACAAATTAATTTAGAAACCATTTGTCTTTCACTTGCTACATCATTTCCACAGCCCGAACCATTTGACAAAAATCCATTTTGTCTTCTTCTAAAATAATAATTAGGTACAACTTTTTCAAAAGCATTAAAGCCACTTTCAAATACATGATTAAAAACAACATCCATAACAACTTTAATTTTGTTATGATGTAATGCTTTAATCATCTTTTTTAAATCAATAATTCTTGAATATGGATCTTCAACATCACTTGCATAACTTCCCTCTGGAACAAAATATTGTGCAGGATCATAACCCCAATTGTATTGTAAATCAGGGTGAAGTTCATCGACAGTTTTAAAATCAAAAAATGGAAGGATTTGAACATGGGTTACACCAAGATATTTTAAATAATCTAAACCTGCAGGATTGCCTTTTAGTGTTGTTCTTTTTTCTTCGGCTAAACCTAAAAATTTACCCTTGTTTTTAATATTAGTGTAAGGAGAAATTGTAAAATCTCTAACACTTAATTCATAAATTATTGCATCTGTATAAGATTTAGTAACTGGTAAATCTTCATTTTCTAAATCAATTTTTGTTCTTTTAAAATTAATTACAACACTATATCTACCATTAGGAGTTGAACCTTTTGCATAAGGATCGCTTGTTTCTCTAACTAATCCAGAATTTTCAACAAAATATGAATAATAGGCTCCATCTAAATTACCATCGACTTTACATCTATAAACACCTTTTGAAAATCTAACCATTGGAAGAGCTTCAAAACTTTTACCATTATTTCTTGATAATTTTAATAAAACATTGCTTGCAAGAGGTGCCCAGAGGACAAATTCGGTATATTTATCAAAATAATTTGCTCCTAAATCATCTCCATCATAATAATATTTTTCATCAAATTTTGGATCAAGAGAAATTTCATTAACATTTAAAGATGTAATTCCAAAAGAATCAATTTGAATATCATATTTATGACCTAATTCAATTGTATAAGGAGTTTTACACTCATAGATAAAAATTCCAGAAATTGAATTTGTCTTTAAAATTTGTAAATTTTGTATATCAAATTCATCTTTAACAATTCTTATTGCTTCTCTCTCTGGTTTTGCATTTAAAGAAAATACAGTAACTCTAATTGTATTAAAATCTACTAAAATAGCCTGAAATGTTGTATTTTTCATAATTCACCTCTTCTTTTTTAATTTTCATCAATTACAATTGCAATTGCACAATGTTTTTCATGAGAAATGGAAACTTTATATTCTTTATTTTTATATATAAGATATGGTTTTCCATTTTCTTTATTTAAAATTTCAATATCTTTCAAATTTATTCCAAGAATACTCAATCCTAAAGCCTTAATTAAGGCCTCCTTTGCAGCAAATCTTCCACCTAAAAATTGTAATTTATTTTCTTTTTTTTGATACAATAAAAATTCCGATTCACTTAAAATTTTACTCGCTAATAATTTTTCATCTTTAATGTGTTCTAATTCAACAATATCAATTCCGACTTCCATTAAATTTCTCCAGATATTTTATCATTTAATTCTTCTTGTGAATGGACTAAAACCTTGCTTGCTTTAGTATTACTTCCATTATCTTCAACAATTCCTTCTTTTATAAGCATTGAAAATAATTTACCAGCTCTATTAAAACCAACACCAAAACTTCTAATTATGTAATTAATTGACATAAAATCACGAGAAAAAGCTAATTCTTTAACATCTTCATATAAAGGATCAGATTGTTCTTTTCTAGGAGTTGTATTTTCTTCTCCATATCTTACATTTTCACTTGTTTGCATATTTTCGGCTTTTTCTACTAGGTTTAAGAAATTTTCATCATAAATAACAGGATATTTTAATTTTAATTCTTGTACGACATTTCTAATTTCAGCTGTACTAATAAAACTACCTTGAACTCTTAATAAGCCATTTCTTGACATTTCCATACTAGAAATTAACATATCACCATGTCCTAAAAGCGATTCAGCTCCGACTTCATCAAGAATAATTTTACTATTAATTGAATCTTTGACACTTAATGCAACACGAGCAGGAATATTAGATTTAATTAAACCAGAAATTACATCTGCACTTGGTCTTTGAGTGGCAATAATCATTGAAATACCACAAGCTCTTGCCTTTGAAGCTAATCTTACAACATCACTTTGAATGGTGCGATCTGTTTCAATCAAATCCGCAAATTCATCAATAACTAAAACAATATAAGGTATAGTTTCACCATTTATTGTTTCCATATATTCGTTATAATCAAAAATGTCTCTAACACCAACTTCTTCAAATAAAATATATCTATGATCCATTTCTTGAATTAATTTATCAAGTAATTGTTTTGCATATTGCATATCTTTTAAAATTGGACAAAGTAAGTGTGGTGAATCTTTGTATTGTCCAAGTTCAACTCTTTTTGGATCTACAAAAATGAATTTTAATTCTTTTGGAGAATATCTCATCATTAAAGCAACTAAGAATGAGTGAATTAAAACCGATTTACCACTCCCGGTTTGACCACAAACTAAAAGATGAGGAAATTTAACTAAATCACCAAAAACAAAATCACCATTTATGTCTTTTCCAAAAGGAAGTATTAAACTTCTTTTATCAATTTTTGGCATTGCCTCGAATATTTCTTTAAATGGAACTACAGTACTTTTGGAGTTTGGGATTTCAAAACTTGAAGTTGTTTTTCCAAAAACAATTTTTTCAAATCTAACTTTACGTCCAGCCAAACTCATTGAAATGTCATCTAAATATCGATCTAAACTTCCAATTGAAACATTTGCATCAGGTGCAATATCATAACGAGTAACTGAAGGTCCGATTGTATAAGATACAGCTTTTGCCTTTATATTAAGTTGAGAAAATTTTTCATTAATTTTTTCTTTAATTTGTTCGGCAAGTTCAATATTTTCTTGTAGTTCATTATTATCAATAACTACATCCTTTAAAACTTTATTAGGATCTATTGGCTTAAAATCTTTATATGGATCTACATATTCGTTATTTTCGGTTTTAAAATTAGTATCATTTGTAAAATTATTATTTGGAGTTGTATTTTGATTATTTTCATTTGATTTAAAAATATTTATATATTCGTTTGTTTTCTTTTCTTCTCTTAAAACGTTTTGATCAGTAATATTTTCGTTTTTATTATTTTCATCATTCTTCTTGTAATCATCTTTTTCATCTTGTTGTTTAGTATTAATAGATTCATTTATTGTATTTTTTTGAATATTTAATTCTTCATTAATAAAATTGTTTGTTGAATCTATATTAACACTAACATTTTCATTATTTTGATCTAAAGTAACGTTATTATCGATGTTATTATTTAAATTTGCATCATTAAGTTCTTCTTTTTTAAACTCATTTTCGTGTTCTTTTAAATTAAAAACACTATCATATTTTGTTTTAAAATCATCATTTGAATTTGAAACATTGTTCTTGTTTAAAGATAAATTAGAATTAATAGGTTGATTTTTTGTTAAATTTTTATCCTCAAAAGCATCAGATGGAAATGAAGAAAGAGTAATTTCTCCTTCATTTTGTTTTTTAAATTCATTTTCTAAAGATAAAGGGGAAATAGATTCATCTTCATAAATTTGATGAGAGCCGTAATCATTATTATAGTTTGGAATACTCGTTTGAGTTTCTATATCATTTGATTTAGCTTCGACTTGATTTAAATTTAAATCTGATGAATTTTCAATATTATCATTTGAACTTGTTTCATTAGTTTCGTCATTATTAAAATCAGTTTTTTCGACAATCTTATTATCTTTCAATTCAATTTTTTCAGTTTTTTCTTTTTTGTTGTTATTTACAAAAAATATAATCAATAATTTTATTGCTTTATAAAGCAAGAAGAATAAACTTAAAAACATTAATAAAGCACAAATTATTATTGTTCCAATATTTGATGTAAAAATTGTATTAAATAAACAAGCTAAAGAAATGCCAATATAGCCGCCGCCTAAATCAAAATTAAAGACATTAACAGAGCCGTTAGTAAATTTTATAGTATCCAAAAAGTAACTTGAAAAATTATTTAAAGTCAAAGATTTATCATTAATAAGTGGAATATTTATTGCAACTAAGATTCCAAAGAATAATAAAATTAGCCCAGTGAATATAAAATTCCATTTAACTTTTTTAAATTTTTCATTTTGTATAATTAAACAAATTCCAAGAAAAATTAATATTGTAAAAATTAAAAAATATAAATTTCCAAATAAAAAAACAAAAGCATAAGTAACAACACTTGAGACATATGAGTAATTAATCAAACCCAAAATAGAAAACAAACAAATTATTACTCCAAATAGTATTTTTAAATGCTTATTTTTTAACTTATTTTTTAATTTATTCATAAATAAAATTATATCAAGTTATTGATATAATTTGTAGACATAAAAATAAAAATTTTAAAGTTTTGCAGCGTTTTTAATCAACTAAAATTATTTCAGGTTCAATAACTGGACATCTTAGTGTCGTTCTTCTTGTATATTTTGAAACTAATTCTTTAATTTCACTAATACATTCATTTTTATTAAATGGTTTATCTTGTTCTAAATATTTATTAACAGTCTCAATAAATAAATTTTCAATTCCTTTTAATATTGTTTCACTTTCTTTTAAATACAAATATCCTCTCATTTGAATATCTGGACCACCAATTATTTTTTTGGCAGATAATGAAACCAACAATGACATAACAACAATGCCTTCTTCTGATAATTTGTTACGTTCCATAATAATTCCACTTTCGACATCGCCAACACCAATTCCATCAACCATTAAGTAGCCAACTTTTATTTTATCATTTTCAATGTAATTTAATTTAATCTCACCATCGACAAAATCAATAGCTGTTCCATTATCTAATAAATAAATATTTTTATGAGATAATCCTGTTTTCATTGAAGCGGCAACTTCAGCATTTGCAATTAAATCTTGATAGACTCCTTTAAGCGGAATGTAATATTTTGGATTAATTAAAGATATAAAAAGTTTGATATCATCTTCACTCGGATGCATCTTTTTAATTTGTTTACGCGAAATATTAATAACATTACAATCGGTTTTATAAAGTTCATCTAAACAAGAAACTGCTAAAACTTCAAAATTACTAGCTGCTGGAGTTAAAAGTAAAAATGTGTCATCTTCTGAAATATAAAATCTTTGTTCAGCAATATCTTTTAAAGCAAGCATTGATATTTTTCTATAAAGTAAATCACCCATTCCAGAAATAATAATGCATATTGATGAATCTTTATATTTTGAAATATCATCAACATGTATAATAAATTGTGGATCTACATTATATATTCCAAGACTTGATATCGAATGATAAATTTCATATGTCTCTTCATCATAAAAACAAATATACCTATTTGATTTTATACATTCATCCATAATTTCAATAAAATTATAAATATTTTGATAATAAACTGAAACGTACAATCTGCCATTACAATCATTTAATGCATGTCTTACGTAACTAGAAACTCGATGACTTGGACTTGTATATCCAGTTTTTGATGAATTTAAAGAATCCATTAATAATAAAAAGTTATTTTCTTCTGACAATTTTGCCAATGCCTTAAAATCAAAATTAAAATATTTATTACCACTACTTTCAATTATAAAATCACCTGAAAAAACAACATTCCCTTCACTAGTTGAGATAGCAATTCCAGAAGTTTCTGGTAGACTATGGGCTATTTGGAAAAATCTAATTTTGTGATCTTTTACATAAAATTCACTTGTTGCTTCTTGTTCTCTAACATCATAATTATCAAAATTGACATTTCTTTGTTTACATAATTGTTGCAATAAATATTTTGTAAATTTAGAAGCATAAATTGGTGCTTTAACTTTTTCATATAAATAAGTTATTGCTCCTAAAGTATCATCATGTCCATGACTTATTAAGTATGCAACAACACGATCTTTATTTTCTACTAAATAAGAAAAATCTGGAATTATAAAATCAATTCCTGAGGCAAACTTATCTGGATATCCAATACCTGCAGAAATAACAAAAATGTCACCATTTATTTCTAAACAATAACAATTATTACCATTAGAATCTAAACCACCTAAAGCTACAAATCGAATCTTATCAACCATATCAATTACCTTTCAAAAATTTTATCACCATCTGAAAATTTATATTTATTTTTTACAAAATAATTGTCATTTTCATCATAATCAAATTCAATTAAATACAAATCATTATCATCCATAATCATAAAACTTTTATCAATAGACCCCTTTTGGAAGGTCATGGAACCAGGATTTAATATAATTCCACCATTTTTAGAATGTCTAAATAACGGAACATGAGTATGACCTGACATTAATACTTCATTTTTATCAATATTTGATTCAAGTTTTATTTCATTTATATGTCCATGATTTAAATAAAATAAATATTTATCATTTTTAAAACTATTAAAAATTGGCATCTTAAAATTTAATACCATTAAATCAACATCTGATTCACAATTACCTTTACAAGCAATAATTTTGTCTGTAAATTTATTCAATTCTTTGTAAACAAAAGAAGGATCATAATCTTTTTCAACGTAATTTCTTGGACCATTATATAATAAATCTCCAAGCAAAATTAATTTATCAAAATCATATTTTTCCATCAAATAAGTTACAATTTTAGCTGCGTTTCTTGAGCCATGTAAATCAGAGCAAATTAACAATTTCATATTTATATGTTTTCTTTCTTGATTATTATATCTTATCTTTTTGTAATTTAATAGAAAAATAAAAATATGGGAAAAAATATTACTAAATTTTTATTATTTAATTACTAAAAATCAACTATTAAATCACCAAATAAATACTAATTAAAAGAAAAACTCTTTTTAAAGAGTTTTTCTAATTAATTATTTAATTATTTTTCTTTTCTTTTAAAGAAACCTTTTTTCTTACTTTTTTCTGTTGGTTTATTATCTTCAGATTTGTTTTTTTCTAAGAAATCTTTATGAGATAATTTAATTTTTCCATTGTCATCGATTCCAATTACCTTTACTTGTAACTTTTCACCAACTCTAACAACATCACTAGCTTTGCTTACATAATCATTTGATAATTGAGATACGTGACATAAACCATCAGTAGAACCAAATAAATTAACAAAAGCTCCATAGTCTTCAACTCTTGTTATAACCCCATCAAAGACTTCTCCAATTTGAACTTCTCTTGCGATATCATCAATCATTTGTTTTGCTTTTTCAATTGATTCTTTATTCATGTGATAAAGTAAAACTCTACCATCATCAGAAATGTCAATTTTTACTCCATCACATTTTTCAATAATATCATTTATTACTTTGCCACCAGAACCAATAACTTCTTTTATTTTATCTGGGTTAATATACATAACAGCAAATTTTGGAGCATATTTAGAGACTTCTTTTCTTGGCTCAGCAATTGCTTTTTCCATAACTTCTCTAATTTGAGCTCTTGCTCCATGTGCTTGAGCTAATGCTTCTTTTAAGATTTCTTTTGTAATACCTTTAATCTTGATATCCATTTGTAAAGCTGTAATACCATTTTTAGTACCCGCAACTTTAAAGTCCATATCACCAAAGTGATCTTCTAAACCTTGAATATCAGTTAATATTGTATAAGGATGTTTTCCATCAAGTGGTCCGCTTGTAACTAATCCCATAGCGATTCCACTAACAACGTCTTTAATTGGAACACCAGCTGCCATTAATGACATACATCCTGCACAAATTGAAGCTTGGCTAGAAGAACCATTTGATTCAACAACTTCTGAAACAACTCTTATTGTATATGGAAATTCATCTTCGCTTGGAATTATATAAGATAATGCTCTTTCACCTAAAGCACCATGACCAATTTCTCTTCTTCCAGGAGTTCCGGTTCTTCCAATTTCTCCGACACTAAATGGTGGGAAATTATAATGATGAATAAATCTTTTACTTTCTTCTGGTGTTAAATTATCAATAATCTGTTCATCATCTTTTGGTCCAAGAGTTGTAATTGAAATAACTTGAGTTTGTCCTCTCGTAAACATTGCACTTCCATGAGTTCTTGGAAGTAAATCAATTTGAGCATCTAATGGTCTAATTTCATCAATTCTACGGCCATCAGGTCTAATTTTTTCTTCAGTAATTAATCTTCTAACTTCATCTGCAACCATTTGTTCTAAATAGTCATTAACCATTAACATTGTTTGCATATGTTCTTTTTCATTTTGATATTGTCTTGAATCATAATCATCAATAATTACTTTTTTAAGTTGATCAATTGCATCTTGTCTTTCTAATTTATCATGAATTGAAATAGCTTTGATCATTTGATCTTTTATTCTTGCATCAATATCTTGTTTAATTAAGTCATCAATTTTGTATAAATCGACTTCTCTTTTAGGTTTTCCAATTGCTTTTGCAACTTCAACTTCAAATTCACATAATTTTTTAATAGCTTCATGACCAAACATCAATGCGTCTAGCATATCATCTTCACTAACTTCAGCAGCTCCAGCTTCAACCATGTTGATTGCATCTTTTGTACCAGCGACTGCTAAATTAATATCTGATTTTTCCATTTGCTCAACGGTTGGATTAATAATAAATTTGCCATCAACTCTTCCAACATAAACACCTGCAATTGGACCATCAAATGGAATATCTGAAATACATAAGGCTAAACTTGAACCAAACATTGCGGTCATTTCTGGAGTACAATCTTGATCAACTGACATAACAGTATTAATTATTTGTACTTCATTTCTAAATCCATCTGCAAACATTGGTCTAATTGGTCTATCAATTAATCTTGCAGTTAAAGTAGCATGTTCTCCTGGTCTGCCTTCTCTTCTTAAAAATGAACCAGGAATTTTTCCAACAGCATATTGTTTTTCTTCATAAGTAACAGTTAAAGGAAAGAAATCTCCTTCTTTTGGTAAATCACTAACACAAGCTGTAGACAAAACAACAGTATCACCATATCTAACAAAAACAGCGCCATCTGCTTGTTTAGCAATTTCACCAGTTTCAACAACTAATTTTCTTCCTTCGAATTCAAATTCGAATACTTTTTTCATCTAAACTAATTCTCCTTAAAAATAACTCTATAATTATAACACTTTAAATCAATATTTAATAAAAAACCTAGATATTAATCTAGGTTTTTAATCTTATTTTCTAATACCAAGTTTAACTAAAAGTTCAACATAAGCATCTCTATCTTTTTCAGCTAAGTGTCTTAATAAACTTCTTCTTTGACCAACAAGAATCATAAGACCTCTTCTAGCAGATGCATCTTTCTTTGAAACTTTTAAGTGAGCAGTTAATTGTTTAATTCTTTCTGTTAAAATAGCAATTTGAACTGCATCAGAACCTGTATCATGTTCATTTTTTCCAAATTCTTTAACAATTTTGGCTTTTTCTTGTTTTGATAACATTTTCTTTTCTCCTTTCTTAATTTCAACGCTTAATCCTAGAATAAAATCGGAGACTTTTAATCCCAAGACTAAGTTGCTCAAATATTATACTAAAAGAGTCCTCTAAATGGAAGATAAATATTACTTTCAGAATATTTATATATTGCTAAATAATTATCATTTTTATCAACAATTAAAATTTTATCTGGATAAATAGCTAAATCACCATTTAAATAAAATTTTTTACCACATTTTATAATATTAATAATTTTATCATCGACTTTTACTATAAAATAATCTGTTAATATTTTGTTATATGGTATTAGGTCACTTTCTTGAACTTCATTAATTGTTTTTGCTTCACTTAAATTAAAATTACCAATTTTAGTTCTTTCTAATGATGTTAAATACCCAATATTATTTAATTTTTCAGCAATTAAAACACCTAGACTTCGAATATAAGTACCTTTTGAAACAATGCATCTAAATTTTATTTCATCATTTGTAAAAGAAATTAATTTTAAATCATAAATTTTTACATCTCTTTCAAAATCTTTTAAATTAATTTCTTTTTTCTTTAATGCGTATTCATATAATTTTTTACCTTTAAATTTAATTGCACTAAAAATTGGAGGAACCATTTTTGTTATACTTTTTAATTCTTTAAAAACATTTAAAATATCGTTTTCGCTAAATTTTGTTATAGGCTTTTTTTCAATAATTTCACCTTCTGTATCAAAAGTGTCAGTTTTCTCGCCTAATTTTAACACAGCTATATATTCTTTAATATCATCATTAATAAATTGTAATAATTTAGTTGCCTTATTAACGGCAATTATTAATAATCCACTCGCAAAAGGATCAAGAGTTCCTAAATGACCACTTTTTTTAATATTAAATTTTTTATTTAATAAATCATCTATTTTTCTTGAAGAAAGACCTTTTTCTTTATTTATTAAGAAAACACCATTCAATTCCATGCTTTTATGTTAACATATTTTTATGAATTCTATAAAAAAGATTTTGGCTTGCATTAGAACAGCTGATAAAAAATTTAATTTAATTGAAAATGAAGATAAAATTGCCATTGGAATTTCTGGTGGCAAAGATTCAATGCTTCTTTTTTATGCTTTACATTTATATTCAAAATTTTCTTTTAATAATTTTAAAATAGTTCCAATTATGATTGATTTAGGATTTGATAATTTTAATCCAGAACCTATAAGAGCGTATCTTTCATCGTTTGGTTATGATTTAAAAATTTATGATGCTAAAAATGTATATCAAATTTTAAAATTAAACACTAAAGAAAACCACCATTTGCCATGTTCAATTTGTTCTAAGATGAAAAAAGCAATCATCAATAAAGCTGCCAAAAAATATAAATGTAATAAAGTTGCTTTTGCTCATCACGCCGATGATGCAATAGAAACATTGTTTATGAATGAAATATCTGGTGGAAAAATTGATACTTTTTCTCCAAAAATGTTTTTAACAAGAGAAAAAATAACTTTTATTAGACCTCTAATATTAGTTTTTGAAAAAGATATAATAAGATGTGTTAAAGAAAATGATGTTGCTACAATATCTTCAAACTGTCCTGCCGATAAATTAACTCAAAGACAAGATATTAAAGAACTATTAAATTCAATATATAAACAATTTCCAGAATCTCATGAAAATTTTTTAACAATGATTACCAATTACGATCATATTGGTTTATGGGATGAAAATGAATTTAGAAAAATACAAAATAGTAATTTAAGTTTGAAAATTTGTTTAAATAAAAATGATTACTTTAACTTATTTAATTTATTTAAAATTAACAAATTTCATAACAATTATGTTTATTACTTGATATATGAAAAAAACAATTTAATCGGTTGTTTTTCTTATTATTTAAAAAATAAAAATATATATCTAAACTTAATTAAAATTCTCAAAAACTCTGCAAAACCTCAATATTTTTTAAAAATTATAAAAGAAATTGAAGTCATGTTATTTGAAAAGTATAACCCTTGTATTCTTTATACAAAATTAAAAAATAATTACTTCAAAGAAAAATATAAAAAGGAAGATAACACTTTTTATCTTCCTTTAAATGGTAAATTAAGTAATATTTTAAAATGACAATTTTATTTTATTGATTTAATTTCTTCTTCGTCCTTTTTAATAAGTTCTTCGATTTTTTTACCATTTTCAAATGAATCATCTAATAAAAATTCAATGTTTGGAATTTTATAAATATCCATTTTTTTAGCTAAAGAACTTTTAATGTATCCTTTCATTTTATTTAATTCTTCTAAATTAACTAAAGGTTCTTGAGTTCCTAAAAAAGAAACATAAATTCTTGCGTATTGATAATCACTTGAAAGTTTACAATCTGTGACTGTTACAAAACCAATACTTTTATTTCTAACTTCAAAGACTAAAATATCAGCTATATTTTTTTTGATTAGCATTTCAATTCTTTTAATTTTGTCTGCCATTATCTTCTTCCTCTACCATTTTATAAGCTTCAATAATATCACCTTCATGAATATCATTAAAATTTAAAATTGAAATACCACATTCAAAGCCAGATTTAACTTCTTTTACATCATCTTTAAATCGTTTTAAGCCATTAATTTTTCCATTATAGACTTCTTCTCCATCTCTTAAAACTCTAAGTAATGATGTACTTGTAATTTCACCATCAACAACATAACATCCAGCGATAGTTCCAATCTTACTTGCTTTAAAAACTTGTCTTACTTCGGCTTGTCCAAGATATTGTTCAACTTCTTTTTTAGCTCTCATACCTTTTAACATGCTTTCAAGTTCTTCAATTAAAGCATAAATAATTCGATGCAATCTTATTTCTACTTTTTCTTCAATTGCTTTATTTCTAACATTTGAATCTGGCCTAACATTAAAACCATAAATTAAAGCATGTGATGCATTAGCAAGTAAAACATCAGATTCTGTAATTGCACCAGCACTTGCTCTAATAATATTAATTTTAGTACCTTCAACATTTAATTTTAAAATAGCGTTTTTAACAGCTTCTACAGATCCAGTAGAATTTGCTTTTAAAACAATGTTAATATTTTTTAATTCACCTTCTTTGACTTTATCATATAATTCATCAAGAGTTGAAACATTGTTTGATTTTCTACTTTCTTCTTCAAGTCTCAATTTTCGATCATTTGCAATTTCTTTTGCTAATTTTTCATTATCAAGAGCAAAGAAGTGATCGCCGGCTTGTGGAACTTCATTAATTCCAATTACAGAAACTGGCATACTTGGAATTGCTTCTGTGACAATTTGATTTAAATCATTAGTCATTCTTCGAATTTTTCCATAAGTTGAGCCAACTACAACATAATCTCCAACTTTTAAAGCACCATTGCTAATTAAAAATGTTGCTTTTGGACCTTCACCTTTATCAAGTTTTGCTTCTAAAACAGTTCCGTAAGCATATCTATTTGGATTTGCTTTTAATTCTAGCATTTCAGCTTCAAGTAAAATATTTTCTAACAAGTTATCAATTCCAATGTTTTTCTTTGCAGAAATTTCACAAAAAATATTACTACCGCCATATTTTTCTGGAATGATATCATATTTCATTAATTCACTGATAACTTTTTCTGGATTTGCTCCTGGAACATCAATTTTATTAATTGCAACAATGATTGGAACAGATGCGGCTTTTGCGTGATCAATTGCTTCAATTGTTTGTGGCATAACGCCATCATCGGCTGCAACAACTAAGACGACAATATCAGTAACACTAGCTCCTCTACTTCGCATTTCTGTAAATGCTTCATGCCCAGGAGTGTCAATAAATGTAATTAGTTTCCCATGACAATGTTTTTGATAAGCACCAATCTCTTGAGAAATACCACCAAATTCAGCTTCAGTTAATCTTGAATTTCTAATGGTATCAATTAATGTTGTTTTTCCATGGTCAACATGTCCCATTACAGTTACAACAGGAGGTCTTTCTTTTAAATCTTTTGGATCATCTTTTAAATTCAAGATTGAACTTAAAGAATTTGTTTCATTTTCAACCATCTTTTTAAAATCGACATTATTATCAATACAAATTTCACCAATTACTTCATCATCTAAATTTGAATTAATTGTGTAAATAATACCTTTTAAGAAATATTTTTTAATAATATCACTGGCTTGAATTTTTAAAGTATTGGCTAACTCACCGACAGTTAAACTTCCATAATATTCTAAAACACCATCTTTTAAGAAACATTTCTTATTAGTTTCTAATTTTGTATTAGATAGATTTGTTTGACGATCATTTCTATTTTTGTTTTTAGCCATAAATTAAACCTCCTTCTCATCTAATATTTTAATAATTTGCTTTGCAATATGAATATTTTTAATTCCAAAAATTGCAACTTCATCTTTGGATAAAATATTTCCTAATTCTTGTTTATTAAATAAATTACAAATTTTGTAAGATTTATCATTTAAATTTATTACTGATTTTAAACTTGTGCTTCCAATATCACTTGCCACAAATATTAGTTTTATTTGTCCTTTTTTAATAAAAATAGGTAGCGTTTGTTTATAAACAATATCATTTGCTCTTTTTGCAAATTGAATAAAGGAAATAATTTTATCTTTTGTCATAATCTTGTAATTAGAAAATCATACACATCATCGCTTACATCAGTTTCAAGAGCTCTATTAAGTAATTTTTTCTTTTTTGCAAGTAGAATTACATCTTTATTTTTACTTAAATAAGCCCCTCGACCATTTAATTTATATGTGAAATCAACTTTAACTTCATTATTTGGAGTTTTTACAATTCTAAATAATTCGTTTCTGTTTTTTACTTCATTAGTAGCAATACATTTTCTCTTAATTTCTTTTTTCATATAAATTATTTGTCTTCGTAGTATTCATCTGAATCATATTCATCATAATCATCATCTTCATCGACACCATATGATTCATCTTCTTCCTCTTCTTCCCTTTTTAATTCTTCTAATTCTTCATCAGTATAAATAGCCATACCTTTAATTGGTTTTTTATTAGCATCTTTACTTTCTGATTCAGATTTATCCTCTTTTTTCTTATAAGATTTTTTATTAGATTTAGCTTTTTTACTTTCTTCTTGTTCTTTTTCTTTTTCAAGTTGATTCAATAAGTCTTCCATCTTAATTGTGTCAACATTGACATGAGTTTTTTCTTCAGGTTTTTTCTCTTCTTTAACATCTTGTGGTTTTTCATCAACCTTAACTTCTGTCTTTGCCTCTTCAGAAGGAATATTATCTTCAACTTTTATATTTAGATCTTTATCAATCTTATCAACTGTAGAATCGATACTTTCAACAGAATTTTCGATAACTTTTTCATCATCTTGTAAATCTTTATCTTCAATATCGTTTTCTTTAAATTCATCTTTTGAATTTAATACAGTTTTTTCTAATTTAGAAAGTTTTGCTTCATCTCTAATTGTTTCCATGGTCTTAAATTGAATTCCTTCTTTAAGAGCATCTTGATGTTCTTTAATTTCAATTTTAATACCAGTTAATTTCGCAGCTAAAGAAACATTACAACCCTTTTTACCAATTGCAGTTGATAATTCACCATCTTTTACAACGGCAAGAGCAACTTTTTCAAGCTCATTACTTTTTTCACTTTCTCTTTCGATAAAAGTTAAACCAACAACATGAGCTGGAACTAAAGCTTCGGCAATATAAATCGCAAGATTTTCATCATATAAAACGACATCTATTTTCTCTTTATCTTTAGAATTTCCAAAGTTTTTAGTAATAGCACCGATTCTATCGCCATTTTTACCAATACAAGTACCACATGGATCAACATTTGAATCATTTGAATAAACTGCAACTTTACTTCTTTCTCCGGCTCTTCTTGCAATATCTTTAATTACAACTGTGCCATCATAAACTTCATGAATTTCTTGTTCAAATAATCTTTTTAAAAATAAAGGGTTACTTCTTGAAATATGGATTTTTGCACCTGCTTGATTTGCATCAACGCTTGCAACACAAACTTTAATACTTTCACCAACTTTGAAAGTTTCATCACCAATTTGATCTTTTCTTTCAAGAGTTACTTCGGTATTTTTTCCAATTTCAACGACTGCTTCGTGGGTTTCTCGATTGTATTGAGTAACAATACCGGTAATTAATTCACCTAATTTTCCTTTATATAATTCAATTAAAGTAGCTTTTTCAGCTTCTAATACTTTTGATCTAAAACTTGTTGAAAATGAATTAATAAATTTGCTACCTCTTGTTCGATCATTGATAATATCTTCGAGAGTGTATCTAACTTCATATAAGTCACCGACTTTTAATCCAGCTTCTTTAACATTTGGATCATCTTCTGAAATTTCAAAGAAATCATCAGTTATTTTGTCTTCTTCTTGAACTTTTCTTCCGTAATAAATAACAAATGATTCGCTTTTACCTTTCTTTTCAAGTTCAACTCTGACAATTGCATCATCATCATTACTACCTAAAAATATTTTAGTAAAAGTCTTTTTAAGTGTTGATTTAAGCGTATCTAAAATAAATTCTTCACTTAAATTTTTTGCTTGTACAAGAGATTCAACTGCATCTGTGATACTAATTTTGTTTGCTTTTGTTCTTCCCATAATTTTTCTCCTAAATTAAATTGTTTTAAATTTTATATCTCCTTTTTTAATATCATCCACATTTAATTCTAATTTTCGTTTAGCTCCTTTTAAGAAATATTGAAGATAAACTTTATCATCTTTAATTTCATGAATTATACACTTAGTTTCATTAATTCCATTAAATTCATTTTTAAATTCAATTATTAATTTTTCTTCAATATGATTTTTTAAATCTTCAAAATTTATTGAATCATCATATAAATTTGATTGAACGTTTAATATATACGGATCATCATCTTTAACAAATTTATCTAGTTCATCGCTTAAGAAAGTTGATAATTCCGATAAAATATTAACATCAATTGGCTTTGACCAACTAACAGTTACATTTAAAAATGTCTCGTTATTTTCTTTACTAACACTAACATCATCTAAATTGTAACCTTTTGAAGTAATTAATTGATTTAGAAACTCTTTTAATTCTGGTGTATATTTCATTAAAACCTCCCTTTAAAAAATAAAGAGTGGTTTTGCAACCACTCTTAAATTTATCTTATAAATAAAGAGCATTTATATTATACAAATTTGCTTATACTTTTTAAAGATATTTTTAATCCATGTAATCTTTTAATTTTAGTTGATCGAAAACTTTAAATTGTAAATCATTGTTATAAATCAAATTAACCATGGATTTATTCTTAACAACTTGACATAAAACTTTATTAATCACTAACCCAATTAATGCTGGTAAGAAAATAATATTAATAGGCAAAAATGAAAATGATATTGCTAATGATGTTAAATGATTATTACTAACAACTGCATAAAAACAAACCATAAATGTAATTGAAAGAATAATTGTATTAGATGGATTAAGATTTATAAAATAAGATAAGATATAACAAAATAAATATCCAAATAAATATCCTAGAGTTAAAGTTGGAATTACTCTACCACCAGCTAATTTTGTATTATATGTAAATAGCATTAAAAATAAACGAATAAACACTAATAACAATAAATAATAAATTGATTTTATATTTAAAATATTTTCAAAAAATATTGATCCATTATTAACAAAATCATTGGAAATAAATTTTAAAGCAAAAATTAAAATAAAAGTCAAAATAACAAAAATAATAAAACTAAACTTATTTCTTAAATATCTAAATAAATAGAAAAGATTTTTATATAAAAAACCTAAAATAAAAGAAATTATTCCAATAATTGGGATAAAACATAAATATAATGGTTCTAAATATGAAGTAATATTAATAAAATTTGAATAAATATAATTTCCATTTAATAAAATATAAAATAAATAACTAACTAACAAAACATAAACAAAATATAAGTTATTTTTATTTAATATCTTTATTTTAAAATTCTCAAAACTATAAAATAAACCCGCTAATGGATTTAAAAATGCAATAGAAAAACCAATTCCCGGAAAATACTTTTTAAAATCATCATTTAAATAATTAAAAAATAAAAAACCTAAAATAAAAGCAATTAAAACACTTGGTGCTTCTGTTCCAAATGGTAATCCAATTATAAAACTTAAACAACAACTTACAATTGTTAGAATTATTAAAAGAATTGTTCCTATAATTTTATGTCTTTTAATAAATCCTTTATTGACAAATTTTTCAGCTAATTTTAATAAAAAATACTCCAGGAGTAAAACTAAAACAATTAATAAAAAATAAGGTATTAAAAACGTATAATTTAATTCAATATTTATAAAATTAAATATTAATCCACTCAATTTATTAAAAGCAAAAAAGACAACACTTACTAAAAAAGAATATAAAGTTAATATTAAAAAAGTACCGCAAAACCTCAATATTTTACTTTTATTTGTCATAAGTTATTATTTTTTATCTTCGTTATTATCCCAGTTTTCAAAATCAATTACTGACACTTTCCCATCTTTATGATCACTTATTACTTTTGTGTTAATCTTTTCATAATATTCTAATTGATCAATAACTTCTTTTGAAAATCTTTCACCAGGAATAATAATTGGAATTCCTGGAGGATAAATCATAATCATTTCTTTTGAAACTTCATTTAATGCATCTTTATAATTTACAACTTTTAAAGGAGCGTGAAATGCCGTTCTTGGTCTACAATATGAAGTTGGAAAAGACTTAAAATAATGATGATCTTCATATTTTATATTTTCGTCATAATATTTACTTGATATGGATTTTAAAGCTTTAATTAATTTAATAATATCTTTTTTTGTTGTTCCAATTGATAAAATACACAAAAATAAATATGTTTCAGCTAATTCAATTTGAATTTTATATTTATCTTTTAATATATTATAAATATCAAAACCATTTAATTTTAATTTATCAATTTCAATAACTAATTTTGTTTCATCAAAATCATACGCACCATTTTTTAAAAAATGTTCTCTAGCTCGAACTTTAAAACCTTTAATTTTTGATATCTCACTTTGAGCAAATTTTGCAATATCTAATATTTTATCTAATATTTTTTTGCCATTAAAAAACATAAATTTTCTAGCTGCATCAAGTGATGCGATTAGAGTATTATTTGGTGAAGTTGTTGTAATTAAATTGACAGATTTTGATACCATATAATCTGTTATATTGTCATTATTAATTAATAAAACCGAAGATTGAGTTAAACTACCACCACTTTTATGAACTGATAATGTTGACATATCTGCTCCAGCTTTTATAGCACTAATTGGCATTTTATCATTAAAATAAAAATGAGTTCCATGAGCTTCATCAACTAATACTAACATATTTTTTGAATGAGCGTATTTAACAATTTTTTCAAGATCACAAGTTGCACCAAAATATGTTGGATTAATTATAAAAATTGCTTTAGCATCAAGATTTTCATCAATTGTTTTTTTCCAATTTTCAAAACTTATTTGATTTACAATTTCGGTACATAAATCAATTTCAGGCATTATAAAAACTGGCGAGGCGCCACTTAAAACTAGGCCGTTTATAACTGATTTATGAACATTTCTTGGCAAAATTATTTTATCATCTGCTTTTAAACAACTTAAAAGCATAATTAAGATACCACTTGTTGAACCATTTACTAAAAATCTAGCTCTTTTTGCTCCAGTAAAATCAGCCCACAAGTCTTGTGCTTCTTTTATTACACTTGTTGGATTCATATAGTTATCAAGACCTCTTGGAGCATTAACATCATATTTATAAATCCTTGAAGTATATAATTTTGAAAGTTCTGTATGGAGTGGTTTTTGATGATGACCAGGAACATCAAATCCAGTGTATTTTCCTTTTAAATATTTTTTTAAAGCGTCAACATATGGTGTTTTTTCTTGTTCACTTTTTTTCATAACAAAATAATAATAATATCATTTTTAAAAAAAACAATATTATAATTTATATATCTATGAAAATTTTATTAATATCCGATGTTCACGGTGACTATAATGCGTTAAAAGATGTATATAATCAAAATTTAAATTGTGATTATTATTTTCTTTTAGGGGATTCAATGCTTCCTAAATATTTAACAAGTGATTTTTTAACTGTT
The DNA here is from genome assembly GCA_949285665.1 of uncultured bacterium. GTDB lineage: Bacteria > Bacillota_I > Bacilli_A > RFN20 > CAG-826 > Alectryobacillus. The sequence continues at coordinate 260,567 of CASDYC010000001.1, forward strand.
ATAGGAAATTGTGACTTTGAAGACTATAAAGAATCATATGATTTAGTTATTGAAAACTTTAAAATACACATACAACACGGCCACAAAATATATCCAAGTCTTGAAAATTATGTGAAAAATATTGATTGTGATATATTTATTTTTGGACATCTTCATAAAAAAATATACAAAAAATTAGATAAAAAAATAATCATTAATCCTGGAAGTTTGACAAAACCAAGAGACTCCAATGTTGGAAGTTATGCTTTACTAATTATTGAAAAAAATAATATAAAAGTTGAATTTAAAAATTATTTATTTTATTAATTTTTTAATGTAAATAACATTAAAAATTTGCTAGAATAATTAAGTATGAAAAAGATAGTTATTATAACAGATGACAATTCTGGATTTACACCAGAAGAAAGTAAAGAATTAGGCATTTATCTAGTAAGAATGCCTGTTTTAATTGACGGAGAAACTTATTATGAGCATGAAAATCTTACAACAGAAGATTTTTATAAATTTTTAGCTCAAAATAAAGATATTAAAACAAGTCAACCAAGCCCAGGCAACATTTTAAAATTATGGGGTGATCTTTTAGTCAATAACGACCAAATCATTCACATGCCAATGTCTAGTGGTTTAAGTGAGTCTTGTAATACTGCAAAAGTTTTAGCAAACGATGAAAAATATAAAGATAAAGTTTTTGTAGTTGACAATCATAGAATTAGTATTACTTTAAAAAGAGCTGTGTTTGATGCACTTAACTTAATTAAAGATGGAAAAGATGCAAAAGAAATTAAAGAAATTTTAGAAAAAAGAAAGCTAAATAGCTCTATTTATATTATGGTTGATACTCTTAAATATCTTAAAAAAGGTGGAAGAGTAACTGCTGCTGGTGCCGCACTTGGTGCAACATTCCATATTAAACCAGTTCTTCAAATTGAAGGTGGAAAACTTGATGCCAAATCAAAAGAAATTGGCGTTAAAAAAGCAAAAATTGCAATGATTAAATTTATCAAAGAAGACTTAGAAAAACGTTTCCAAGAAAAAAATGGAATTAAAAAAGTTGAATATGGCATTGCTTATACTTATAACAGAGATGCAGCACTTGAATTTGCAAATGATGTTATAAAAGCTTTTGATAATAAAATTAAAATAACTTTGATTGATCCATTAAGCTTATCCGTCGCAGCTCACATTGGTCCAGGCGCCATTGCAATTGCAATTTCTGAAATTATTGAATAAACTTAAAATATTTTAATGAAGTTAAATAAATTATATTTTTTACTACCTTTATTTATATTAACAAGTTGTAATAATAGAGAACTTAATTTAAATTACGAAGATTTTAATAAAATAACACCAGTAGAATTCTTCACCCAAAGTGAAGAAAACTATGGTGTTTATTTTTATAATGAAACTTGTAATGAATGTGAAAAAATTAAGGATAATATGTTAAATTTTGCAAATAACATTAAAAATTCTACTACTTCACTAGAAAATATTTATTTTCTTGAAGCAACAATCGCAAACTTAAATCAAATGAGTTATTACTTTGAAGTTTATCAAGATAAAAATCCAAGTAAAGAAAACTATAATAAAGTAACTATTGGGGTTGATAACTTAAATGATTTTACTTATTATGGTTATCCAACTTTATATATATTAAATAAAAATGCTATTAGCAGTGTTTATTTAGGTGCTAATAGCATTTTGCAATATATTAATTTAAATTCTTAATAATAAAAAATTAAGCTAGAGTTCCCATTGGATCCCAAGGATCAAGTTCAATTGGTTCTTCTTTTAAGGCTTCAAGTTCTTTTTCGTTTAAATATTTTTTAAGAATAACTGCTTGATAAACAAATGAATCAAAGAAACTATCAGACATAATATAATAGCCATCAAAGCCATTATCGGCACCCCACGAATTTTCAATTTTCCATTTTGTTGGTTTTCCATCAACTAAATTAACTCCGGTTATTACCATAGCATGTCCCATTGCTGAAATAAAATAATCAAGCATATCAGATTTATTTGTTTTTAAATCTAAATTAAATGTTGAAAGATAATCAAAGGCATTATCATCCCAAATACCTCTTTGTCTATCTCTATAAAATGCAACATCACTTCCAAACCAAACTGGTTCTCCATTTTTTAATTGAGAAACAATTAATTCTTTTAATCGTTTCATTTCAAGATTTAAGTGAGTTACTTTTTTACCTTCAATGACATTACCTAAATATTTAACGGTAAATGTTTTATTAAACATTTTATCTTTTGTTGGTGCATTTGTAACTGATTGATATTCATCAATTTTTCTTCCAATAAATTTATTAAAGAATTCAATAGGTGTTAAATTTCTTTCAAGATGATAATTTTCATCTTTATCAACGTATTCTAAATCAAATTTTTCTGGTGGTACACCAAAACAATTTGATAATAAATTATAAGATAATTGTAAAATTCTTTCTTTTTCTTTTTTAATATCTTCAAGTTTATTTTCTTTATATAATTTTGAAACTTTTGCAGCAAATTGACGAATAGTTGCATTAATTAGCATATCACTTTCTCTTGTTGAACTTGATTGAAAAGTTTCAACCATAGCTGATTTTGGAACAATACCATATTTTTTAATAAGATTTGCAAACATATCCCATTGACCACCATCACCGATGCCACTTTTTAAAATATGCATTAAAACACGATCATCATGTGGTTTGTCTGCTAATTCCATGATAACAGATAAAGTATAATTGATTTTTTCTAATTTATCAAAAAAAGCAACATAGTTTTGAGACAATTCAAAGAATTCAACATTTAATTCTTTACCAATTATTTCTCTTAAAATATTTAAACCAGCAAAAATCCAACATCTTCCAGATTCTTTTTGATTACAAACTTTCATTGTTTTTAAATCAATTGAAAATTTGTTATCAATATCTTTTTCTGATTCTTGAACATAAATAATATTACTTAATGCTGTTTTATTTAATGCATGACGAATAATTACATTTTTTTCATCTAAATTATATTTTTCTTTTATATTATTTAAGTTTTTTAAACTTAAATATTCATTTTCCATTTTAAATTCACTCATAAAATAAACCTCCAAGACTATATTTTAATAAAAACCTAAAAAAAATAAAGTAATATGATTAATTTAATGCTTTTTTGTTTAAATAATGATTAAAACGTTAGATAATATTTATGCATGGAGGAAATTAAATTATGAAATATGTTTGCGTTTTATGCGGTTATGTTTATGATGAAGAATTAGGAGATCCAGAAAACGGAATTGCTCCTGGAACAAAGTTTGAAGATTTACCAGATACATTTGTTTGCCCACTTTGTGGAGCTGGCAAAGAAAATTTTGAAAAGCAAGAATAAAATAACAAAATAACAATAAAAAAAGTTAATTCTCGATTTGAATTAACTTTTTTTATTTTTGTTTAAATTAATTTTATTTTAATCTAGTAAAGAAATATTTAATTCAACTTCATCTTCGCTCATTGAACTTATTTCAATATTATAATTAAATTCATAACCATTATGGAATAAACCGTTTTTAAAGAAATTACTAGCGGTATTTTTATTAATATTATCGCCTTCTTTCCAAAGAACTTCATTTCCTTCAACATAACCAGATAATAAAGATTTATTATTTCTAGTGATTGTTTCTATTTCATAATTTGTTATTTTTCTTCCAAAATATTCATTATAAATATTTGAATTTGAGTTCAAATGGAATGCAATTTCGTAAACATTTTCTTCACCTTCGACTTTGTTATAAAGTAATTCATCGCTATTATTTACATCAAAATATTGTGGATTAGTGTAATCAAATCCAAAAGATCCATTGGTAATATCAATATTTACAATAAATAATCTTGCATCAATGTGATAAACTCTTAGGCCATAGTTATTAAATTTTCTTCCATAACCTGGAACTCCTTGAATAGCATCATTATATTCAAGATTTTCTGGAGTATAAAATTCAATCATTAAATATTCATCATATGGTGAATTTGAAAATTCATCACTAGCTGGAATAATTAAAGCATCGCCAGTTTCATTAGATGGTTTTAAAGTAACACTTCCTTCACCGGTAAATACATATGGTTCAATCCAATTTAATAAATATTTTGAATAAACATTATGATCACCTAATGTATAACTCATCATGTCGCAAGCTCCTAGCGGACTAACATAATCATTATTATAATAATCATTTAATCCTAAAATATGGCCGGTTTCATGAATTAAAGTATGAGCATCTAAATATCCATTTTCAGTCATAAATGAAAATGCACAATTTGCATAATCATTAAAGACTGGATCATCTTTATTTGCTTCAACAAAATTAACACTTTTAAAAGCCCATAGAGGTACTTGATTTGTATAGATTTGATCAAAGACATTATAAATTAACCAAACTGCATCAACATAACCATCTTCGTCTAAATCAAAATCTTTAAAATCAACTGATGTATTATTAATTGTTAAATTTTCATGAATTTCACTTAAAAGTAAACTAGAACCAACGCCCATTTCAAAACTCATAAATTCAGAAAATTTCATTTCTGGTTCATAAATATCAGAAAAAACAAAATCTAAATTTAATTTTCCAAAAGATGATTTTTCATAATAACTTCTTAAAGATTCCCAATTTAAATCACCTGTATCAGCATCGCTAGTAAAAGCTTGTTGCATTAAATCTAAATAATAATCAGAATATGGACTTGTTTCATAACCATAATAATATTGTGAATCAAATTGAACTGGTACAACTAAAACTTTTTGATCACCAACAGATTTTAAAGAATTAGTATGAGAATATTTATTTACATCATATGAAGAAAATTTAATTTCATCTTCGCTTAATTTATATAAACAACTACAATCAAATTTGTAAGTTAAATTAAAATTAGTATTAACTAAATTAATAGTTATTTGATAAGTTCCAACTTCATCAAAAATGATCTTATTATTGACAATTTCATAGCTATCTTTATCAACGCTAACACTAATTTTTCTAGATGATGTATTTAATGGAGAAATTTCATATAAACTAGTTAAATCAAACGCTTTGGCATTTGAAAATTCAATAACATCATCATTAATTATTTTAGTAAAACTTGTAGCATTAACTAAATTGTCTTTTGATAAATTCAAGAATATCGCATCTAATTTAAAATCATTATCAGATAAATTTTTAATTGATAAATTATCAGTATAAGCTAAAAAATCAAAATCAAAACTAGTTGAACCACCATTTGAATCAATTTGTTTTTCATATGAAATTCCATCATAACTTACTTCAATGTTTGAAGTTTTACCAATATCTTGTGTGTATCCACTTAAAATTACACTACTAATTTTGTATTGTTTAGTTAAAGATAATACTAATTCTCCATTTTTATTTAATGAGATTTCATTATTTGAAACATTTAATTTGTTTGCATTTAAAATCTTAACTTCTAATCCATCACTAGTAGATAAATTGTTATCATCAATTCCGTTTTCATTTTCACCATTTACACTAATTGTAAATTGATTTGTTAAATTATCTTCACTTGTTGTTGTAGTTGTTGTATTTTGATTTGAAGTTGTAGATTGACTTGTTGAGTCATTATTACAAGAAACAAGTGAAAATAAGCTAATAAGAAATAAATAAGCAAGAATCTTTTTCTTTTTCATATACGCCCTCCCAATTTATTTTTTTAATATTTTTGTAATAAATCCTTCATAAATGTATCATTTAAATAGAAGTATTCCATATAAATTGCAGTTACCAATTGATATTCATCCTTTAATTGGTAAATCATATTATCATTTTTGTTATAGTTTAAGCAATAATCTAATATAACTTTAATTTCATTTGCGGCCTTTGGATTATTAATAATATTGTTAACTTCTCCTTCAATTTTGTAATCAATATGATCTTTAATTAATTCATATCTAATAAATGGATCACGATAACCATATTTAATGATATTAATTATATAAAATAATAATATTTTATAAAAATCTCTGCAATTCGTAGATATTTTTAAAAATTCATTATTATATTTATTAATTAAATATGTAAATAAATAGTCACATTTTTCAAAAACTCTATAATTATTATTAATCAAACTAATTAAATATTCATTCAAATATTTAAATAAATTTGGATATTTAATTTTAATTAAATTGTCAGTAAATAATTCTGCATATAAGATTCTATCAAAAGCTTTTTCAAGACTTAATTCAAAATTATGTCTTGTTCCTCCACCTAATTCAGAAATATTTGAAACAATTATTACTTTGGCGTTACTTCTAATTAAATTTTGACAATATGAAATTAAAGTATCAAAATCACTAGAAGCATATCTTTCTAAATCATCCAAAATAACAATTGCGGATGGATTATCATTATTAATTTTTAATGAAAAATCTAAGTTATTTTTATTATTTTCTAAATATAATAATGGATTAATTGCACTTGGAACTAATGAATCAACAATATGTTTATGATTAATTTCCATAAATAAAGATGTATTTATTTCATCTACGCTTCTTTTTCCAAGCAAAGATAAATAAATAACTTTGCATTTATTAAATGACTTCATAAATTCATTTAATAAATAAGTTTTTCCACTACCCCAAGGTCCATCTAATAAAATTAAATTATCACTAGATTTATAATAATTCTTTAAATAATTTAATAAATACTCTTTATTCATTTATAACACCTCTAATATTTTTTAAAAAATTAAATATTTCTTTTTCAAAACTAACACCATATTTATAATCTCTATTTTCTTCAACAGTTTTTAATATAGAATTAAAAACAAAATCAATTGAATATTGACAAGATTTATCTAAAGATAAACCATTCATTAAACAAGATATTATACTAGAAGATAATAAGTCCCCAGTTCCATGAAAATAGCCATCTATTTTATCCGTTTCTACATAAAAAAATTCATTAATTAATTTGTTATATCCTAATACACCAATTTTTCCTTTTTTTATTTCAACACCGCTTAAAATAACTATATTTATATTATTTGATAATTTAGATAATTTTAAAACAATATTTTTAAAGTTATCTAAATTCCAATCTTTTTTATCTAAATATGGAATATCAAGTAATAAACAAGCTTCTGTTAAGTTTGGAATAATTACATTAGCTTTTTTAACTAAAGCAACCATTTTATGAGCATAATTTAAATCAAAAGCTTTATATAATTTCCCGTCATCTGCCATAACTGGATCTACAAAAATAATTGAATTTTTATTTTTTAATAAGTCTATATAATTAATTACATCTTCAATTTGTTTAATATTTCCTAAATATCCTGTATAAAAGGCATCAATATTTAAATTTAAGGATTTAAAATGATTTACAATTTTAAGCATTTCATCACTTAAATCTAAAAATGTATAATTAATAAAACCACCTGTATGAGTTGACAATAATGAGGTTGGCAAAATACTGCATTCAATCCCACATGCTGAAATAACAGGTAATACTTCAGTAATTGAACATTTACCAATACAAGATATATCATGAATTGCTAATATTCTTTTCAATTTTTCCATAACATTAAGCCCCGCTTAATATTATAAACCACTTATAAAAAATAATAATAATTAATGATTAAATTTATAATTAAATAACAAAATTATGATTCATAATTTGTTCCATAATATCGATTATTAAATGGATCTTTTTCTTTACATAAAACTATATCATCAATACACAATCTTCCCTTATTTCTTTCACCAACGGCCTCAGCATAACATTCGAATTTTAGTCCATAAATTCATTCATCAAATAAATAGTGATATCTATTAACACCTTCTTCTTTTACTTTTAATTTAAGGTCAACGTTAATATTAATTAAATCAAATCATTTATTTTTTAAAATAAATCAATTATGAACAAATAGAAAATATATCGTTATTGTCAACAAATTATTTATTAATTACTACAAAACTATAAAACAAAAAAATTAATATTATTTATCACATTTAAAATAACTTCATCAAAATTTAAATTAATATACTCTAATGAAACACCTTTGGAAGAATATAACTTTTTTCATAAAATCATAAAAATTTATTATTAACAATCTTATTCTAAAAAAGTAATTAAACAAGAAATTACAATAAAAGAAATTATTAAAAATATTATTGATAAATTTGAATTATATTTTTTAAAATAAACAGGAAGTAATTCTTTGAACAATACAAATAATAAAGCACCAGCAGAAAATGAAAACATAACAGCTGTTAATATTTCATTTATCGAACTGATAAAATAACCAAAAATAGAAAATCCATACGATACTAGGCTTATTATAAGTATACTTATTAATATATTTATTTTTTTAGAACCAGAATTTAAAAATGAATCACTTATCATAAATCCAACAGTAAAATTATGAATTCCAATCATTAAAATTGCCATTATTATTCCAAAATATTGATTATTTAAGAATGTAATTCCAAGCGACATTCCTTCTGGAATATTATGTATAAATATTGAAAATAAAAATATTAAACTTGACACTTTTAAAGAATTAGAATTGCTCAAATTTAAATCATGTTCTTCGCAACTGTGTTCAATTTCTAGATGATTATGTTTATCATATTTATCAAATATTTTATCACTGATAAAATGAATTAAATAAAATAACAAAAATACAAATAAAATGATTCCACAAGATATCAAATAACCATAATTTATACTAGAAAAACCTTCTATTGCTTCAATTATAATATCTAAAAATAATAAAGCTATAACAGATCCAAGAGCGACACCTTGTAAAATAGATATTAATGTTTTATTAAATTTCTTTTCAAATATGGCAAGAAAATATCCACCCAAGGAAAATATAACTGTTCCAATAAATGAAAAAATAAACATGTAAATCATACAAGTAATATTTTAATACAAATTTTTAATAAAATAGTAAAATATTAATGGAGGAATTTTAAATTTTATTTATGAAAAACGAATTAAAAACACAAACTATTTATCAAGTTTATGTCAGAAACTTTTCAAAAGAAGGAACATTTAAACAAGTAATTGAAAAGTTGGACTACATTAAATCCCTTGGAACGGATATTTTATATTTATTGCCAATTCATGAAATTGGAATTGAAGGTCATAAGGGAAGTCTTGGATGCCCTTATTCAATTAAAGATTATTATTCTATTGCAAAAGAATTAGGAACTTTAGATGATTTTAAAGAATTAATTAACGAAACACATAATCATGGAATGAAAATAATGATGGATATTGTATTTAACCATACTTCAAGAGATTCATTATTATTTAAAACACATCCAGAATGGTTTTTTAAAAAAGATGGAAAATATACATCAAAAGCTGGCGATTGGACTGATGTTTATGATATGGTCCATAATAATGAATTAGATGAATATTTATCAGATAACTTAGTATATTGGGCAAAATTGGGTGTTGATGGCTTTAGATTTGATGTCTGTTCATTAATTCCAATGTCTTTTTATAAATTAGCTAGAAAAAAATTAAATAAAGTTAATAGAAATATTATTTTCTTAGGTGAAGCAATTGAATATAATTTTACTAATTTTATGAGAAGTCAAAATTATATTGCTGATTGTGATGCAGAATTATATCAATATTTTGATCTATTGTATAATTATGATAGCTTCCCATTTTTAAAAGATTACATTCAATTAAATAAAGATATTAAAGAATATAAAGATTATATGTATTTTGAAGAAGCTCTACTTCCATCAAATGCTTTAAGAATTAGATCTTTTGAAAATCATGACCAAGAAAGATTGGCTAAATTTTTAAATAAACAACAATTAAGAAATTTATTAGCTTATTCATTTTTCTTAAAAGGAACTGGCTTTATTTATGCTGGACAAGAAACACTAAATACAAATAAACCATCATTATTTGATAAAGATGTTATTTCATTAGATATTAATAATGAAAATAAAGACTATGTTGAATTTGTTAAATTGATGATTGAGTTAAAACACAATCGTAAAAATAAAAAATTATTAACAAGTTCCATCATTAAAAATGAAAAATCTGATGAAGAATTATTTATCGTTGATAATGTATTTGAAGATCGAAGTCATTTATTAGGTATTTTTAATTTATCAAAAACTAATTCTAACCTTGAATTTAATGAAGAAAAATATTTTGGTAAATATAAAAATTTAATAACTAATAAAACAATTACCATCAAAGAAGGTTATAAAGTTAGCGAACCATTAATTTTAAGAAAAATTAAATAATCAACTGAATTTTTTAAAAATAAATAAAAAAAGAAGGTTTGAAATCTTCTTTTTTTATTAGACATTAATTTTTAATGAAAAAATTAAACTTAATTATTTGTTGTTTCTTCAACTTTATTTAATGATTTTTTTGATCTAATTAATTTAACTAAAGAAATTACAGAAATTATTAAAGTAAATAATAAATCAAAAACTAAAATATAACTTCCAACTGGAATGCTTAAAGCAAAATCAATTAAAAATAAAGGTTTTCCAACTTGGACAACAAAATTTGGACTTGTTAATTCTAAAATTAAAAATATAAATAAAAATAAGAAATTTAAACTAATAGTAATTATTGTATAAATTAAATTACTTTTATAAGTTTTATTTTTAAAATAATTATAAGTAAAATAAATAACGTTATAAAAAGGAACCAAAACAGCAAATATTAAGAAAATATAATTTGCATTAATTAAAACATTTTTTAGTGAATTAAAACTTGCAAAAAACATTCCAAAATAACACCCAGAAATTAATAATAAAATAATTGAGAAAATAATATTAAATGTCTTATAAGAAATTACATCATAGGCATTAAATAATTCATAATAATAATTTAATTTTTCAGAATTTTTAAATATTTTATAAATTAATGAAACATTTAATAAAAGCATAATAACACTATAAATTATCATATCAATTGGAAGAGGCAAAAATCCAAAGTTGACATAATTCCCATTGTTGTTATTATTCCAAAAATAATTAAAACTCATCAAAACCATTATTAATCCAGTTAAAATTAATAAGCTTGTAATACTTACATAAATTATTGCACCAATTTTACTAAATTCTTTATGTTTTGATCTTTTTATATGGAAGATATAAAAAACAATTGGCATTAAATACATAATTACACTTCCAATAACTGGAATTGTATTTTGATAATGACTAGTAATATAAACTGTAGCCATTTTTAATAAATTATAAATTGGAATCGTTAAAAGAATTAATAAAATAATTTCAATTCCAAAAATAAACGTTAAATCTTTTTTACTTGTTTTCATAATCTACATACACATTTCTAATTTGACTTAAACTAACAACATTTTTGTCATCATCTAAGCTCAAATTTATTTCTTTATATCCAAGAGCACTTTCGTTATGATATATTTGATTTGTGGATTTTACCCCATAAGATAAAATTACTTCATCTTTATCTTCAGATTTTTTAAATAATGAATTCGCATTATTTAAATGGTCATGTCCGGCAAAAAACATTCTTACATTCATATTATATAATCTATCAAAAGGATGAAATTCATCGGTATATCCTGGAGCTGATTCTTCAAAGTAAAATCCAGTATGACTTAAAACTTTTGGATAACCCTCACTGTTTTCTTTGTTATTAGTTACTATATTATTTGCGTCAACATATTCATATAAAGGAATATGAAAGAAGGCTAATCCAATAAAATCTTTATCACTTGTGTTTTTATAAATGTTTTCAAAATGAGTTAATTGTTCATCTCTTATAACATCATAATCATAAACTAAATTATTATAATAATATGAATTTGAATCAATTATATATAAACGATATTTCAAATCATTATTATAATTTAAATCAATTGTAAAATTGGTATAACCTGGTAAATCATCATTCATAAAATCAACAAATAAACAATTTGACTCATCTTTTTTAGCATAAGAATTTAAAGTATCATTAATAAAATATGAATAATAATCTCCTTGATTATCATGATTCCCATATGTGAAAGTATAATACATCTTTTTAGAATTTGTTGACAATTCTTTACAAGTATTATCTAAAAATTCAAAAAAAGAATTAACAATATTTTCATTTGAAAATAAAAATGTATCTCCTGTTATTACAATTAAATTTGGATCACAATTTTTAATATTATTTTTTAAATATGCAAATTGTTCATCTAAATTACTTTCTAATCCTAAATGAATATCACTTAATTGCATAATCTTAAAATTAGGATTATTTAAATCTAATTTCAACATATATTCACTTATTTCATGATTATCATTATTTCCACAAGAAGTAATCAAACTTAAAGAAAATAATAATAAATTTGTAAATAAAAACTTATTCTTCATTTTTTTCATCTTTCTTATCTAATATTTTTACATTAATAAATTTAAATCCTAAATAAAATACAATAGATCCCAAGGAATTAAATATAATTACTAAAACCAAATTTAATAATGCAAACCAATCAAATACAAAACTAAAACCAAAATAAAAAGCATTAGCTATACAGTGCTCAAAACCACAAAGAACAAATATAAAAATTGGAATTACAATTCCAAGATATTTAAAAACAGCAGTTTTTGAAAACTTATAAATATAAGTTGCAATAAATACTAATGCTCCACACAAAAATCCTTTTGCCATTAATTTTAATGGCAAATAATAATCAGTTAAAAAATTTATCTTATTTAAAGTTAAATTATTAACACTATTTATTAAATTTGTATCATTTTGAAAAATAAAATAACAAACTAAACCAAATAAATATGCTGCAAGTAAATTAAATAAAATCATCGTTATTAATTTAGTAAATTTATAATCATCTTTTTCAAAAACATAACCAATTCTTCCGGTATATAAAAAGACTCCAAGAACACAAACAAAAAATAAGCCAACGGTAAAAATTAATGATCCTAAAACTTTTGCAAGTCCTTGGTCACTAATATAAGCTAAACAAAAAATATAAGAAATACCGCCCAACGCGATGAAAAAACCAGCAAATATCCCTGATATTGCTGATTTTAATATTACATTAAGTCTTTCACTACTTATCATAAATCTTTTTATTTATTGTTATTAAAATGACACGATTAATCCTTTATCTTCAGCGTAAAATGCGCATAATCCTCGATTTTCAACAACTCTAACATCTTTGAATTTATAATGAGAACTGATCATTTCTTTTAAATAATTTGCATCATCTTTGTTTCTTGTGTGACAAATTACACAAATTCTTTCTTCAGTATTTTTGACTAAAACACCAATATTAAAGACTAATCTTTTTAAAACACCTTTAAATGTTCTAACTTTTTCTTGAATTTTTATTTCACCATTATTTGCAACACATAAAGGTTTGATAATTAAAGCTTTTGCAATAAATGCAACTGCTTTTGACATACGACCATTTTTAACTAAATTATCATATTTATTTAAGACAAATAATAATTCTAATGAATCTCGATATTCATTCATTGTTTTAACAAATTCATCCCATGGAATATCTTTTTTCATTAATTCATAAGCTTTATCAACTAATAAAATCATTGTACCAGCTGTAGCTTTTGAATCTAATACTAATACGTTTTTATCAGTATTTTCAAAACTTTTACTAGCTAAAACAGCACTATTATAACAACCCGATAATTTACTTGAAATTGTAATAATAATACTATTTGAAGCTTCTTTTATAGAATTTTCAAATTCAAAAGGGCTAGGACAAGCGCTCGTCGATTTACTAGATGATTTTTCCATAACTTCTAGCATCTTATCAATATTTAATAAGTCGTTATCAATAAAAACGTTATCTCCAACTCTTATTGTTAATGGAACGACTTCAAAACCAATTTCATCGTCTTTTATGTAATTTGATAGAAGATTACTAGAAGAATCAACAATAATTTTATATTTCATATATCACTCTTTTCTTCCATTATTTATTTTTAAATTTAAAATCTTGCCATTTACCGCCGTTTAATCTATGAGTTTCTTCAACTAAAAATAACCATTTAATTGTAGTTTTGTTTTCAGGCAAAATTTCATAAAATTCACCATCATAATAAACAGCAAATTTAGAAGTATCAGTAACCATTCCAATTGTTGGAAATTCTAATGGATCTAAATGGAAAGAAAAATCTGCACCGTGTTTTTTTCCAACAAAATCAAAACCATTTTTAGAAATTGAAATGTAACCTTCACCATCAATTTTACTAGTTAATTGTTTAGTTAGATATTTATTTTTTGGAAGAACACCAAGTTTTGCTTTTTCTTTAAAATAATAATCTGGATGTTCTTTTAAATATTTTTTAGTTACTTCTCTTTCTAAATCAAACCATTGAGAGATTGTTTCTGGAGCAACAGTATCGTTACTTGTTTTGATAATGTCATAATAATCATTTATAGTAACGGTATTTCCACAGTGTTTACAATATAATTTATTTTTTTCACCATGCATTTCAAATTCATGATGACATTTTGGACAATAATATAATAATTGATGAAGGTTTTTACAAACCTCACCATGAGTATCAAAAGCAACTCTTTCTTTTTTGTTCCATTCAAAATCATCATGATATAATTTTTCATTTAATAAATCTTGAATTTCATCTGCATTATGTTTTTCTAAATCTTCTTTAGAAAACATTAAATCAATATCAACATCGACTTTACCTTTTCTTACATCTAGACAATATTTAGTATTTGTTAAATATCCACCTTTAATAATGCAAGAATAAACTGGAACGCCAAGAGCTTTTAATAATTTTCCACTTCCAATTGCTACAGGTTGATTGTGTCCAGAAATTGATGACATACCTTCTGGGAACAAAATTACTCTTCCGCCTTTTTTAATAATATTCATAATTTGTTTAACAGCATAAACATCTGTAACAAAATTCTTTTTTGAAATTACTTGTGCAGCAGAAAAAATAAAATGTAAATGACTTCTAAAAAACTCATTATAACCTGCGACAAAATTACAAGTTTTTGGCAACATTGGAAATGCCGTATATAAATAATCAACCCTTGATGCATGATTTGCAACAATAATAAAAGGTCTATCATCTTTTCTTGGATCTGTAATGTAATTATAATGAACATTATATTGGTGGTTCAAAATTGGTTTCATTACATAACCAAGAGTACAATAAAATAATTTATTAGGAGATTTTAAATTTTTTCCACGAACCTTATTAACAATATTCATTTTTATTTAGCTTTTCCTTGATTTGCTACTGCAGACATTTTTGCTTTAATTGCTTCTTGATCTCCTAAATAATGTTTATCTAAAACATTTAAATTTTCATCGATTGTATAAACTAATGGGACACCAGTTGGAATATTAACTGCAACAATTTCTTCATCACTTAATTTATCTAAATATTTAACTAAAGCTCTAAGTGAATTACCATGAGCTGCAATTAAAACTGATTTTCCAGCTAAAATATCTTTTAAAATTACTTCATTAAAATATGGAACTGCTCTTGCAACAGTATCTTTTAAAGATTCAGTTAATGGTAAATCTTTTTTATCAATTGTACGATAATGTTTTTGTAAAGCAGGATTTCTTGGATCGTCTTCTTTTAATGCTGGAGGTTGAACATCATAACTTCTTCTCCAAATTTTAACTTGGGCTTCACCATATTTTTCAGCTGTTTCTGCTTTATTTAAACCTTGAAGAGCTCCATAGTGTCTTTCATTTAAACGATAATCTTTAATAACTGGGATGTATTCTTCATCCATTTCTTCTAAAACATGATTTGCGGTATGAATTGCTCTTTTTAAAAATGATGTATAACAAATATCAAATTCAAAACCAGCTTCTTTTAATAATTTACCGCCGTTTTTAGCTTCGTTAACTCCGTTTTCACTTAAATCAACATCGGTCCATCCAGTGAATAAATTTAATTTATTCCATTCACTTTCACCATGTCTAACCATTACAAATGTAAATTTTTTCATTTTAATCACCTCGTCTAAAATATTTTATCATTTATTTATATAATATAAATAAATATTATTTATTTTTTAGTTCAAGTCTTAATTTTTTTAACTTAGTTTTTTCATCATTATTAACTTGAAACGAGTCTATTATTTTAGATATTGCTTTTAATTTTATTTTTAAATTTAAGGGTGAATTTTTTAAAAATATGTAGGTTTTGCTGGGAAATTTAATATATAAAAAAGAAATTAACCAAGCTTCAGCCATAATAACATAATATTGATTGTCATCTTTAAATAATTTAAAAATTTTATCAAGATAATCACTATTTTTATATACGTCTTTTAAAAATAAAACATAACCAAGTCTTACAATAAATTCTTCTTTATAATTATTAATTAAATATTTTGCAAATTCATATAAAGAATTTATATTTACATTATTTAAAAATTGATTAATTTGATCAACATGCCACCAATCATTTAAATTGTTTAAATTATCATTAATAAAATCAAGTTGTTTATTAAAATCATCTTTTAAATAATATAATGAAACTTGAAAATAAATTCGATTAAATAAATAATCTTCTTTAATTACAAAAGGTCTTAAAACACTAACATCTAAATTATTTTTTATAATATATTTAGAAATTTCATCTAAATCTTTTGTTTTTATTTTATTTTTATTAGTTAATTTATTTTTTATATAAAAATATAAATCCATTTTAATTAAATTTTAAAATTTTAGATATTGTATCTTTCATTTCAGATACTGTTTTTATAAATTCTTTAACATTTGGATTTGGATTTAAGGCATACATTGCGCCATATGGAACTTTAAAAGATTTTTCAAAACTAATTAAGTTTAAATTTGTATGTATATCTCTCCAATTTTCAAAACTAACAATTGGATAACCAGTTCTATTTGCGGTTTCATAAGATTTAAAATTAAAGAAATCAACATCGGAGATTTCAACATCATGGTTAGTTAGGTATTTTCTTAATAAATCAACATAACTATTCATACCTTTTTTAACCATTAGTATTGTCTCATCTTTAATATCATTAAGAGTTAATAAAGTTTTATTTGATAATGGATTTTTAATTGGAACTGCAAATTTCATTTCAAGTTCTTTTAGTTTTAAATAATTACACAACTTATCTCTTTCAATTATTTTTTCATCAAAAATACCAAAAATAACATCAATATTTTTTCCTAATTCTGCTAAAATATCTTTTCCAGTATCTAAGGCATTATTATAAGGTATTATTTCAATTTTAAATTTATCTTTTAAAACCGGACTTTTACTCCATACATCAAAAATATAATTAGCAGGAGTCATTAAAGAAATTCCAATTCTTACTAAATCAGTTGTATCTCCATATTGAGCCGAAGTTGCACTCAATAAAGCAGTTTTACAAAAATTGCTAATATACTTCCCAGAATTATATAAAGCTTGTCCAGCTTTTGTTAATTCTAGTCCTTTATTTGTTCTTATAAACAATTGCAATTTTAATTCTTCTTCTAATGAGTTAATTTGTTTCATGATTGCAACCGGTGATATAAATAATTGTTCGCCAGCCTTTGAGAAACTCAAAACTTCCGCAACAACCATAAAGTTTTTAAATTCTTTACTTAACATATAAAAAAAGTATAAATAAAAATAACAATATTTGCAACAATTTTACTTAGTTTTAAAAACTAGATATACAAAAAGCTCTCCAAAACCTAAATATTTTTAAAAAAGGTTTAAATTTATTTGAAAAAAATTAATAATATTGTCCAATTTATCTTGTTATTTTTTAATTTAATTAAAATTTAAAGCTAAAATATCACTAAATTTTGATAAATAATCATCAAATTTATAAACAAAACAATCTAATTTATCATATGTTTTTATATAATAAGTCATATTTTTTGGATCTAAAATTGATGTATAAATTGTAATTTCGCTTTTATTATCGCCTGTTAAAGCTTCGCCTTTAATAACGCTAACTTTTGAAAATATATGAAATAATTCATTAATTAAATTATCTTTATTTGTAATATTTTTTAATAAATTTTCTTTTAAATAAACACTTCTAATAAATCTTGAAGGACTTGAAGAATCTCCTGGTAAACCAGTTGCGTTACTTCCAATGCAAAATGGTTTTAAATCATAATTTGTATTGAAATTATTTGAATAATATTTATTTGTTAAATTTAAATATAACTTAATATTTTCTAAATGATATGTAAATGGAGGGTTATTTGTTAATACTTCAAATGTATTATCATATATTTTTAAACCATCTTTATCTGGTTCTAAGACAATTGAGCCATCTTTATCACTAATTAAAAAATGCAAATAACTTAATGGCATATTATCTAAAAATGGTTTATTTATTAATTGTATATTTTTACAAACCTCTTTTACTTCTTTAATATTCGAACAATTATTTAATAAATAAATTATTAATTCATAAGGAGCTAAATTTATTTTATTTTTATCTATGTCATTAAAGTAATATGCGTTTTGAGGATAATTTAATCCTGCAATACATAATCCTTTTTCATTCATTGCTTCTGAAAATAAAGGATAATTATTTAATAAAGCTCCAATTCCCATCATATTATAATTAGATTTTTGTTCACTTAAAAATTTAAAAGTGAATTTGTAATTTTTATTTAATAGTATTAATTTTTCATTAAAATGGTAATCTAAATCTAAATTTCTACCAAAAATATAATTATCTTTATATTTTAATTTTATTGCCGTGCACATAATTAATATTCCTTTTTAATATATTTTAATATTAAATCTTTAATTATTTTATGTCCATTATAATTTGGATGTAATCCATCAAAGAAATCTTCTTTTTTTAATAAATTAAATAAATTAATAATATTTAAATTATACTCATCTTTGACTTTTAATATTACATCATTAAATTTTTCAATTACTTTATTATCAAAATATTGACCATAATTATTATATATTTCATCTTTATCTATATTAATTAATGTTAATATAACAATATTTTCTTTTTTAACTTGATATACATTAATTAATAAATTAATTAATTCTTTATAATCAATATAAAAATGTTTAAGTCTAAAATTTAATTCATTTTGACTAATAACTTCACTAAGACCAAGATTTGTATCATTAATGCCAATAAAAATAAAAACTAATTCACTATTATTATTTCTTTCTTTATTAAATATATAATCAAGTCTATTTATTAAATCTATAACTCTATCACCACTTACACCACAATTTACAATATTAAATTTATTTTCATCTAATTCGTTTCTAACTTGATTTACATAACCACCATAAATTAAATCATCATGACCATATGTGATAGAATCTCCTAGAAAATATATATATTTAATATCTTTCCCATTATTCATGTTTAATAATACCTTTCTTATCTTATTTAATATGCAATATCAATTTAAATTAATTAATTAAATATTTAAATTTTTAAACTCAAAATATTTTTAATAATTAATTTGTCAGCTGGTAAAAAATTAATATTTTTTAAGTCTTCTTTTTTAACCCATAATGCATTTTCATGTTCTAATAATTCAATATGAGGTTTTAATAAATGACAAAAATAAACTTTCATATGCAAATGAAAGTTTGGATAATCATAATCAATATCCATCAAGAAATTGTCAACTTCAATATCAGCATTTAATTCTTCTTTAATCTCTCTTTTTAAGGCACTTTCAGGAGTTTCATCTTCTTCTATTTTTCCACCTGGAAATTCCCAACCATCTTTAAATTCTCCATAACCTCTTTGAGTTATAAAAATTAAGTCATTTTTAACTATTATTGCTGCTACTACATTTACTATTTTCATAATTAATTATTTATATCCTTTTTAAAATATTCATATAAATCACTTCTAACTTCATCACTTAAAGCAAAGTTAAATACAACATATTTAAAATTATTTCTCATAATTTCTTTAAAATCAATTACACTCATTTCACCTAAAAAATAATGCTTATTGCTTCCGCTATTTTCATCAATTGATTTTCTAACAAATAAATAAATTTTTGTATTATTATTTTTAGAATTTATCAAAGTTTGCATGTTCTTTGATTCAATATACTCCCCATGTCTTGAATTCCATTGAAATTTTTGTCTATTTATAAACATATCTTCATATCTAGTCGCATCAGAAATTTCTGGAGTTTTTATATAATTAATAAAAATAGGAAATACATTTTCTTCTTTTAAATATTGATAACCATATATAGTACTTGCTCTATTTATTTTACAATTAAAAATAATTGAAACATCTTCTCTTGAATATAAAGAATTTAAACATAAATCAGATTTTTTATATTTTTTTCCATAAAATTTATTATTTCTTAATTTAGACATTAATATTAAGTTATTAATATTATCTAAAAATGAAGAATTTTTTAACATCTCTTCAAAATTTTCACTAATGTTTAATGAATTATTAATTAAACTTAAAGAATCATTGTTTTTTCCATAAAAACAACCATTAAATTCATTAATAATTGTCAATTTTTTATTTAAAGAAATTAATTTTTCATCAAAATATTTAGTTAAATTTTTATTTTTAAATAGATATTCAAGAGCATTAACTTCAGCTAATCTTAATCCAGAAGATATAATTTTTGAAATAAATCGATAATATTCAAGTTCTTTTTGTGAATAATTTAAATCTTTTTCAATTTTTAAAAGAAAATCTTGATAAGATTTAAATTTTTCAATAATTCTATATGGATCAAAATAAGTAAATTCATAGAAATCAGTTAAATTTGGAATTCTATTAAGTCTATTTTTTAGATGCGCATATTCAATTTTAAAGTTTGACAGGGTATCAAAATTAGTTTTCTTAATTGATTCAAATATTTTCTTTTGAGCAATTTCATCAAATTCAATTGTTGAAATTCCAGGAATGAATGAAGATGTAACAACTAATCTTGCTTGTTCTTTATTACCAGATTCTGAAAATGCTTTAGCTATCATATAATTTGAATCATAATTTCCAATAAAGTCAATTATTGTAACAAAATCTTTATTCTTCCATTTTCTAAGACCTCTACCAAGTTGTTGAATAAAAATAATGCTTGATTGAGTTGGTCTTAACATTATTATTTGATTAACTTCTGGAATGTCGACGCCTTCATTAAGAATATCAACAGAAATAATAAAATCTAAATATTCACTATTTTTATTAGTTTCTTCAAGCAATTTAAAATATTTTTCTCTTTCATTTGATGAAAAAGAGCCATCTAAAAATTTGGTTTTATAATTTTTTTGATTCAATAAAGTTTCAAGTCTTCTTCCTTCTTCTTTTCTAGAAACAAAAATTAAACCTCTTAATCTATCTCCGCTATATCCATAAAAATTACTTTGTTTAATAATATATTCAACTCTTTCATTACTAAATAATTTATTAAAGTCTTGTTTATCATATGTTTCATCGTTAATTCCTTTTAAATCAGTTATCCCATAGTAATGAAAAGGGCATAATAATCCATAATCAAGGGCATCTTCTAATCTAATTTCAAAAATAACATTATGATCAAATAAATTAAAAATTAAGCTTTCATCATTAGTTCTTTCTGGTGTTGCAGTCATTCCAAGAATAAATTTAGGTTTAAAATAATTTAATATTTTTTGATATGTATTTGAACCAGCTCTATGTACTTCATCAATAACAATATAATCAAATTTTGTAACTTCAATAAAATCGTCAATTTTTTTAGACATCATTTCACAAGTTGAAAATACAAAATCATATTCATTATTATCAAAATATGAAACATCATTTAAATTTTTAATATAAGTTTTGTCTCCAGTTAGAATTGAAAAAGATGAATTAGGAAAAATTCTTTGATAAGCAGATATTGCTTGAATTAATAATGTAGTTCTATGAGCTAAGAAAAGAACTTTTTTAGCAATAACATTTTTTAAGGCAAATGCGCTAGCATATGTTTTTCCAGTTCCAGTTGATGAAATTAATAAACCTCTTTTACCACCTAGCTCAATTAGTTCTTTAAATTTTTTACTAAACTCTATTTGCATTGAGTTTGGTTCAATTTTTTGATTAATTAAATTATCAACACTTAATATAACTTTTTCTTTGTTAGCTTCATCATAAATTTTAGTATAAGTGTCTATGTAATCATTTAAATCTGTTGATTTTTTCCATAATAAATTAAATTGATCGAATAATTCTTTTATTAATTTTCCATCTTTAGTTGAAATTAATTCAGTATTCCATTCTTGATTAACTGTTAAAGCTCTAGCAGTTATATTACTAGATCCAATAATAATTTTATAAATATCATCTTTTTGTTTAAAAAAATAACCCTTTGTATGAAAACCATCAAGATCAGATGATTTATACATTTTAACTTCAATATTGTTAAAATTATCCTGTAAAAATTTTAATGCTTTTGGTTCAGTAAAACATAAATAATCACTTGTTAAAATTTTACCTTTTATGCCCTTATCATTAATTTCTTTTAATGTTTCTTTTAATATTTGAAGTCCAGAATATGTTATAAATGCTACAGAAATATAAAATTCTTCGCATTTTTTAAATTCTTCTTTTAAAGTTGAAATTATTTTTTTATTTTCTTCTTTATTATTGTATAAAAAAGAAGGACATAACGACTCAACTGAATCTAAATTATAATCTATAAAAGCTTTATTTAGAGCATTTTTAATATCATTATAAGTTTCACTCATATGATTTATTTATCTTTTTTATTAATTTTATCAACTTCTTTTGGATTATAACTTGTCTTATATCCATAATTTTCTTTAGGTCGATAATTATTTGGATAAATTATATCTGATTTAATATCATTAGCTATTTTTTGTAATCTTTCATAAATAAAATATGGATCCTTAATATCTTCTAAAATATATTTTTTATTATCTGCAACAATGTAAATATCTCCGACTTTACATAACCTTTCAACTAAACCGATTTTTAAATTAACACTAGAAATAGAAGAATAATTAATACTTGATATATTTGCTCCAATAAAACCAGATTTAATAATTATTCTATTTCCAGTAAAGGCGTATTCTTCAACTTTTTGTCTTCTTGAAGCGGTAATTAATGAAGAAATCCATAACCACACTGGTAATAAATGTAATATAAAAAAGAATACTATAAAAATAATAGCAGGCAATGGTATTTCAGACATAAATTTAAAAATCATTACAATTGCTGTTATATCAAATATCAACCATATAATTGCAAATGGTAAAAACTTAAAAATATTTGATAAAATAAAAGACAACTTTCGTGGTTTTCCTTTCCAAAGAATCGTTTCATCACTTGTAAGAACTAGATCAATACTAGGATTATAATTTACCTTATTATCTTTAATAAAATATTTATCGTCAATTTTTTTCATATAAAAATTATAATTAATTTTTGTTTTTAATAATAGTATTTATTACCATATGTTTTACAAATATTTGAAATATCTTCTGCTTTTAAAACTTCATAATGATATTTTACCTCTATTTCATCCAAATTATATTCTTTTTTAACTGGAATAATTAAACTTTTAAAGGCAATATCGTCAGTAACAACCTCTCCACAATATGAATAAATGTTTACTTTATAGCCATCTACATTTGCAAAATGAACATATGAACCTGTACCCTCATATCTGCAAGTAACTAGTAAATTAAATTTATTAAAATCTACCTCATTTTCTATTCTATCTTTAAGATAGTCATTATTTGTTTCATATTTAAAATAATTTGGATCGTTAAAATAAATTAGTAAATCATCAAGTGAAAAAAATAGTTTTTTATCAATGTATCTAAAAAAACTATCATCAAGATTAGGGTAATCTAATAAATCAGCCCATCTTGGATATTTTCTAGTTCCATAAATCAAGCTAACATCATAATTAAGCTTATAAGATAGCTGACATCCTGTAATAAAAAATAATGAAACTAATAAATTTAGAAAAACACTTTTTTTCATGTTTTTATTATACTAAAAAATGTCAAAAATATACTAAATTATTCCTAAAAAACTACTTAAAAACTACTTTTCTTAAAAAATATTGAGGTTTTGCAGAGTTTTTATTGTTTTTTATGTGCAAATAAACTTAATTTATTTATTTTAAAATCTAAATCAAAAATATTTTTAACTTCAGTATCTCCAACAATTCCAGTTGATAAAGTTAATGTATCAATATTGTTAAAACCAAGTGAATGATATAGTTTTAAAGTCTTTAAATTTGATGGATTTACTTCTATTTGAACTCTATCTAATCCGTCTTCTTTCAATATTTCTTTAATTTTACTTAAAGCAAAAGATCCTAATCCATTACCTCTAAATTTTTCTTTTATATATAAATATTCAATGTTATTAACATATCCATATTTTTCATTAATATATATAAAACCAGCAATATTATCATCACACATTATTAAATAAGAATAACATTTCGGGCTTAATAATCTTCTAATATCTTCTAAAATATCTGCTTTACTTGCTTCTACGAGTTGTGTTGTCCAAAAATCTTTTAACATCGTTTGTAATTCTTTTAAATCATCTAATTCAATGCTTTTTAATTCTTTTTTCATCATTAAATACCTCCTAAAAACATTAAAGAAAAAGATAATAAAGTAATGTTTTATTATCTATAAATCTTGTTCAAATTCTTTAAATAATTTTTCTTTATTTTTAATTATATCTTCATCAGATATTCCATATAATTTAGAAAAAAATGTAAAAGTGTAATCTGGAGTGAAAAAATCATCTAATTTTAGTTCGCTTGTTAAAAAACCAACTTTACTTTTATATTCTAAAGCATCGCCAGTTATTTTTTTATTATTATAAAAAATTTCTCCACTATTAGGTTGAATTAAAGAAGACAAAATTCTAAGTAATGTCGTTTTTCAAGCACCATTTGGTCCTAAAATACCATAAATATTTCCTTCTTTAAAATCCATTGAAAAATCTTTTAATGCCGTTAAATATTTTTCATTACTTTTATTATTTTTTTGTTGTTTTTGATTTATTTTAAATTTTTTAGTTAAATTTCTAACACTTAATGTATTCACAAAATTATTAAAACATAAAGCGCAATGATAAACAATTATATTGTCAAGTAAAATAAAAAATAAAGCATTAATTTTAATTATTTCGATACTTTATTTATTATTGTTTTTTTATTTATATTTGTATATTAATTTAATAATTAATAAGTGAGTTTTTATTAATTATTTCTAGGTAAATATGAATATAAAGCATAATATTTATTATCTTTAGAAGAAACATATGCTTTATCATTATTTTTAAAATAATCTTCTACTGATTCGTATTCTAAATCATTATTTAAAATAATATTTTTTGGTAATTCTTCTTTAATTGTTAAATATTCTTCATAACTTATCTCTTTTAAATCAGCTTTAATTACAAGTAAGTCAATTACTTCAAAATCATTAGCTAATTCTACCACTCCAGGATAAGTTTCTTTAATTAAAAAACCACCATTATAATATAAATAAAGTAAATCTCCAGCAATTAATGTATTTAATTCTTCATATTTAGACTTATCTAAAAAAGGTAAAGCATATCCGTATAATAAAGTTGCTTTATTTTGATTTGAAACAAAATTATAGTCATAATTTATTTCAAAACTTGTATAAGAATCATATGGGGATTCAACTAATCCATTAAAAGTTGTATATAAAGTAGTATCATAATCTGGCATTGTTAAATTCACTGTAAAATAAAGAGGATTATTATGTTCATCATAAGTATATTCACCTAAATAATAATTTTCTCCTTCAAATAATAAACCAACCCTAGGACCAGATCTAAATTGAAGTTTTACTTCAATAACATCACTCTCATTATAAGTTAATTTTGGCATTTCATATAAAAGATCCCAATTATCAACAACTGTTAACTTATATTTATCAAAAAGAAAATCAAACTTACAAGAAGTAATCGTTAAAATTGTTGGAAGTAAAAATAATAAATTTTTCTTTTTCATTTACACCTTAATTATAACAAAAAAAATGAAATACAAAATTTTTTTATTTAATTTGAATATAATTTATCAACTAATTCAGGATAATCAATAAATGGATTTCTATTTCCTTGAAATTCATAAATTCTATTATTTCTTTGAATTTCAAAATCATCTACTGGATCTAATTCATTCCAATCTAATAAAACAGAAAGTTTTCCAATTTGAGTATCTGTTGAATTATTAATATCTTCAACAATACTTAAAAAGTCATATCTTAGAGCCATATAGAATAAAATTCTTGCAACATCACCTCTATGATCGCCTTCAAATTTATGTACTACACTACCATTATTTGCAACATTTGGGAAAAATGTATTGCTAGAATCTGAATTATCATAAAATTTATTCCCGTGTAAAAGATTTGTTGTTTGACAACATGCTCTTAAATTAAATAAATCAGTAGCATGATTTTTAGTTGAATTTGATGGTCGAGGATCTTTTCCATTTTCTTTCATTAAAGAACATGGCCAGACATGTTCTTTATTCCAAGTTCCATTATAACTAGCACTTAATTCGTCTCCGTCAAACATACCATATAAAACACCTGGTTTTGTGATACTTTCATCTGTATAAATAATAGTATTAGAAACTGTTCCATAACTAATTTTTGTCATATTAGAAATTAAGGAATGTAATTCATTTTCTAATATTGTTGAATCAACTTCAAAATCAATATCTTTATAATATTCTTCTTTACTAGTTAATGTATAGTTTGCATTTGGAACTACACCTTGACCAGGTTTTGCAGCAACTAAATTAACATCTGGAGTTTTTAATTCTAAATCAACATCATTTGGAACAAAAACTTTTAAACTAATACTATATAAATAAACTGCTTTTGTTTGATTAGATAATGATAATTGAAATGATGTTGTATCTACTGATATATCATTTTCGCTCCAAAGTTTTGCAATATTTTCTTTTGGTAGGTTTTCTCCATGAGTATAACTATCCATTGTTACATCATATCTAGCAGGTGAGTTTGTTTTAATAATTAATTCATAAGATAAAACTGTCACTTTACCATTAAATTGTGTAACTATATTCCATGGAGTTTTATGAGGGCTACTATTAGATCCAATTTGAATTCCTTCATAATCTTGGCCTAAATAATTAAAAGCATCATAATCCCAAGTTAATCCGTTTGAAGAAAAACTTCCAGCACTTGTAGATCCTCCATTAAAATCATTTTTATTAAATACATGTTCATAATATTGAACACTACCATCCGCAGTTGGAATTACTGTAACTTTAATACTATCTTTAACTTCGTTAATTGAAGCAGTAATTATTGCTTCGCCTTCTTTAATTGCACTAATTAATCCATTTTGATTAACGCTTGCAACACTAGAATTACTACTTTCATATAATATTGAACCTTCAATATTTTCTAAACTAACATTTAATTGTAAAGTATCACCTAAATTTAATGTTATTTCTTCTCCATTTAAAATAACTAAACTTGGAGGAACTTCTTTTTCTTTAACAATTATATTTATTGAATCACTAATTCCATTTGCAGAAACACTAATGGTGACACTACCTTTTGAAATGGCACTTATTAAACCAGTATTTGAAATTATTGCAACTTCATTATTTGAAGATGAATAAATAACATCTTCCGTTAAATTTTCAGTTTTTAAATTAAGTTGTAAATTACTTCCAACTTCTAATTCACTGTTATTTGGAGTTAATATTTCTAAAATTGGTGTAGGAGTTATTGTTTTTTCTTTTACAATAACTTTTATTTGATCGTTAACATTATTTGCTTTTACTTCAATTAATGTTTCGCCCTTACTTATAGCAGTAATTAAACCGGAATTATTAACTTTTGCAATAAATTCATTTTGAGAAGAAAATATTAAATCTTCAGTTATGTTTTCAGTTTTAATATTTAATTTATAAGTTTGATCAATTTCTAAACTAAGCTCATCTCCATCAAGAATTTCAATACTAGGATTTAAAATTGTTGTATTTTTACTAACAACAACTTTAATTTTATCCGAAGTGTTGTTAGCACTTGCAGTAATAAAACTTTCTCCTTCACTTAAAGCAGTTATTAAACCAGTATTACTAACACTTGCAACACTAGGATCTGATGAGGTATAAATTATTGTTTCTGTTAAATTTTGACTTGATATATTTAGTTGTAGAGTATCATTAACTTTTAATTGAACTTCTTCACCATTTTGAATATCTAAAACATATTGAACTACTGACGTAGTATTTTGATAAGTATTATCACAAGAAGAAATACTAGATAAACTTAAAAATAGAGCAAATATTATAAAACTTAGACTTTTAAATTTTTTTGTCATATTAAAACCACCTTTTATATAAATATTTTACTATTTTAATTTAAAAATATATAAAGGTATTTTATAAATTCATATGACAAATTTACTCTTATTATTTTGTTAATAAATTATTTAATTTTCTTCGTATTCTGCTTTAAATAAATAAGCTATTTCAAGAACTCCACCTTCTCTAGTTTCACTTTTATTTAAATACATTCCAGAATTAATAACATGAATTAAATCATATCCAGCCTCTCCAATATCTTTTAAGGTTGTGCGATTCCATTCATCAAATTTTAAATTATTAACAATATTATAATCTTCTTTTTTACCAACAAGCCTTAAATAAATACCATTACTTCTTGTATAAGCTCTTGTTCCTTCACAATTTTCAACAAACATTAAATAACTATATTTTTTCATAAAATCCTCCAATTAATAATCTTCATCTTCATCGTCAAATTCTTCATCAATCATTGATTGAAAAAATTCTCTTAACTCATTTCCAAACTCTTCATTAATTTCATTATTATCAATAACTAAATCATTATTGTTATTATTAATATTTCGCATTTTTAAATCTCCTAACACAAATATTATTTCATATTAATAAAATTATTATTAAAGGTTGTATTAAGACGTATTATTTTATGTTTTTAATATATTATTTTATCTTGATATCCATTTTTATTAAAGTTTCATTTAATTCATTTAGATTATAATTATTACTTTCTATAAAATAACGAATAATTAGTGAATAATTAGAATTAGAAGCTAATGTAAAAGAAGCTTTTTTTAATAAATATTTGCATTCATGATTATTTAAATGCATTGTAAAAACAATTTTTATAATAAAGTTAATACTAGGTTTTGATTTATTAGATATTACACTAGAAAATAATTGCTTACTAATATTTGCTTTATTATATAAAGCTACTGAATAAAATTTATATTTATCCATTAAATAATATAAATAACTAACAAAATCTAATGATTTTTCTTTGTTAGTTTTATGAAATTTAATATATTCTTCAAGACTGATATTTATATAATACCACATAAGTCAAATGAGATTTTACCAAAACTAATAATTTATGTTTTATATTTATTTTGTAATTACTGGAGGTTAAAAAAGTGAATAAATTATATGAAGAAATAATTAATTATTATAGTAGACATAAAAATATTACTAATAATCAAGCAAGAGATTTATCTCAATATAGTGTATATTTGTCAATAATGATTGCTTTTTATACACATAAAAATCAAATTAGATTAAATGAAAAATATTATTATTTTCATCCAATTAGGTGTTTAGAATTATATCAAGATTTAATTGGGATTAATAATAATCCAGATTCAATTGATTTAGATAAATTAGACGAATTAGAATTACCTTATAGAGACGTACAAGAATTATTTTGTTTACATGATGTAATTGAAGATACGCAATTAACAATAAACGATATAGAAAGTTTATTTAAAGAAGTTAATTTATTAACATATTTTCAAGTTAATATTAAAGCACCACTTTTATTATTAACTCGTAATAAAAGGGAATCATATGATAAATATATATATCAAAACTTATAATAAATTCTACTGCAAGTTTAGCAAAAGTTATTGATATGTATAATAACTTAAATGCCTTAACTTGTGGAGAAATTAATGATAAAAATCTAGATAATTTTAATAAATATATGAAATTTATAAGTGTAATTTGTATAATTCATAAGTTTCCAGATAAATTTAAGGAATACAATAAGTATCGAAAAGAAAACAATATGATGAATAATTTATAAAACACTATCTAAATTGTTCAAATCTTAAAATATTATAAGTATAACCTTCATTATTTATAATTATGTCATTATCTTTGTTTTCTGGTTTAATTATTTTAATATTAAATAGATCTGAATTTTTTTTACTTAAAAATTGTCGTCCTTGACTTGTTAATATTAATATAATTTTCTTTTCAAATAATATTTTGTTTATTATTTTATTAAATTCTTCAAATCCTAATTCATGAACTAAAGCAAAATCAACTCCATCTAATATTAAAACTAGATTTTCCTGATCATTTACTTGATAAGAATTTATAAAATTAAGTAATTCTTCTTTATTTTTAATTAAAAGTTTAAATAGATATTCTTTGTCAACATCATACTCATAAAATCCTTTATCATTATATATAACAAACTTATAATTATTATCTAAATTAATTAAATCAGTTATTAAAGATGATATAAATGTAGATTTGCCCACCCCAGTAATACCTTGATACCATATATTATCTAAATTACATGTAATTAATTTATTATTTTCTTCTCCAATTATAAATGAATTATTAATATCTATATTATGATTTTTATCTATATTTTGAAGAATATTTAAACCATTTAAAAATTCTAAATTTAATTCAAAATAAGTTAATTCTTTAAAATTTAAATGCTTGTATAAATATTTAACTTGATTGTTATTTAAATTTTCAAAAATTTCTTTATTTGATTTATTTTTAAAACTATCATAATAATATTTTTCTGCTATTTTTAATTTGTTATTAATAAAAGGTTCTTCAATTAATTTATTTCTAATTAAATAATGTTTTAATTCATCACTGCTTTCTCCAATTTTATATTTAATTGCAAGAAGTTTAGTTAAATTATCTATATAAGTTAAATTATAATTTCTTTCATTTTCTAAATTGTATTTATTAATTAGTTCTTTGCCATATTCTTCTTTTGAATAAATGATTCTCAGTGGTCCTGCAATAGATTTTTTAAAAATTAAACAATCAAAACAATACATTTTAATATAAGAAATAAATGCATCCATTTTAAAGTAATCCGTAGTAAAACGAATCTTATATCTATATTTATTACTTTCTTTTATAAGTCTATTTTGTTCTTTTTCATTTAAAGGTATTACATAATTATTTTTTATATCTTCAGTAATATTTATTTCCTTTTTTTGTTTTTGATTTTTAAATGGTAAATTAAAAAAATCAATTAAAATTTTAAGTCCATAAATAGATTTTACAAGACATATATACTCTATAATTTCAAGCTGGGCCGGATAAAATGGACCTTCTTTTATAAATGTTTGTCCATTTATAAATTTAGATACAAATATATCAAAATTTATTTTATTATAAATTTTAAAGGGCGTAGAAGTATCTAATATTTGAATATTCTCCATATTTTGAACATAACATAGATACATCAAATATTTACGATTAAAATTACTTTCTGGTTTTGAATAATCATAATTAGTATTTGCAACCGAACCAATTACAATCTCTTTACCATTTTTAGAAAATATATAATAAGGGGTCATAGTAATTGTTGTTTTCTTGTTATTAAATTCTTTTTTTAAATCTATTTCATTATTAATTAATCCAATACCGGTTTCAAAAGTTATATCTTTTTTATTTTCTTTAGCTCTAGTTATTAATGATAATTTATCTAGTGTTGAGTTAGTTTCTATTTTTATTAAAGATGAATTATAACTATAATTTTCTTTTAGATTTAATAAATCATGAAAAGTAATATCACTTTCTCCTAATTTTAATATTTTTTTGATGAATTCTTCGCTTTCTTTTTTAGTTAAAGATACCGATGACAAAATTGCATTTACAATAAAAGTAATCTCTCCAAGAGATAATTTTTCACTATCTAATAAAAAGAACCCGGTATTACCAGCTTTTACAATTGTAGATTCATTAAATTTATCGAAAGTATTTTCTTTTAAATCAACATAATTTATATAACCAATTTCTTCTATAGCTGCACTTATTGTATCTTTTGATTCAATTTTAACACCGTAATCTTCTTCAATTTTTTTAATAATATCTTCTCTTGTTAATCTATTATTTACAGATGAATACTTTTTTAAAATACTATAAACAAGATATGAAGTTGGTTTTTTAATTAATTTTCTTTTTATTTCTTCTGCTTCTTTTTTAGTAATTTTTCCTTCTTTAAGAGAATCAGTTATTATCTGAATTCTTTCTTTTCTATTTTTACAAACTTTACATTGATTATATACATAATATGCATTACTTTTTTTCATAATAACAAACTCCAATATAATATTATTAAAATTTTAATTATATTAACACATTATTATAAAAATATTAATTAAAACATAATATATTATGTTTTAAGTATCTATTTAAGTTAAATTTTACTTAACTGAATATTCTAACGCTTCAGCTCTAGAATATTCAAAAGGTGAAATTATTTGTAAAACTTTTTATACAAGACCATACCGTTCTACTGATAAATCTTCTTGTGAAAATTTACATAGATTACTCAGATATGCTTTTCCAAAAGGAAAATCTTTAGCTAATTTAACTCAAGATGTTCTTGACGAAGTCTTTTCACACTTAAATTCATATGTTCGAAAAAGTTTAAATGATAAAACACCATATGATTTAGTAAAGAAAAAGTTCGGTAAGGAATTTTTAGAGAAAATCAATATAAAAAGAATCGCAAATAAAAAGGTTAAATTAAAACAAATAATTTAACCTAAATACCTTGCAAAAAGGCGAATCACAACTTAAATCCCCGGTGTTGCGATTAAGCCGCCAAGTTTAATCCAACATCCTTTTAAGTATGTTAAAAATATAGCATTTTACAGAAAAAAAAGCAATTTTGGACATCTTAAACGCGAAATTTTAGGGTAAAACTTGCGTTTCGTCCAAATTTATATAAT
Organism: uncultured bacterium; assembly: GCA_949285665.1. Taxonomy (GTDB): domain Bacteria; phylum Bacillota_I; class Bacilli_A; order RFN20; family CAG-826; genus Alectryobacillus. The sequence goes on from CASDYC010000001.1 coordinate 293,613, forward strand.
TTTGTCGCTTTTAAGATGTCATCTTACAATTTTAATTATTAATTTTTATAATATATCAATTTTTGTAATTTTAGAAATATATTCCAATAAATTTTTATCTTCACAATAAATGTAGCAACCTTTTTGTCCTCTAGTTAGCAAGACTTTATAAGTATTTTTTATAATTTTATCTGCAATTAATAAATAATTTGCTTTATGTTTCAATCCTTTTAACGATTGATCAGTTCTTGCTCTTTTGCTTGGATCTGTAACAACGTGATTGTTTTCGTATCGTAAATCTTTTCCAATAATTACACCAACATAGTCAAATTCTAATCCTTGCGATGTATGAATACAGCCAACTTGATCAAAACTATCATCATCAATAGCCCATGTTGAAGTATTACTAAAGTTCCATTTGGCTTTAAAATTATCTTCTAATTTAATGTCATATTCATCCGAATCATTTTTATCTTTTGTTATCCAATCATAACAATAACCAGCTAATATACGTGCTTTATTATTCCTGTTTTTCTTTTTTAGTTCTTCTTTTAATTTTGTCGGGCTACTAAAAAGTTTTAAATCGTAATCTAAATCAAAATCATAATTTGCAGTTTTTCTTATTTCTAATAAATTATCTATGAAAGCTAAATATCCATCTGAACCATTACATCTAAATTGACTTTTCAAATTTAAACTATCATCATATATAACTTTGCTTCTTTCAATATTTGCCCATCTTTTAATTTCTTCAACACTTCCAATATCTGATGAAGTAACAATTTGATCTTCGTCTATAAAAAATACAGATACTCTTGATGCATGTATAATTTCTTTTATTTGATTTTCACCTAAATTTTTAAATATACCACTTTTTGAATTTAACCTGTGTGCTTCATCACAAACTATACAATCAAATTCATTTAATCTAGCATTAATAAAAGAACCAGAACCAATAAAAAGACTTTTTAAATATCTTTTTTTATATTGATTTTCTATTAACTTTTTAAAGTAAACTTCTCTTGGTGAACTATTTTTTGAAGTATAAACAGCAGATTTACCACTCGAAATCAAATCTTTTAAAAGTTGAATAGCTATTATACTTTTTCCTGTACCTGGTCCACCTTTAATAATTATTGTATATTTACCATTTACATTATTGACATCTTTAGATAATTTTAAACTTTTATTAACAAGTGATTTTACAATCTCATAAGCAACCTTTTGTTCATCAATTAAATAAAATTCTTGTTTTCCTTTAAATATATTACTTATTGCATCTTGCAACGATTTAGAAGGTTTTAATTTTCCGTTTTCAATTTGCATTAAAATATTAATATTATCTTCTTTTTTTATAAATTTTTTAATAAAATTTGTTAATTTAATTTCATCTCGACCTAAAAAAATAGGAGCTAAAGTTATTGCTTCTTTATAAAATTCATTGTCTATATGACTACGATTTGCTTCTTTATAATTATGTAAATACGCACAACTTTGAATTTTTATGTTATTTTTTTGAATTGTTTCATTAAAATTTTCAATGACTTTTGCATATGAATAAGCTTGATATGAAGGATGACAAACAAATCTATTAGAACCTCCAGTATAGGCATAAACAACATCAGGTCTATCAGTTTGTTTACTATCTTCCCATTGTTTTAATTCAACTACGACAACATTGTTATTATTATATTCATCGCAGCCAGAAATTAAAAAATCTACTCTTTTAGAAGTTAATGGAATTTGATATTCAATTGCAACTTTACATAAATCAGAAATTTCATTGTCATTTAAAACATCTCTCATAAATCGAAGAGAATTCATCCACGCTCTATACTCTCCTTCATGACTATGTGGTATATGATGATTATTCATTTCATTTTCAATTACATCAGCAATTATACCTTGTCTTACATCATCAATGAAACCTCCTTTTGTATTTTGATAAACAATCATTTAAATTCGTTCTCCTTATCAAGTGGATATTTTTCGGAATTCTTTTTTAATTTTTCATTTATTATTTCATCAATATTTAAATGATATTTTTCAGCAATTTGAACAGCATAAATAAAAACATCTGCAAGTTCTTCTTTTATTTTATTTAAACGATCAAGACGATCCAAATCAACATTATTCCATTGATAAATTTCTAAAAGTTCAGAAGATTCTAAAGACAATGATAAAGCTAAATCTTTACCATTGTGGTATTTTTCCCAATTTCTATCTTTATTAAATTTATTTATTTTTTGAATTGTTTTATCTGAAAGCATAACCTTTTTTATTATAACACTTATTATTTGATATAAAATTAAATTAATTTAACAATCAATTAAAGAACAAAAAATCCCAGCACTTTTGATAAAATATAAATAAAAAAGTCGATTAATATTTAATTTAAATGTCAAAGCGTGAATTATTTATTTTTTTGGTCTTTTAAAAAATTAACATAAATTTTGTTGCTAAATCATAGCATTGAAAGTTTACAAGTTCCCAACCATCTCTCCAAGTTTAGAACACATATCTTGGAGTTTTCTTTCAGAAGCTCCACCCGTTATAAAATGTGCATTGACATTTAATGTTTTGTATTCCTATTTCATTATAAATTCCTAATGTTATTTTTTTAAAAATATCATAAATTTTACTGCGTAGAATAACCTATTTTGATACAATTTGCGTACACCCCTCAAAAAGTGCGTACATTTTGCTGAAAATGCATACAGCTAAAAAAAGACTAGAAGAATTGACTCTATCACAAACCGCATTGCTCACATTTAGCATTATCAACTTTATTTTTTTACAATACTTTTTGGTTTTATTATAAAAAAAATAGTCGCTGACCAAATAACCCAGTCAAATGGTGAAAAAAGTTCAAACCCTCTTTTGGATAACAGTTATTTTTTTTATAGCCTTTTTCGCTTATATTTTCTCCCGTTAATAAATTATTTATTTCTTAAATTATGAATATTATTTTGTTCTATTAAAATAAAAGCCCTCTTTCTCTTAGATGTAATTTCCTTGAATTAGAATAATCTATTATCACTATCATCATTAAACAATTTATTTTTGTTTTAATTTTATTACCTAAATCATCAAGAACAGTTACTTCACGTTTTTTGATTAGATTACAAAATGCTTCAATAATCTTAAGATCAAAACGATCATAATGATCAAAAAGCAAAATAGTATTCTCGTCGATACAATCAATAATCGCTTTAGAAAATATTAGTTCATCATCATTAGTAGATTCAATTAATGATTCTAGGTTCAAATGATGTTTAATGCAGTTTTCTTTGTTTATAGATTGAATTTTACCTTTATACAAAATGTAAAGTTCTTCTCCTCCATGGGCAACCATATCTTTAAACCAACCTTCATCGGCTTTCATAAAGCTTATATTCGCTTTTTCTAAATCAAAGTTTGCAATATTATTTGTCACAAATACTGATCTTTGAAATTTATTAACAACGTTGTTTTCTTCTAGCCATTCAAGCACAATTGAAGATTTACCTGAACCCGTTAAACCTTCAATTGGAAGGACAGGCATCAATCCTGGATTTTTCTTAGCCGATTCTAAAACTTCGTTTAATGCATTAACAATCGGATTAGATGAATCTAGTTTCTCATAGTCATCTTCAGTAATAATAATGTCTTCGAATTTTTCTTTACTCATTTTTCATACCTTCATTTTTAGACAAACTAATTAATTAATAATCAATCCATATAAGGATCTAGATCTACCCTATATTCAGTAGAATGCATTTTCTCATCAATGTTCATTCCTAAATAAATATCAGCAATATTAGATTTTTCTACAAAAGCTATACGTTTATAACGCTTACCTAAAGTACTAACGCAATAGATTGAGAACAAAAGATTTTCACTATAATCTCCATCAAGACATTCATTAGTTAAAGCTATTAAATCTAATCTTATATTTATGCTCGCTTCATCGTATCCATGAATTAACAAAACGCATTTGTTCTTGTAAATCGGATTTTTTAACTTTTCGAATAATTGATTTTTATCGTAGCTATAAGCATCTGTTTGAATTAATTCTAATCTCTTTTCTTTGCACCATTTTAAAACTATAGGATCAACTGTAAACTCATGAAGCCCTTCAATATAAACATTGTTCCCTTTCGGTGAAACATTATTTGATGTTTGTCCCTCTCTTTTTCCTCTATATGCTGTCTTTCTTTCATAAGCGAAATTTAGTCCATCAATAATATTTTGCCTATAAGTTTCTTTATTCATATTTATGATATTCTTTTTGATAATCCATTTTCCGTTTTTAGAGAAAATTCCATTAACAAATTCTCCTTCATAAATAGATCCATTTTTTAACCATATGCATCCATTACCATGAGGAACACCATCTTTTATATCCCCTTCATATTTTATTCCCAAAGCATCAAACAGCATGCCATATCCTGTTGGTTGAAAAAAACGTAGACCCTGAACTCCAATATAATTTGATTTAAAATTTCCTTCATATATACATGCATTAAGATAATAAGTCTTATCTCCAAAGTGCCCGTCACGGACATATGTTATACGGCCTTGAAATTGTTTTTTCTCGGGTAAAAAGTCACCATCTATAAAAAAATGACTATCAAAATCTTGTGTTTCAAAGTCTAACAAAAATGAATATTGTTGACCAACACAATACTCTCCGTCTTTAAAGAATCCATCAACGAATATGGATCCTGTTGAAAATTCATCTACCGAAGTCAAGTACAAGCAACCTAATCTATTTGGCTTATATTCATTTTTGTGATTTTTAAATTCCCTTACAAATTCACCTTCGTATTTTTCTATATTGTAAGAATTATAATCACCTGAGTAGCTATATATAATTGCCTTATCGTTTTCATCATCATTTTCATAAGGATCGGCTTGGATTCTACTTATAGACATGGAATTTTTTTGTTCAAACTTCCATTTCATCTTTAAATCATAAATTTCTTCAAATTCGCTTAAAGAATTAAATTTTATACCATCCGCTCCATAGACTATGCATTCTTCTGCAGGGATACCATCAGAAAAATAACCTTCATATTTATTAACTCCATTATGAAAAATACCTTTTCCATTAATTTTTCCGTCAAGAAATTCTCCGGAATACTTTCCTTCAGCATTATGAAAACTTTTATCTATACAACTTATTTTATTAACATATTCATAGGAAACTCGATTAATTACGCCATATAAGGTTCCTTTACCATGAGGCACTTCATTTTTAAATTCTCCAACGTACTTATTGCCATCTTGATACCAAAATGTTCCTGAGCAATCTACTCTATGGTCATTAGAAAATTCACCTTCATATTTATCACCATTAAAATACCAATAGATACCATGTCCTGATTTTAAATCATTAACAAAGTTACCCTGATACTTATCTCCATTAGAATACCACATTGTGCCAAAGCCATTACGTAAGCCATACTCAAAGTGGCCTTCATACTTAGATCCATCATCATAATAAATAATGCCATCGCCTACACTAGTAAAAGCTTTGGAACCTTTTCCTACAATCACTTCTTTTCCATCACATATTATTTTCATAAGTAAGTAGATACTCCTATATAGACAGTTTACACGCCCTCCCCGTATCGTTTCAAGAAAATTTTTTTGTCACTAAGCATATTTCCCTTGCTGAACTGCTATTAATAAAGTAGACACAAATAATGATTAACAATTGAAGAAGAAATTAATTTTTCAAAATACAAATAAGGAAAATTAACTAAGCATAGCTCATAAGAAGAACTTTCCTTTAGTCTTTCTAACGTCAACTCTTTCCATGCTTCTGATGAAGTAAATTTGTTAAAAATCGTTTTCCCTTCTCTAAAAAAATGCCACGCAAATGGTTTATTATTTAATAAATCTAAATTAAATTCACTGTTTTCTTTTCTTTAACCATCATTGTAAGGTCCAAAATAAATATAATTTAAAATATTTTCTTCTTTTTCCATGTTATTTTCCTTTTGTTTTAGTGTTTGATTTAACTCATATTAGTAAACTTGCCGTTGATAATAAATAGCGTAAGAAATATCTAGAGTTTAAAATTTTTAAAAGTAGATAAAAAGGCATCGAGAAAACATATGTACTAATTTATAACTTTTTTTAGTAAATTAATTTTAAAAACAGGAATTTTTTGTTAAAAATTGCATTTTTTAATAAACATATAGTGGTAAAGTAGAGTGGTTGGTGTATTGCCACTTTTAAAGCACGTTCCGACTCAGTCATTTTACGATCTCTATTTGTTATAACCCTAGATATATCGTCTTATACTTTTAGGCTCATCTAAATTTAAGACTCTCTTGTATATAACATCTCTTTTTTATTACCGATAGTGAATTTTTATATTCACAGTGATGAAGAAATTACTTTCCTTAATATCAATCGTCTTATCACGTAAGCCTTTAGCAACTTCTAATAAACCAGATTCATACACTTCTACACTATAAGCTCACTCATAATTTGTGATAAAAGATTAAATAGACTTTATGTTATTTTTTCTCTTCAATCATATTCTTAAATTTTATTAATGCTGATTTGTTTAAATTATGGTGATCTGTACGGGATTCGGACCCGTGAATGACGCCTTGAGAGGGCGTTGAGTTAAACCACTTCTCCAACAGACCATTTATAAATTAGACCGTTTGGTCTAATTTAATTTAGTATGGAATTAATAAATAATTCCATACGTTTATTAAATGTTTCAGTATTTAATATACATAAAATATTATACAAGTTTGGTGTATTAAATCGAAGTGTTATTGCAAATCTTAATATTTGAGATGCAGTTGATATATTACCTAAATATTTATCTTGGTTTAGTTTATATTCTTTATTATTAGTACAAAAATTATGTCTTGAAGCAATTTCTTTTAAATTATTAAACCATTCTTGTTCGGCTAAATTAATAAATTTTAAATTATCTTTTAAATCTTTTAAGTAATTAATTAAATCTAGTTTATTAATTTTAGATATATTAATATCTTTATAGAATATATCTAATTCTTTATTAATATTATTAATATAATAATCATTATAGAAATATATAATTCCATTATATATTTCACTTAAACAAGAATAATCTTTTCGAGGTTTATCTTTTTCTCTTTCAATATTAATTATTTGTCTAAAATAATTAATATCTCTAGAGACTAAATTATATAAATCTTGATTATATAATTTAGAATAAGATAATACTAAGTTAGTTATATCGTCTTTATTTAAACTGGCTAAATATTCTTTTGAAAAATAATTTAATTTTTCAATATCAAATAATGCTCCATCTAGTGACATCTTATTAAAACTAAAGATAAAGTCATTATAGTCTTTATCTTTATTTTTAATTAAGTATTCTTCAAAATTAGAATTAGCTATACTCATTAAATAAGTTAAAATTGGTTTAATTGGATAACCGGTTTTTAAAAAGAAATCAACAGCTGCTTCTTTATCTTTTCTTTTAGATAGTTTTCTTTTATTTCCATTTTCATCTACTTTCATAATAACTGGTAAATGAGCATATTTAGGTCTTTTAAAATTTAATGCGTCAAATAATTGAAGATGAATTGGAAGGCTTGATAACCACTCTTCTCCTCTGGTAATTATTGTTGTATGCATAAAGTGGTCGTCTACAACGTGAGCAAAATGATATGTTGGGAGTCCATCCGACTTCATAATTACAATATCTTGGTCGTTTTCACTAAGTTCCAAATCACCTCTTATTTCATCATGGACATGAATTTTATTTAAGTGATTGCCAGATGATTTAAATCTAATAACATATGGTTTATTAGCTTTTATTAAGTTATATGCTTCATCTATACTTAAATTTCTACATTTAGCAAATTCTTGATAATATCCAGTTATTAATTTATGTTCTTCTTGATATTTTCTAAGATTATCTAAATCTTCTATACTACAAAAACAAGGATAAGCTAAACCTTTTTTAATTAATTCTTTAATAACAATTTGATATATTTCTTTTCTTTGAGATTGAACATATGGTCCATATATTCCTTTTTCTCCATTAAGAGTTATTCCTTCATCAATATCAATATTAAATTCTTCTAGTTGTTTAATTAATTGCTCTCCAGCTCCTTCTACTTCTCTTTTAGTATCAGTATCTTCAAGTCTTAAATAAAAAATCCCACCTGATTGTTTAGCTACTTTTTTGCCAATAAATGAGGTAAATAAAGAACCAGTATGTAAAAATCCAGTTGGAGATGGAGCAAATCTAGTTACTTCAGCATCAGGAGTTAAATTTCTACTAGGATATAATTTTTCTAAGTCATCGATAGTTTTATTAATATTATGAAATATTAAATTTGCTAAATCAGTTGTTGTCATAAATTTTCCTTTCTTTTTTTCTTGCATATAAAATTAATAAATAATATAATAATAAAGCACGTGAATTGCAGGTGTAGTTCAGTGGTAGAACACCACCTTGCCAAGGTGGCTATGCGAGTTCGATTCTCGTCACCTGCTCCATTAAAATTGTAACGCCGAAGAGCTTCGGCTTTTTTTATTACAATTTTTTGTGTTATATTTGAAATTTAATATAATTAATTCCATTAAGTTAACTTAATGGAATTTTTAATATAAAATTCCTTTAAAATTTTATCATAATATAGTAATAAAATTAACTAACCATCATCATTATCGTTTGTTTCATCGCTATTTGGTATATTTATATTATTTTGATGGTCGTAAAATCTTTTATTTGATAATAACTCTTTTAATTGTTCATAACCTTGTCTTATTTTACTTTGATCTAGATTAATAACTTGATTATTAATCTTAAAATTAGTTATATTAATTTGATTAAATTCTTTATATAAGACATTAGCGTAAAATGAAGCTAGATTTTCATGAATTTTAATAATATTATTTATAAACATTGGAATTAAAAAACTGGAGAAAAAACTAGATATAATAAATGAAATTACTAAAATAAAGACAACACTATTAGAAAAGAGGGAAAATACTATTTCACTAATTATAAATAATAAATAAAAAGTAATCATAATTGGAAAATTATTTAAAAAATATAACTTAAAATATTCTCCTCTTGCTTGATTTTTTCCAGATTTAAATAAACTATAAGTAGCTTTATTTGAAATATAAAATGAGCCTAGAGATATTTTTAGTGTATAGTGTAAATAGTTTCGTGCAATTGTATGAACAAAATAAAAAATAATAAAAGTACCTAATACTAAACTTATAGTATTTAAATATGGAGTGAGTTGTGTTTCATATTGTAAAATTAAACTAATATCTCCGCTACTTATTGCATTTGCATAACCATTAATAATTATTGTAAGTTCAGGATTAAAACTTACTAAGATATATAAAACTAAACTTGTAATTAAGCTTTCAAAGATAATAAAAATAACAATAGTTTTAATTAATGTCCAAAGAAATTTTAAACTACCTCTATTTGGTATAAAAAAACATCTTGTATAGTTCTTTTTTAAGAATTTAAAAAAAGAGAATCTATTTTTTTCTTTATCATTAATAAAGAATAAATAATGACAATATAGCATTATAAAATTTAATAATGGATAAAAGAAAAATAAGAATATAATACACATTAAAAATATCATTAATCCAGTTGATATTTTTAATTCAAGAGAAAATTCAAAACATAAAATAACTGCTCCAAAGGCAATTACTACTAGTGATATTAATAAAGATAGGGATAAATATTCACTTAGATTCTTTTTATATTTACTTAGTGAATTTTTTAAAATACTTAATAACAAATAAACACCTCTATATTTTTGATTTAATCTTGTATAAATCATTACAAGTTTGAATAACTTGTTCTTGATTTATATCATTAATATTAGAATTTTCTAAATTCTTAATTAACTTAATGATATAAGATAAATTAACTAAATATGTATCCTTATTTAGTTCTTTATTATTATATTTATCTATTTGTAATATACAATCATTATTAAATAAAATAATTGTTTTAAATAAGTTATTATCTAAATTTGTTAATTCTATAAAATTATTAACTTCTTTTTTAATATCGTTAATTTTATTGTGAATTATTTTGGATTTATTATTTAGTGGATAATAAATCCAACTATTATCATTTATTTTTCCATTAATAAATCCTAGATAATATTCATCAAATATTAAATAAATATATTTCTTTCCAAATAATAAATGATCAATACTAAAACCATTTTTATAACCTTGTTTATAGTTAAAGTTATTAATAAGTAAATAATCCGTATCTAAGACATATTTATATATTTTTTTAAAATAAAACTTTTTATATGCTTTTTTATAGACTTGTTTTTTATAAAACAAAAATAGATATAAATTAATAAAGATAAAAATTATACCAACTAAAAGAATAATATAAATAATTTGAATATCAGTAAATAAAAAATTTAACATTATTATACAAGACTTAAAGCTATCTCAATCATTTTTGTTAAACCAAGTAATCTTTCTTCACTTGTTAAATGTTTGTTATATGTAAAATGATCCGTTACCGTTAATAAAGTTAAAGCTTTTTTTCTAGCCCTACTTGCTTCTAAATATAACCCATAAGATTCCATTTCAACGGCTAGAATTCCAAATTTTGCAAATGATTTATATATTTTATTATCTTCATCATAAAAAACATCAGATGCTAAAACATTTCCAACCTTATAATTAATTCCTCTTTTTTCAATTTCGCTAACAGCACTTCTAGTAAGTTGAAAATCACTACCTAATGATAAATTTCCAATAATTCCTTCACATTGTGCCATATTAGAATTAGTACTTGCAAGAGATGCAACAACAATATCTTTAACATCTAAATCTTTATCTTCAGTTCCACATGTTCCAATTCTTATAATTTGTTCAACATTGTAAAAGTTAAATAATTCATGAGAATAAATTCTAATAGAAGCTTGTCCCATACCGCTTCCCATAACAGTTACTAATTTATTATCTTTTGTATAACCAGTATAAGCAAGCATGTTTCTGACACTATTTACAAGCTTATAATCATGCAAAAAATTTTCGGCAATCCATTTTGCTCTTTTTGGATCACCTGGCATTAAAACAGTTTTTGCAAAATCATTTTCTTTTGCTTCAATGTGTGGGGTTGGTACTTTTGACATAAATCCTCCTAAAATTAAAATAAAAAACTAATTAATCAAATATAGTTTCACCACTTATAGCAGCTTTTATTGATTTATTAAAATTATCTAAAGTCATTTTTTTAGATAATGTTGGTAAATTATTAATATCAAAGAAATTAACATCAAGTATTTCATGATCGTGCGTGTGATAGTCTTCGTCTATTTCACAGACAAAAATAACAGCATATTCTGGAATACTAGTTCTTACATTAAATGGAAGTCCATTTAATAAAGCACATAATCTTATAACTTTAACTTTAACTCCAGCTTCTTCAAAGCATTCTCTTTTGATTGCTTGACTTGGAGATTCATATAGATCAGCCCAGCCTCCTGGAAGAGAATAGGCATGATCTTTTTTTTCTTTAACTAATAAGACTTTAGTTTTATCTTTATTTAATATTACCGCTCTTACAGATACATTTGGAGTTGGATAAACATTTCTTTCAAAATAATTAGGTCTTTTAAAATCAGTATTTAAAAAATTGTTTAAAGTTTTTTGTGTTAAATTTTGAATTTCTTTATAATCAACTAAAGCATATCCATCTCGAGAATAAGTTAGACCAATTTTGGCAATAGATAACATTTTTATTAAATAATCATAAAAATATTGTTTTTCATTATCCATTATTAATCATTCTCCATTGCATCTGAAAAAATACGTTTAAAATTATCTAAAGGTACTGCTTCAATTCCTCCAGCTGCAGCAATTGAAACTCTACCAGTTTCTTCTGATACAACAACAGTAATTGAATCTGATACTTCACTAATTCCAATTGCGGCACGGTGTCTTGAGCCATATTTACCATTTAATGGTTTTGTAGTTAATGTATAATAAACACTTGCAGCAATTATTTTATCATCTTTTATAATTACCGCTCCATCGTGTAATCTAGTTCCTGGATAAAAGATAGTTTGTAATAATTCTTGATTAACTTTACAATCAAGATTAACACCGTTTTTCATTAAATATTTTAAATCATCATTTCTTTGAAAAGTAATAATAGCACCGGTTTTACTTCTTGATAAGACATTTACAGTTCGATCAATAATATCATATATTTCATCTCTATTTATAATTTTAGTTGCTTCTTCTTTTCCTTTTTTAGCCTTTGGAGCATTTGGATTTCTAAAGACAAATATTTTTCTTGCTGTTCCAAGATTTATAAAAAGCACAATAACTAAAATTATAGAAATTATTGATAATAATAAATAAAACAATGGGCTAATATTTCCAGCTTCATTTCCAAGTAATCCTAAAGCTAAAATACTTGCCGCACTTAAGCTTGAAATTATAATAGATAATATAATTTTTTTAGAAAAAATTATTATTAAAACGCTTAATGCAATTAATAATAAAGATATTAAAATAAATTCAATTATTGAGCCAACATTTGTAAAGTTATATATCAAAAAGTTTAACATATTAAAATTCCTCATATGTATAAATATTTTAACATGCACAAACATAAAAATTCATTAAAAAATCATTATTTTGCAAGAAATTTTAAAATTTTTTGCAAAATATTTATATATTATTTTATTTTTAATCTAATTCTATTTTTCCACTAAATAAATTGTAATAATAACCTTTTAATTTTAATAATTCTTCATGACTTCCTCTTTCAATTATTTTTCCATCTTTTAATAATAAAATTGCATCAGAATCTACAATTGTTGAAAGTCTATGAGCAATTACTAAAACAGTTCTTCCTTTCATTAATTTATCTAAACCAAGATCAATTAATTTTTCAGTTCTTGTGTCAATATTACTAGTTGCTTCATCTAAGACTAAGACTGGAACTTTAGAAGTCATTGCTCTTGCAATTGATAATAATTGTTTTTGTCCTTGCGATAAGTTTGAACCATCGTCATATAAAATTGTGTTATATCCATCTTTTAATTTTTCTATAAATTTATTAGCATTTGCTCTAATACAAGCTTCTTCTACTTCTTTATCAGTTGCAGATAATCTTGAAAATCTAATATTATTATAAATAGTATCATTAAATAGATGAGTTTCTTGTAAAACCATTGAAATACTTTTTCTAAGTGAACTTTTTTTAATATCTTTTATATTTATGCCGTCATATAAAATTTCACCTTCATCTATTTCATAAAATCTTGTAATTAAATTAATAATAGTAGTTTTTCCAGCTCCAGTTGATCCTACAAAGGCAATTTTTTGTCCAGGTTTTGCAAATAAAGATATATTATTTAAGACAACTTTATTTTTTAGATATGAAAAAGTTACATTATTAAATCTTATATCACCTTTAAGTAATTTTAATTTATATGCTTTTTTGTCATCTTTTAAAGGAATTAACCAGCCAAAATCTCCAGTATATTTATTTGATAAATATAAGTGACCATTATGTCTTTTAACATTAACAAAAAGTACATTTCCTTCATCTACTTCACTTTTAATATCTAAAAATTCAAAGATTCTTTCACTTCCAGCAAGTGCTGTTAAAATTGTATTAATGTGTCCGATAAATTGGTTAAATGGTTGACTAGATTGTCTTACATAAACTAAATATGAAGATAAAACACCAAAACTAATTAAATTTGAAATTGCAAATAAAGAACCAACTATTGCACTAATCGCAAAATTTAAATAACCCAAAGATACAATAAATGGGGTATTTATTTGAGTATGAAAAACTGCTTTAGTAGAAGCTTTTCTTAAATTTTCATTAAGTTTTGTAAAGTTGGCTAAATTCTTTTCTTGATGATTAAATATTTTTTCTTCTTTAATTCCTTTAATATGTTCTTCAATAAATCCATTTATATCAGAAAGACATTGTTGATTTTTATCAAAGTATTTTTTACAAATTTTAGAGTTTATTAACATAAATATTAACATTCCAATAATAAATGCATAAACAATTAAAGCTAAATAAACATTTAATAAAAGTAAAGCAACCATTGTTCCAACAATTGAAAAGAATGTGTAAAAAATATTTACAATTGAATTATTTAAACATTCATTTAATGTGTCAACATCATTTGTAAAATATGACATAATCTCACCATGAGTTCTTCTATCAAAATAAACAAGAGGTAAGTCTTGCATATGAGAAAATAGCTGACTTCTAATTTTATTTATTATTTTTTGAGCAATATTAATCATTAACTCTGTATATAAAAGAGTAGAAATAACACCTAGTAAATAAATACTTGCAACAATTAATATCCAATAAACTAATTCAACATAATCATTATTTGCAATTACACTATCGACGACAAGTCTAATACAATATGTTCCAAATACATTTGCAAAGCTTGAAAAGATTGCAAAAAAGATAACTAAGGCAAATTTTAATCTATAACCTTTAAAATATGTCATTAGTCTTTTAAATGTTTTAAGAGAATTTTTAGCTCTCACTCGATTAAAATTATTTCTCATACTTATTAAACTCCAGCTTTCTTTTGAAGTTCATACATATCTTTATAAATAGGATCATGATTTATTAAGTATTCATGATTTCCAATATTTGAAATACGACCATTATCTAAAACAATAATTTTGTCAGCATTTTTAACAGAAGTAATTTTTTGAGAAATAATAATTTTAGTAGTATCTTTTAATTTTGTTTTTAAATTATTTATTATTTCAAATTCGGTTGCTCTATCAAGAGCACTAGTTACATCATCTAAAATTAATATTTTAGGTTTTCTAATTAAAGCTCTAGCAAGACATATTCTTTGTCTTTGGCCACCTGATAAATTACTCCCAGTTTGTCCTACTTCACTATCAATTCCATTTTTTAAGTCGCTATAAACAAAATTATAACTACAAGATAATTTTAAAGCATCATTAATCTCATCTAATGTTGAATCTAGTTTTCCCCATAAAATATTATCTTTAACACTACCTTTAAATAAAACATTATTTTGAGGAACTAAACTTACATCCTGTCTTAAATTAAATAATGAATAATCTTTAATATTATGGTCGGAGATTAATATTTCACCACTACTAATATCATAAAATCTCATTAATAAGTTAATTAAACTAGACTTTCCAGATCCAGTTTGACCAACAATTGCAATCGTTTCTCCAGATTTTATTTTAAAATTTAAGTCAGATAAAATATAATTTTTAGAATTTTTATTATATGAAAAATAAACATTTTTAAATTCAATATCACCATTTGTTAGTTTTAAAATGGAGTTTTTATTATCAACAATATCAACTTTTTCATTTAAAATTTCATTAACTCTAATTGCTGAAGCATTACTTCTTGAAATCATCATAAATACACTAGAAAACATCATTAATGTATTTAAAAGTTGTAAAACATAACTTAAAAAGCTAGTTAGTGCTCCGACTTTTATTCCGCCAACTGAGTGTAGACTACCACCAAAATATAAAATTAAAGTTATTGTTAAATAAATTACAAGTTGCATAATTGGAGCATTTAAAGCAACAAAGCCAAATCCTTTTTTTGCAGTTACATAAAGTTCAGTGTTTATTTCTTCATATTTTGAAACTTGATAATCTTTTCTAACGTATGATTTTATCGTTTTTATTCCAATAATATTTTCTTGAACAGATCGATTTACTTTATCAAATATTTTTTGAATTTTTGTAAATATTGGAGTAACTTTTCTTAAAATTAAAAATAATAAGAAAGCTAAAAATGGAATTACAATTACAAAAATAATTGCTAATTGCCAAGACATAATAAAGGACAAGATTATTGATGATGCCATCATTATTGGAGCTCTTAAAGCTGGTCTATATCCTTGGGTTATTGTTGTTTGAATTGTTGTAATATCACTTGTTAGTCTTGTAATTAAACTATTTGTTCGATATTTTGATACATTATTTAGTGAATATTCTTGAATTTTTTTATATTGAGCAAGTCTTAGTTCAGCTGCTAGTCCATTTCCAGCTATCCCTACATATTTTGCAAATAATAATCCAAATAAAAAAGCAAAAAGAGCACAAACTACCATGCTCCCTCCAATTAAGTATATATAATTTAAATCATAGCCAATTATTTGTTCACTTGAATTTGTTAATAATCCATTATCAATTAATAATGATGATAAAAATGGAACAACAATTTCTAAAATTGATTCCAAAAATATAAAAACTATTGCAAGAATTGCTTCTTTTTTGTATTTTTTGAAATACTTAAATAATTTAAAGACCATTATTGTTTATATACCTTGAAAAAGTCTTCTCCTAGTTTATAAGTATTATCTAAAATTAGTAATCCTCTTTTTTGTGGATCATTAGTTAAATTTAATTCTCTTTCACTACAGCACATTCCATAACTTTCATAACCTAATAATGAAGATTTTTTTATAGTTTCTCCATTAAACATCATGGTATTTAGTGTTGCGACAACAACATACTGATTTAAAGCAACATTACTTGCCCCACAAACAATATCTAATACTTCACTTCCAATATCTACTTTTAATAAATGTAGATGACTTGATTCTGGATGTTCTTCTAAACTTATGATTTTTCCAATTTTAAATCCAGATTCTTTTTTATATGGAAGTTTTATATCATATTTATTTAAAATATTATTAATAATATCGATTAATTCATCACTTGGTAAAACAATTAAACCTCTTGCTTTAATTTTTACAATTTTAGAAAAGTTAAAAATATTAATTCCAATTAATTTATCTTTATTATAAATAAAAACAACATCTTCATCTTTTCTTTCACTTCTTGTTGATATTTCATCGTTGTTAAAAACAATCATTAAAATATCACCGATTAATTTATAATTATAAAATAATGAATAATCCATATTATTTATTTCCTTTCTTATTTGCAATAAGTCGATTTATTTTTATATTTTTATTAATAAACATTTTTTCATAATTTGTTAGCGCATCAAAATTATCATCTTGTTTGTAATCATAATTTAAATAAGTTATATTCCAATTATTTTCTTTTAAAGATTCTAATGAATAATTAAACATATCTAAATTGTCAGTTTTTAATATTAAATTATTACCATTTAATAACTGCTCATATTTTAATAAAAAATTTGGATGAGTTAATCTTCTTTTTTCATGTCTTTTTTTAGGCCAAGGATCTGGATGATTTAAAAAGATAGTATTGAATTTTGTATTAATAATTTGAGGATAAATTTTTTCAAAATCACCCGAAATTAAAAACACATTACCCACTTCACTTTTAATTATTTCCTTTAAACAAATCCCAGAAATTGAAACATTTTTTTCAATTGCAAGAAAATATAAAGAAGGAAATTTACTAGCCATTGAGATAATAAATTTTCCCTTCCCGCTTCCAATTTCAAGAATTAAATTATCTTTAGCTTTATTTAAAAATTTTAAAAAGTTTTGATTAGAATTTAATTCATTATCAAAACAAGCTAATTTAGGATTTTCATTAATTAAAGGTTCAGCCCACTTTTTAAATCTTCCACGCATAATTTATTTATTTTTTAAATTTCCCAAAGCATAAATTGCATGAGCATATATAGAAATTGAATTATAGAAATCTTCTAAATCAATTTTTTCATCTACTTCATGAATGTGATCTTCCTTTCCAGGGAAGTGACTTCCAAAAGCAACAGTATTTTTAGCTTCTTTAGCGTATGTGCCACCTCCAATTGTAAAAGGTTTTGATTTATAATCACCGGTTTCTTTTTGATATACATCAACTAAGGTTTTGATCATTGGAGAATTTGGATCATAATATAAATAATTTGATTCTCTTTCATTATAAATTGCAAATGGTGAAATTTTTTGAATTTCATTAATAACATGTTCACAATTTACATTATCTGGAAATCTAAAATTAACTGTCATTTCAAAGATATTATCTAAATAATTAATAATACCAACATTATAAGTGGTTTCTCCAAGTTTATCGGTCTTATAATATTGTTTTAATTCTTTTCCATTTACATCAGAATATTGTTTTGCAAGTAATAATAAGATTTTATCATTATAAAATTCGCCTAAACATTTTAAGGCAATTAAGCCAGAATTAACACCAAGTTCTGGAGTTGATCCATGAGCAGATTTACCTAAAAAGTTAATTGTCTCTCCATCAAGAGTGAAATTAATTTTATTTTCTTTTAAGTATTTTACAAATTCATCAAATTTATAATTTACTTCAACTTTTGCTAAATCAATAACACAGTTTGCAGCAACTCCTGCTTTTAAACTTTTTAAATAATCAAGTTCAATTCTTCCTCTTAATGTATAATTTACTACACCTTTTTCTCCATAAATTAGTGGAAAATCAGCATCTGGAGTAAATCCATAATCAACATTTGGTTTATTTAATTTATGGAAATAATACTCTAAACAACTAGAACCTCTTTCTTCATCGCCACCAGCTACAAATCTTACTTTATAATTATTAACTAAATTATTTTCTTTTAATAAAATTAATGAATATAAAGCGGCCATTAAAGGACCTTTATCATCACTAGTGCCTCGAGCATAAATTCTATTATCTCTAATATTTGGTTCAAAAGGTGGCGTTGTCCAATTTCCGCTTGCTGGAACTACATCACTATGAGCAAAAATTCCAATATCATTTCCAGTTTCTCCAAAGCAAATTTCACAAACTCTATTGTTATAAACTTCTGCTTTTAAACCATATTTTATTGCTAAATTTTTTAAATAATTTAATGCACAAGACACTCCTTTTCCATAAGGATTTTCTTCGTCTATACTATTTTCATCATATACAGAATTAATACTTAAAAATTCCAATAATGAATTGAGTGCATCTTTTTTATAATTTTCAGCTAATTTTTTAAAATCTATCATACTTTTCTCCTTAATTTTCCAATGCTTGTTTAATTGATAAACCAATTCTTTTTTTGTCAACATCTACTGATATAACTTTAACTTTTACAATTTGATTAATTGATAAAACTTCAGTTAAATCTTTTACAAATTTATTACTAACTTCTGAGATATGAACTAATCCATCTTGGTGAACGTTAATATCCACAAAAGCACCAAAGTCTGTAATTGAATGTACAACTCCAGTTAAAACCATACCAACTTTTAGATCTTTTATATCTTTAACATTATTATCTAATTCTAAAGTTTCTACATCATCTCTAACATCGTGTCCAGGTTTAATTAATTCTTGAATGATGTCAATTTGAGTAGGAGTAATGTTAGGGATTTTTTTATTAAAAAATCCATTATCATTTAATAATGATATTTTTTCTTGAGTATTTTCTTTTAAAATATCTGATTCTTTAAAACCTGCAATATTTAATATATTTAATGCTATTTCATAACTTTCTGGATGAACGGCCGTCATATCAAGAGGTCTAATTCCACCATAAATTCTTAAAAAACCAGCACATTGTTCAAATGCTTTTGGCCCCATTTTTTTAACTTCTTTTAATTCTTCTCTTGAATTAAATCTTCCGTTTTTAACTCTATATTCAATTATATTTTTAGCAAGAGTTTTACTAATTCCGGAAACATATTGTAATAAACTTGCACTAGCAGTATTTATATCAACGCCAACACCGTTTACACATTCTTCAACAACAGCATTTAAACAAAATTCTAATTTATTTTGGTTTAAATCATGTTGATACTGTCCAACACCAATGTTTTTAGGATCAATTTTAACCATTTCGGCTAATGGATCTTGAAGTCTTCTTGCTAATGATATTGCACTTCTTTTTTCAACAGTTAAATTTGGAAATTCTTCTTGACCAAGTTTTGAAGCGCTATAAATTGAAGCTCCCGATTCATTTACAATTGAAACTTTACATTTTAAATTATTTTCTTTAATTAACTTAGAAATAAAAAATTCAGATTCTCTGCTTGCAGTTCCGTTTCCAAGAGCAATATAATCAACATTATATTTAGTAATATAGTCTTTTAATTTTACTAAAGAAACGTCAACTTCTTTTTGAGAATTTGATGTTAAATATAAAACATCAACTAAAATTAAATCACCATTTTTATTAATAATTGCAATTTTACATCCAGTTCTAAAGCCAGGATCAAAACCAAGAATTATTTTATTTTTTAAAGCCGGTGCCATTAATAATTGTTTTAGATTTTTTTCAAAAACTAAAATTGATGCATCTTCGGCTCTTTCAAATAAATCGTTTCTTATTTCATTTTCAATACTTGGATAAATTAATCTAGTTAGAGAATCTTTTATTGCATCTTCAAAAATTTCATAATATAAGTTTTTAAAGATATATTTTTTTATTAAATTATTTAAAATAACGTCATTTTCAAACTTTAATCCAACTTTTAGACACTTTAAATTTTCACCTCTATTAAGAGCTAAAATTCTATGATTAGGTATTTTTTTAATTAATTCTTCATAATCATAATAATTAATAAAAGTATCTTTTTCATCTTTTTTGTTTACCTTTGATGTTATAAAACCAGTTTTATTAATATAAATTTTAATATAATTTCTTGTTTTTGAATCATCAGATATAATTTCGGCAATTATATCTTTTGCTCCTTGAATTGCTTCTTCTTTTGAATTAACTTTCTTTTCTTGGTTAATAAATGATTCCAAATATTTATCAAAATTGTCAATATTTTTTTGTTCTAAAATAAGTTTTGCAATCGGTTCTAAACCTTTTTCTTTTGCGATAGATGCTCTTGTTTTCTTTTTTGGTTTATATGGACGATAAATATCTTCTAAGTCAGTTAATTTTTCACATTTATTAATTTGATCTTTTAACTCATCGGTTAAGACACCTTGAGCTTCCATACTATCTAAGATAGTTTTAGCTCTTTCATTAATTGATTTATAATAAACATACTTTTTATTTAATTCTCTCAAAACTTCATCACTTAAAGAACCAGTTAATTCTTTTCGATAACGAGCAATAAAAGCAAGAGTATTACCTTCGTCAATTAATGAAATGGCAGATTCTACTTGTTTACTAGTAATATTTAAATCTCTTGATAACACTTCAATGATATTCATATTTATCTAACAACAATATTGATAATTTTATTTTTAATATAAATAACTTTAACAATATTTTTCCCTTCTATTTGTTTTTTAACAGAATCTAATGCAAAAGCTTTTTCTTTTACACTTTCCTCATCTTCATCACTTGAAATTTCAATTGTTCCTCTTAACTTACCCAAAACTTGGACAGCGATTGTTTTCTTATCTAATTTTATTTTTTCTTCATCGTGTTTTGGCCAAGGTTGATAAGTTAATAATTCATTTGAAAATTGACTCCAAATTTCTTCTCCGACAAATGGACAAATACATGAAAACATTTTTACAAAATCTTTCATATATTCTTCATAAATTTCATCTTGTTTATAAACTTCATTTATAAAAATCATCATTTGAGAAATTGCAGTATTAAACTGTAAATTCTCAAAATCTTCAGTTACTTTTTTAACAGTAAAATTATAAATATAATCAAGTTTATGATTATTTTCATTTTTAAATTTACTTCTCATATTTTCATCAAAATAGACTCTATAAACTCGATCAATAAATCTATGAGCGCCTTCTAAACCAGTATTTGACCAAGGAAGACTAGCTTCTAGTGGTCCCATAAACATTTCATATAATCTTAAAGTATCAGCTCCATATTGTTCTACAATATCATCTGGATTAATAACATTACCTCTTGATTTTGACATTTTTTCACCATTGGAGCCTAAAATTATTCCTTGATGGAATAATTTTTTAAATGGTTCTTTACAAGAAACTACTCCAATATCATATAAGAATTTATGCCAAAATCTTGCATATAATAAATGTAAGACAGCGTGTTCTGCTCCTCCAATATATAAATCAACTGGAAGCCAATGATCTAGTAATTTTTTATCTCCAAGAGTTGTTTCATTATGTGGATCAATATATCTAATATAATACCAACAAGATCCAGCCCATTGAGGCATTGTATTTGTTTCTCTTTTACCTTTGACTCCATTTATTTCAACATTTACCCAATCTTTGTCATTTGCAAGAGGAGATTCTCCAGTGCCAGATGGTTTATATTCTTTTAATTCTGGTAAAACTAATGGTAATTCATTTTCTTTTAGACAATAAGTTGTTCCATTATCTAAAAATACAATTGGAATTGGTTCACCCCAGTATCTTTGACGAGAAAATAGCCAATCTCTAATTTTATAGTTTACTTTTTTATTACCTAGTTTAAGCTCTTCTAGTTTATTAATTACAGCAATTTTTGCATCTTCATTATGAAGTCCATTAATAAAATCAGAATTAATATGAACACCATCTCCAGTAAATGCTTCTTTTGAAATATCAGATTCTATAACTTTAATTATTTCAAGATTATGTTTTTTTGCAAATTCATAATCTCTTGTATCATGAGCTGGAACAGCCATTACAGCACCACTTCCATAACTTGCAAGTACATAATCAGCAATATAAATTGGAACCTTTTTTTTATTTATTGGATTAATTGCATAACTTCCAGTAAATACACCCGTTTTTTCTTTGCTAGTTGAGGTTCTTTCAATATCAGTTTTATTTTTAATACTATTAATATATTCTTCAACTTTTGTTATATTTTCTTTTGTAGTTAATTTTTTTACTAAATCATGTTCTGGCGCAAGACAGACATAAGTACAACCAAATAAAGTATCAGCTCTTGTTGTAAATACTTTAAAGCTTTCATCCATTCCAACAACTTTAAAAATAATCTCTGCACCAACGGATTTTCCAATCCAGTTTTTTTGCATTTCAATTGTTGATTTTGGCCAATCTAAACTGTCAATATTTTCTAAAAGTTTATCAGCATAATCAGTTATTTTTAAAACCCATTGTTTCATTGGTTTTTTTATAACTGGATAACCGCCTCTTTCACTTTTTCCATCAATTACTTCTTCATTTGCTAAAACAGTTCCAAGTTCTAGACAAAAATTAACATCTCGATAATCATCGTATGCTAAATTGTTTTCATATAATTTAGTAAATATCCATTGTGTCCATTTATAATATTTTGGATCACAAGTTTTAATTTCTTTATCCCAGTCATAAGAAAAGCCTAATAAATCAATTTGTCGTTTAAAATTTTCAATATTTTTATCAGTAAAAATTAAAGGATTTTGATTCATTTTTATAGCATATTGTTCAGCTGGAAGTCCAAAAGCATCCCAACCCATTGGATGAAGTACATTAAATCCTTGCATTCTTTTCATTCTAGCAATTATATCACTAGCAGTATATCCTTCTGGATGTCCAACGTGTAAGCCTTGTCCACTTGGATATGGAAACATATCTAAAATATAATATTTTGGTTTTGAAAAATCATGGACATCACAATAAAAAGGTTTTTTATCTTTATAAACTTGTCTCCATTTATTTTCAATACTTTTATGATCAAACATACTTCACTCCTTTTAATAATCTTTTTAAATATAAAAGCGTCCATAAGGACGCTATTGCGTGTTACCACCTTATTTCATCTTTAAATTTTATAAGATACACTCATTAATATTTTTAACGCAAACTTACGGCTAGTTTATAGCTGAGACTTAATAATTAATATAGTATTTTTCACCAAACAATACTTCTCTTTAATATTAATTTATTAATTAATGCATCTAGCAAAATAATTATAGCAAAATTTAATCAACTTCGACATCTTTTGCGTATAATCTTACGCAACTTGAGTTTTTACTATGTAAAACAACAAGAGTTTCATCAACAAGTTCGGAAATATCAGTCAATTTTTCGCTTGGTGCTGAAACAATAGCTTGAAGATTAAATTTTCTTAAAAGTTTAATTGATTCTTGAATTCTTCCTCGATCCATTTTAGAGAATGCTTCATCAAAAATAATTAATCTAATTGTATTTGAAAGTTCACCTTTTTCTTTTGTTCGATAAAGTTGGGCAAAACTTGCAAGAACAGAAATATAGAATGGAGTTTGAGTTTCACCGCCAGATTTCTTTTTAATCATCTTAGAAAGTCTTTGTTTAACTCCTTCTTTATTTGTAACGATTAAATCAAAATCAAGATAGCTTCGATAATCAACAAATTTTTCAAAATTACTTAAGAAATCTTGGCTTGGAGTTTGACTTGTTAAAGTGATTTGCGAGAATAAATCATTCATTACATCTTGATATTTTGTAATAAATTCATTTTCATCTTCATCTTGTGATAAAATTAAATCATCTTTAAACATATCATAATATCGTTTATAAACTGGATTTGGTTTAACAGTAAATTGATATGAGTCATTTCCAAATGTTGATGCACTTAAAGCTTCGTTTAATTCGTTAATTTGGTCTTCGACCATCTCAATTTGATTTCTAATTTTAGCAATAAAGTCATCTTTAAATTGTTTTGTTGCTTTATTATAAGCATCAGCAATTTTTTCTTCATATTCTGGAAGTTTGACATCTCTTAAATCAATAAGTTCGTTATCAAACTCAGTATTTTCCTCACTATCACAATTTAAAGATAAATGATAATCAGAAACGTATTCTTTTCTTAATTTTTTAATTTGATTTAAGACATTAGCACTTAAATATTGGCCTCTTCCAATTTCAACTTGATATTTTTTCATAATTTCCAAAACTTTATTATCGTTTTCTGCAAGTTCTCTTTCAAGAGTTGGAAGACCTTCTGTTTTTACAAATTCAAAATCATAATTTTGATTTAAGTGTTCTTCTTTTTCTTTAATATTTTTAGTTTCTTCTTTAATCTTATCTTCTTTTAAAGTTTTAATTGAAGTTGTTAAATTACCTTTTTCAATATTTAAATTATCAGCATCAGTTTGTAATTGTTTTAAATCCTCATCTAAATTATTGATACGTTTTTCAATTGAATCAATTTCAACTACATCATGTTTTGATAATTCTTCTTCAATATAATTTAAAGAAGATTTTAAACCAGTTAATTCATGAGATTGTTTAATATCAGAAAGCATTGAATTAATTTCATTTGTATTAATAATTTCTAATGAATTAGCTTTATTAATAATTTGATATAAACTTCGATATTGATTAATTAAATTAACTAAATTGTCAATTTCAGTTTGTTTTTCTAAAATTAATTTTGGTCCAACATTTCTTCCGATAAATGAATTTGCATAAAGTCGAGGATTAATTTTAGAAAGTGAGAAATTTCTATAAATATCGCAATCTCTTGTTATACCATTTTGAGATTCTCGAGCTTGTTGAACATTTTCACATTTTTTAATTGTTCCAAGTAAGAAATTAATATAACTTCTAGCACCTTTATGGTCGGTTATAATTTCAGTTGCAAGAGAGTTTGGGGCTGCTTTAAAGTCTCTTTCAATTAATTTTTCTTGGTCAACTAGGCTTGTTTGATAAAATCTATTTTCCTCAAGTAAGTGTTTTAAAATTTCATATGCATCAAAATAATATCTTGGCTCAACAAATAAATGGAACTTTTGATTAAAAATATATCCTTCAATTGCATTTGTCCAAGACTTATCAGAGATATCAATTAAATCCGCTAAAATCTCAACATCGATTTGTTTATTATATTTTAAAGTAAGACGATTTTGTAATTCATTTTTAATTCTATAAAACGTTGGATCATACGCCTTGACTCCACGTTTTAAGGAATCAAAATCTAATCTTAAACTTGTCAATTTGCTTTCAAGATTTCTTATACTTCTTGCAAAGGAAACACAAAATGCACTAACTAATTGTTTAAATGAGAATAATGATTCTCTCCAAGAATTTAAATCTTCATCAGAGACAAATGTTAATCCTTTATCAAGAGTATCTAAGATAACTTTTGATTTTTTAATAACGACATCTAATATATTTTTAATTTCTAAAATATCACTGACTCTATCTTCATCTAAAATATCTACATTAATATTATCAAAGTTTTCTTTTAAAACTTTAGAGATTTCAAAGTAATTATTAGCATAATTATGAAGTTTGCTTTGAACATCATTTAAATCTTTTTCAATAACTTTAATCTTATCATTTAATGATTTCTTTTCTTCTAATAATTCACTTGTCATCTTATAAGTGTCATTATTACTTTGATCAGCGATAAGTTGATATTTTTTTCTTGTTAATTCATTTTTATTGGCTTCAATATCTTCAAGTTCAGAATCAATTTCAACTAAACGATGCTTATATGAATCAATTTGTCGATAATATGAAGCAACTCTATCACTTGCAATTTGATATTCTAATTTTTCAATAATATAAGAACATAATTTAACGCCAGATTTAACATTTTTAAAGTTTTCATATAAATCTTCAATCTCTTCAAGTTTTTCAATTCTTTTTCTAAGTTTTGAAGCTTCAGCTTCTAAATCTTTATATTGAAGAATTGTCTCTTGCATAGCTTGAAGTTCAATGTTTGCTTGAGGATCACAAACATATTCGGTAATAAATGTTGTAATATCAGTAATTGGAGTAAAACTTGTTGCTTTTTTTAATAATTGGAAATATTTATCTTTTAATCCACCAAATTTTTTCTTTAAAGCTTCTTGATAAGCTTTATTTGAATCAAGGAATGTATATTTATTAGGATATTCTTGTTTAAAATATTCTAAAAGTTGTTTATATGACATTGGTGTTTTATTTAAGATGAATTCATTATCTGGAATTTTATCATTTAATATAAAGAAACGATGTTCTTCACTTCCATCATCAAAAATATCAAAGACACAACCCATTGTAAAATATTCTTGATTGACATCATCAAAAAATTCGACAGCTAAATAAGATGAAAATCTTCCTTCTCTTAAATATCTAAATCCACCATCTTCGGTATCACCAAGTTCACCTTTTAAATATCCTTTTAGAGTTCTATTTGATTTATCCATGGCGGCTTTATTAAAAAATCTACCACTTGTATCACCTAATAAAATAACTAAAAGTCCATCAAGGAGAGTTGATTTACCACTAGCATTTCTTCCGGTTAAAAAGACAATTGGTCTTAAATCAATTGTTTCATTCCAAAAATAATGCCAGTTAATTATTTTAAATTTTGTTGCACTTTTCATTAAAAGTCACCTCCTTGAAATTTAGTTAGGTCAACTTTTTCTTTTTCTTCATTAATTCTTGAAATGGCATCAGCCATAGCTTGAATTTTATTATTATCAATTGCATAAACTATACTTGGTAAAATATAAAATGAAACATTTCCTTCATCATATGAACCAGATACTTTATTAATAATATTTCTATTAGCTAATAATCTTAAAGATTTAGCAATTGATCGACCGGTTAATCTTTTTCCTTGGAAAGGAACATTAAATTCCAACATTGTTTTAATTAAAGCGCTTGTTGTGATATAAATTCCCGCATTTGCTTGAGAGCTATCAGTTTTCTCGCTTTCATAAATTAATCTTAAAACATATAAAACTAGGGATGTTTCTCTATCTAATTTAAATCGATTTTCAGAATAGATATTATTTAGAGAAATTACTCCTAGTAAAATATCTTTTTCAATTGAATAACCAATATAATTTAAATAATCATTAATCAAATCAAATTTTCTTTCGGCAAATCGATAATAAGGATTTAATTTAACAATTTTTTCTTTTGTATCAAAAACATCTCTAACTATAAATGAATGGGTTAATAAATGATTTATGACATTTGCAAAATTAGATTTATCACTATTTGTTAAACTTAAAAATTCTTCTTCAAACATTATTATTTAATCTCCTTTCTTTTTTCTTTTAAATATCATCTTAGGAAGGATATATCCTTGGGAGTGGACTTTTTCACTACTTGAGTAATCTACTTCATAAAATGATTCAGGTTCATCTCTTTTAATAGTTGCAAGAATTAATAAAATTAATGCATCAAAATTTACTAGAGGTATTTCTTCAATTTTAATTTCATCTTTATCTTGAAATACTTCTTGCATAAATTTAAAGACCATTTCATCAGTAAACATGCCATTTACACTATCTAAAAATGATTGCATTGCATAATCATCTAATTCATTAAATCCCATAATTTCTAGTGGGACTTCACTATGAATAAATTTTCTTAAAAATGGTAATGTAACTGAATCAGAATCAATAAAACCATTATCATAAAAATAAATTGAATCTTGCATTGATGATAAAATATCTCGCATTATTTTATAATTTGATTTATATTTTCCAATACCAACAAGTATTGTCTCTAAATTACCTTTAACCGATTTATCAGTATTATTAAGATATAAAATCTTATTAGCACTTGCTTTGGTGTAATCTCTATGAGATTTATCAATTTGATCAATCATCTTAGATAATTGAGTCAACATATCGGTTATATAATTAATTTTTGTAATAATATCACTTTCAATTTCTTGAGGAGTTAAAGATTTTGTTTGATAAATCATGGCTTGTTTTATTAATAATTTTTTTGTATCTTCATCTTTTAGCCATGATTCTAAAATATTAATAATTGGTCTTTTAAATCTTGTAACACTATCAAAAGTCTTTAATGGATGATAGAGTCGATCAGATATTAATTCTTTATAATTATCAAAATAAGAATGTAAAACTTCATTTGATGTATAAAGTTTTGCTAATCTACTTTGATAAATTTTAATACTATGAGATAAAGTAATTAAATCAACTCTTAATTTTTTTGTATTTTCATAAGCTCTTAATAGCGATGGATACATAAATTCATCTTTATTTTGATTTTCTAAATAAAGTTCTGAATACATGGTATGCACTAAAGATGAATATCCAGCACTTGATTCATTAACAACATTAAAAATTGATTCTAAACAAATAATTGAATAATTTGGTAAGACAATAAATTCATCATAAGTTTCTGGATCCATTTCAAGTTCAATCCAACCAGTATCTTCTAATCTTCTTAAAACTAGATTAGCTTTTGATGATACACTTGTTGAAATTTCTTCATTATCAAATTCATTTTCTTCTTCAATTGATAAAGTTTCAATTTCATTACTTAATTTCTCTTTTAAAGAACGCAAAAATTCATCCTTTTTTACGTACATATCATTATCATTAACTAAGTTATATAATAACAATAAACTCGAGGCATAAACTTGTTTATTTTTTCCAGTTAATATTGAGTAAAATTTTTCTGGTAATATATCAAATAATTTCATAGAACGTTTTAATTATTATATTAAAAAATAATTGAGTTTTGAATAAGTTTTTTAAAAAAATTAAAATATAATATATAATAATAAAAGTATGAAAAAACTTAACTTAAATTATGGAAAATTAATCGCTTATTTAACAATATTTTTAGTAATAATTTTTTGTTGTATTTATTTTCCAATCTGCCAATTAAATTTTGATATTACATCGTGGATTATTATTGGTGTTTTTCTTATTTTATATGTAGCAATTATTATCTTAATTTTTAAGACTTTTAAAATGGAATATAATGATAAAGCATTTTATTACACTCGCCTTAGTAAAATTGAAGTTATTAAATTTCAAGATGTTTTATATATTGATGAGCCTTACACAATAAGACACAAAGCTTTAACAATTTATTTTAAAAACGGAAAATTAAGATTTATTACACTAGACAAAGATAATAAAATTCTTCAAGTTTTTAAAGAAAAATGTCATAACCAGATATCAAGAGAGGAATTTCAAAGAAGATTTCCAACAATTAAGCTATAAAAATATTGGCAATTATTATAATTTGTAATATAATATTAAAGCGTTTTTAAAGAAATGGAGGTTAATTATATGGCAAGATACTGTCCTTTAACTGGAAAAGGCCCATTAAGTGGCAACAATAGATCACATTCTCTCAGAGCTACAAGAAGAAGATGGAATGTTAATTTACACACATATAAAGTAACTATCGACGGAAAAGAATATCGTGTAAAAATGTCTGCTAGAGCTCATAGAACTTTAGTTTCAAGTGTCAAATAATATAACCTTTTTTAAATATGTTAACTAAAAAAAGAATTTCAATAAAAATTCTTTTTTTATATTTATTTTCATATTTATACAAACAATATATAAATTGTTAACAAAATTACAAATATTATATTTAAAAAATAACTAATCCATTCATATAAAGCTAGATATAAAACTTTTGGTCTAACATAAGTTCCATCTTCTTTTCTTTCTAATTTATACCATGAGTATAAATTTTTATTAAATAATAAACCAATTAAAACTACTACTATTATTATAAAAATAATTATATAAGATAAATTTAATTCAAAATTTATAACTCTATTTTCATTTAATTGAATAAATAATCCAATTAAAAATATCATAAATTCAGAAACAACTGCTAAATAATTAAATACAAATTCTTTTAAAAATAAATTAATATTTAATGTTTTTGTAATAAATAACAAAATCTTACTAATAATTGTTACTAATAAAATAACACAAGCCACAACTAAGTATACATCTAGTGTGTGATTATAATTTAAATTAACTAGTAAATAAATCACGCTTGAAAGCGGCATAATTAGAGTAAAAATATATAATAATCTATAAGAAATTAAGGTTGAGTTATTTTTCAAATTATGAACTTCAAAAGAAAAATATCTTGAAAAAGAATAATTAAGTTTTGTTTCTTTATCAAAATTTTTAATAAGAAAAAATAAAGAAACTGCAGAAAAGACAATATATAAAATAATAAACGTAATACTATAAATTAAATCAACAGTCATAATTTATTTTTTCTATCTTTAATATCAGCTAGTAAATAACTTCCACTAACTAAGACATCAGCCCCATATTTTCGGACTTTTTTAGCATTAGTATCATTAATTCCACCATCTACAGAAATTAAAACATTTAAATTTTCTTTATTAATTTCACTTTTTAATTCTTTAATTTTTTGATAAGTTTCTTCAATAAATTTTTGTCCACCAAAACCTGGTTCGACTGACATTATTAAAACTAGATCGACATATTTTAAATATTTAAATACTTCACTTATATTTGTTTTTGGTTTTAATGAAATTCCAACTTTTACATTATGTGATTTTATTAAATTAATTAATTTTAAATTTTTTTCAAAATCAAAATTATATGATTCAATATGAAATGTAATCATTGAAGCACCGGCTTCAATAAAATCTAAATAATATTGCAAAGGATTATTAATCATTAAATGCACATCATTGAAAAATCTATATTCTGAATCATTAATACTTTTTAAAATTGAACTTCCAAATGATAAATTTTTTACAAAATTTCCATCCATTACATCAAAATGTAACCAAGGAATTTTATTTTCATGAAGTTCTTTTAAAATCTCATTAAGTTTTAAAAAATCAACATTTAATATTGAGCATGAAATAATTTTTTTCATCTATCTTCCTTTCAAACCAAAAAATCTTTCAAACCAATTTTGAGTTCTTAATTTCTTTTTATCTTGTAAAAGAATGGTTATGCTATCTTTAAATTCTTTAACATTTTGGAATCGATTTTTTGGATTTTTTTCACAAGCTTTGTTTATAATTTTTACGAGTTCATCTGGAATTGATGTTCGATAATTTGAAGCATTTGGAAATGGTTGTTCAATTTGTTTTTTTAATATTTCATTTGGATCATCACCATTAAATGGGACACTTCCAACTAATAATTCAAAAAAAGTTATTCCAACTGCATAAATATCACTTAAAAATGAAGCTTTTTTACCCATTGCTAATTCTGGCGCCATATATTGAGGAGTTCCAATTATTTTATTAACTTCATTAATATTTGAAACTTCACTGACAAAAATAGATATACCAAAATCACCTAATTTTACAGTACTATCAGGAAGTAAATATATGTTTTGAGGTTTAACATCTCTATGAATTATTCCACGAGTATGAAGTTCATCAAGAGCATCTAAAAGTTGGGAAATTATATAACAAGTTTCTTCTAAACCTAAATTTCTTTTTGTGTCAATTACATCCCTTAATGTTTGTCCATATAAAAATTCAGTGATCATGTATGGTAGTTGTTCTTTTGTTTTTCCATAATCATAAATTTTAATGATGTTATAATGATTTTGAATAACAGCAGCAATTTTAATTTCATATAAAAATCTTTGATACATTTCTTCTTTTGATTCGACATCATCTCTACAAATTTTAATAGCAACTTCGTATTTGGAAATTGTATCTATCGCTTCATAAACATCGGCCATTCCGCCTTTTCCAATATATCTTTGAATATGATATCTATTTTGAAAAAGAGAACCTAATTCAATCATTGTTTTCTCCTTCCCATAAAACAACAGCAATATTATCGCTTCCGCCGTTTTCATTAGCACAAGCAATTAATGTACTAGCTTTTTTGTCAATTAATTCTTTTGTTCCAAGAATTGAAAAGATATCATTTTCTGATAAATTGTTATATAAACCATCAGAACATAATAAAATGTTTTGATTTTCATATTTATAAAAATCATATGTTAAATTAATATATGGAAAAATTCCAATTGCATTTGTTAAAACGTGTCTTTTTGGATGAGTTTTCATTTCTTCTTTATTAATTTGACCATTTTTATATAAATAATTTACATAAGTTTGATCTTCGGTCATTAATTTAATACTATTTTTGTTATAAAAATAGCATCTTGAATCTCCAACATTAATAATGCATAAAGTTTTGTTAATTATTAAAGCAGCAACAAGAGTTGTTCCCATATCTTTAAAATCTTTACTTTGAGCGTAATCATAAATTGTTTTGTTAATTTTTCTTAAAGTTTTTGAAAAGAAATTAATAATTTGTAACTTACAATAAAATTTAGAATGGTTTATAAAAGCATTTTTAAATTCATCAATAACGATTTTACTTGCAAAATCTCCAGACTTATAGCCACCCATTCCATCACAAACGCATAATAAAATATCACCATTTGAATTTATGGTTGCAAGAGCGTTATCATCGCTTGTAATTCTAATTCTTCCAGTATCAACCTTTGATACAAATCTACCTTTGTGTATCACTTTTTACCTCTTTTGCTCTAAGTTGGCCACATGCAGCATCAATATCATCACCAAAACCTTTTCTAACAGTAACATTTATATTTTGTTTGTATAAATAATCATAAAATTTTCGTACATTTTGTTGTGGGGAAGTTTTAAATTTATTTTCCATAACTTCATTATAAGGTATTAAGTTAACATATGCACATATACCTTTAATTAAATCAGTTAATTGTTTTGCACAATCAAGGGAATCATTTAAATCTTTAATTAAAATATATTCAAAAGTAACTCTTCTATTTGTCTTTTTTAAATAATATTTAACAGCATTCATTAATTCAGAAATATTATATGTTCGGTTAATAGGCATTATTTTTGATCTAATTTCATCATTTGGGGCGTGTAAAGATATAGCAAGATTTGTTTGTAATCCTTCATCTGCATATTTTCTAATTTTGTCAACAATTCCACAAGTTGAAACACTAATATGTCTTGCTCCAATTTCAAGAGCAAATGGAGAATTGCAAATTCTAATAAAATCCATTACATTGTCATAATTCAAAAATGGTTCCCCAGTTCCCATTACAACAATGTGAGTAATTTTTTCATTGTCACCTTCTTCTTTTAATATATCATTTAATAAAAGAACTTGACCAATAATTTCACTAACTCTTAATTCACGAGATTTTTTTAATAAACCACTTGCACAAAAACCACATTTCATGTCACATCCAATTTCACTTGAAACACATGCAACATTTCCATAAGTATATCTAATTAAGACAGTTTCAATTAAGTTTTCATCTTCTAATTCAACTAATAATTTGATTGTTCCATCTTTTGAAACTTGTTTTTTATAAATTGTTGGTTTTTTAATACAAAAATTTTCTTTTAATTTTTCTCTAAAAGCTTTTGATAAGTCAGTCATTTGGTCAAAATCAAAAACTTCTCTTTTATAAACCCATTGAAAAATTTGTTTAGCTTTAAAAGGTTTTTCACTAAATTCTTCTTGTAATAAATTTTCTAATTTTTTTAATTCAAAATCATAGATGTTATACATTTTTATTTAATTCTTTTTAATATTGCATAATATCCAAAATTATTATCTTTTATTGTTGGGAAAATTGTATTTTCTTCAACTAAAGTAAATTCGACATTATTTTTCAAAAATTCTTCAATATTTTTTTCGTTTTCTTTCTTATCAAGTGTATATGTAAAATAAACTAAATATCCATCAACTTCAACATTTTTAGAAGCTTCTTGAATCATTTCTTTTTGTTTTTTAATAAATTCATTAATTTTATTATTATCAAAATTAATTATGTGCTCTGGAGAGATATAATAATATGAAAAATTACTTGATTCAGGTAATAAATAAAATATATTAGCTTTCTTTGGAAGTCTTGCTTCAACTCCAGAGATTTCACATTGTTCATAGAAAATTTTATCAGTTTTATTTTTTCTAACATATTCTAAATTTTTTGATAATTTAGTAAAGTCACTTGAGAAAAACCCTAATAAATTTTCTTTATTATATGTTGCAAGAATTTCAAAAAACATACTTGTTTTTTCTTGGCTATAAAAAACAATTGTATCTTGCATATGCCATGGTACTTTTTTTAATAATAAGTCATTTAAATAATTTGTTTCATAAATTAAATGATCTTTTATATAAGGAATTTTCTTAAATGAAGCTTTACCGTTATAGCGATATAAATTTAGTTTATCATCAAAAACAAAATCTGGATTATTGTCAATATCTAATTTTGAAACATCAAATAAATTATTTTTCTTACAATAAATATTATGTCTTGCATTTATTGCTTTGCATATCTTTAAACATTCTTTTTTAGAATATTGTTTATTCCACATTCTAATTAACCAAGTTGGAATGTTATATCTTGCTGAAAAATATAATTCATTTATCTCATTATTTAAGACATCTTCTAAAATAACATAAGGTGTTTTATCTACGAAAAATGTTTTAAATTCATCAGGATTAATTTCTAATTTATTTTTTGCAAAAATATCATCGATTGTTTTTAAAACTTCGTCTTTTTCGTATCTTTTTGTAAAAAATAAATCAGTTAAACAATAAATTAATTCAAAATATGCAGGATTATCTTCTTTTAAATTAAATTTACGACTTAATGTTAATCTAAAAAACAAATAATGTCTAACGGATGATGCAACAACGCTTATACAATTATTTTTTTCTTTGAATGAGAAATCTTTTAATTGAAAAATTTCTTCATTTGTCATTGTATAAAATTTAGCCTTATCAATTATAACTTTTTTTAAACAATTAGCTAAAAAATCATAATGTAATATCATAATTATTTTCCTACCTTATCTTTAAAATCTTTAAATGCATCACCTGTATAAATATCGTCAATATTGTCATCATCTTCAAATTCATCATCTTCTTCAACAATATTTTTTTCTGTTAAGAATAATGGATATTCTTCATTTTTATAAACATATTTTTCTTCTTGCAAATAATATGAATAAATAACTGTGACATGTATTGCAATATCTTTAAAATATTCGACAAGTAATTTAGAAATTTCTTTTTGAATTACTTGTAATCTTCTTAATAAAACAACTTTAATAACAATATTCCAAGTATTTTGTTCAACACCATCATGAACTAACAAACCTTCTGTTCCATAAAAATTAATTTCATCTTTACTAACTTCACAAACTTCAGAAAGCTTTGGTGTTAAATCTTTTGAAACTTGTCTTAATGAATATGGATCAATTCCAAATACTTCTACTAAAACCATGATTACCTCTTATTCTTAAAATATTATAAATATTTTAAACAAAAAAACAAACACCAATATATCAAAAAACTACTTTTATGTATAAATCTGTATTAGAAAATAAATCACTCCATTTATTTTTTATTAAATTTAATAAATCAATCATGTCTTTATTCAATTTTGTTTTTATAATTAATGATTTTTCAAACTGTCTATTCATATATTTTGGTTTTGTTAAATAATAATAAAATGATTTTTGATTTGAAAATTTATTTAAGATTATTTTTAAAACTTCTCCGATATTTTCATTTAAACGCTTATCATTAACATCTCTTAAAGAAATTTGATATATGTAAAAATATGGGGGAGTTTTAGAAATTAATCTATTTTTTAATTCAATTTCATAAAATAATTCATAATTTTGATTTGCAGATGCTAAAATAATTGGATTTTTTGGGTTAATAGTTTGAATTATTCCATAACCAAAGTCTCCTTTTTCTCTACCGCTTCTTCCAATTGTTTGAGTAATTAAATTAAATATTTGTTCATTTGAATTGTATTGCTTATATGAAAAATAATCATCAATTCCAATAATTCCAACCATTCCAATATTTTTAAAATCATGACCTTTTGAAATGATTGAAGTTCCAACTAAGATATCAATTTTATTTTCTTCAAATTCTTTAAAAATTTTAACTATCTTTTTTGTACTATTTGAAGTTGAATCAATTGATTTAATTACATAATTTGGGAATATAAATTTCAATCGTTCTTCAATTTTTTCAAGACCATATGAATATTCATAAAAAGTTTTATTTCCACACGAAGTGCACTCAACTTCGTCTTTTTTATAATTTGTACCACAATGCTTGCAATAATAAATATCTTTTTGTTTTAAATATATTAAATAATGATTACATTTTTTGCATTTTAAAATGGCATTACAATTTTCACATAATAATTTAGTCGAATATCCTTTTTTATTAAACAAAATAAAAGCTTTTTTATTTCTAATTGATATTGTTAATTTTAAGGCATTGATTAATTGTTTTGAAAATAAAACTGATTCTAATGATATATTATTTTTGTCACTCATGTTGACGATTTCACACTTTGGATAATTTAAATTATTAAAATATCTTTCATCTAATGTTAATAAATTATAAATCCCTTTTTTTGCTTTTGCATATCGAATAATACTAGGGGTTGAAGAACCCATTAAAAATATACTATTATGAATTTCACTACGATGTTCAGCTATTTCAACTGCGTCATAATTAGGCATTTGATTCATATTTTTATAAGAATCTGAAAATTCTTCATCAACAATAATTAATCCAATATTTTGTAGTGGGGCAAAAACAGCTAAACCAGTTCCAAAAACAATTCTAATTTTATTTTCGCTAATTTTTAAATACTCATCATAAACTTTTGAATCAAGTTTAAAACCATTAATAAAACTTACTTGATCTTTGTATTTTTGATATAAAATACTTTCAATAAATGGAGTTAAATTAAATTCGGGAACTAAATATAAAACGTTTTTACCTTTAGAAATTACTTCATCAATTAATTTTAAATAAATTTCAGTTTTTCCACTTCCT
Source organism: uncultured bacterium (assembly GCA_949285665.1). GTDB lineage: Bacteria > Bacillota_I > Bacilli_A > RFN20 > CAG-826 > Alectryobacillus. The sequence continues at coordinate 330,971 of CASDYC010000001.1, forward strand.
GTAACTCCTTTTAGAAGAATTTTTTTGTTTTTAGAATTTAAAATATCATCAAAAATTCGTTGCTGAAACTCACTTAAAACAAAATTAAAATCAAAAAACTCTGCAATTCCTGAATATTTTTCCGTTTCTAATATTTCGGTTATTAAATTTTTCTTAATTAAAGAACTTAAAGTAGATTGATTTTTTATTTCGCTTTTTTTAATCTTTTTGTTTGGCGAATTATAAATTATATTTAAAATTTCTTTTTGTTTTTCTGTTATTTTTTTATTTTCATCCGGAAATTTATTAAAAATAACATACTTAACTTTTTTTGATTCATTTGCATTTAATGATGAACTACTTGGTCTTATTTTTAGTGGCAAAATAATTTGAAGACACGAAATTAGACTGGCCACATATCTATATGACATGTATTTTGCTAAATCGTATAATTCTTTAGAAATTATTGGAGATTTATCGATGATTTCAATAATACCTTTTAACTCATATGGTGTATAAAAATCAAAATTATCAACTTCTTTTACTTCATTAATAAAACCAATAATAAAAGATGTTTTAAATGGTATCTTAACTCTCATTCCAATTTGAGGTTTTAATTCGCCTTCATAGGTATAATAAAAATTTTTATCTAATTCAAAAGCTTTGTATTCGACTAAAATACCTAAAATATATTTCATTTATTGTTGTTGCTATTTAAAGAATAAATTTTATCTTCAATTATATCTGCAATTTCTTTTGTAGTTACATCTAATTTATCGTTACAAACTACAAAATCATAATATTTACATGCACAAAATTCAGATTTTGCTTTATTTAATCGCTCTTCAATGATCATTGGGCTTTCAGTTCTTCTTGAAGTTATACGTTTTTTAATTTCTTCAATACTAGCAGTTAAAAATATTGACACAATATTATCGCCAACAAAATTACTCATTACTTGTTTTGCACCATTGACTTCAATTTCTAATAAAACATTAATTCCACTATCTAATAAATTAGAAACATATTCTTTTGGGGTTCCATAATAATTACCGACAAATGATTGATATTCTAAAAATTTACCATCTTTAATATTTTGCTCAAATGTTGGTCTATCAACAAAAAAGTAATCGATTCCATCGATTTCTTGAGCTCTTGGTTCTCTTGTGGTCATAGAAATAGAATAATGGAGGTTTAATTGAGGATATTTTTCCATTAACTCTTTTCTTATTGTACCTTTTCCAACACCACTTGGGCCACTAAGGATGACTAAAAGACCTTTTTTCATTTACAATATTATACAACAAATTAACAAAATAAATATATTGATTTTAAAACAACTTATGTAAAAAAAGTGTTTTAAAATCTTATATTAAATTTATAATTAATATACGATGTTAGATAAATTAGATTTTTTAAAATTACAAGTTAATAACATTAAAGAGACTTGTATTGATGACAAAATATATAAATTAGTTCTTATAAATAAAAATGAACTATATTTATTCATGTTAAAAACTAAAAAAATTATACATATTTCTTTTAATTTTGTATTTCCATATATAAATATTGTTAATAAATTACCTGATTATAAAAAAGATGAAAATAATAATTTACAACTATTAAAAAAATATTTATTAAAAGCTACTATTCTAAATATCAAATTATTAAATAATGATAAAATCATTCGAATTCAAGCAAAAAAAGTAATGGAAGATTATGAAGTTTTAGATTTTTATATTTATTTAGAATTATTTTCTAATCATCCAAATCTAATTATTACTTCATTAGATAACAAAATTTTATTTGCAAGACACTACACTTCTTTAAACGCAGTTAGAATAATTAATAAAAATATGGAATATGAATTACCTCAAATTAATTCAAATCAAGTTATTAAAAAAGCATTTGATAGTGAAAATTTTATTAAAAATTATGAATGTCAAATTCAACTAGACATTATTAAAAGCGATTTTAAAGATATGTTTAAACTTGTAAAAAATAAGATTAAACAATTAAATAAGAAAATAAACATATTAAATCAAACAATTTTAACAGATCAAAAATATGAAGCATATAAAAAAGCCGCTGATTATATTTATACAAATCTTGACGAAAATTTTGATGAAATTTTAATTGATGGAATAAAGATAAATATAAATAAACAATATTCTTTAATTGAAAATGCCAATATCTTTTATAAAAAATATAAAAAAATGAAAACTGGAATTCAGATGAATAAAGAATTTTTGCAAGCCGCTCAAAATGAATTAGAATATTTTGAATATCTAAATGAGCAAATTACTAATAAGATGTTATCTTATAATGATATTTTAGAAATCAATCTAGAATTAATTAAAAATAATTATTTAAAAAATAAAGATAACAAGAAAATTCAACCATCTTATTTACCTTATAAATATAGCGATGAAGAAATTGTTGTTTATTTTGGAAAAAATTATTTACAAAATAATTATTTAACGTTTGAAGTTGCAAATAAAAATGATTTATTTATTCATGTAAAAGATTATCATGGCTCTCATGTTATACTTCCAAAACAATATATTAATAACAAAAATATTGAAAAATGCTGCAAAATAGCACTATTTTTATCAAATTTAACTCAAGGTGAATTAAACGTAGCCGAAGTTAGAAATGTTAAGAAAACAAATATAAAAGGTTTAGTTAATTTATTATCATACAAATCATATTATGTAAAAATAAATGATACAGATGAAATTCAAAAAATAATTAGTAATTCAAAAAAAGTTAAGTAATATGAAAGATTATATATTTCAAAAATTTAAAAAATTAATCGGTGTAAATATTAAGTCATATTCAAAAGATGATTTTGATACTTCTTTTGATACTTATATTATTAATGATGCTTATGTTGTTCGAAGCGGAAAAAAAATAAAAGATCCATTATATTTTCCAAAATATGAGCAAGAAATTATTGATTTATTAAAAGATAAAAACATTAGTGAAAAAGTTTTATATTTTTCTAATATGAACGGCTTTAAAATTTCAAGAGTAATTCATAAGTCAATTAAGAAAAATATATTAACAAATGTTGACATAACGAGACTTGCAAAACAATTAAAAAGATTGCACTCTTTTGAAGATAAACCAAAAAGAGAGTTTGCATATTTTGAAAATATTAGCTCATTAAAGAAAAATATACCTATTGACCAATATATTGATCAAAAATATGAATCTGTTGTAATTAGTAAAACTCTTATGCAATTTTTAGAAGATAAACATATCTTTTCGCATAATTATTTATTAAAAGAAAATATATGTTTCAGAAGTAATGAAATTAAATTTTTAAGATTTGATTTTTCAACTAGTAATTCTCCACTTTATGATCTGGCTTTTGTTAGTAATGAATATAATTTTTCAGATGATGTTTTAATTTTCTTTTTAAAAAAATATTTTGGACATACATTTAAAAAAAGATATATAAAAATGATCAAAATTTATCAAGAATATCAAAATATTTTAAATTATTATCATAATTTATATTTATTTATAAAAATTGGCGACATTAAATACCTAGACTTAGCTAGTAATTATAAGAAAAAAATTAACAATAAATTATAAAATTATTTATTAAATTTATTATTGTATCTTTCAATTGATTCTTGAATTATTTTTTTAGCAACTTCACTATCATGAATTTCTTCTACTTCAACATCATTTAAGACTTCAAGTTGTTTATAAATTGAGAAAAAATGTTTTATTTCATCAACGATATGTTTTGGAAAATCCTTAATGTCTGTGTATAAGTTATAAAAAGGATCTTGTAAACATACAGCAATTATTTTTTCATCATCAGCTCCGTTATCATTCATAAATAAAACCCCAATTGGTTTACATTCAACAAGTGATAATGGAATAATTGGCTCTGAACAAAGAATTAAAACATCTAAAGGATCACCATCATTTGATAAAGTATTTGGAATAAATCCATAATTATGTGGATAAGATGTAGATGTTGATAAAATTCTATCCAATCTTAAAGCACCAGTATCTTTATCAAGTTCGTATTTACATTTAGATCCTTTTGTTATTTCAACACAACCAAAAAATCTATTAGAAGAAATCTTTTTTGAATTACCAAGATGCCATAAATTATTTTTCATAACTTTATTATATGATTTTTATATCAAAAATTGAAATATTTATTATTTTTCACGAATAAATTCTTGAAATTTCATAGCATCATCAAGATTTTCAAATCTTCCCATAAAGAAAGTGTCACCCATTGCGTCGGAAATAGATTTTGGATATCTTCCATAATTTTTAATTTCGTTTTTATATTTTTCAAGAATTTCATCAAAACTATGTTTATAAGTTAATCTATCTCTTCTTGAAACAGACATTGAAAAATATTTTTCTTTAGTCATATCTTGACGATTTTCATCATATGCAATCATATCAGCATATACATCATAAAATGAAACACTTGTAGCAATTGAAATTAAATCTGGTGTATATCCTCCAACTGGTCTCATATTAACTTCAAGTGGAATGAAATCATCTTTTTTACCTAATCCTCGGATATCTTTATTTAATCTAAAAAATTCAATATGGAAACATCTTGATTTAATATTAAAGGCTTTAACAACTTTTTTTCCAATATTATCTAATCTTTGTGGAATTTTTTTAAATGTAAAATAAGCATCATCTAAATCTTCATGAACCATTTTATCAATAACTTCCAAATATTTATGAGATACTTTGAAAATAATTTCACCTTTTGAATTTGTAATTCCATCAAAAGAATAAATTGTTCCATCTATGTATTGTTCAAAAATATATTGATGGTCATCTTTATATTCATAAAAATCTTGTAATTCTTTATCATTATTAATTTTGTGCGTCCCAGCAGCACCAACTCCAATATTTGGTTTGACAAAAATTGGATAACCAACTTGCTTTGCAAATTTTTGGGTACTTTCAAAATCATCACTTAAATGAAATTTAGCACATTTTACGCCGGCTTCTTGGAAATACTTTTTCATTTCAGATTTAGCTTTGTATTTTAAAATATCAGAATGAAAAATTCCTGATCTAACATTAAACCACTCTCTTAATGTTGCATCTTCTTCTAACCAAAATTCATTATTTGATTCAATCCAATCAATGTGTTGATATTTATCTTTATAATATTGAACACAGTTAATTAAATTATGCATATCAAATAATGAATAACATTGAATATAATCAGTTAAAGCATTTTTAAGCTCTTCACTTAATTCGTGTGGATAAGCATCGCCTAAACCTAAAACATTTATATTTCTATTTTTTAAAGCTTGAGCAAATCTATAATAAGTTGGTGGAAAATTTGGTGAAATCATCACGAAATTAATTTTATTGTTGTTATCTTGCATTAGAATTTCCTCCTTTAACACTAATTCTATTTAATGCTTTTTTCAATTTTACTTCAGCATTACTTAATTCTTTGACAGTTTTTGCACTTAATATTAATTTTTCAGCATTTTGTTTTGCTTTAATTGCTCTTTCAATATCAATTTCTTCAACGCTTTCAATTGAAGATAATATTAAAATTGCCTCATTTTCTTTATGTTTAAATTCTAAAACACCATCAGAAATTGCAAAATTCTTTTTTACTCCATTTTCAATTATTTTTAAATTAGAAATTTCAACATTACTAATCATATTTTCATGATTTGAATATATTCCAATTCGTCCATTAGGTGTTTTCAAAGACATTGATTGAATCATTGAATCATAATAATTTGTATATGGCGTGAATATTTTTAATCTAAATTCCATAATTATTTTTTTATTTCGTTATATCTTTTTAAAACTTCATCAAAATTTCCAGCATATAAAAATAAATTTTCTGGTATTTGATCACCTTGACCATTTAAAATTGCATCAAAAGAATTTATTGTATCTTCAATTTTTACATATTTTCCAGGTTTATTTGTATAATTTTCTGCGACAAAGAATGATTGAGATAAAAAGTTTCTAACTCTTCTTGCTCTTGATACAATTAATTTATCTTCTTCACTTAATTCATCAATACCTAAAATTGCGATGATATCTTGTAAATCTTTATATTTTTGTAAAATTTCTTGAACTTTTCTTGCAACTTCATAATGTTTTTTCCCAACAACATTTGGATCTAAAAAGTTACTTGATGAATTTAGAGGATCAACAGCTGGATAAATTCCAAGAGCTGCAGTTGATCTATCTAAAACAGTTTTTGCATCAAGGTGAGAAAATGTTGTAGCAGGTGCAGGATCGGTTATATCATCAGCTGGAACATAAACTGCTTGAATTGAAGTAATTGAACCATTTTTTGTCGAAGTAATTCTTTCTTGCAATTCGCCCATTTCAGTTGCCAAAGTTGGTTGATATCCAACAGCTGATGGCATTCTTCCTAAAAGGGCACTGACTTCACTTCCTGCTTGAGTAAATCTAAAAATATTGTCAATAAATAATAAAACATCTTGATGTTTTTCGTCTCTAAAATATTCTGCCATTGTTAAAGCAGTTAAAGCAACTCTCATTCTTGCGCCTGGTGGTTCATTCATTTGACCAAATACTAAGGCAGTATTATTTAAAACACCAGTTTTTTTCATTTCATAATATAAATCATTACCTTCTCTTGATCTTTCTCCAACTCCAGCAAAAACAGATATACCATGTTGTTGGGTAGCAATATTATTAATTAATTCTTGAATTAAAACCGTTTTTCCAACTCCAGCACCGCCAAATAATCCAACTTTCCCCCCTTTTACAAATGGACAAATTAAGTCTAAAACTTTAATTCCTGTTTCTAAAATTTGAGCTTTTGTTGATTGTTCTTCAAAACTTGGAGCATCATGATAAATTGATTTATAATCTTCTGGAATTATTTTTTTATTAAGTTCATCAATTGGTTTACCTAAGACATTAAACATTCTTCCTAAAACACAATTTCCAACTGGAACTTTAATTGGACTTAATGTATCAATTGCTTTTAATCCTCTTGTAAGTCCATTAGTAGAACCCATTGAAATACATCTCACAACATCATCTCCAATATGTTGCATAACTTCACAAACTAAATAACTTCCATCACTTTTAATAACTTTTATGGCATTTAATAAAGCTGGAATATTTTCTTCTAAAAAAGCTATATCAATAACTGGACCAATAATTTGAATTACTTTTCCTTCGTGTACATTAACCATATTTTATTCTCCTTTTGAACTATTTGCTCCAGCTACAACTTCAATAATTTCAGAAGTAATGTTAGCTTGTCGAGCTTTATTAAATTTAATTTTAAATTCATTTGTAATTTCATTTGCATTGTTTGTAGCATTTTCCATCGCGTTTCTTCTTGATGCATATTCACAAACATTACTTTCTAATAATTTATTAAACAATAACGAATCAATATAATGAGGTAACATTTTATTTAAAACTTCATTAACATTTGGTTCAATTATTGGCTTAAATTCGAACTTTTCTTTATAATCTTCTAAATTAAATTCGAGAGGTAATATTTTAATAATATCTGGCTTAAAAGTTAATGAGTTAATATATTTTGAATAAATTAACTTAACACTTTTGTATTTATTTCGTTTATAAATTTTGAAAATAAAATGCCTCATATTTTTTACATTGTTATATGTAAAATTTAATAGTAACATTTTAAAATCATCATACATTTTGTTTTCAAAATTTTTAAAATGCATTATTCCTTTTTCTCCAATAACTAAAAGTTCATCGTCTTTTGTTAAAATATCTTCTAATTTTTTAAATATTTCAAAATTATATGAACCACATAAACCAAGTGTTGAAGAAACAATGATATATAAGTTTTTATTAGAATCGTATTGTTTTAAGCAATCTGGTAATTTATGACTTTTTAAATCATAATACGAAAGAGCTTTATAAAGAATATCTTTCATTTGTTCATAATATAAATTGTTCGTATCAAAAAGGGATTTCAACCTTTTTAATTTAACACTAGCTACTAATTTCATAGCTTTGGTAATTTTTAAAGTTGAATCAATAGATTTTATTCTTGATTTAATTGATATTAAATTTCCATCCATTAATTAAAGTACCTTTTTAACCGTTGATACACATTCTTCAATTTCGTGTTTTAATTCATCATCTAACAAATAACCATTTTCTAATTTTTCATATATATCATTTTTTTGAGAATAAATATATTCAGAAATTCTTTTTAATGCTTTGTGAACATTTTCAACTTCAATATCATCTATTAATTTATTTTGAGCAATATAAATGTCAACAATTTCTTGAGATAAACTTAATGGAGAGTATTGTTTTTGCTTTAAAACTTCCATTAAAATAGAACCATGTTTTAATATATCCTTTGTAACTTTATCAAGGTCAGAACCAAATCTTGAAAATTCTAATAATTCTTGATAATTTGCTAATTCAATTTTCATTGAAGATGAAACTTCTTTCATTGATTTATATTGAGCTGCGCTTCCAACTCTTGAAACACTTAGTCCACTGTCAATTGCTGGTCTTTGACCTTTGTTAAATAGGTCGTTACTTAAAAAGATTTGACCATCGGTAATTGAAATAACATTTGTTGGAATATATGCACTAATATCACCAGCTTGAGTTTCAATAATTGGCAAAGCAGTTAAAGATCCACCTTTTAATTCGCTTTTTAAATGACACGCTCTTTCTAATAATCTTGAATGAATATAGAAAATATCGCCAGGATAAGCTTCTCTTCCAGGAGATCTTTTTAAAAGTAAACTTAAAGTTCTATAAGAAACTGCGTGTTTTGATAAATCATCATAAACAATTAAAACATCTTTACCTTGAAGCATCCAATGTTCGGCAATACTTGTTGCAGCATATGGAGCAATATAAAGTAATGGCGCACTTTCACTAGCACCTGCACAGACAACAGTTGTATATTTCATAGCACCAAATTCTTGTAATTTTTGTACTAATTGAGCAACAGTAGAATTTTTTTGTCCAATTGCAACATATACACAATATACGTTTTTGTCTTTTTGATTTAATATTGTATCGATTGCAATTGCTGTTTTCCCAGTTTGTCGGTCTCCAATAATTAATTCTCTTTGACCTTTTCCAATTGGAATCATTGAATCTATTGCTTTAATTCCAGTTAATAATGGAGAATTAACACTCTCTCGATCCATAATTTTTGGAGCTGGCATTTCAATTGGACGATAAAATTTTGTTTTAATTTCGCCTTTTCCATCAAGAGGTTGACCAATTGAATTAACAACTCTTCCTAATAATTCATCACCGACTGGAACTTCTACAACTTTGTTTGTTCTTTTAACAACATCCCCTTCATGAATTAAACTATCTTTTCCAAGTAATACACAACCAACCGAATTTTCTTCTAAATTCATGACCATACCATAAACATCGTTTGGAAAAATAAGTAATTCTGACATCATTACATTTTTTAAACCATAAATTTGAGCAATGCCATCTCCAATTGTAACAACTGTTCCAACATCGCCAACATCAATTTTATCTTCGTAATTTTCAAGTTGTTTTTTTATTAAACCAGATAAAGCTTCGAGATTATCTATCATACTTTTTTCCTCACTTAATATTTTTAATTAAATTATCTTTAATAACATTCAATTTATTATTTAAAGAATAGTCATAAATTTGGTCTTCTATAATAATTTTTATCCCACCAATTAAATTTTTTTGATAAACTTGCCGAAATTCAATTGGTTTATTGTATTTCTTTTTAAAAATTGTCTCAAGATTTAAAATTCTTTCTTCACTAAGTGTAAAAGGAGTGTAAATTTTACCTTCTAAAATTCCTTTTTCTCTATTATAAATATGCTTAAATTCACGATAAATTCGATGATAATATTTCATTACATTGTAATCAATTAAAATAAATGAAAAATAAGTTACATATTTATTAATTCTATCTTTAAAAACATTACTAAATACTTGTTTTTTTATTTCTTTTTCAATTAATGGAGAATCAAAAAATAATAGGAATTTTTCATTCTTATCTAAAACATCTCTTACAAATTTTAAGCTAGTAAGAGTTTCATCAAGAATATTTAATTCTTTTCCAGCTTCAAATAAAGCAATTGAAAAATGAAATAACTTATTTCTGATCATTATTTTGATTTTCCTTATTTAATTTATTGATAAATTCATCAACTAATTTATCATTATCGTCTTGATTAACTTCTCTTTTTAATATTTCTTTACTTAAATCAAAACAGTTGTTAATAATTTGTTCGTTGATTTCTTTTTGCATATTTTCACGATTCTTTTTAAGTTCTTCGATTGATTGTTCTTGTCGTTCTTCAATCATTTTTTTAGTATCTTCCATCATCTTGTTTTGATTATCTAAGGCAACTTGTTGAGCTTTTGACAAAATTTCTCCTGCTTGTTTGTGAGCATCTTGAATTTCTTCTTGAGCTTTATTTTTTGCCATATTCGCATCATCTAAAGCCTTTTTTGATTCTTGAATATTTTTTTCAATATAATCTTTTCTCTTTTCGAGTAATTTTTTAACTGGTTTATAGGCAAAAACAAAGACAATTAAAACCATGATTAAAAAGGCAATAATTGTTGAAATTGTAACCCAAATATTTGGCCATAATTTATCTGGTATACTTTCAAATTCTTCACTAATTGCCGAACAAGAAGTAAGCAAAAAAGAATTGAATAAAATTAAAATTAGAAAGATTTTTTTCTTCATAAATTACTTAACAAACCAAACCAAAATTCCAAGAACTAAAATGTAAATTGCGCAAGTTTCAACTAAAGCAGTACCAATAATTAAGGTGGTTCTAATATGGCTTCCTGCTTCTGGATTTCTAGCAATTCCATCTAAAGCTTTAAATGTTCCAATAGCTTCACCAATACCAACGAGTGCTATTGCAAAACCAAATAATGCCATTGCAATGTATTCCATAAATTTCTCCTTTCTTTTTTATGCTAATTGCTCAGTTAGAAGCTTAGAATCTTCTTCGCTCTCCGGCGCTTCTTGAGCAACATTAACCATTGTTAACATAGTAAATACAGCCATCTGTATTAAACCATCAAATATATCAAAATATGCATGTAATAAAGGCGTAACTACAAATCCAAATGAAAAACTATCAGGTATTGAAAATGCTAAATAACAAATTGTAACTATACAATAACCGGCTAATGCATTGCCAAACAATCTGAAAGATAGTGAAAAAACTGGAGCCCACATTGATACTAAATTAATAGGTAAAAAGAATGGTAAAGGTTCAACATATCTTTTAAAATAACTCAAATGTTTAAATCTCATTGAAGTTATATGAATTGCACCTAATGTGCATAAAGCAATTGCTAATGTAATTCCTAAATAAGTAAATGGATTTGGAAAACCTAAAAGTCCAATTATAAAACCAAACATGATAAATAATCCGAGTCCTAAAACATACCCTCCGAAGTTTTTAAATTTTGATCCCATTAATTTAGATACTTGATTATCGACAAAACTTACTAATATTTCAGCAATATTTAAAATACCTTTTGGTTTTTTAAGTGGATCAGCACGTTTTGCTTTAAAACCGATAATTAAAGACAAAATAATTACAATTAAAATTACAATTAAAGCAGATATAAATTCGCCTGGTATTCTAAAACCAATAATGTTATCAATGTTAATACCACTAACTAAAAACATCTACTCTAACCTCCATCTGATAACTATTATAATATATATAATAGTTATTTCAATTATACTTGTAAAAATAAAGTAAATATCTTTATTGCAAAAATATAGATAACAAAAACAACAAACTAAACACAAAAATACTAAAAATAATCTTGACAAATTTAGTAAGATTAATGATCTTGAGTTAAAAAATTTATTTTCTAATTCAAAACTAACTACTAAAAAACTACCGAAAAATATACTAATTAAATAACAAATAATAAATTCAATTAAATATCCATAAAAAAATAATATAATTCCTGAAATTATAGCCAAAAGTATATTTATTGTACTAGTTAAAAAATAGTACAAAATCTGTCTTTTTTTAGTCATTTTTTAGTAAAAACTCTGCAATTCCTTAATATTTTTTATTGATATGATTTATTACTAACTTGAATGTTAACAAATCACCTTGATATTATACACCTTTTTCGATTATCTATTTAGTTGTTATTTTTCTCTATTTTTTTTATAATATAAACACGAATACATAATAAAAAAGGAGAATTATAATTTTATGGCCTTTGAAGTAAAAATAGAAAATTATGGTGTTGATAAGAAAATAAGATCAAACAAATTAGCACTAATTGATTTAATTAGCGATGAAGATAAAACTAAATATTTAGCTGCAAGAGTTAACAATAGATTAAGAGAATTAACTTATGAAATATATTATGATTGTACAGTTGATTTTCTTGATTTAAATGATTATGATGCATGTTCGGTTTATGAGAGATCTTTAAGATATTTATTTTCGATGGCATGTAAATTATTATATCCAAATTTACAATTTAGAATGTCTTATAGTGTTTCAAGATCAATTCAAGTAAAAGGTTTAAGTGGAGCTACTTTTTCTCTTGATATGGTTGCACAAATTGATAAAAAAATGAGAGAAATTGTTGATGCTGATTACGAATTTAAAAAGGTAATTGCCCCAATTGATGAAGCAAAAGAAATTTATAAAAAATTTGGATATCAAGATAAAATTGAAATCTTAAAATATAGACCTGAAAATACTGTTCACTTCTATAATTGTAACGGTTATATGAACTATATGTATGGTATTATGGTTCCTTCAACTGGTTATTTAACTGATTATAAAATTAGATTATATAGTGATGGAATAATTCTCCAATATCCTCGTAGTGAAGAAAAAGGAAAAATTCCTCCATTTATTGATGCACCAGTTTTTGGAAAAACATTAAATGAATCATTTAGATGGGGAAAATTAATCGGTGCAAACTCAATTGCAAAAATTAATGAATTCAAAGACTTTTATGGTGATATTGCTTTTGCAAATATTTGTGAAACAAGACATAATCATATGTTATCAGAAATTGGTCAAGCAATTGAAAATAATATTGATAATATCAAATTAATTTGTATTGCCGGACCATCATCAAGCGGAAAAACTACTTTTGCAAATAGATTAAGAATCGAACTTCTTTCTCGTGGTATTAAATCAATTAAAATTTCAATTGATGATTATTACAAACTTAAATCAGAAATTCCTCTTGGAGAAGATGGAAAACCAGATTTAGAAACGATTCATGCTTTAAATATTGAAAGATTTAATCATGATTTATTAAATTTAATTCAAGGAAAAACGGTAACTCTTCCTCATTTTAATTTTGAAACTGGAAAAATTGAAGACGGGAAAACAATTTCTGTTGAAAAAGATGAACCTATTATTATTGAAGGAATTCATGCTTTAAATAATATGCTCACTTCTTCAATTGCAAATGAACAAAAATACAGAATTTATATTGCACCTCAAGCTCAAATTTATCTTGATGATCAAAATCCAATGTCCTTGACAGATTTAAGATTATTAAGAAGATTGGTAAGAGATTATAAATTTAGAAATGCACCAGCTGAAGAAACTCTTTCCATGTGGCAAAATGTTAGAGCTGGTGAATTTAAATGGATTTATGATACTCAAGAAAATGCTGATTATGTATTTAATTCATTTTTACAATATGAATTATGTGTCATTAAAAAATATGCAATGCCACTTTTAACTCAAATTCCAAAAGACAATGAGTATTTCCCAATGGCTGAAAGATTAATGAGATTATTAAAATACTTTGAAGACATGGATGATAATGTCGTTCCAAACAATTCACTTATTAGAGAATTTATTGGTGGATCTGTTTATCAAAATGTTTTATGATTTGTTAATTTATAGTAAATTTCTTTTTCCTTATTATATATATTAACTAAAATATAATAATAAACTTTCCTCATTTTAAGGTATCTTTCTTTAAATTCTTTATTTTCATTTAGTGATAATAAATGACTTGAGAAAATTTGTTCAATTCTAAAAAATACTTCGTATAAAGAAATTAATGTTAGATGGAATAAAGATTGTTCATTTGAATAAATCATTAATGGTGAAGAATGGGCAATCTCACTACTATATTCATAAAGTTTTGAATAGTTTTCTAATCCGGCCATTTTTTCAACACCATCTCTAAAATTAAGTTTATAATTTTCTTCTAATTTAAATTCATCAATTGCCAATAAATATCCATATTCGATATATTTTTTCATGTCTTTTGATTTTAAATTATAAACTTTCATCTCTTTTTTGATCTCTTCAAATATTTCATTAGTTTTGTCAGGATTTTTTATTAATTTTCGATAAGCTAAAGAATATGTTAAATGTTTTAAATAAGATGTAATAACTGGTTTTTTATATTTTATTAAAATTCTTAAAACACATTCAGTCTCATGTAGTGTTCTCCAGGTAGAAAATGCTTCTGCTTCAAATCCATTTGTTAATAATTCTAGTGTGCATTTTGAAATCTTAATACATTTCATTAATACATCCGAAATTAAAGTTATAAATGGATTATTTTTTGAAAATTGTAAATTAACTTTATTCATGAAATTTAAATATAAAGTTAAAGTTGAAATAGATGGAGAAAATTTATTTGCAAAATATTTTTCATTTAAATCTATTTTTTCATTAGTTAGGTATTTATCTAAAGCAATTGATGATAAAGCATCAAGAGAATCGCTATCATTATTAAATTTTAATATCTCTTCCTCAGATTTTCCTTGGACACAATAATTATATTCTGCATATAAATATAAGAAAACAGCATAAGGATTTATATCACTAAAATTATCTGATACAGAGGTATCTACTTCGTTATTATAATAATCAATGATATTATTTAATAAATTATATAAAAAATCTTCATCATATAATGGATTTTGATTTATTCTTTTATAAAATATGTTAAATTCTTCCTTAGTTATCTTTTGTATTTTCATAAATTACCTCAATTTGAACTTTATTCATTTTTGCATAATATTCTAAATCATTAAATAAATCTTCACTAATTTGTTTTGCTATATAAATTTTACTAACAATTGGTAAGAAGAAACAACCATTAATTAATGCTTCATTTGCAAGAACAAAACAATAATCATCCTCATTTCCAATGCAACATAATTTAATTTGATTAACAACTTCTTCTAATTTATCATATTTAATTTCTAAATCATCTTCGTTATGCATTTTATAAAAATTTGCTAATAAAGCACGATAACCTAATTCATCCAATTTATTAAAATCATATTCTACATAAAATGGAGCATCGTTTTTTAGGTTTATTTTTGTTTGAAAAATTGCAATATTATAATCTTCTAACAATAAATTTATTTTTTCTTTATTCTCAAACTTTCCAGTATATTGAGGTTTTTTAAAAAATACAACATTATCAAATAAATGCTCTAAAAATGGATATCTCTTATTATTTCTTTCATCAACATAATAATCAAGGTTACCTGATCTAATTAATTTAACATTTAACCAATCTTTCTTTTTTAATAAAGCCTGATAAATTTTTCTTTCATCATCTGAAAATTCATCTTCTAAAATTTTAATATCTTCAAACATTTATATTTACCTCCTTGATTTTATTATCTAATATTGAAATTAATAAGGTTTTGCATGGTTTTTTGAATTTTTCTTGAATATATTTTTTATAAATACTTAATTGAGTTTTATATTCTTCATCATCAATATTTTTTAATTTATAATCAATTATCTTTACTTCATTTTCATCAGCTATTATTAAATCAACAAAGCCGTGAATATCTTGATTTTTATCATAAAATTCATATTCTTTATAAATTTGTGTATTTTTAAGATTGGAAAATATATCCAATCTTAAAAATTTGTCAATTACATTTTTATAACGAGATTCATTAATAAAACTTGTATCTTTAGTTTTTAAATCGATTAATGATAATAAATTATGAATTTTACTACCTTCATCTAATTTACTTTGAATATCATTATCTATAAATTCAACATTTTTACTGCCTTTTTTATTAATAATTTCAGAAAATTTAATTTCTACATTATTAATCGTAATATTTTCAACATCTTTAGGTTTATCCTTATTTTTTAATTCTGATTTTAAATTTAATTCTAATTCTTTTTTATAAGAATTAGTGATCGGAACGATAAATTGATTTGCAAATTCATTATCTATTTCATAATCATTTATATATTGTTTGATAAATGATAAAAAAGAACTATCTTTTACAATTTTTTCTTTTTTATCATTTTCCAAAGTAACGATATTACATTGTTCTCTAGCTCTTGTAATTGCAACATAATATAGTCTTACAAGTTCGTTAATAATTTCATTTTTGTTATATTTTTTAATTAAATTAAAATAAAATGAATGCTTTTTATTCTTGTTTCCAATTTCTATACCATATTTTTTATTGCTCATAAATTCAGCAATTTCTTTAGATTGCTTTATTTGAATTTGATTTGAAGCAATATCGATTATGTAAATAATTGGCCATTCTAAACCTTTTGATTTAAATATTGTCATCATGTTTACAGCATCTTCAACAGTATTTAAATACTCACTTTTAATATCATCATTATTTGATTTGAGGTAATCGAAAATTAAAATTAAATCATACAAATTTTTACCACTATCTTCAAATTCTCTTGTTAAATTATAAAAGTATTCAATATTGTCAATATTTGTTAATGGATCAGAAATTCTAGGTAATTTTTCGATAAATTCAAATTTTTGTATTATATTTAAAACTAGTTGAGTTAAAGATAAATTATTATTTTTAAAATCTTCATATAATTCGATACATTTTTTAATAATTTCACTATCTAAATATGTATTATTTTTTAAATTATTATAAATTGTAGAATCATTAATTTTTTCATCAGAAATTCTTTTTGTTTCGTTATTTTTTTCACTAGAATCATCTTTATTTTTTTTATATAAGTATGATCTTGCAATTGATAAATAGTATTCTTTTAATTTTATTTCACTTCTTGTATCTTCATCTTTGCTAAGTTCATATATTAAAGAAATAATCGATTTTAATACAACAATTGGCATTGAGACATTAATATCTTGATCTTTATAATTAATAATTGGAACATGATATTTATTAAATACTTTTTCAATTCTATCAAAATATTTTTTTCTAGATGCAATAATACAAAAATCGCTAAATTTAGCTTCTCTTAACGTTTTAGTATCCTTATCATAGACCATAAATCCTGAATTCATTTTTTTGATTATATCCTGACAAATAAAATAACCATAACAATCTAATTTAGATTTAATATTATATATTTTTGCATAATCTTGCATTTTTAAAGAAATATTCAATAAATGAACTCCATAATGGTCTTCATGAGCATAAATATTTTGATTATAAGCTGTTAATCCATATTCAATGTGATGATCATCTTTATAATTAATATTGTCATCTTTTTCAAATAAATGACCAAAAATTTTATTAACATCATCTAAAATTTGTTTTCTTGAACGAAAATTTTTGGTTAATTGTAAGGCTTGACCTTTGGCTTTTTCATTTTTAAAAACTATAAATTTGTTATTGAAAATATCACAATTTGCATTTCTAAAACTATAAATTGATTGTTTAACATCCCCAACACAATATACATTATTATTTGAAAATTTATTTATGAAAGCTTCTTGTATATCACTTGTATCTTGGTATTCATCAATTAAAATAAATTTAAAAGTATTAGTTAAATATGTTTTTACTTCTTTAAAATCTAATAATTTATATGAAATTTTTGCAATATCATCAAAAGTAAATTTATTGATCATTTTTTTATAATCATCTAATTTATCATTTAATGTTTTTACAATATTTAAAAAGAATTCTAATGTTTCATTTTCGTCTTCAATAAATTTTAAATTATCATCTAATTTTAATGGATATCCAATATACTCATTAATAATCGCATTAAAATCAACTTTAAATTTATCATTTAAAGCTTTATCAGTTTCTCCTAATCTCATTTCCTTTTTTTGAGCCGTAGGTCTTTTATGTTCATCTAAAAATTTAATATAATTTACAATATCTTTTCCAAAAAATTCATTTAGATAATATTTTTCCGCTTCTCTTAAATAATTTGTATTTTCAAAATGTACTTCTTCATTATTAAAACATCCATCATACATTTTTTTAATTTTTGAAAAGAAATTGTTTACATAATCATTAAAATCTTTTTTTGCAGTTTCTTTTGTTTTATATAACAATTTAAAATCATATAAATATTTTTCTTTATCGATGCTTTTATCTAAAAAATCTAAAGTATTATAAATAATTGTTTTGAAAATATTTAAATCTAAAAAACAATATTCTTTAAAATATTTTATAAATGTCTCATCGTTTGAATCAATTTTTTCTTGAATTATTTTATCAAGTATTTCGTCTTTTTTAATTTTGAGATCTATTGGATTAATAATAGATATATTTGAATTCAAATTTAATAAATATGAAAACTTTTTAAAAACAAATAATGTAAAGGAGTCAAAAGTTTGGACATGCGAAGTATTTATTTGATCTATAAATTCCCTTTTTACATTATTATCTGATTTTAAAGTGCTAATTATTCTATTTTTCATTTCAAAAGCAGCACTATTTGTAAATGTTAAAACTAAAATATTTGATGGAAGAAGGTCGTGATTTAAAAAGACGTCTTTTACTTTATTTGATAAGACATCAGTTTTACCTGAACCAGCCCCTGCGGAAACAATAATATTAGAACTATAAGCCCTAATTGCTGCTAATTGTTCATCTGTAAAATGCTTTTCACTCATCTTCTTCATCCTCTATTGAAATATCATCATTTGCTTTTTTGTTTGAATCAGTCACATTATTATACTGATTGTAGTCGTTTTTTCTAACATAACAAATGTTAGAAAAACTACAGTATGTACAAGGAGTATTTCTTTCATTATCTTTTTTAATTCTTATTGGAAAAACATCAAACTTATAATTTTTTATATCTTCTATTTTATTTATAATAACTTGTTTTGTTAATTCTAATATATCGCTAATATTTTTCTCTGTTATTCCTTCATCATTTTTGACTTGATGCATAGGATAAGATTTTAGTTTTTTAAAATAATCACTATTTAAACTCTTTTTAAATTCTTCTTCACTATTTAAAAAACCTGTAAAATACATTTTATCTTTTTCTTTTTTAAGATCAATTACACCATCATCAATATATAATAAATTAGGATTTAAAAGTCTTGAAAAAGCAGCAAAACCTATTTCATAGTTCATATAATAATTATTTGAAGTTACTAATAAAATATATGTTGGAAGTTGAATGTTAACTCCATAGCTTATCTCATCATAATCAAAAGCTTTTCCATTTGTTTTATAATCTAAAACATTTATATATTTTTGATTATTTATACTTGTTATTATTAAAGAATCAATTTTACCTTCAAAATCATAATCATCTAATTTAATTTTGAAATTTTTCTCATGAAAATCTTTAACATAGTTAATATTTTTCTTTATATCTAATAATACATCAATATAAGATTTAAAATTTTCGATAATTTTATCACTTAAAATAAGTTCAATTTTATTTAAAAAATAATTATTTTTATTTTCTTCAACGCTTTTTTCTAAATTAAAATTATCTTTATAAACATTTTCTAAAACTTTATGTAAAAAATTTCCAACTCTTATACTAAAATCATCGTTATTTTCATTTATCTTTAAAATATAAGTTAAATAATATGAAAATGGACAATTCGAAAATTTTTGAATTTGAGAAATTGAAAAGCTTTTTTCTTTTAATTCCTCGATTTTTTGCTCATTTTCCCAAATAAAATTATTTGTGTAATAATTTTTTTCTATAATGTTTGAATTATTATAAACGTTATAAAAAATCGAATTTTTATTAAATTTATCTTTCTCATTTTTTATAATACTAAATTTTAAATTTGCATCAATTGAAGAAAAATCATTTT
Organism: uncultured bacterium; assembly: GCA_949285665.1. Classification (GTDB taxonomy): domain Bacteria; phylum Bacillota_I; class Bacilli_A; order RFN20; family CAG-826; genus Alectryobacillus. The sequence goes on from CASDYC010000001.1 coordinate 350,984, forward strand.
GTTCTTCTCTTTCTCTAATATATTCTTTTTCATTTAAATTAAGATCTTTAACAAAAAGTGATGGATAAATTCTTTCTCCGACGTGTTTTTTATAATAAGAAATTAAACTAAAATTTCCAAATATTATAAAATTTTTAACTCTTTCATATTCTAGTTTATATAACTGGTATGAAGGATTTATATTATTTTCTTTTAATAATTTATCATCTAAAATGTTATCGTTTGTGAATTCTTTTGGAAAAACTCCTTGAACAAAATCTAATAAATAATATTCTTTATCTAATTTACAATCAATTTCATCATTTAAAATTTCAATACCTTTATTACCAACTTGTTCAATATTTATAGTAGATTGAAGAATTTGATTTAAAACATTAAAACCAAAATCAAAATCGTAATTATTTAATTTATATTGATTAATAATTTTATTCACTTGTAATATATATTGATTAACAATTGGATATTTATTATTAGTGTCAAGATTTTTAGTTACACTATATAAATAATTTAAATATCTCTTAACACAATTTATATTAAGCAAAGATGTTCTTTTTTTATAATAAAAATCTAAATTGTAAGCTTTTTTAAAGTAAGGTAAAAAGAAAGCAAGATTATCAATATTGCCAATTATCTTTATGTTATTTTCTAATTTTCTTTCGTTTTTAATTTTTATAACATCAACATTTTTATTTTCTTCATTATTATAAGTTTTAATATTTATTTCAGAAATTTTCTTAAATTTTTCTACAATTGAATTCATAACATATTCAAGTTGCTGAAAAATATTGTTAAAAACTACTACATTTTGTTTATCATTAGGTTTTAAAAAATCAAAAAACTCCGCAAAACCTAAATATTTTGCATTTAAATTATATTTTTTCGCTAGATAATTAATTTCAATATCATCCTTTAAATCAATAAAAATTAATTGTTTATTTTTAAAAGTTTGATTTGTATATTTATTTTCAATTAGTAAATTTTTATTTAATAAGTCACGTTTAATATTCAAAAATAACTGAAGATTTTCATCATTTGTTTCGTTTTTTTCTAATAAGTGAACAATATTTAAATATTTTTTAATCTTTAAATAATCAAAAATATGTTTTTTATTCTTATTTGTTAATGATAATAAATAATTAATTGTTTCAGCATCATAATCAAAAGAAAAATATTTTTTAAAAGATGTAACATCATAAAAAGTAAAAGAAATATAAGGATTTTTGTCTCTATAACTTAAAACTAAAGAATTACATTCTTTATTAGCAACTATTATATATTCAATACCTTTTTCTAAAATCATTTTTATTCCCTTATTCTTATTTTGAATAATTTATTGCATTTTTGATGGCTTTTTTCCATCCATCATAAAGTTTTTCTCTTTTTTCTTCATCCATTTTACAATAATATTCTTTTTTAATTTCATTTAATTTTTTAACTTCATCCAAAGATTTAAAAAATCCGGAATATAAGCCAGCTAAATATGCAGCTCCGGTTGAAGTCATTTCTAAATTATTGTCAACTTCTACTTTCATATTTAATAAATCAGCTTGAAATTGCATTAAATAATTATTTTCAGCTGCACCACCATCTGCTTTTAAAATATTAGTTTTAATTTTTGCGTCTTTATGCATGACATTAAAAACATCTTTAACTTGATATGCGATAGCTTCTAAACCGGCTTTTACAATATTTTTATAAGTTGTATTTTGACTAATATTATAAATTGTTCCTCTAACATCATCATTCCAATATGGAGTACCAAGTCCAACAAAAGCTGGAACAAAATAAACTTGTTGTTCGTCTTTTATTTCGTTTGCTAAATTTTCTGATTCACTTGCTGTTTCAATAACTTTTAAATTATCTCTTAACCATTTAATAACAGCACCACCAACAAAGATACTTCCTTCTAAAACATAGCAATATTCATCTTTAATTTTCCATCCAATTGAAGTTAACAAACCTTTTTTTGAAAAAACTATGTTTTTACCAATATTTAAAAGCATAAAACAGCCAGTACCATAGGTACATTTAAAATCACCTTTATTAAAACAGGCGTGTCCAAATAATGCAGCTTGTTGATCACCAATTACAGAAGTAATTTTTACTTTTGTATTAAAAAAGTCACTATATCCAAATAAACTACAAGAATCTTGTACTTTTGGTAACATATTTCTTTTAATATTAAATAAATTTAATAATTCATCATCATAATCAAAGGTATTTATATTATAAAGCATTGTTCTAGAAGCGTTTGAGACATCTGTTTTAAATTCTTTTTTATTAGTAAATCGATAAATTAACCAAGAATCAATTGTTCCAATATAAACATTATTTTGTATATATGATTCAGGTAATTTTTTAACGTTTCTTAAATATTCTAAAATGAAAATCATTTTTGAAGCACTAAAATAAGGATTAATTTTTAATCCAGTTTTCTTAAAAATAAATTCTTCTTTATCTAAAAATCTTTCGCAAATTTCATGAGATTGTCTTGATTGCCAGATTATGCAATTATATAAAGGTTCGCCAGTAAATTTATCAAACGCTACAACAGATTCTCTTTGATTTGTAATTCCAATACAATCTATATCATTAAATGTTGTATTACTTTTAATTAAAACTTGGTTAATGCATTCAACTACACTCAACCAAATTTCTATTGAATCGGCTTCGATCCATCCACTTTTTGGCGTAATTAAATTAATCTCTCTAGAAGATTTTTCAATTATTTGACCATATTTATCAATTAATATTGCTCTTGAAGATGTCGTTCCTTGATCAATACTTAAAATATATTTTTTATTCATAAATTAAACAACTTAAGTAGATATTTTGCTGGTCCATCATTATTATTTGTATCACAAATATCAATGTCATTACCATTATAATGAACATTATTATTTCCGACTAATACACCTTTTCCCGATTTTAAAAGCATTTCTAAATCATTAATATCATCACCAAACGAGATTACTTGCGCTAAACTAATTTTTTCAATTTTACAAAGTTCAAATAATCCATTATATTTGGAATCGCCAATATTATTTAATCTATAACATCCAGGTCTAGAATATGGAGTTAGTTGTAAAAAATATTTAGCTACTTCTTTTTTAATTTTTTCTAATAGGTCATCAGAATGTTTAAAATAAATGTCAATTTTATAAGCAAAATCATTTGTATAAAAACTATAATCAACTTTAATAAATGTATCTCTAACTAAACTTTGGTCATCAGAGTATCCTTTATCATAAGTTTGAACTGTAAAATGAATGTTATATTTTTTAAAAAATTTGATTAATTTATTTGTAAATTCTGGCGGTATTGGACTTTTAAATAATGTTTTAAATCGATTATTTAAAATTAAACTTCCGCCACCACAAATTGTATAATCAGGTTGAAATCTTCTAATAACATTCATTGTTTCACCATAACCTCTTGCAGTGTTATAGATAATTTTTTTACCGTTTTCACGAAGCTTTGTTAAAGCTTTAAATGAAAAATCACTTATTTTTCTGTCATCATTTAACAATGTTCGATCTAAATCAAAAACTAAATATTCAAAATTCATACACTAATATTTTAGCAAAATTACACCACCTTGAAATTTATTTTTAATTTAAATATAATAAATATCGTCGGGCCTGTAGCTCAGTTGGTAGAGCGCCTCCATGGCATGGAGGAGGCAGCGAGTTCGATCCTCGTCAGGTCCACCAAAAAATTTTTTTTAAACTTTACAAAATACATTTAAATATTATTGATGAAAGACGAATATTTTTATAATTTATACCAAAAAGATGGAACATACGAAACTTATTATTCTCTTTTTAAAAGTACGGCTAAATATTATGATAAAGTAACAAAAAAAGAAATGTATTTTAAAATAGTCAACTATTTTAAAGAAGACCACGAACGAATATTGTATTTTTTAACTACTTCTTTAGTGAATTATTTAAAAAATTATGATAATAAAAAAGATAAAGAATTATCATCCAATGATGATTTTATTAGATGCAAACTTTTTATAGAAGATTATATATACCAAGAAAAAAAAGAAATTTTAAATCCAGAATATGATTGGTTAATTTCATATATTAAAAATAATTATTATAAAGCATTAGAAATTAGTGAATTTGTAGATTTTAATAAAGGTCTTCTTGATTTGTATGGAATTCTTACGAAAGAAGATATGTTTAAAATGTACAAAGATGCTTTCCCAGAATCAAAATTAAGTTTTAAAGAATACGATAAACAAATAACTAAATCTTATATTATTTTATTTGCGAATTATGGAAAAAAATATATCTATTATAAATGTATCGACAAACAATTTAATTTACGAAGGTATTTACAATCAATAAAAGATGCTTGCAAACATTATAATATTGTTGATTATAAAAGATATTCTAAAGAACAAGTTCTTTCTTTTGCAAATAAATTTATGCTATTTCCAATAGAGATAGATGAGGATTCCTTTCAATTTTATTTAATATCTGATCATTCTCATTATTTTTCCTCACTTATGGATTTACCAGAACCAGATAGATTTTTTCAAGAAGAAAATGAAGATGAAAACGAAGATAAACTAAATGAGTATTTACATATAAATTATAATACGCCTAAATGGCTATTAAAGGGTAATACGATTATCGACATAAAGGTATCTCAACATAATGATGAATTAGAAATTAATGAAGATATTAATGATGAAACAATATTTAAAGATAAAAATGAATATTTCAAATTTAAAAAATTAATTTGTGATTATTATGATTATTGTGCTAAAAAGATCATACATAAAAAATTAAATCTTTATGATTTTGATAATGTCACAGGAAATGAAGAGGAAATAGTCGAACTTTTTGATAAAATAGCCGAAAAAAGCGATTATTATGTATCTTCGTTTATTAAAAGTGACGCAAGAATTTTAAATTATGATGATTATATTGTTTTAAATTCTTTAAGAGAATCAAGACGTTCATCTTATATAATTTTAGATATAAGCGAAGACGGTCTTATTCTTTTAGATTTTGAAAACGATGTACGTTTATTAGTAAAAGCTTTAGCGGTTCCATTTGTTGAATTATTCAAAACAAAAAATATATTAATTGATGTTACTTTAATTCCTTATAATGGAGTAATTACATACGATTCATTTTTACAACAAAACTTAATTGAAATGTCTCAAATTAATTTATCAAAAGATAAAATTGAAACTTATGATGAGTTGCAACTTTTGCAAACCGATGAAGAATTTTTAGAATTTTACAAAAATATTAAAAATTAAACTATAATTATTAACTATAAATAAAAAAGAAAATCAAAAATAAAATTAAAAATGAAATAATTAAAAATATTCCAAAAATAATTAAATATTTCCACCAAGTCATCTTTTCAAAAAACTTTTTCATAAGTCAATTTTCCCATATGTCTCTTCATAATCAACATTTTTATCTAAATTTGGAATAATCATTTCTGGATTTTCACTTGGATCATCATAATAAAAAGTTGAACTTCCATAACCTTTTGTTGGAACATTAGCACCAAATTTAGATTGTACTTCGTATTCTTCTCTTGTAATGTATTCAACAGGATAAAAATCATTACTTAAAACCATTTTTAATCCAACTTTTGAAAAAATTGGAGCACCAACTTGTTGAATAATTGAAGAAGCACCCGGATAATCAGTTGTGCTTGTCATATATTTTGCATAATTATAAACACTACTTGGTGATAAGTTTAATGTCAAAATATAACCATCAGTAGTTTTTACAATTGCTGAATCAAATTTTTCACCACAAATATCACTACTTTCATTTAACATATATGATGTATATAGTTGATAATTAATTAAATCAAATGGTTGAATTCCATAATCTAAAACATAATCACTGATTGTAGTATCAACTTTTTGAGAATAATTAACGAAATCAGCTTTAAAATTACTTTCAACTTTATCACCATAAGAAAAATAAATTTCTAAATCATTATAATTATCTTTATTTAAAATTCTTTGAGAATATTGAGCATTACTACTATATGAAATAACTTCTTTCATTAAATGATCATTATTTTTAATAAAACCAGTATTTGTACTTTGAACATTTGTAATAAATGCAGCTGTTGATCGTGCTTCATTATAACTTTTAGCAAGATAATTTTCTTTTAAATTTTGAACTCTTAAAAAACTAATTCTTGCAAGATCAGCAATAGAAAACTTATTTAAAATTTCTTTGCTTGCTAAATTAATTTTTTCAATTTCACCATTATAATCATTTTCTAAAATTGATTGAAATTCTGTATATTTATCATCTACAATCTCACCATCTTTTAAAAATTCTGGAAAAATCATTAAATCTTCACCATTTTCTGGTTTAAAAGTTCTAAAACTATAACTTTCATCCTCATTATGGCAAAGAATAAATTCATTATTTATTAAAACTTTATTTAAATAATATCCATCGTATGGTTCAAATTCTAAATCAATTGTTCTATAAGCGTGAACTTCTTTTTCTTCAAATTTTTCACCATTATAAAGTATTTTTGCTTCGCCGTTATATTCATTATCTTCTATATGAACGCTTACAAATTCATCTTTATCATAATCTTGAGAGCTAACTAATTTGTAAACTGGTTCAATTGTATTTTGACCTTCTTTTAAATTGAAATAAAAATACTTATCAGTATTTGGAATATACTTTTGATCATTAATATTGACATAATCTAAAAAATATTTAGAACTTGATGAGGAAATTTTAAAGTCAATTTCTTGTCCAATTTCACCTTCATTTGAACTTAGATTTATATCAAAATCATCATTTTCATTAATAACTAAAACCTTACATGGACTAATTTTACTAACTTCTTGTGGTTTTCGATACATAGTTCCAATAAACCAGCCTGTAGTTCCACCAATTACAGTTCCTGCGAAAGCGGTTAATACACTAAAAATAATAGTTTCCTTTTTCATGCTAAAATTTTACTAAAAATATAAGTAAAAAACAAATAAATTATGCAAAAGTTGATTATTTTTTTGAAAACTACAATATCTAGTTTTCAAAACTAAATGGTTTACAAATATTATATTTATAGTATAATGTTAGTGTTATGGAGGAAATTATGAAAAATAAAAGAAATTTAGCTGTGTTGTTATTAACAGGAACAATGCTTTTAGGTGTAACATCATGCGGAGAAACATCTTCTAGTTTAACAACACAAGGTGAAACTGACAAAAAATCAAGTATTGTAATATCAGATGGAATTGTTGGTGGAGAAGTTTCAGTTGTTGGCGATTTAACTGAAACAAATATTGGATCAGATATTACAATTACTGCTTTACCAGATTTTGGTTATGAATTATTAAACGTTACAGTTAACGGAAAAGTAATTGCTGGTACATCTGACCAAACTTATTCTTATACAGTAGATAAAGAGATCACTCTAATTAATGCCAACTTTGAAAAAATTCAAGGAGAATCATTAGTCGAAATTAATGGCGATTCAAAAGTCGGAATTAATAAAACGATTCAATTAAGTGCTAATCTTTACGGAGCTGGAGGACAAGTAACTTGGGAATCGTCAAATAAAGAAAGAGCAACAGTTGATAAAAATGGTTTAGTTACTGGTATTAAAGCAGGATTTGTTCAAATTACAGCTACTTCTGTCTTAGATCCAGAAGCAACAGCAACTACTTCAGTATTTGTTATGCCAAAATATGTTGAAGATATGTTATCAACATTTGAAACTTATGATTATTCAAAAGGCGCAAATATTGCTGCTAGTATTGGTGTTCACTTAATGGGAAATGAAACACCAATGGCAATACCATTAAGTCTTGATTTACAATTTGATAAATCATTACAAGCTGCTGAATTATATAATAACTTAAAATTCCATTTAAATATGGATCTATCAAATATTGGATTTATTTTAGGATTAGTTCCAAATGTTGGTGATTTATTAACTTCCGTTGGTCTTGATTGGAGCGTTGATTCATTAAAAACTGCAACTAATGTAGATATTTATTCACTTCAACCAAACAAATTACAAACAACTGTTACAAGTAAATTAAATTCAACATTATATACATCAGAATATACAGAGGATTCTATTGGAAGATTGGCTGGAGAACTTGTTTTCTCGTTATTACCAACAATTTTAGGAATTTTACCATCTGATGGTAGTGATTCTTCAACTAGTTTTGATTTAAATTCAATTCTTACTTTATTAGATTCAATTTTAATTTATGGAGAAAAAGCTGAAGATGGTATTTCTATATCTCCTATTATTATTGAATTATTAAATACACAAATTTGGCCTTCTGTTTTAGATACTATTAAAACATCTGCAGGAGCAATGGGACCTTTAGCTTTAATGATGTTACCAGAAAGTATTAGTGAAGCAAGACTTATCTTTAATTATGATGAAAATAATAAATTTACAGGATTAAAATTAACAGTTAAAGGTTATTATTCTCACTCAGAAGATGAAAATCCAGAAGATTATAATAAGAGTTTTGTAACAATTACTTTAGATACACCAAAAGAAATGAGTAAAGATTTTGATACATTAGAAACAGAATTAAATCAAAAAATTGAAGAATATAATTCTGTACTTTCTTTAAAAAATGAATTTGCTGATGTTGAAAAATTTGTTGAAGACAATAAACTTTCTTCAACTTTTGAAAAAATTAAAAATGAAGAATATATTGAAAAATTAACAAGTATTTGGCAAAGAGCTTATTCAAAAGAAGGATTATTTAGAGATACAACTGTAAGACCAATTGTTTCTTTAAAAATTATTGATCCTGAAACTCAAGCAGAAATGAGTGAAGATTTTACAATTTCTGCTGGAAAAACATATAACTACGAATTAACTTATTATGGTTTTCCAAGTGAAATTAATACAAATGAAATTACATTAAATTTCAAGAGTAACTATTTTAAATCAATTGACACGACAAATAAAACATTTACAACTGTTGATTCATTTGAAAATGTCGATGAAAGTAATGTTACATTTACTGCAACATATACAACAAATACATCGTTTAAAATTGAAACTCCAACCTTTACATTTTTAACAGATTTATAATAATAATTTATAAAGAGTAAATAAAAACACTTCAATTGTCAAAATTGAAGTGTTTTTTTATCTATATTTTTTAGTTCTTGTTTTTTAAATATAATTGACGATATTGTTCAAATTTCTTTTGATAAATAATATGATTTTTTAAATTAGGCATATAAATATCTTTATCATGAACTAATTCATCACACGCTTCTTTTAAATATTTATATTGTTTATCGCCATACATCGCAAGAATAATAGCACCAAGGGCACCACCATCAGAGGTTGAAATAGTTTTAATTTTAATTCCAAAAATGTCAGCTAATAATTGCATCCATTTTTTATTTCTACTACCTCCACCAATAACTCTTGCTTCTTTAAAGTCAAGATTTAAATCTTTCATAATTGAAAAAACATCATATAAAGAATAAGAAATTCCTTCAACTACGGCTTTTGTCATATCTCCTCTTTTATATATGGCATTTAAATTTGCAAACATACCTTTGGCATTTGGATCATTAATTGGGGATCTTTCACCCATTAAATATGGTAAAAATAAGATATCATTCATATTATTAATGTCAACATTTTCAAATTCATCATCATAATTTTTGATATTTAAAACATCTTTAAACCACCAATTAAGTGATCCTGCACAAGATAATGTGCAACCCATTAATAAAAATTTACCATTTGCATGTCTAAAGCTATGGATTCTTCCTAATTTATCATATGCATAATTATCAATGCTTGAAAATACGACACCAGAAGTTCCAAGAGAAATAAATAAATCATCATTTGAAATTGTTGCTGTTCCAATTGCACCAACTGCTTGATCTCCACCCCCAATTACAACTTTAGTTTTATTTGATAAACCACTTAATTTAGCAAATTCATCACTGACATTTCCTATAACATCATATGAATTATAAATTACAGGTAATTGACTAGGATTAATTCCTAAAATGTCTAGCATTTTAATTGAGTAAACATTATTTTTTACATCAAAAAATAATGTTCCACTTAAATCAGATACATCACTTGCAAAAACTCCAGAAATTTTATAAGCAAGATAATCTTTTGGAAGCATTATCTTATTTATTTTTTTGAAATTTTCTGGTTCATTTTTTCTAAGCCATAAAATTTTTGGTGCAGTAAAACCACAAAGTGCGATATTTGATGTATATTCAATTAATTTATTTACACCAATTACTTTATTTAGATAATCAACTTCTTTAACAGTTCTTGAATCATTCCATAAAATTGCTGGTCTAATAACTTTATCATTTTCATCTAAAACAACTAAGCCGTGCATTTGACCACAAAATGATAAGCTTGCAACTTTTGATAAATCTACTTCTTTATTTAATCTTTTTAATACATTAATTAAGGCATTATACCAATCATCAGGATTTTGTTCAGTCCAATTTTCATTAGGCATTAAAAGAGGGTAAGATTCACTCTCACTTAAAAGAATCTTACCCTTATAATCAGAAATGCTAACTTTTATAGATGAAGTTCCAAGGTCAATACCTAAATAATACTTGTCTATATTTTGCATTTTCTTATTATTTTCCAAACATTACTTCGTTTACAATAGTTTCTAAGTATTCTTGTCGACCACTTTCAACATTTATTTCATTATTATTTAAAGCATATTCTGCTAATTCTTTAAAATCAGTTGTGCCATCGACAATCTTTTTACCAATACCAGATTTATAAGAATCATATCTATGATTTACAAAATCATCAATTCTTCCATCTTCGATTAATTTATATGCTAATCTTAAACCTAAAGCAAATGTATCCATACCAGCAATGTATGCTAATAAAATATCTTCTAATGTATTAGATGGTCTTCTAGTTTTAGCATCAAAGTTTAAACCACCATTTGTAAATCCGCCAGCTTTAATAACTTCATACATTGCATATAAAGCATTGTATACATCTGTTGGGAATTGGTCAGTATCCCAACCTAATAAATAATCGCCTTGGTTTGCATCAATACTACAAAATACACCATTATCTCGAGCGACTCTTAATTCGTGTTGGAAAGTATGACCAGCAAGTGTAGCATGGTTTGCTTCAATATTAAGTTTAAAATCACCTAATAAACCATAAGTTCTTAAGAAGTTACAACAAGTTGCACTATCAAAATCATATTGATGTTTTGTTGGTTCTTTTGGTTTTGGTTCTAATAAATAATCACCTTTAAATCCAACACTTCTTCCATAATCTCTAGCCATTTTGAAAAATCTAGCTAAATTATCTTGTTCTAATTTCATGTTTGTATTTAAAAGTGTTTCATAACCCTCTCTTCCACCCCAAAATACATAAGCGGTTCCGCCAAGTCTAACATCTGCATCAATACATGCTTTAACTTTTGCAGCAGCAAGTGCAAATACATCAGCATTTGGAGAAGTTGCAGCGCCATTCATAAATACTTTATCACCAAAGTTATTAGCTGTTGACCATAATAATTTTTGAGAATGAGTTTCTTGTTTTTTAGCAAGATAATCAACCATATGATTAAAATTAGCTAAAGTTTCTTTAAAATCTTTACCTTGTGGAGCAATATCAACATCATGGAAACAATAATAATCAATTGATAATTTGTCCATTAAATCAAAAGCTAAATCTGCTTTTGCTTCATAAATTTTCATTGGATCTGTTTGTCCAAAGTTTTTATCTTCAGTTGGTCCGCCAAACATATCAACGCCACAATAATCCATTGTATGCCACCATGAAAGAGCAAATTTTAAATGTTCTCTCATTTTTTTACCAGAAATTACTTCATCAGGATTATAAAATTTAAAACTGAATGGTTCTTTGCTAGTAGGACCTAAATATTCTACTTTTTTAATATCTTTATAACTTTTCATTTTAATACTCCTTTCTTATTTAGTATTTTTGAAAAATTAGTATATTTATTTTCTATTTTTCATGATGTTGTTTAATCTCTCATTTAATTTAGAATCGACAGCATCTTTTTCTTTTACAGCTTTTTCTTCTTCTTGCTTTTTAAGTTCAGCTTTTTCAGCTTTTAATTTTTCGTTTTCAGCAAGTTTTGTTTTTCTTAATTCTTCTTTTTCATGGTCTTTTTGAATTTGAATTACATATTGATCTTCTTTTTCTTTATCAACTTCTTGTTGTTTTAAAATTAATTCGTCCATTTTTGTTTGATAAATATTTAAATCAGATTTATATGTTTCTTCTAATTTTGCACTTCTAACTTTAATATCTTCTTTTTCTTTATTAAATTTAGTAGTTTCTTTTTCAAATACATTATTTATTTTTATTTTTAAGCTTTCATCATCTGCATAATTTAAAGCAAAATTTTTTAAGTGTTCGATTTGCTTTAAGCTAACACCAAGTTCATTTTGAAGTTTAAGAATGAATTTCTTAGTTTCATATTCTTGTTTCATTTGATCAAGAATTAAATCTTTTTCATATGAATAATATAAATTTAATCTTGGTGCTACTTCTTCTTTTTTGTTTTTTAATAAATATGTATTATATTGTTTTAAGTTAAGTAATTTAGCTTTTTTATCATTAATTTCTTCATTTAATTTTTCATCCTTATCATGGACTTCACGATAAACTTTTGCTTTTTCAATTAAAACAATATATTTATTATTTAACTTCTTTAATATAGTTTCTTTTTGATCTAATAATTCATTAATCTTTTTAACAATTTCTTCCTCGCTTAATTTTGTTGAATGATTAACTTTATTAATTTTATTTTCAAAATCTTTTTCAACTTTTTCAACTTTATTCTTATATTCTGCATCTAATAATAGATCTTTATTTGGTACATAAATAAGATTGAATTTCTGTAAGAAATAAATTGCTTTATCTTTATCAAAATGTAAAACTTGAATTAAAATAGCAATAATTAAGATTGCACCTTTAATTGCATCATTTAAGAATGGGTTTAAATTTAAAGCAGAAATAATTTTATCAATTGTTTGGAAAGCGGCGATACCAAAGATAACACCAATAATACTACCTTTACCACCAGTCATTGCGATACCACCTAAGACAACAGCAGCGATTGCAGAAAGTTCATAAGAATTACCAGTTGAAGAAGTATCTAAGTTACCTCTTGAGGCAATATGTAAGAAACCTGCAAATCCAACTAATGCACCAGCAATTGAAAATACAAGGGTTTTAATCCAATTAGATTTAATACCAACTAAGGTTGCAGCTTTTGGATTACTACCAACAGCATAAATTTTTCTTCCAAATTTTGTATATTTAGTCATTAACCAAATTAATACAGCAACAAGAATAAATAAAATAGTTGGAAGGGTAATTGAAGCAAATTGTACAGCACCTAATTCTCTAACCCAGTTATTTAATCCTGGTCCATAATTTAACATGTTTAAAATTGAACCATTAACCCAACTTGAAGTTTCAGCAGTTGTTCTTGTAACATCACCAATGTATTGAGCAAAGCTTCTAAAAATTAATGTTGTTGCAAGAGTAACGATGAATGATGGCATTTTAACAATACCAACAAAAAATCCGTTAATAAATCCAAATAATAAACCAGTACCAATTGATACTAGTAAACACACAAAGAAGCCAAGAGCTGTGTTCCCAAGTGCGACAATTACGTTGTTATATGCAATAATTGATATTGTAATCGATAAAGCATACATACTACCAACCGATAAATCGATCTCACCAAGAAGAACAATCAATCCCATACCTACGGCAACAATTCCAATAAATATGGATGATGAGAAAATGTTTGTAAATAAATTCCAGTTAAAGTATCTAATGGTTGAAAGAATATAAATAACTAAAACTACTAAGAAAATGTAAAGATAATTAGCTTTTGACCAGGTCTTTTTAAAGAAACCTTTTGTTGCTTTACCAAATTCTTTTCCAGTTATTCTTCTTTGGAATGTCTCGTTATTACCATAAAAGGAATCAGTAATACTAAAAGGATTAGTCATTGTTTTCTACCTCCGTTTTGTTTGCGCTTGTTGCATAATACATGACTTTTTCTTCGGTAACTTCGTCATGATTAAGAATTTTTTCTATTGTGCCGTGATAGAAAACGCAACACCTATCAGCACATTTCATAATTTCTGGAACTTCTAACGTATTGAAAATAATTGTTTTTCCTTGTTCAGCAAGTTCAAGAAGTAATTTATAAATTTCAGCTTTTGCGCCGACATCAATACCTTGTGTTGGATTATCAAGTAATAATATATCTGCATTAGTCTTTAACCAACGACCAATAATGACTTTTTGTTGATTACCACCACTTAAAGAAACAAGTAAATCATTACTAGAATTTGCTTTTATATTTAATTGTTTTTTATAATTTTCATATAAAATTCTTTCTTTTTTTGGTGAAAAACCAATTTTACCACTAATACTATTGGAAGCAACTGATGTGTTATCTAAAATAGTTAATGAATCAAAGACAGAATTTTCTTTTCTATTTGAAGGAACCATTCCAACTTTATCTTTCATAACTTTTTTAATAGATTTATTTGTTAGTTGGTTATCAAATGCAATAGCATCTCCACTATTTGACTTTACAACTCCAAACATTGCTTGCATCAATTCACTACTTCCAGCACCTTGAAGTCCAGTAAAACCAATAATTTCACCTTTTCTAACTTCTAAATTAACATCATGAAATCCAGGTCCACTGTAATTAACTAATTTTAAAACTACGTCGCCTAGTTCTCTTTTTCGATAATAATCTTTATTATCATATCCCTCACCAACAATATCTTTTGTAATTTGTTCTGGAGTAGTATCGCTTATTTTTCCACTAGATATACAATAACCATTTCTTAAAACTGTATATTCATCACATAATTTGAAAATTTCTGGCATTTTATGTGAAATAAATATGAAGGTTTTACCGTGTTTTTTGAGGTTATTGATTATATTAAAGAAGTGGTCAATTTCTTCATTAGACAAAGCTGTTGTAGGTTCATCTAAAATAAACAAATCAGCATTAGCAAATAACGCTTTTGAAATTTCAAGTAATTGCTTTTTACCAGTTGATAAATTGGCCACTAAATCATTCGCGTCGATATCAACACCTAATTCTTTGAAAAGATTATTTGACTTTTCAATCATAGTTTTTGAATCGATAAATCCAAATTTTTTAATTTCCTTAGTTATAAATATATTTTCATATACTTTTAAGTCGTTAAATAAATTTATTTCTTGGTGAACAAATGCAACACCTAATTTTTCAGCTGCATTAACATTTAAGTTTCCGGTTTCTTTACCATCTATTTTAATAACGCCAGAATCTAATTGATAAACACCACCTAAAATATTCATCAATGTCGATTTACCAGCGCCATTTTCACCAATTAAAGCATGAATTGTGCCTTTTTTAACTTTTAAGGAAACATTATGCAAAACTTGAACACCAAAGAATGATTTGTTAATGTTGATCATTTCAAGTTTGAGCATTCTCTTTTCCCTCCTTTTTTAATAAATTGGAGGTCATATTTCATTATGACCTCCAATAATTTAATCTTTAATTTATTTTATTTAATGTTATCTTACAATTAGAATCCAAGATCGTAGAATTCATCAACGTTATCTTTATCAACTACATCAACTGGAACAACGTGATCATGATTAGCAATCTTTGTACCATCTTTTAAATATGTAAGCATATCATCAATACCAGTTTTGATCATTGATGGTGGATATGTAACATCAAAGAAGTCAACATCTGCAACGTATCTATCAAATTCAGCTTGTCTTTCGTGTTGTCCTTTAATGACATCATACATTTCTTGTAAACCACTGGATGATGCAATAACTTCAACAGCTGTACCAAATGCTGTTTTTTCTTCTTCTGTTAAACCTGAATCTGGATTAACTAAAGCCTCAAGAATACCCATTGAACATTCTGAGTCATGTGTAAAGACACATCTATAACCTGCTAATGTATTATCTTCAGCATAAGCAGCTTTTAACCAAGAAATGAAGTTTTGAGAAGCAGTTGCTCTTGACCAACCAGTACTTGGAGTTTGATCCCAAGCTGCTGTAATTTGTTCTTGTGTCCATCCAGCTTCTTTTAATGCTGTTTGGAAACCATCGTTTCTAGCAAGTGGAACTGATGAGTTATCACCAGGAATAACTAAAATCTTATCTTGTCCTGCTGTTAAATCATAATGATCAATGAAATATTCAGCTGTTAATTCACCAATCATTTCGTTATTTCCACGAACATCACCAACCCAGTAGTCACTTTCTTTAATAATTGTGCTATCTGTAATGACTCTATCAACGACGACGAATGGAATATTAGCGTTTGCTAATGCTTCAACACCTGGTTTAGCACTTGCGTCCCAAGGAAGTGTAACAACACCAGCAACAGTGTCTTTTCTTGCGACTAAGTCTTCCATTTGTTGATTCATTTCTTCTGAATTACCAGAAGTTTGGACGACGAAGTTATATTCATAATCGCCACTTTCTTTTAATTCATTAGCATAGTCTCTAGCGTTACTTAAAATAGCACCAGTCCAACCATGGTCAGCACTTGGAACTAAGATAACTAAATCTTTTTCGCCGCCACCACATGAAGCTAATCCGACAACCATTGCAGCAACTGCTAATGTGCCAAATAATTTTGTTTTTTTCATAGAAATACTTTCCTCCTATTATTTTTTTATTTCTATATTAATGGTTTTCTTTAAGAATAACCAATAAAACCTTAATTAATATTCAACCCAAGTTCCCTTTTTAGCACTTTCAACCGCTTTATGGATAAATTTAACTCCATCAACACCATTTGAAACGTTTTGGAAATCTAGGTCTGCTTTTGTTAATGTTTCACCATTTTTCTTCTTTAAAATTGTTGTGATAACATTACGATATATATTTGCAAAGGCAATTGTTAAACCTTCTGGATGTCCAACTGGAAGTCTTGATAAATTACCAGCATCATATTGTTTACTAACAGCTGAACCTCTAATCATAATTTGAGTTGCTCCATCAACTGGAGTGTAATGTAAGTAATCAGGATATTCTTGATTCCATTCAATTGCACCTTTGTCACCAAATACTCTAATAACTAAACCATTATAATGACCTAATGCAACTTGTGAACACCAAAGAGCTGCTCTAACTCCACTATCATATTCAATGATCATATTTGAATTAAGATCAAGAGCCATGCCATAAGTATCAGTTGTTGCGATTAATCTTTTAATTTCAAATCCAGTTAAATAGTGAACTAAATTTTCAGCATGTGTTCCAATATCGCCGATACAATTTGAAATTCCAGAATATTTTGGATCGCTTCTCCATACACTTAATGTTGTTGCTTTTTGATTCTTTGGATCAAGAGAAGAAACTAACCAGTCTTGAACATATTCAACATTGATTGAAACAATTTTTCCAATTTTTCCTTTTTCAATCATTTCTTTTGCAACTTTAACCATTGTATAACCAGTATATGTATAAGTAATTGCAAATACTAAGTTTCTTTCTTTAGCTATTTTTTCTAATTCAACAGCTTCTTCTTGTGTAAAACACAATGGTTTTTCACAAACAACATTAATATCATGAAGTAAAAATTCTTTAGCGATTTGATAATGTAAGAAATTTGGAGTACAAATTGATACAAAATCAATTTTATCTTCTCTTTGAGATTCTTTTTCAGCCATCTCTTTGTAATCTTTGTATGTTCTTGAAGGATCAACATTATAAGCTTCAGCTGTTTCTTTACCTAGTTTTTCATCTGCTGAGAAACATCCAGCAACTAATTTTGCTCTTGTATCAAAATTAATAGCTTTTCTGTGAACTTCACCGATGAAAGCTTTTAAGTCTCCACCAACCATTCCATATCTTAATTGTTTAACCATGTAATTTTCCTCTTTAATAAACTTTATTATTTATATTTATTATTTTGTGTTTGAAATTGCATCATCAAATTTTACGTTTGATGGTTCAAAGTCAACTTTTCTAACAAATGCACAAGCTTCAGTAGCACCAGAAATTCTTTCCATACCACTATCTTCCCATTCAACGGAGAGATTTCCATAATAATTATGTGCATTTAATACTCTAATAATTTCTTCAAAGTTTACATCACCATGACCAAGTGATCTAAAGTTCCAACCTCTTCTTAAATCACCAAAATCAATGTGTGAACCTAATAAACCAGTTCTTCCATCTAATCTGACTGCTGCGTCTTTCATGTGGATGTTATAAACTCTGTCAGCAAAATCATTTAAATAAACATGAGGGGTAACACCTTGCCATAATAAATGAGATGGATCAAATGTTAAACCAAATTCTGGTCTATCTTTAAATGTTTCAAGAATACGTTTTGCACTGTAATAGTCAAATGCAATTTCACCTGGGTGAACTTCTAATGCAAATTTAACCCCATTTTCTTTAAATACATCTAAAATTGGTAACCAATCTTCTCTAACTTTTTTAAAACCTGCTTCAACCATTTCTTCTGGTGTTTGTGGGAAGCTATATAAATATCTCCAAATTGGTGAACCAGTAAATCCAGAAATAACTTTAACACCTAATTTTTTAGCAACAACTGCTGCTTTTTTCATTGATTCAACAGCCCATGCGTGAATTTTTTCATGATCATTTGCACAACTTGCTGGTGCAAAATTATTTAATCTTGGATCATCTAAATCACTAACACATTGTCCAATAATATGTGTTGCAAGAACTGGTACAACTAAATCATATTTTTTTAGTGTATCTTTAATAAATTTAATGTAATTTTCATCTTCGTATGCTTTATCTAAATCAAAAGCATTTCCCCAAACTGCTAACTCTAGACCATCATAGCCCATTTGTTTTGCGGTTTTACAAAGTTCTTCAAATGGTAAATCTGACCATTGACATGTAACTAAAGTAACTAATCTTTTTCCCATTTATAAAATCCTCCTTATATTAAATTAGTTATGTTGTGGAATAATACTTTCTTTTAGATAAATATTATTCTCATAAATTTTATCTTTAACATTACTTTCTTTAATTAAGTAATTAAATGCATTTTCAACTGATTTTAAACCTTGTGAGAATGCGTGTTGAGTTATTGTTGCAATAACTAAACCAGATTTTAATCCATCAACTACTTCTTTTGATTGGTCAACGGTAATAACATTTAAATCTTTATGTTTAGTCTCTTTTAATGCTTTTAATCCACCATTAATGCCGGCACCTAAATAACAAACAGCATCAACTTTTTTGGTATTAATTAGTTGTTTTGTAATATCGTAAGAAATTTGATCATTATCAAAATTTTCTTTAATAGTAGTTACTTTAATATTCTTATTTAGTACAGTTCTAAGACCTCTTAATCTCTCAATTTGACCAGAGTGTTCTAAACTTCCTAAAATAACAGCTATTTCTTTTTCTTCTTTTCTAAATAATACGTTGTAAATGTTTGCAGCTAGTGCACCGCAATTAAAATAATCACATCCAATAAAGCAAACTTTATTATTAACATCCAAATCAATATTAACAGCAATTTTTGGACATTGAAGTTCATTAATTTTTTCACAAACTTTTGGATTATTTGGAGCCGTAACAATTAAAAAATCTAAATTTTCAGATTTTAATTCATCAACAGCTTTATATATTGTTTCAAAATTTAATAACTCAACTTCTTTAATAATAAATGTTAAACCATAGTCTTCATATTTTAAGATTCCATTTTTAATTCCATGTAAGACAAGATTAAAGAAATCATTATTAATAGTTCCAATTATCACTCCGATATTAATGTTTCTTTTAGATGCAAGTCTTTTGGCGATAAAAGATTTTTCATAACCAGTGTCATGAATTACTTTTCTAATTCTTGCTTCGACATCTTTTTTAACTTTTCCTCTGTTGTTAATAACTCTATCAACAGTCCCTCTTGATGTTTGTGCCAATCTTGCAATCTCTTTAATTGTGACTTTTTGCTTTTCCATACAAGTATTATAAATAAAAATGTAAACGCTTACAAGAAAAATGTGTGCGAGAACACAATTTTTTTGTTTTCGCACACATTTAATTACACATATATAAAAAAATTATTAACAATTTAATGGCGCCCTAGATGCGACTCAAACGCACGACCTTTTTCTTAGGAGGAAAACGCTCTATTCAACTGAGCTACTAGGGCGTTTAATTTTTAAAAGAAATCAAATAGTGACATTTGTTCTCTTTCTTTTTCTGGTAAGTCTTTTAAAACTCCAAGTTCTTTAAAAATAGAAATTTGTGTCTGAGTAATTTTACTTCTTTTTGAAAAGTCTTCAATTGAAACAAATTTCTTTTCGTTTCTGGCTTCAATTATTGATTCACTTGCAGCATCACCAAGCCCATCAATTACCTTAAATGGTGGAATTAAGGCATTATTTTGTTTATCCATAACAAAATTAACTGCATCCGATTTATATAAATCAATGTTAGAAAATTTAAATCCTCGATCGTACATTTCAAGAGCTACAATTAGTGTTTTTTCAATTTCTTCATCAACTTTTGTGTATTCTTTTGAGTTTGCTTTTCTCATTTCATTTAATTCATTCATTCTTTTAATTATAGCTTCTGGTCCTTTATACATTGCATTCCAATCAAATTTATCACACCTTACTGAAAAGAAACCGGCATAAAATTCAAGTGGATAATGAACTTTAAAATAAGCAACTCTTACTGCCATTGTAACATATGCAGTAGCGTGTGCTTTTGGGAATAAATATCTTATTTTTTTACAAGATTCAATAAAATAATCAGGCACACCATGTGCTCTCATTTCTTTTTCGTCTTCTTCTGATAATGTTTTATCTTTTTTTCTAACTTTTTCCATAATATTAAAGGACATTCTTGGATCCATATGATATTTTCCAATTAAAACAGTCATAATATCATCTCTACATCCGATAACTCCTCTAATATCACAAATATTTGAAGAAATTAAATTTTGAGCATTATTTCTCCAAACATTTTCACCATGAGATAAACCAGAAATAATTAATAAGCTTGCAAAATCTTTTGGCTTTGTTTCATCTAACATTCCTCTTACAAATTCAGTTCCAAATTCTGGAATTCCAAGAGCACCATTTTTAAGTTGTAAATAATTATGTTGTAATTTCAGTGCATCAGGAGATGAGAAAATTGATAAAGCAAGTTTATCGTTTAATGGTATATCTTCTAATTTTACCCCACTTATATCTCTTAAAAATTTCAAAGCTTGAGGATCAACATGTCCTAATAAATCAAGTTTTAAAACATTATCGTGAATTGCTTCATATTCAAAATGAGTTGTTTTCCAAGTCGCAGTTATATCATCGGCTGGAAATTGAATTGGAGTAAAATCATAGACATCAAATTCTTTTGGAATAACTGCAATTCCTCCCGGATGTTGTCCAGTTGTCTTTTTAACATCTTTACACCCAACGCTTAAAAAGTCTAATTTTTCTTGTCCAACAATATCAACTACCGAATTTTTATCTAATTTATAGCGTTTTTCAAAATAACCTTTTGCATATCCAAAGGCAGACTTATCAGCAACTGTTGAAATGGTTCCGGCTCTAAAAACATTTTGTTCACCCAATAAAACTTTTGTATATTCATGAGCTCTACTTTGATAATCTGGTGGGAAATTTAAATCAATATCTGGAACTTTATCAGCATTAAATCCTAAAAACGTTTCAAATGGAATATTTTGTCCATCTCCAACCATAACATGTCCACATTTTGGACATTTTTTAGTTGGTAAATCATATCCCGAAAAATATTCACTTCCTTCATATAATTCAAAATGTTTACAATTTGGACATCTATAATGTGGAGGTAGAGGATTAACTTCGGTGATATTTGCCATTGTTGCGACAAAACTTGATCCAACCGAACCTCTTGAGCCAACTATATAATCATCTTCATGAGTTTTTTTAATAATTTTATGAGCAATATAATAAATAACAGCATATCCATTTGAAATAATACCGTTAAGTTCTTTTTCCAAACGTTCTTCATTTAATTTTGGTAATGGATCACCATATAAATTATGGGCAGTATTATAACAAATTTCTCTTAATAAATTTTCGCAATTTTCAATTGTTGGAGTATATAATTTATCTTTAATTGGATAAATTTCTTCACACATATCAGCAATTAAATTTGTATTCTTAATAACCCAATTATATGCATTCTCACTACTATATTTTTCAAATTCTTTTAACATTTCATCTGTGCTTCTAAAATATTGGTCTGGATTATCAAAATAGATATTTTTTTCTTCCATTCTTATTCTCTTGTCAGTATATAATGGATGAGCTGTTTTTCCAACACCTGCACTATAAACATAAACGTCTCTAAAAATTTTATCTTCTGGGTTTAAATAATGAACATCTCCTGTTGCTACTATTAATTTATTTTGATTATTTGCTTCTTTAATGATGTTATTAAGAATTAAATTTAATCTTTCATCATCATCGATAGTGTGAACATTAATTAAAAATTCATAATTTGTATGTGGTTGAATTTCAATAAAATCATAAAATGAAATAGCTTTTTTTAATTTTTCTTTGCTTAATAACATGGAGCTTTGAAAAACTTCACCATTAAAACAAGCACTTCCTAAAATTAAATTATCTCTATATTTTTCTAATAAACTTCTTGGAACTGTTGGATATCTTCCCAAATATTTAATGTGAGCATCTGAAACAATTTTATATAAATCTTTTAACCCTTTAGCATTTTTGCATAATACATTAACGTGCATTTCAGATGATAACTTATAATGGGCTTGGCTTTTTTCAAGTTTTTCTAGTTGATTAAAATGTTTATAACCCATTTTGTTTAATTTATCTAAAAATACACTCCATGCTTTTGATAAAACTTCAGCATCATAATCCGCTCTATGAGCACTTGTTTTTTTGTATTCAATTTTGTATCTATGACAAACATTGCCTAAACTATGACCGGTATATTCTGGATTTAAAAATCTTGATAAAGCAAGTGTATCAACACCAACATTTTTTAAATCTTCATTTTTACAATCTTGTAAAGCTTTATTTAAAAAACCAAAGTCAAATTCTAAGTTATGAGAAACTAAAACGCAACCATCAATAAATTTCATAATTTCATCAATAACTTCATTAATTTTTGGCTTATCATCAAGCATTTCTTGCGTAATATTAGTAAGTTGGGTCGTAAATTTTGAAATTTTAATTCCAGGATTTATTAAAATATCTTTTCTTTCAATAACTAATCCATTTTTAATTTTAACAGCACCAAATTCAATAATTTTATCAAACTGGATTGATAATCCGGTTGTTTCAAGGTCAAATACAACGTATGTTTCATTTTCTAATAAGTTATTATTAGGGTTAAAACATCCTTTAAAATAATCTTCAACCATATAGACTTCGCAACCATATAAAATTTTAATTCCATATTTCTTAGATGCTTTTTGTGCAGCTGGAAAAGCTTGAACTACACCATGATCTGTTAAAGCAATGGCTTTATGTCCCATATTTTTGGCAGTTTGACAAAATTCATCTATTGTATTAACAGCATCCATTGCAGACATTTTTGTATGAAGATGAAGTTCAACTCTTTTTTCTCCTTCATATTTATCTTCTCTTAACGGATAATTTCCATCGACTACTAAAGAGTTAACCCTAATTACAATTGCATTATTATTAAATTTATTTATTCTAGTAAAACCAGTAAATCTTATATGATTTTTATATTTTAATGATTCTAAAAATTCTTCGCTAAAATTTTTACCAACATTAATTTCAATATATTTTGATTCTTCATTATCGTTAACTAAAATTGTATAAATTTTATTTCCTCTAATTTCTCTATCTTTAATAGAATATATATAACCAGAAGACATTACAGCCATTTTTTCTTGTTTAATATCTTTTAAACTTAGAGGAATATAATTTCTACTAGTATCTAATCCTTCAAATAATTTTTCATGAATTTTTAATTGATTACTAATATATTCTTCGCTTTCTTTTGTAATTTCTTTATCATAATTTTCAAGAATATCATTAGAAAATTCACTAACTTCTTCTTCACTATCTGTGTACTCTTGACTTAATTCTTCTTCATTTTGGTATTCTTGTTGATAATAATCACTTAAATCTTGTTCATAAAATGAATCTTCTTCATTTTCAAAAGAATTGTCATCTAATTCATTGTCATTATTATTAGTTTGATTATTTTCATTTAAAATTAAGTCT
Organism: uncultured bacterium; assembly: GCA_949285665.1. GTDB lineage: Bacteria > Bacillota_I > Bacilli_A > RFN20 > CAG-826 > Alectryobacillus. The sequence continues at coordinate 375,262 of CASDYC010000001.1, forward strand.
TCATCATTTTTTTTATTTAAAATAATATTAATTTTTGGATAATTAATAAAATCTAATAAAGAATTAAAATCATTAATTCTATTATTAAATTCTTTAATTTTATCATTTGGAATATTTTCAATAACTAAATTATTGTCTAAAAAATTAATGCTAATATTATCTTTAATATCTTCAATAAAATCTTTTAATAAAATTAAAATATCATCATTTGAAATTTTATTATTATACGAAAACGATAATTGATATTTATAATTTGTAATATTATTTAATTTATCAATAAAATAGTTTAATAAATCTAAATCCCATTTTGAATTTTTTTGTATATAAAAACAAAAAGTACCAGTTAAATCTTTACTGGTTTTTACAATATCAAAATCAAAATCTTCAAGATTGTCAATTTGAATTGAATTCAAAAATCTTTTTGTTACATCTCTCATACAAATAACATTACAATATCTTTAATAAAAATAACACCAATTAATAAAAATAAGAAACCTAATCCAATATATTCGACAATTTTTCTAACTTTTGAATTAATTTTTCTTCTTGAAATTCCCTCATAACAGGCAACAACAATATGCCAACCATCTAATCCTGGAATTGGAATTAAATTAATAATTGCTAAATTAACAGAAATTAATCCCCACATTGAAATATAAACTGAAAACGGATTATTTTCTAAAATTGTGGCGGATTGAGCAAGAATGGCAATTGGTCCTCCAAGATCTCCCCAAGTATTTGGATTAGTAAATAAGCTTCCAAGAGAGGTAAAAATTGCAGTTGTTCCACTTACCCAATTTTCTCCAGCAACTTGAAAAGCTTCGCTTTTAAGCCATCTTTGATAATGAGTAAATGATACATTTAATCCTAAATCATTTGATCCAGTTTTATTAACATAAGAAATATTTGTGCTTACAAATTCATGTCTATTATATTTTGGATTTTCGACGAAAATATTTTCATCACTTGGTTTTGCATTTTCTTTTAAAGGTTGTAAAACTGAAAAACCAATATTAGAATTTGGATTTATAACTGCTCCAACCAAAATAAAATTGGCTTGTAAATCAATATCATCTAATTTTAATTCAGAAATATTTTTTTCAGATTTTTTTTCAACTAATTCTTCTTGATAAGTTTTTTCAGAAAGTAATTTTATTTCTTGATTATTAATAAATTTATCGTTTTCAGTATTTGGATCATATCTAAATAAATTGTAATTTTTAATTTCTTTTCCATTAACAGTAACTGTTTTATAAATTTGATCATCAAGGGTTAAATTATTAATACTTGTAAAAGTATTATTCATTGTTAGAACATAAGAATCTTCACCAATTTTAATATCATGAGCAATAATGTATTTTCCATTTTCGGAACTTGAGCCACTTAAAACATAGAAAAATGGATCAGGATTATTTTTCTTATCTTCTTCACTTAAAAATGAAAATGCTTTATTATCCAAAAATTCTTTATATTCATTATTTAAGTCTTTATTTAAATATGTTAATTTAGAACCTAAATTATTTGTAATTTGAACTTCATTTGAATTAGAAACCAATCTTGAAGTAACCATATCATAAGGAAAACAACCAGCAGATATTAAATATAAGACATAGCCTAGAATAAAATTCATTATTATTCCAGCTGACATTACTATTATTTTCTTTGGATGAGAAATTGATTCAAGGCTTCTTCTTTTTGGCATTGAATTTTCATCAACTTTATTAATAACTTCACTTTCTTTAATTAAAAATTCATCAATGGTAATTTCATTTCTAATCAATTTATCAATTCGTGATTTTTTTAAAGTAGAATAATCTCCATAATATTTATTAATAAGATTATTAATTGCATTTTCTTTATTTCCTTTGGCTTTGTTTAGAGCTTTAATTTTTATATTTTGAATATTTATATCAAAATAATTATTAAAAAATTCAACTTCGGTGACTTTTTTATCTAAATAATCATAAATTCCAAGTCTATTAACAAAATCATATTCTTTTTTAGTTTTATTTTTGTAATATTCAACAACTTTATTTATATCATTTTTATATTTTTTTAATAATTTTTGTTCTTTTTTATAAATCTTTCTTTTTGTTAAATCTGCAACATCAAAATAATCACCAAGGGATTTATCAAAATCAGTTTGATTATTATTAACATCATTTATATCTTCATTTAAAGAATTTATATCATCATCATTTTTAAAAACAACATCACTTTTTACCTCTAAATTATTAATATCATCACTTTTATTTGAATCTTTTTTAACTTCTTCTTTATTTTGTTCTTCTTTTTTATTTTTTGTATTATCTTGATTATCTTCATCTTCTCCATACATTGAAACATAGCCGCCTAATGGAATAACTCCAATACAAAAATATGTTTCAGCAAATTTAGATTTTCTTCTTACAATTTTTTTACCAAATCCAATGGAATATTCAAAACAATAAACTTTAAATATTTTTGCAGCAATAAAATGTCCTAATTCATGTAATGAAATTAAAAGACATAAACCAATTATAAATAAAATAATAACTAATATAATTTCCAAAAAAGCACCCTCTAAACTTTCTATTTTTTAATTAAATTTAATAACATTTTTCTAACTTCATCATTGGTTTTTATTATATCATTTAATGATGGATTTTTGATATATTTTGCATGATTCATTGCATAAAAAATTAATTTTTGTATATCTAAAAATTCAATTTCATTATTCATAAATTTATCAACCGCAAAATCATTTGCAGCATTAACAATAGCACCTAAATTACCTTTTTTATTTAAAATTTCATAACCAATATTTAATATTTTATTTTGATATTCATTTGGTTTATAAAATTCTAATTTATTAACATTATATATATTAAAATCAATATTAGTCTTAACTCTTTTATTTTTGTTTAAAGCATATGAAATTGGAATTTTCATGTCTTTTTCACCAAAATCAAATAAATATGTGTCATCAATTAATTTAATCATTGAATGAACATATGATTGAGGATGAATAAGAACTTTTATTTTATTTTTGGATAAATTAAATAAATATGACGCTTCAACAATCTCAAAAGCTTTATTTAAAAGAGTTGCTGAATCGATTGTAATTTTATTTCCCATGTTCCAAGATGGATGATTAAGTGCATCTTGAAGCTTTACAAATTCTAATTCATCTTCACTTTTATCTTTAAAAGGTCCACCAGAACAAGTTATTACAACTTCTTTTAAATTATTTCTATTTCCTTTTAATAATTTTTCAATGGCGACATGTTCTGAATCAATCGGATATAATTTAGACTTTGATTTTTTTAATGTATCCTTAAATAAATCTAGACCAACAACAATACTTTCTTTATTAGCAAGTGCTAAATCTTTATTTAAATTTAAAATTTCAAAAGTTGGTTTCACACCCACAAATCCAACAAGTGAATTAATATAAATATCAGAATTTGCATCTTTAATTAATTTATCCAAATCATTTTCACAATAAAAATTAATATTTTTATAATTATTTTGAAAATAATTAAAATAATCTTTATTTAAAAAATAAACATATTTAATAGAATTAAAATCATTTAATATTTCTTTTAAATATTCAATATTATTACCAACAGAAACTGCAATTAATTTATATTTAATAATGCCTTCTTTTAATAATTCTATACACTTTTGACCAATGTTTCCGCTAGCTCCTAAAATAGTTAAGCTTTTCATTAATTTAAAAACCACCATCCGTTAGTCATAAATGTTAATAAACAACTTGTTGTAATAAACGCAAATAATACAGAATCAAGCCTATCTAAGACTCCACCATGTCCTGGAATAATACGAGAAAAATCTTTAATTTGGAAATTTCTTTTAATCGCTGAAAAAGCAAAATCTCCAACATTCCCAACAATTGGAAGAGCAATTGCAAGAATTAAAACATTATACCAATGTTCAAAATCTAAAACTCCTGGTAAGATATCATAACCTCCAGCTGAACATGAAAAAGCAAATATTAAACAACAAATTATTGAAATAAAAATTCCTCCAAAAAAACCTTCCCAAGTTTTTTTTGGTGAAATTCTTTCATTAATTCGGTGTTTTCCAAATAAAACACCAACAAAATATGCACCAATGTCGTTTAACATTGATCCGATTAAAACAAATATAAATAAGAACGATGAATAAGCATAACTTCCATAACTTTGATCAAAAAAGAAATCATGACTTATACTTTCACCACCTTGTACATAATTATTAGCATAATCTGCAAATGGAATAAATCTTACAAAGAACATACTTTGAAAACCTAATCCAATTAAAATTGACATTGTAAAGAAATAACAAACATCTTTAAATGAAAAGTTTTCATTTGTAATACATGCCACAAAGAATATTAAAAATGATAAAGCAATCATTATAATTGACAAATTTAACCCATCAATCATACCATTTGTAGTGTGTGTAAATCCTATCGAAAACAAATTAAAATTATAAAATAAGAAATAATCATTATTTAATTTTTCTAACACTTTTGGACCATCATTTATTGCGTTTTTTATAAATCCCCAATAAATAAAGGATAAAGTTACAACATAAAAGAAAATATACAGCAAAATAGGCACATTTTTCTCTTTCGGTGCGATTGAAATTTCATAAATTGCAAATAATGCAAGTAAAGAAATTAAAACAAAATATGCCCAACCTCCAATAAAAACACATGGTAAACAAATGCAAAGTAAAACTATTGAAGTAATAATTCTAGTTACCATGTTTTTTTCAGTTGATTTTGATAATTGATTAGTTTCAATTAAATTTTTTCTTTTTATTTTCTTTTCTTTATTTATCATAGTCCACCAAATCTACGTATTCTCTTATTATATATATTAATACATTCGTGTAAATCTTTAATGCTAAATTCAGGCCAATATTTTCCTACAAAAATAAATTCAGCATATGCAAGTTGATAAAGTAAAAAATTAGAAATTCTTTCTTCACCACTTGTTCGAATTAATAAATCTACATCAGGTAAATCTTTTGTATATAAATAATTTTTAAAACTTATTTCATTAATATCGTTTAAATTAATTTTATTATTTATAACATCATTTGTTATATTTTTACAAGCATTTACAATATCATCTCTTCCACCATAATTTAAACATATATTAAAAACCATTTTATTAAAATTTTTAGTTTTATTTAAAGATTCATTAATTATTTTTTGAATATCAATTGGTAATTTTGAAATATCACCGGAAATATTTATCATAATTTCTTTTTTAATAAATTCATCGATATTCTTTTTAAAAAAAGTTTCAATATATTTAAATAGATGATCTATTTCATCTTTTGGTCGATTCCAATTTTCCGTTGAAAAACAAAACATTGATACACAAAATATATCTAATTTATAAGCTTCTCTTAATATTTTAATGATATTTAAAACACCTTTATAATGACCATAAAATCGAGGCTTTCCTTTACTTTTAGCCCATCTCCCATTTCCATCCATTATAATGGCAAGATGTTTTAAATTTTTTGTATCAACCTTCATGATTATAAACTCATGATATCGTTTGTCTTTTCTTTTGTTAAATTATCAATCTCAAGAACAATTTCGTCTGTTACTTTTTGAATTTCTTTTTCAATTCTTTCTTCTAAATCTTCACTATATTCTTCAGATTTTTTAAGTTTATCAACAAATTCTCTTCTTACATTTCTAACAGCAACTTTTGCTTCTTCAGCAAAACTTTTTGCTTTCTTTGATAATTCTTTTCTTTTATCTTCAGTTAATGCTGGAATAATAATTCTAATACAATCTCCATCATTAATTGGATTTAAATGTTGATCACTTGCAGCAATTGCACTATAAACAGCTTTCATATCGCCTTTATCATAAGGTTTTACGAGTAATTGATTTGGTTCAGGAGTTGTAATTGCACAAATTTGATTAATTGGCATTCTATCTCCATAATAATCAGCTTCAATTTTATTTAATAAAGCAGCATTTGCACGACCAGTTCTTAATGTATTAAATGATTCTTTTAAATTTAATACACATTTGTTCATTCTATCCTTACATGATAATGTTAATTCATCCATATTATTTTCTCCTTAAAAACTTTCTCTTATTATTGTACCAATATTTTCGCCATCAATCACTTTTTTAAAATTATTTAAATCATCCATTGAAAAAACTCTAATTTCAATTTTTTGATTTAACATCATTGCAACCGCTGTATGATCCATAACTCCGAGATTCTTTTTATACAGATCTTCAAAAGTAATTTTATCAATTAATTTTGCATCTTTATACTTAGTTGGATCTTTATCAAATACACCTTCAACACCATTTTTTGCCATTAAAATTGCATCAGCATTAATTTCAATAGCTCTTAGAGTTGCGGTTGTATCAGTTGTAAAATAAGGGTTTCCAGTTCCGCCTGCAAATATAGTTACCATTCCTTTTTCAAGATGTGAAATTGCTTTTCTTCGAATATATTTTTCACAAACGGCATCTACTTCAATACTTGACATTACTCTACACTCAACTCCAATATTTTCAAGTGCACTTTGTAATGCTAAAGAGTTAATAATTGTTCCAAGCATTCCCATGTAATCAGCAACTGAATGTTCAATTCCAATTTCAGAAGCTAATTTACCTCTAAAAATATTGCCAGCTCCAATTACAACAGCTACTTGAATTCCAGCTTTTGTTAATAATTGGATTGCTTCAGCAACCTTATTTAATAAAACAGAATCAATAATTGTTTGTTCTTTTTTATTTTTTAATGCTTCTCCAGATAATTTTAATACAACTCTTTTATATTTCATAAACACACCCTTATATTATTTTAATAAAAAAGGTGCAAGATTTGCACCTTTTAAAAATAAATAATTACTTATTTGCTTCTTTCATTACTTCTTCTGCGAAGTTGTCACTTCTTTTTTCAAGACCTTCACCAACTTGATATCTTACGAATTTCAAAACAGAATTGCCTTTTTCTTTTAAGACTTCTTTAACTGTTTTGCTATCATCTAATAAATATTTTTGTTCAAGTAAGACTTGTTCAGAAAGTGATTTATTGACTTTACCTTCAACAATTTTTCTTAAAGCAGCTTCTGGTTTATCTTTAAGTTTTTCTTCATTTTTAGCAGCTTCAAATTGAATCGCAGTTTCTTTTTCAAGAACTTCTTGAGGAATATCTTCTTTAGCAATATAAAGTGGGCTATTAGCAGCAATCGACATTGCAAGACCTTTTGCTAATTCTTCATCTTCTTTTTCTAAAATTACTAAAGTAGAAATTTTACCTTTCATATGAATGTATGTTCCAACACCTCTTCCAGGTTCAACATCAATTAATTCATATCTTCTAAAATCAAGTTTTTCACCTAATTTAATTGTTGCATCATTAAATAAATCTTTAACTGCATCTTTACAGCAATTAATACAATGAATTTCACGTTGTAAAATTGCATCAGCAGAATCTTTAACTAATTTTTTAAATGCATCAGAATTTGCAACAAAATCAGTTTCACAATTGATTTCAAAAATTAAAGCTTTACGTTGTAGAGCATCAAAAGTAACATAAGTTGCACCTTCAGCAGCAATTCTTGATGCTTTTTTTGCAGCTTTTGCGATACCTTTTTCTCTTAACCAATCAATAGCTTTTTCAATATCACAATTTGTTTCTTCTAGTGCTTTTTTACAATCCATCATTCCAGCACCAGTTCTTTCTCTTAAGACTTTGATTTGTTCAATCATGCTTGACATATAAGTTTATTCTCCTTTTTCTTCTTCGCCTTGTTGTTCTAAAACTTCTTCAGCAGGTGCTTCAGCTTCTTCTACAACAGGTTTTTCTTTTGGTTCTTTTTTATTTTCCTTAGCTTCAGCCATATGTTTTTCGTATGCTTCTTTTCTTAATCTTTTTTGTTCTCTAATAGCAGCAAGACGTGCAGCATTTTCTTTTTCAACTAATTTAATAGCTTCTTTCATTGTTAAATCTTCTTCTGCACTCTTAATATGAGCAACTTCTGGTTGACCACCTTTTGCTTCAACAATAGCATCAGCTAAAATTTGTAATAAGATTTTAACAGATTTAATTGCATCATCATTTCCAGGGATTACATAATCAATTCCATCTGGATCTGAATTTGTATCAACAATTGCAAAGACTGGAATACCAACTTTTCTTGCTTCTCTAATAGCGTTATATTCAACACTTGGATCAACAACTACGATAGCATTAGGAATTTTTCTCATTTCTTTAATACCATCAAAGTTCTTTCTTAATTTATCCATTTCTTTATGGATTAAACTAATTTCTTTCTTTGTTCCAGCTGTTAATGTACCATCAGCATCTTGTTGTTCTAAATCTTTTAAATATTTAATTCTTGATTGAATAACTTTAAAGTTAGTTAATGTTCCACCTAACCATCTGTTATTTACATAAAATGAACCACTTCTTAATGCTTCTTCTTCAACGATTGGTCCAACTTGTTGTTTAGTTCCAACAAATAAAACTTTTCCGCCAGCTAAAACGATATTTTTTAAAGCTTCATAAGCTTGATTTAATGCTTCAACTGTTTTTGATAAATTAATGATGTAAATTTTATTTCTTGCATCAAAAATGTATGGTTTCATTTTTGGATTCCATTTTCTTGTTTGATGACCTAAATGTACACCATTTTCTAATAATTTTCTTAATGTAATTAATGGTGTGTTTGGATCAAATAATGATTCCATTGTTTGAGTCTCAGCTTCACTAGGAGTCTCAGTACTAGTCTTTACTTCTTGTTCTTTTAATTCTTCACTCATTTTAAAAACCTCCAATTTGTTTTGCCTCCGCTATTTCTAACAAATCCCCCACTAAAAAGAACAATTGAATTTAATGGACTAGGGATTTGAATCCATAGCGTGCGTATTTGCTTTCTAAAAGCAATTTATTATATATTATTTTATAATATATATCAAGATTTCTTCTTTATTTTGCCTCTTGGATGAAAGGCTCTAAATTGATTTATCATCGCTTCAGTTGTTGTATGAGTATAAATTTGAGTAGTATTTATCGATTCGTGACCTAATAATTCTTGTATTAATCTTAAATCTGCTCCACCTTCCAATAAATGTGTTGCAAAAGTATGACGCAAAGTATGAGGATGAAGTGAAATAAAAGTTCCTGTTTTTTCTGATATTTTTTTAATAATATATTCAACACCTCTTGTAGAAAGTCTTTTTCCTTTATTGTCTAAAAATAAAGCATTTGTTTTTTCAGTTCTTTTTTTAAGTAATTCTTTTCTTAAAGTGTCAATATAGCGAATAATTACATCTTTTGCACTTTGAGAAAATGGAACTATTCTTTCTTTTTTTCCTTTACCAAAAACTCTAATGTATCGGTTTTTGTAGTCTAAATCTTGAACATTTAGACTACAAAGTTCACTAACTCTCATTCCGCTTGAATATAATAATTCCAAAATTGCTTGATCTCTTAAAGCCAATTTATCCGTTCTTTTTAAATTCGCATCAAAAAGAGCGTTTACTTCTTTTAAAAATAAAACTTTTGGATATTTGATTTCAGGTTTTGCAGTTTTAACGTTTAAAAAAGGATTTGTTTTAACATAATCTTCTTTCATTAAAAAACGATAAAAGTGTCTTATAGCCGCTACTTTTCTTTTAAGTGATCTTTTTGAAATATTTTTATCATATAAAGTTTTAAAAAATGAAATAATATCATCTTTTGAAATATTATCTAAATTTAACTCATTATCTTTTAGAAAGTCTAAATACTGTGAAACATCTTTTTTATATGATTTAACTGTGTAATCAGAATAATTTTTTAAATATTTAAGATATAAAACAAATTCATCTAATTCATTTTTCATAAATTTAATTCCTTCTTAAATTCTATTATTGAATTTATTGACTCATTTGCTTTTTCTAACTTATTTTTCTTATTAACACCATACATTATTCCAAAATTTGCATTCATAGGCGAAAAATTTTTACCATTTCCATTAGTAATGTAAAAAATTAAACTATAAAGCATTGTATTTTTTGGAAAAGCTAAATCAATATTGTTTATTTTTTGATATAACTTAATTGCGGCATATAAACCACAAGCGGCACTTTCAACATAGCCTTCAACTCCAGCTAATTGTCCTGCAAAAATTAAATTTGAATTTGTTTTTAGTGATAAATCTTCATTTAATAATACTGGAGAATTAATGTATGTATTTCTATGCATCAATCCATATCTAACAAATTCAGCGTTTTCTAAACCCGGGATCATAGAAAAAACTCTTTTTTGTTCTCCATAAGTTAGGTTAGTTTGAAAACCAACTAAGTTATATAAATCGCCCAACAAATTATCTTGTCTTAATTGAACAACAGCATATGGTTTTGGATATTTTTCGGTTTCTAACCCTTTTGGTTTTAAAGGTCCATATCTTAAAGTATCTATTCCTCTTTTTGCTAATACTTCAATTGGCATACAACCTTCAAAATAGTTTTTATCAAAATTATGAACCATTGCCAATTTTGCATTTATTAATTCATTATAAAAATTCAAATACTCCTCTTTTGTAAAAGGGCAATTTATATAAGAATCATCACCTTGATCATATCTTGCTTTTTTATACGCAGTATCCATATTTATGGAATCTTTTAAAATTAATGGGGCACTTGCATCAAAAAAGAATAAGTTGTCTTGCTTAGTTATTTCTTTTATTTTTTTAACTAACTTATCACTTGTTAAAGGACCAGTACAAATTAAATAAATTCCATCTTCATTAAAATTTTCAATTTCTTGATTTATAATTTCGATATTTTTATTATTTTTTATTTTATCTGTTATATATTTTGCAAAATTATCCCTATCCACACTTAAAGCGTTCCCACTAGGAACTTCATTTTTTAAAGCTGATTCCATAATTATTGAATCAAGATTTTTTAATTCTTCTTTTAATAAACCACAAGCATTATCTAAACTTTTTGATTTTAAAGAATTTGAACAAACAAGCTCACCTAAAAAATCTGTATGATGAGCCCCCGTATTTTTTAAAGGTCTCATTTCATATAGTTTTACTTTAATACTGTGATTGGCAAGAAAGTTAGCAGCCTCACAACCGGCAAGACCGCCACCAATAATATTAATTTTTATCATCAGTGTCTATTTTATCATTTTCTTGAAATTTTTCATCAATAGATTGAGTAAATCGACACTTTGGAAAATTAGAACAAGCGATGAATTCACCTTTTTTGCCAGTTCTATAAACTAATTCACCACCACATTTTGGGCATTTTTGTCCAACATATCTTATTTCTTTTTTCTCTCTTGGTTGGAGTGGTTGAACATATCTACATTCTGGGAAATTAGAACATGCAATAAATTCACCATATCTTGATTTTCTAATAACTAAATCACCACCACATTTTGGGCATTTTTCACCTGTTTTTACAGGTTCTGGTTTTTGAATTAAGAATTTTGGTTCTTTCTTAAATTCTTCTATTTCATTAACAAATTTTGAATAAAAATCATTTAACATTTCGACTCTTGAAGAAGATCCAGCCTGTATATTATCTAAATCTTTTTCCATTGACGCTGTATATCCAATATTTACTAAATCAGCAAAATTAGCTTCTAAAAATTTTGAAGTCAACATACCTTGTTCAGTTGGATATAAAATACCTTTTTTAGATGTTACATATCCTCTTGTTAATAAAATTTGGATTGTACTTGCATAGGTTGATGGTCTTCCAATACCTTCTTCTTCCATTAATTTAACAACTTTTGCTTCACTATATCTTGGAGAAGGTTTTGTTTGTTCTTCGTTCATTATTTTACTAGCGATTTGTAATTTTGAGTTTTCATTTAAATCCTTATAGTTTTTGTTTGGTTTTTCATCATCTAAAACAATACTATAACCTTTAAAAACTACTTCGCTTTTTTCAATTTTAAAATCAACATCATTACTTGATAATGTTATTGTTTTTACATTTTCAACTTTATCGCTCATTAATGAAGCTTGAGCTCTTTCATAAATTAATTTATAAAGTTGATATTCTTTTCTACTTAAATATTTTTTTAATGATTCTGGAGTTCGATGGTTTCCAGTTGGTCTTATTGCTTCGTGAGCTTCTTGAGCATTTTGAACATGTTTAGTGGATTTTTCACCACTAAAATATTTTTCGCCATATTTTTCAATAATAAAATTTTTAGCTCTTTCTACATAAGATTTAGATAATTTTGTTGAGTCAGTTCTCATATATGTAATTAAGCCAACTAAACCATCATCTGTTTCAACACCTTCGTATAATTTTTGAGCAATTAATGAAGTTTCTTTTGTTGAAAATTTAAATTTATTAAATGCTTCTTGTTGTAAAGTGCTTGTTGTAAATGGTTCTTTTGATTTTGTAATTCTTTGTTTTTCTTGAGTGTTTGAAACGATTAATTCATTGCCTAAATTTGCCAATATTTCATCGGCTAAATTTTTATCAAATATTTTATCAATCTTTTTTCCTTTATAAGAATCGACATCCAATTCTAAACCATCTTCTGTCTTAATACTTATTACATAATAGGTTTGAGGAACAAAATCTAATATTTCTTTTTCATGATTACAAATTAATCTTAATGTGACACTTTGAACTCTCCCAGCTGACTTTGAATTAATCCATCTTCTTGTAATTTTTGATAAATCAAAGCCAATAATTCTATCAATTATTCTTCTTGTTTCTTGGCTTGATACTAAATTCATATCAATTGTTCGAGGATTTTCAATTGCATAAGAAATAGAATCTCTTGTAATTTCATGAAATTCTAATCTTTTTGTTGTTTTAATATCAAGGTTTAAAACAGAGGCAAGGTGCCATGCTATTGCTTCCCCTTCACGATCAGGATCGGTTGCAAGAATTACTTCTTCAGCTTTTTTTGCATCTTTTTTTAATTCTTTAACAACATTTTTCTTATCTTTATTTATTTCATAAATTGGAATAAATCCATTTTCAATATCAACTCCATAGCCATTTTTACCTTTTATAGCTAAATCACGAATATGTCCAATTGAGGCAACTACATCATAATCATCGCCTAAATATCTTTTAAGTGTGTGAGTTTTTGTTGGAGATTCTACTATTACTAATTTCATCAAAAAAGTCCTTTTCTTTAATTCGTTATAATTTTAAGGGAAAAAAAGAAAATTACAATACAGTAAAATTCGATTTTTTATAAATAAAAAATCATTTTTTTAGTTTTTATAATAATACAAAATATCATCTACATTTCTTATTAAATCAGCCCCATCTTTTATTAAATCATTACATAAAGAACAAGAATTAATATTACTTGGAACACACAAAACATCTCTTGAATTTTCTAAAGCATACCTAACAGTCATTGATGTTCCACTTGATTGTTCTCCTTCAATTACAAGTAAACATTTAGAAAATACTGCAATTAAACGATTTCTAAAAGCAAAATTATCATGGCTTACTTGTGTATCATTTGGATATTCAGATATAATTAATCCTTTATTTTTTATATCCTCATATAAATTATAATTTTCTTTTGGATAACAATTATCAATTCCTGATGCTAAAACAGCAATTGTTTTAATTCCATTTTTTAAACTTGCTTTGTGAGCAATTGAATCAATTCCATGAGCAAATCCAGAAATAATATTTATATTTTTTCCAGATAAATCATTTATTAATTCATTACAAACTTGTCTTCCGTATAAAGTATTATCTCTTTTGCCAACAACCGATAAATTTAAATTGTTATCCTTAATTAAATTTAAATCCCCATAATAAAATAAAGCAAATGGTGGTTTTATCATCTGTTTTAAAAAATTTGGATAATCAGGATCTAGTAGAGTTACATATTTTGATTTAATAGATTTTTTCATCTCTTCAAAATCATAATTCTCTGGTATTTTTTCTCTACTTTTTATCGCATCAAAAATTTCTTTCCATGAACCTTTATATTTTAATGTAAAATAAAGTACAACTTCTTGTGCAGTCATTTTTCTCCTCCTAATAAATAAGTCGAGGTAAAAATAACTTTTTTCCAAAATTTTTACATATTTTTTATTGGAGTATAAGTTTTTCGATGAATATTTTTAATATAACCATAATTTTTTAAAGCATTTATATGATCTTTTGTAAGATAACCTTTATTTTTAATAAATTTATATTCTGGATATTTTTTATCAAGCTCATCCATAATTCTATCTCTTGTAACTTTTGCAAGAATTGAAGCTGCTGCAATATTTTTAGCTTTTGAATCACCTTTAATAATTGAAATTACTTTCTTATTATTAATATCATCTAAAGGCATTGCATCTGTTAAATATAAATCAGGTATTACATTTAGCATTAAAAAAGCCTCTATCATAGCTTTTTTCGTTGTTTGATAAATATTATTATCTTTATCAATTTCTTCAACGCTTATTATTATAATAGAAAAGTCAATTGCATTTTTTATGATTAATTCATATGCTTTTTCACGATTTTTAGCAGTTAATTTTTTTGAATCGTTAATTAATTCATTGTTAAAATTTGTTGGTAAAATACAACTTGCAACAACTAAAGGTCCAGCAACTGGTCCTCTTCCTGCTTCATCACATCCGGCAATTAGTAATAAATTATCCTTATAAAATTCTTCTTCAAAAGTCAACATTATCTAAAAATATTTTACAAATCTTTCCGTTTTTAAAATCATCAATAATTAAATTCTCAGCTTTTTCTAAATCATATTTATTTCCTTTTAATAAAAAGCCTCGTTTTGCACATAAATTTTCTAAAAGTCCTTGCAAATCCTCAATATTTTTATCTAATTTATAATAATTAAATAATTCTTCTTTTTTATATTTAATAAGATAAGAATATATTTTTTCAACTAATGTAGTTTTAGGTAAAATATCTAATTTTATACTCCCAATCATTGCAAGATTTAGAGCATATTTTTTATCTTCATAATTACTTGGTAAAATTCCAGGAGTATCTAAAAAATAAAATTTATCTTCAACTCTAATCCATTTTAATCCTTTTGTAAAACCAGGAATATTAGCCACACCAGCAGAATTTTTTCTTGCTAATAAATTAATTAAACTACTTTTACCAACATTTGGAATACCACATACTAAAATTTTTAAAGGTTGTGCTTTCATTCCTTTTTTAATAAATTTATCGTTAATTTTTAAGTAATATTTATTTAGTATTTTAATTAATTCATTATAAAAATTATTTGAAGTAATAGAACATTCAAAAACATTGTCATCATCAGTTAAATTTTCCTCTAATTTATTTTTGTCAGTAATATCAATTTTATTTAATAATTTAATAACTGGTTTATTATTGATAATTGATTTTAAATACGGATTTTGAGTTGACAAAAAAGCTCTTGAATCTAAGACTTCAATTACTAAATCTATAATTTTAATTTTTGCTTGAATTTCATTCAATGCTTTTTTCATGTGGCCAGGAAACCAATGAATGTTTTTATTTTCCATACAAATATTTTATATTTTTTATAAAAATTTATAAATAAAAAGAAGACCAATGTCTTCTTTTTATTGAAATCTTATTATTTAAGAATTTCTTTAATTCTTGCAGATTTACCACTACGTTCTCTTAAATAATAAATCTTGTTTCTTCTAACTTTACCTTTTTTAACCAATTCAATTTTGGAAATAACTGGAGAGTGAACAGACCAAGTTCTTTCAACACCAACGCCACTTGACATCTTTCTAACTGTGAAAGTTTCACTAACGCCGTGTCCTCTTCTTTCCATGACAACGCCTTGGAATACTTGGTTTCTTTCTTTACCGTTATCAATAATTCTTACATAAACTTTAACGGTATCACCAGATGAAAAAGCAGGAACATCGCTTTTTAATTGATTGGCGGTAATTTCTTTAACTAAATTTGTATTCATAATTACCTCCTTTTAGTCATATAATTTAATTTTATTCATATGTATTAAACAAAGCGGAATAAAACGAGCTATGCAGCGTTTATTATTATATCAAAATATTAAAAATAATAAAGAAATTTATAAAAATATTTATAAAAATTGTTAAGTATTTTTACTTGACAAACATTATAACATTATATAAAATAATCATGCTTTAAGGAGGAATTAGTATGGCTGTAAAAATTAGATTAACTCGTATTGGAAGACACGAAGATCCATTTTATAGAGTTGTAGTTGCTGATTCAAGATCTGCAAGAGATAAAAGATTTATTGAAGAATTAGGTCATTATGATCCAAGTGTAGGAAAACAATCCTTAGTTATAGATGAAGAAAAAGTATTATTTTGGTTATCAAAAGGCGCAAAACCAAGCGATACTGTTAAATCATTACTTTCTTCAAAAGGCTTAATTCAAAAACACGCAGAAAGTAAATCAAAAGCTGCAAAAAACTAAATAATTAAGTTTTTAGGAGTAATAATATGGATTATGAAAAATTAATTCATGCTTTGGTAGATGATTTAATTGTTAACAAAAATGGAATTTTAATCTCTAAACTTCCAAGTGAAAATGAAAATGATATTTGTTATTTAATTTGTGCTGATAACGATGATATCGCAAGATTAATTGGTCATAAAGGCTCAATTGCTCAAGCATTAAGAGAAATCGTTTCAATTGCTGGAAAATTAAATAGCCAAAGAGTTCATTTAAAATTTGAATCATTAGAAAAAAAGCCTGAAGAAAAATAAGAGCACTGCTCTTATTTTTTTAATTAATATATTATGGAAAACGAATATTTACAACTAGGAAAAATTATTAATACTTGCGGATTAAAAGGTGAAGTAAAAGTTTATAGCACCACTTTTTTTGCTAAGCAAAGATACAAGAAAAATAATGAGGTTTTGATAGAGTTTTTTGATGAAAATGGTGAAAAATTTCTTAAAAAATTTACTATATCTTCTTATCGAAACTTTAAGGGTTTTGATTATGTATTATTTAAAGATATTGACACTATTGAAAAAGCAAAACTACTTGTTGGAAAATTTATATTAATTAAAAAAATTGATGCTAAATTGCCAAAAGGTTATTATTATTTTGATGATTTAAAAAATTGTAAAATTATTGATTATGAAACAAAACAAGAATTGGCGGTTGTATCTGATGTAAAAGAATTTACTGCTTCTATTACGCTTCAAGTTAGAAAAGAAAATGATAATAAAAATTATTACATACCATTTATCAATCATTTTATTAAAAAAGTAGATATAGAAAATAAAATCATAGAAATTTTAAATATTAAAGGATTATTAGATTAATGAAGATTACCATTTTAACTATATTTCCAAATTTGTTTCAAACTCTTACTGAAAATACAATTATCAAACGTGCAATTGCTAATAATTTAGTAGAATTAAATATTGTCAATATTAGAGACTATACAAAAGATAAATATAAAAGAGTTGATACTCCTCCAATTGGTGGAGGCAGTGGTTTAATAATGAAATGTCAGCCAATTGTTGATGCTTTAAAATCTAATTCAACAAATAAAACACTAAAAATTTTATTGTCTCCAAAAGGTAAAACTTATAATCAAAAAGATGCTGTAAGATTATCAAAACAAGATGAAATACTATTAATTTGTGGAAATTATGAAGGAATAGATGATAGGATTTCAAACTATGTTGATGAAACAATTTCAATTGGTGATTTTATTTTGACCGGAGGAGAAATTGCAGCAATTGCAATTGCAAATTCTATTATTCGATTAATTCCTCATAGCATAAATAATGAATCAATAATTGATGAAACTTTTGAAAATAATTTATTAGAATATCCTCAATATACCGAACCAATAAATTTTGAAGGACATTTAGTTCCTGAAGTTTTATTATGTGGAAACCACGAAATAATTAATAGATATCGATATAAAATGTCTTTAAAATTAACGAAAAAATATCGTCCAGATTTATTTAATAAACTAAATCTTACAAAGCACGATTTAGAATTATTAAATGAAGACGATATTTCTGAAATCGAATTAAAAGCTATAAATAATAATAAGAAAAAATAATATTTATTTTTTTAATTATCTTCCACCAAAATTTGGAGGGAATTTGCCACCAAATCCGCCAAATCCCCCAAAACCACCTTTATTTTTAAATTGTTTCATCATCATTTTGGCTTGATCATAATATTTTAACATTCTATTTATATCAGCAGCGGTTTTGCCACAACCTTTGGCAATTCTCACTTTTCTAGAATTTTTCAAAATTTCTGGATATGCTCTTTCTTCTAAAGTCATTGAATCCATAATAATTTCAAAATTTTTCATCTCATTTTCGACACGTTGTTTTTGTTCATCGTTAATTTTTGGCATACCAGGAAGCATTGATAAAACTCCACCTAAACTTCCAAGTTTTTGGATTTGCTTTAATTGTTTGAGCATGTCATCAAGAGTAAATTGCCCTTTTAATGCCCTCATGGCTTGTTTTTTAGCTTCTCTTTCATCAATTGTATCTTTTACTTTTTCAACAAAAGAAACAACATCACCCATTCCTAAAATTCTTGAAGCCATTCTATCTGGATAGAAAATATCTAAATCAGAAATTTTTTCTCCAGTTCCAACAAATTTAATATATAAACCAGTTAATTTTGCAACACTTAATGCGGCACCACCTTTTGTATCACCATCAAGTTTTGACATAATTACACCAGTTAATACGACTTTTTCATTAAATGTAGAAGCAACTTCACTAGCATTTTGTCCAGCCATTGCATCAACTAATAATAATGTTTCATCAGGGTTAACTTCTTTTTTAATTTGATTTAATTCATCCATCAATGCTTCATCGATTTGTAAACGACCAGCAGTATCAATAATTAAAACATCATAATGTTCATTATAAACAACTTCTTTTGCTTTTTTTGCAATATCAACAGCACTTAATCCTTCTTCATGAATTACTGGAACATTAATTTGTTTTGCTAATACTTTTAATTGCTCAACGGCAGCTGGACGATAAATATCACAAGCCGCAAACATAACTTTTTTATTCAATTTATTTTTCATTAAATATGCAAGTTTTGCAGCTGTTGTTGTTTTACCACTACCTTGTAAACCAACAAGCATTATTATTGTTGGTTTATTTTTATTATAATTAATTTCTGTTTTATTACTTCCAAGTAATTCAACTATTTCATCATAAACAATTTTAGTAATCATTTGAGAAGGATTAACTTTAGTTAATACTTCTTGACCAATTGCTTTTTGTTTAACATCGTTTAAAAAGTCTTTTACAACTTTATAATTAACATCTGCTTCAAGTAACGCAACTTTAATTTCATCAAGCATCTCTTGCATATTTCTTTCACTTAGAGTACCTTGACCAGTTAATTTTTTAAAGATACGTTGAAATTTTTCAGTTAAATTTTCAAATGCCATTTTTTATAACCTCTTTTTTACATTGTTTAATTCTTCTTCGTTTAATTTATTTATTGAATCTAAATATTTTATTATTTCTTTTTGTTTAGAATATAAGTTTAATTTTTTTTCATAATTTAATAACTTTTGGATACTTTTTTTTATTGAATCAGATACTGCAGCTTTTGAAATTTTATCATTTTCAGATATTTCTGAAACAGATAAATCACACTTTAAATACATTTCTAAGTAGTATTTCTGCTTTTTTGTCAATAAATTATAATAAATATCATATAAATTTATTAAATAATCATTCTTTTTTATATCCATAAATTATTCCTTATTTATACACAATGAATATAAATATTTTTCTAAATCAAATAATTCTAAATCATCAACTTTTTCACCAAGACCAATAAATCTAACTGGGATCCCTAATTCATCTCTAATAGATAAAATAATTCCACCTTTTGAAGTTCCATCCATTTTTGTAATAATAATTCCAGTTAAACCAGTTGCTTCATAAAATGATTTTGCTTGTAAAACACCATTTTGACCAGTTGTAGCATCAATAATTAATAAAGTTTCTTTAATACTATCTGGCGATAATTTATTTATAACTTTAGACATTTTACTTAATTCATTCATTAAATTAACTTTATTTTGTAATCTTCCAGCGGTATCAATAATAACTAAATCATAATTTTCATTTTTTGCTTTTTCTAAACCTTTATATAAAACACTGGCTGGATCTTGATTATTTAAACCTGTAACTATATCGCAATTAATTCTTTTGGCCCAAATTTCAAGTTGGTCAACAGCTGCTGCTCTAAAAGTATCAGCTGCAACAATTAAAACTTTCTTATTTTGTTTAATGTATCTATAAGCAAGTTTTGCAATACTTGTTGTCTTTCCAACTCCATTTACTCCAACAATTAAACAAATTGTTGGATTTTTTGAATCAAATTTTAATTCTAAATTTTTATCTTCATTTTCTTTAACATATTTTAAAAATAAAATATCAATTAATAATTCATTAATTTCTTCTGGATCTTCTAATTTTTCTTTTCTTGATTTTTCTAATAATTCTTGAATTACATCAAGAGTTAATTTAACACCAACATCGGCTTCAATTAATACTTCTTCAAGATTATCAAAATATTCTTGATTAACTTTTTTATATTTCTTTGATAGACTTTTTAACTTATTTGCAAAAGATTTTCGAGATTTTTCTAATCCTTTATCATATTTTTCTAAATCAGAATTAGAATCTTTATTATCATTTAACTCTTTTATATCTTCTTCTTTTTTAATACTATTATCTTCTAATTTAGAATCATTTTGCTCATTAACTTCAGAAATATTATTTTCTTTTTTATCTAATTCTTTTTCTTCTTTTTTCTTAGAAAATTTTTCTTTTAAAAATTTAATTAAACCCATCTATAATACAACTCCTTTTTTAAGAGCTTCTTTTGCAGCGTTTTGTTCAGCTTCTTTTTTACTTTTTCCTTTACCTTTTCCCAAAATTATATTTCCATAACATGCTTCAACTATAAAAGTCTTATCATGTTGAGGACCTATTTCATCCAAAACTTTATAAGTAACTGTTTGTCTTGTTTCTCCTTGAAGCAATTCTTGAAGAGTGGATTTATAATCATGAAGTTGCTCAGTAGAAAAATTTTTAACTTCATCAAAAAACAAATTTCTAACAAAATCATATGTTTTGTTTAAACCTTGATCAACATACATCGCCCCAATTACTGCTTCAAAGATATCTTCTAATAAATGTGGCATTTTTTCTAAATCTTGATTTTGAAGAGATTTTCCAACTCTAATATAATCTTTTAAATTATATTTTTTTGCCAATTTTGTTAATCCTTGTTGTTGTACTAAAGTTGAACGAAGTTTAGTCATTTCACCTTGATCTAAATCACTTCTTAAATTATATGCTAAATCTGCAACAACAAAATTAATGAAAGAATCGCCCATAAACTCAAGTCTTTCATAATCTTTATGACTTGTTTTAGCATCAAAATTAAAAGATGAATGAGTAAATGCTATCTCATAAATCGCTTTATTATTTGGTTTTAAATTAAAACCCTTAAAAAAATAATCTAAATCTTTCATTTATTTTAAATTTAATTCTTGTTTAATCTTTTCATTAATTTCGTTTATTTTCATATTATAAGCAACATTTAAAGCACCAGTAAATCCTTCAAAGTCACTATTTCCATGAGCTTTTATAACATATCCGTCAATTCCTAAAAGCATTGCTCCACCGGTTGTTTTATAGTTAAATGTATCTTTTATATTATCAATTACACTTTTTGATAATAAATATCCAACTTTAGTTTTAATGTTTTTCTTAAATCCCGTTTTTAATAATTTTGAAACAATCCCAAAAACGCCTTCACATGTTTTTAAAAATAAATTACCAGAAAATCCATCGGTAACTACAACATCAGCTTCGCCACTTAAAACATCACGAGCTTCAATATTACCTTTAAAATTTTCAAAATTTATTTCTCTTAAATATTTATTAGTTTCTTGAATTGTTTCAGTACCTTTATGGTCTTCGGTACCATTTGATAATAAATAAGTATTTGGATTTTCAATTTTACATATATATTTGGCATAAATTTTGCCCATGTATGCAAATTGAACTAATTCATCTTTAAAATTGACGTTATTAGCACCAATATCAAGTAAAACGACTTGTTTATTTTTAATCATTGTTGGGAATGGAGTTACTAATCCTGGTCTTTTAATGCCTTTAATTCTTCCAATTAAAAATGTAGAAGCAGTTAAATAAGCACCAGTTGATCCAGCAGATATTAATATATCTGCTTTTTCATCTTTATATATTTGAATTGCTTTAATCATAGAAGAATCTTTTCTTTTTATTGCAAGAAGAGGATTATCATCCATTGTAATTACATCATCTGCATTAATAAGAGAAAAGTTTTTTCTATTATTAAATTCATTAAATTCATTTACTTTTCCAACAAGATAAAAAATAACATCTTCATGTTTTTTTGAAAATTCATCAATTGCTTTAATTAAACCATTTGGACCTAAATCAGAGCCCATCATATCAATAACTATTTTCATGTTAATACCTACAAACAATACCTTAATATTTTATCATATTTCTTAATTTATATGAAAAAATAAGAATCGAGGATTCTTATTTTTCAAAATAATTAAAAAAATTAACTAAACTTTATTCTATACCAATAATAAATGAATAAACAGGTTGCTTTCCATCTCTTACATCAACTTCAAGCATTTCGTATTTATTCGTTAAATCTTTAGATAATTTTTCTCTTTCTTCTTTTGTTATATCATTTCCAGTAAAAATTGTAACAATTGAAGAAGATTGATTAATAATTTTATCTAAAGCTTTATATAAAGCATCAAATTTATCTTTTACACAACAAATAACTTTTTTATCAACTAATGCAATAAAATCATTTTTAACAATCTTGATTCCGTTCATATTAGTATCTCTTGTTGCATAAGTAATAAGAGAAGTTTTGACAGTTTTAAGTGATTTTTTCATCTCTTTAGAATTTTCTTGATAATTTGCATCAGGATTCATTGTCATTGCAGCAACTAATCCTTGAGGAATCGTCGTTGAAGGGATTACCTTTGATCTTTTAATATTTTTAGTAATATCACTAGCTAGAGTTGCTGCCATAATAATATTAGAGTTATTTGGTAAAATGAAGACATTTTTAGCATTTACTTTTTTAATGGCAGATACAAAATCTTCAGTTGATGGATTCATTGTTTGACCACCTCTTACAATTTCGTCAACACCGATTTCTTTAAACATATCGGCAATACCTTCTCCAGAACAGGTTGCAATTATTCCAAATTCTTTTTCAGGAGCTTTTTGTTCATCTAAATCAATAACTTGAGCTTCTTCTTTTGATTCAGTATTTAAGGCTAATTGTTCTTTTTCTTTTTCCATCAACATGAGTTCATTATGTTGTTCAGTCATATTTTCAATTTTTAATTTTTTAAATTCACCAAATTGTTGAGAATAATTTAAAACCCAACCAGGAGTCATTGTATGAATGTGAACTTTTACATAATTACCATTTTTAACAAAAACTAATGAATTACCATGCATTTGTAAAACGGAGACATATTTATTTTCATTAAAAGCCTTTTTAACGCTATCTGGACCTAATTCCATGATGAGTTCAGTACAATATCCAAATTCTTCATTTTCTCCGATTTGAGTTGTGGCACTACTTGCAGTTTCTTTTTCATTACCATAAGTCTTTTTTTCAACATAATTTCCATGAACTGCTTCTTTCATACCTTCAAAAATTTTTAAAAGTCCCGCACCACCAGAGTCGACAACTCCAACTTCTTTTAAAACTGGAAGTAATTCAGGAGTGTGATCTAATGATTTTTTAGCTTCACTAACAATTAAATCAAAAGCTTCTTCAATGCTAGAACATTGATCAATATGTTCTTTTAAATAATCACTAGTTTCTCGAATAACTGTTAAAATAGTTCCTTCGACTGGTTTAATAACAGCTTTATATGCAAATTCTTTTGCACCTTGAAAAGCTAAAACAAGTGTATTTAAGTCAATTTCATTTTTATCTTTTAAATAATGGGCAAAACCTTTAAAAATTTGTGATGTAATAGCACCACTATTACCTCTAGCGCCCATAAAAGCGCCATCTGAGAAACAACTTGCTAATGTATAAACATCATTATCGTTTCTAAATTGAATGTCTTTAACACCACTTGAAAGTGTTGAATTCATATTCAATCCAGTATCTCCATCTGGAACTGGGAAGACATTTAAGGCGTCAATTTCAGGATAGTGATTATATAAATTGTTACTAGCCGAAATGAACATCTTTTTTAATAACTGCGCATTAATTGTTTTCATGTTTAATCTCCTAATTAATTATTCTGATCAATTAAGAGTCCATCGACATAAATATTAATATTTTTGAAAGTAATTTTTAATTTTTTTGAAAGAGCGTATTTAACTCTTTTTTGGACTTCATTAATTATCTCAGTAATCTTTAATGGAAAAATTACAGCTATATGAATATCAATAACATAAGAACTTCTTTCTTTTTTAATAATTAAGCCGTTTTTAAAATTATCTATATCTAATAGCTTACCTTTATCCTTTGTCGAAATTGAAACAATTCCAGCTACTCCATATGTTGAAGTAACTTCATCACCAACGATTTTTGCAATTGCTTCTTTTGTTATTTTTAAACTCCCATAAGGAGTACTTTTATTCAATTTATCCATTTTTTTCTTTATAAGTTTAAAGCTTATAGCACTAATAATATATCATAAATTTACATAATTGTAAAGTTTATCAAAATGCCCTAAAATGCCGATAAATAGACGATTTTGAGCGTAAAAAAAGCCCAGCAGCTTGCTATTCTCGCCATTACTGACTACCTTCGCCACTACGGTGCTTAACTTCTGTGTTCGGGATGGGAACAGGTGTGACCACCGCGTCATAGCCACCAGACTTATCGAGAGATCTTGTTCTCTCAAAACTGAATATTATTTTACCACATGTTCTTAAGAATTATATAAATTTTATTTAGAGATTTGATAAAATCTTGAAATTAAGTCCTCGACCTATTAGTAGCAGTCGACTGAATGCCTTACAGCACTTACATCTCTGCCCTATCAACCCGCTAACTTTGCGGGGGTCTTACTACTTGCGTATGGGAAATCTCATCTTGAGGTTGGCTTCACACTTAGATGCTTTCAGCGTTTATCCATTCCATTGGCAGCTACCCAGCTGTGCCACTGGCGTGACAACTGGTGTACCGTTGCAATGTCCATCCCGGTCCTCTCGTACTAAGGACAGGTCCTCTCAAATTTCCTACGCCCACGACAGATAGGGACCAAACTGTCTCACGACGTTTTGAACCCAGCTCGCGTACCACTTTAATTGGCGAACAGCCAAACCCTTTCCCCAGGGTAGCTTTTATCCGTTAAGTGACGGCCTTTCCACACAGCACCGCCAGATCACTATGCCCTACTTTCGTACCTGCTCGAGATGTACCTCTCGCAGTCAAGCACCCTTATGCCATTGCACTCGAAATACGATTTCCAACCGTATTGAGGGTACCTTGGGGCGCCTCCGTTACAATTTGGGAGGCAACCGCCCCAGTTAAACTACCCGCCTAACACTGTCCATACTCCGGTGAAGAGATAT
This sequence comes from uncultured bacterium, assembly GCA_949285665.1. Lineage (GTDB taxonomy): Bacteria > Bacillota_I > Bacilli_A > RFN20 > CAG-826 > Alectryobacillus. Next base: position 400,861 of record CASDYC010000001.1, read on the forward strand.
GTTAGAACATTCATAGAACAAGAGTAGTATCCCAACGTTGGCTCCGCAGAACCCAAAAGCCCTGCCTCAAAGCCTCCTACCTATCCTGTGCATGAACCACGAATGTCCAATATTAAGTTATAGTAAAGCTCCATGGGGTCTTACCGTCTAGTCGCGGGTAACCTGCATCTTCACAGGTATTAAGATTTCACCGAGTCTGCTGTCGAGACAGCGCCCAAATTATTATACCATTCATGCGCGTCAGAACTTACCCTACCTTAGGACCGTTATAGTTACGGCCGCCGTTCACTAGGGCTTCAATTCAGAGCTTGCACCCCTCCTATTAACCTTCCAGCACTGGGCAGGCATCACCCCATATACATCGCCTTACGGCTTAGCATAGAGCTGTGTTTTTGTTAAACAGTTACTTGGGCCTCTTCACTGCGACCATCTTGCGATGGCACTTCTTCTTGCGAACTTACGAAGCAATTTTGCAGAGTTCCTTAACAACAGTTATCTCGCTCACCTTAGGATACTCTCCTTGACCACGTGTGTCCGTTCTCGGTACGAGCCGAATATACTTAAGTTAGCAGCTTTTCTTGAGAGCTGGCATCACCGACTTCTCTACTCAGACGAATCTTTTCAATCCCCATCACGCTTTCCCCTTAAGGTGGACGGATTTGCCAATCCACCAGGTACCTCGCTTAGTCCTAAATCCAATAATAGGTACGGCTAGCCCTCTCTGTCACTACATCACATATATTCGGGTGCAGGAATATCAACCTGCTATCCATCGACTACGCCTTTCGGCCTCGCCTTAGGTCCCGACTAACCCAGGGAGGACGACCCTTCCCCTGGAAACCTTAGTCAAATGGTGTATAGGATTCTCACCTATAATCGTTACTTACACCGGCATTCTCACTTCCATACAGTCCACGACTCCTTCCGGTATCGCTTCGCCCCGTATGGAACGCTCCCCTACCACTTATACAAAAGTACAAATCCGTAACTTCGGTATCATGTTTAGCCCCGGTAAATCTTCCGCGCAGAGGCACTAGACTAGTGAGCTGTTACGCACTCTTTAAATGATGGCTGCTTCTGAGCCAACATCCTAGTTGTTTATGCATCTCCACATCGTTTAACACTTAACATGAATTTAGGGACCTTAATTGACGGTCTGGGCTGTTTCCCTTTTGAGCATGGAGCTTATCCCCCACACTCTGACTGCCTACATTCCACGTATGGAATTCAGAGTTTGATTGCAATCAGTACCGTGTGTCACGGCCATCGTGCATTCAGTGCTTTACCTCCACACGCTATATCGTAGACGCTAGCCCTAAAGCTATTTCGGGGAGAACCAGCTATCTCCCAACTCGATTGGAATTTCTCCCCTATCCACAAGTCATCCACGGGCGTTTCAACGAACGTTGGTTCGGTCCTCCAGTGGGTTTTACCCCACCTTCAACCTGCTCATGGATAGATCGTCGGGTTTCGGGTCTACTCCCTCATACATAAGCCCTATTCAGACTCGCTTTCGCTATGGCTCCATCTCTTCGATTTAACCCGCATGAAAGAGTAACTCGCCGGTTCATTCTTCAATAGGCACGCCATCAGCCTTTAACGGCCTCTGACTTTTTGTAAGCATATAGTTTCAGATTCTTTTCACTCCCCTCCCGGGGTTCTTTTCACCTTTCCTTCACAGTACTGGTTCGCTATCGGTCATTAGTTAGTATTTAGCCTTATGCAGTGGTCTGCACACATTCCGACAAGATTCCACGTGCCTCGCCGTACTTTGGATACCACTAGAGTGTTATACAGATTCGGATACAGGGCTATCACCTTGTGTCGCGCACCTTCCCAAGTGCTTCTCCTACCATATAACTAATCCCACATCGTGGTCCGAACCCTATCCCAAAGGATAGTTTAGGCTCCTCCGCTTTCGCTCGCCGCTACTCACGGAATCGATATATTATCTTTCTTTTCCTCTAGGTACTGAGATGTTTCACTTCCCTAGGTTTCTCCTCACTCTGGCCCACGCCAGAGGATAGCATGGATTACATGCTGGGTTGCCCCATTCGGAAATCGACGGATCACAGCTCACATCCAGCTCCCCATCGCTTATCGCAGGTAGTCGCGTCCTTCATCGCCTTCTAATGCCAAGGCATCCACTATACGCCTTTATTAACTTAACTTCGTAAAATTTAATAATTTGCTTTAGTTTAAATGCTTGCAGCTATAGACTATCTTAGCAAGCTAAGTAAAATCTACAACTAACAGAAAGAACATGTTATATAATATTCAGTTTTCAAAGAACAAAATTTCATTAGAGAGAAACTAATCTCTCAAAACTAAATAGATGACTTTTAATTAACATCACTAACCAAGAATATTTTAGGTTAAAATTTTTGGATTTTTCTTCAAATCCCTTATATTCCATAGAAAGGAGGTGATCCATCCCCACGTTCCCGTAGGGATACCTTGTTTCGACTTAACCCCAATCACTAGTCCTACCTTAGACGTCTCCCTCTCTTGCGAGTTAAGATAACGGCTTCGAGTATTACCAGCTCTCATGGTTTGACGGGCGGTGTGTACAAGACCCGAGAACGTATTCACCGCGACATGGCTGATTCGCGATTACTAGCAATTCCGATTTCATGGAGTCGAGTTGCAGACTCCAATCCGAACTGAGACCGACTTTAGAGTTTGGCTCCACCTCGCGGTATTGCATCTCATTGTATCGGCCATTGTAGCACGTGTGTCGCCCAGGACATAAAGGGCATGATGATTTGACGTCATCCCCACCTTCCTCCAGCTTAAAACTAGCGGTATTCTTAGAGTCCCCAACTGAATGATGGTAACTAAGAACGAGGGTTGCGCTCGTTGCAGGACTTAACCTAACATCTCACGACACGAGCTGACGACAACCATGCACCACCTGTGTGAACTATAACTATCTCTCTATCTCTAGAGCCTTTAATTCCATGTCAAGCCCTGGTAAGGTTCTTCGCGTAGCGTCGAATTAAACCACATGCTCCACTGCTTGTGCGGGTCCCCGTCAATTCCTTTAAGTTTCACTCTTGCGAGCGTACTTCCCAGGCGGATAACTTAATGCGTTAGCTTCGAGACTGCCAAACGGCAATATCTAGTTATCATCGTTTACAGCATGGACTACTAGGGTATCTAATCCTATTTGCTACCCATGCTTTCGTGACTGAGCGTCAGTATCGTGCTAGTGGACCGCCTTCGCCACTGGTGTTCTTCCATATATCTACGCATTTCACCGCTACACATGGAGTTCCGTCCACCTCTCACGTACTCTAGCTGGCCAGTTTTCAAAGCGATTATGAGTTAAGCCCATAAATTTGACTTCAAACTTAACCTGCCGCCTGCTCACTCTTTACGCCCAATAATTCCGGATAACGCTTGTCACCTACGTATTACCGCGGCTGCTGGCACGTAGTTAGCCGTGACTTTCTGACAAAGTACTATCAAGCAGACCCCATTACCTGAGCCTGCAATTTATCCTTTATAACAGAGCTTTACAATCAAAAGACCTTCATCGCTCACGCGGCGTTGCTCGGTCAGGGTTTCCCCCATTGCCGAAAACTCCCTACTGCTGCCTCCCGTAGGAGTATGGGCCGTGTCTCAACATATCCTCGCCTTGGTGGGCTGTTATCTCACCAACTAGCTAATATGCCGCGGGTCCATCTATCAGCGAGGCAAAAGCCCCTTTCAAACAACTCTCATGCGAAAGAAATTCGTATTCGGTATTAGCTAAAGTTTCCTCTAGGTATCCCCAACTGAAAGGCAGGTTACCCACGTGTTACTCACCCGTTCGCCACTAGAGAGCAAGCTCTCCCGTTCGACTTGCATGTATTAGGCACGCCGCCAGCGTTCATCCTGAGCCAGGATCAAACTCTCAAAAAGTTTATATTCTAGTTCATAATAATTATTATCTTAAATAAATTGACGTTAATTAGTTGTACATCTATTTAGTTTTCAAAGATCAGTTAGCACGTTGTTTTTTACACAATTAAACCATTCAAAATGGCGTGCTGTATAATAATATCATTAAATTGTTATTAAAGTCAACAATTTAATTAATTATTTTTTATGGCCCACAAATTTAGATATCATCCTCATTTGTTAAGCGTTATTTATTATACTACTCAGGTATTTTTATAGCAAGTTTTTTTTAATTTTTTTTGCTATTTTTTGTATACCTTTTTTGTAGCACACGATTTAAAATTATAAACTTCACAAATTGATAATGCAATGGTTTCTTATAAAAATTTTTAAAAATTTTTAAAAAATTTATTTAAGAAAAAAGTTTCACTATTTATCTTATATATATATAATATATATGCTTGCGCCCATAGCTCAATTGGATAGAGTATTTGACTTCGAATCAAGGGGTTGCGGGTTCGATTCCTGCTGGGCGCGCCAAAAAATTGATTAATAATAAAAATAAATTCTCAAATGAGAATTTATTTTTTATTTAAATATAATTAAATTTAGAAAATAATATTGAAAAATCTTTATTGCCTACAGTTTTATATTTTTGATCTTGATATACAAAATGATTTTTATCGTAGACTTTAATTTCTCCATTATATTGACTTTTTACTAAATAAAATTTTTCACCTAATTCAAAATCACATTCTGTAAACATTACTTCATCTACTAAATTTTCTATTTCATCAAGATATTTATAATTAAAATATACTTCATCGTGCGAAATTGCTGGAGGTAAAAAGCATTTATAAAACTCACCAAATTCAAAATTAACCCTATAATTTCTAATAGAATATCCAGAATATTCATCTACATTAATTATGTACGAATTATTTATTAAAATTGATTCTACAGTATCATCTAAAAGGTAAATGTCTAAATATGAAGCATGCCCTCCTGGAGGAGGAAAACCTTTAAAATCATCATCTTTAACAGCATAACAATTTTTTAACATTTTTATTAATGTATTAAAATCTGATTTATTATTTGTATATTTGACACTACTTATTTTATCAACAACTTCAACATAATAATCATTGTAATAAACTTCTTTTATTTAATCTGCTGATAAATCATCAATAAATGGATAAATTTCATTTAATGGAACATGTTTATTTAAAACACAAGAAATAACTACATCTTCATCTGGCATTTCAAATACATAATCAATGTAATTTATTCCATTTATACTTTCTTCAAAATATGGAGATAATTTTCTATTATTTAAATAAACTTCTTCATCAAGATCATCTTGATCAATTATAGAAAATCTTACTTCACTTCCAACTTTATAAGAATGATTTAAACCACCTTTAACAACAACACCGTTTGTTGATTCATCTAAAAATAAAGATCTATACCCTTCTTTTAAACTAATACTACTTGAATTATTATCATCACTTAAATCACAACTTGATAATAATAACCCATTTATTAAAATACTTGTCAACAATAATTTTTTTAAATTCATGTTTTTATTATATAACAATTTAAAAAAAATTAAATATTTATAAAAAAAATGCTGGTAATTTTGCAATTACCAGCCTTAAATCTTTATTATTTAATAATTAACTACTACTTATTCACCAATTACTTCACTTAAAGCAAAATCAACTAAGAAATATGAACCGCTTGCTCCAAGAGAAACACTAATGTCTGTTTGCTTTTCATTAATTGTTTCAACTTTATTAAATGTATAGCCATACCATGGATCAAGAGATGTTAATTCAAAACCATTTTCTGTTAATCCATTAGTAATTAATACTAATAAATCTTCATATTGAGCATCAACATTATCTCCATATTCATCAAGTCTAATTTGAAGTTGAACTTCATTTGAACTTGAGTCTGCATAAACTCCAACACTTGTTAAATTATTACCTTCAGCTTCATAAGTTTCAAGTTTTGGAAGAGGAATATAATTTAATACTCTTGAAGGGAGAATTGCAAGAACACTATCAACGACACTTTGACTTGTAAAATAATCTTCCCATTTTGTTAAAGCTTCTGTTGATGTTGTAACGGCTGTATTTGTAACATTTGTACTTCCAATATTACTAAATGTTGTTACTTCATCATTTGTATAACTACTTTCAGATGCTTTTAAATCAAATTTAATTTGATTATTATTTGTATCAATTGTTAATTCACCTGCTTCATTTGATGTAAATAAAGAGAATGAACCACTATTTAATCCTGCAAAATATGATGGTAAATCACTTCTTAAAACATAAGTTCCAGCTGTTTCACCTTCTTCAAATAAGACAGTTGAAATATCAAAACTTGGTAATAAATCATCAACTAATACCATTCCATCGACTAAACTGCCAAATGAATACCATGTACCTTTAATATTAGTTGCAATTTGAGCATCATAAGCAATACCTCCTGGTGCCCAACTATCTTCTTCAGATAATTGTGTATATAAATATTCATCACTTGTAACATTATCAGCAATATCACCAATATAATTTAATTGATGAATATGATCACCACCATCACTAATAGCTTTATAATATGTATTATTTATATTTCCATACCAATCTTCTGAAATTTCTTGTGTGATAACTGTAAAATTAGCATCTTTTAATGAATCTAATTTTTCTTTTAAAGCTGGAATTTCTTCTCCTTCAATTGGTTTTGGAACTTCAACAACATCTACTCCCCTATTTAGAATTTCTCCAGAGAATTTAATTTTTGAAGTGTAGACAAAACCAGTGTAATCATAATCTTCAAAATGACCATCATAAGAGACAATTTCACCATCTTTAGTTGTTAAATTTAATTCTTCTACAACATAAACATTTGGTTCACCATAAATAAAATGAGCTAACATTCTTAAAATTGGTTCATATAAAACATTGCTTGTATCCATATGATAAACAGTTGGATCATTTTCATCAATTGTAAACATATCAGAAGTCAATAATGAAAATGGATTTTTAAATGTTTCATCCCATTTTAAGGCTTGATTTGTTGTTGAATCAAGAACATTATTATATTTAAGTTTATTATTGGCAGCTAATTCTACTTGACTTAATTGACCAGCTTCAGGATTTTTTGCAAACGAATAATTATAAGAAACCGTTAATCTATTAGGTTTTAAAACTTCATCTGGATCATTTCCATCTTGTGCATAAACTGCACTATATTTAGTTGCTCTTGCAAATCCATCTACCGCTTTTGTATCAACAATTCTTGCATTTCTTGTATTTGATGTAGTTCCATCATTATATGTCCAGACTTGAGTTTCATCTATTGTTGAACCCATTGAAATGCCTTCTTTTAATTGAGCTAACATTTCATCTAAAACATTAACATCTGTTCCAACACTACTTGTTGTAACAGTTAATTCAATATTTGAATTTGGCATTGTAAATGTAACTACATTTTCTTTTAAAGTTAATGTTACACTTGAAAGACTAGTTGTAACACCACTAATTCTAAGACCTTGTTCAGCAAAAAAAGCTAAAGTAACTAAACTTCCTTCACTATAACCGGCACTATCTAATCCAACAGTTGTAAATCCACTTCCAGATACACTTACTGTATGTTTTTGTTGAACACTGATTGTAGTTGTTGTTGTTGTAGTTGTTGTTGTAGTTGTTGTTGCACTTGAACTTGTTTGTGTATCACATGAAGTTAATCCAACTACGAGCGATAATACACCAATAAGCGTTAATGCATTTTTAATTTTCATAATTGTTCCTCCAAAATTTTATGCATTATTTTTAATTTATTTATATTAAAAGTCAATATAAATTTTTTTGATTATACTTACAAAATATTAAAACAACTTATTTAATTCTTATTAAAACTTGTCAATTTAATTAGAATAATTATATAAAGAAAAGACCTTTTTTGAGGTCTTTTCTTTTCATTTTATTTGACAAAATAAATAATAATTTTAACGTCTTGAATTTGCAAGAATTCTTAAGACAATTGGAAGTAAATATATAAACAATCTAATAAAATCAGTATAAAGAACTAAAGCTAAATATAAAGCTTCATTTCTAGTTTGATTGGTATATTGAGCTGTATGTTTAATTAAATTTACATCAATTACAACATAAGCCATTGTAATAATTAAAAGTAAAAAGCTTACAACCCAAAAAATCATCTCACTTCCTAAAAATAAATTTGTTAAAGCAAGACATAAAGCTCCAATACTTAAAACTCCAACCCCTCCAATAATAAATCCAATTCTTCCTTTAAAAAGTATTCCAACAATTCCTAAAAGAATAAACATTCCAGCTGTAATTCCAATTGTAATTAAAACAGCTTGAGCATCATTAAATATTAATATTGGAGATAAAGCTAATCCAATTAAAACTGAATAAATTAAATATGGAACAAGAGATACTCCACCTTTTTTAAATACTGTAAACATCAAAACAAATACTTCAATAAATGCTGCAATTGCACTTACAAAACATGTAATAAAAATTACATTTACTGCTATATCAAAATTAACAGTATTTAAAATAATTAATGGATATAAATAGCCAAACAAAAATGTAACTAATATACCTAATCCCATCCAAAGCATTATCTTTCCAAAAAAGACATTGCCTTTTGATTTGATTATATCAGCACTTGTTTGTTTAATAGTTGTATTATTTTGATCTGTAACAACGCTTTGATCACTATTTATTTGAAATTCTTCCATAGATCAACCTCCTAAAATAATTGAATTTAAATATTATTAATCAATTCCTTATAAGAGTCAACTTTTAATGAAGCACCACCAACTAAAGCTCCATCAATGTCTTTTTCTTGCATGTATTCTTTAATATTGTTTGGTTTTACAGAACCGCCATATAAAATTCTTACTTTTTCTGCTTCTTCTTTATTATATAAATCAACTAATAAAGATCTGATAAATGCACAAACGTTTTCAGCAATTTCTTTAGAAGCATTTTTACCAGTCCCAATTGACCAAACTGGTTCATAAGCAATAACGATTTTACTTAAATCTTCTAATTTTATATCTTTTAAACCTTCAACAATTTGTTCTTTTACAACATCACATGTTCTATTATTTTCAAATTGTTCTAAAGTTTCACCAACACAATATACTGGGGTACAATTATTTTCTAATAATTTTTTAATTTTTAAATTACATTTTTGACTTGTTTCATTATCATAAGTTCTTCTTTCAGAATGACCTATAATGCTCCAGTCAATACCTAATTCTTTAAGCATTAAAACTGAAACTTCACCAGTATATGCACCACTATCTAAATAGTGACAATTTTGACTAGCTACAATAACGCTACTTGGAACATTATTTTTAATAGTTTCAAGACATAAATAAGTTGGAGCTATTCCAATGTCAATATCTTTTTCTTTTGCAAGTGATACAAGTTCATTAATATCTTTTAAAAATTCTTTTGTTTCGGAAATTGTTTTATTCATTTTCCAATTTCCAAGTAATAATTTTTTTCGCATAAAATTAACCAATTACATCAATTCCTGGTAAATGACCATCATTTTCAATCATTTCAAGTGAAGCGCCACCACCAGTTGAAACGTGACTAAATTTATCTTTATAACCAAATTGTTTTGCGGCAGCAGCACTATCACCACCACCAATTACTGAGAAGCAATCTTTATTTTCTGTAATTGCTTTACAAACTTCAATTGTTCCAGTTTGGAATTCTTTTTGTTCAAAAACACCTGTTGGACCATTCCAGAAAATTAATTTTGCTTTAGCAATTTCATTTTTAAATAATTCAATTGTTTTTGGACCAATATCCATACCTTCAAAACCATCTGGAATATCACCTTCAATAGTCTTAATAACTCTGTCGCTACCTTCTTCAAATTTATCAGTTACAACAGCATCGACTGGTAAGACAATTTTTCCAGTTTCATAACATTTTTTAGCATAATCTAATTGATCTAATTCGCATGGACTTGTACCAATTCCTTTACCTAATGCTTTTAAGAAAGTATAAGCCATAGCGCCACCAATTAAGATTTTATCGGTCTTTTTAAGTAGTGATTCAATAACTTTAATTTTATCTGAAACTTTAAATCCACCAAGAATTGCAATGTATGGATGAACATCTGCTTTAACACATCTTGATAAACTTTTAACTTCTTTTTCAACAAGATAACCAACTGCAGTTGGTTTTCCTTCTTTTTTCATTTCTTCTGGAACACCAAATGTTGAAGCATGAGCTCTATGAGCACTACCAAAAGCATCCATTACAAATCCATCACCTAAACTTGCCCATTCTTTTGAAAGTTCTGGATCATTTTTAGTTTCACCTTTTTCATATCTGGTGTTTTGAACTAATAAAACTTCACCATCTTTTAAACTATGAACTAAGTTTTTGAGTTCTTCACCTCTTGTTGCTTCAGAGAATTTAACTTCCATATTTAAAAGTTCGCCTAATCTAACAGCAACTGGTTTTAATGTATTTTTAGCTTTAGCTGCTTTAATTTCTTCTTCTGATTTCTTGAAATCAATTTTTCCAAGGTGAGACATTAAAACAACTTTAGCATGTTCGCCTAATAAATATTTAATTGTTGGAAGAGCAGCAACGATTCTATTGTCATCTCTGATTGCTCCATCTTTTAATGGGACATTAAAATCAACTCTTACAATAATAACTTTATCACTTAAATTTTTTAATTGTTCAATTGTATTCATGTTATATCTCCTTAAAAATTATAAAAAAAGGAAGGCATGATAAACCTTCCTTTAAATTAAACTATATTATTTTAATTCAGCAAAATATTTAATTGTTCTAACCATTTGGCTAGTATATGAATTTTCATTATCATACCAAGCAACAACTTGAACTTGATAATGTTTATCATCAATTTTTGTAACCATTGTTTGAGTAGCATCAAATAATGATCCAACTGTAATTCCAATAATATCGCTTGAAACGATTGGTTCATCATTATAACCATAAGAAGCACTTACTTGTGATTTCATAAATTCATTAATTCCATCAACTATAACTTCTTTTCCATCTTTTGGAGAAACAACTGCGACTAAGATAGTTGTTGAACCAGTTGGAACTGGAACTCTTTGTGCAGAACCAATTAATTTACCATTTAATTCTGGAATAACTAAACCGATTGCTTTTGCAGCACCAGTTGAATTTGGAACAATGTTAACTGCAGCAGCTCTAGCTCTTCTTAAATCACCTTTTCTGTGTGGTCCATCTAATACCATTTGGTCGCCAGTATAAGCATGAACTGTTGTCATAATACCAGATAAGATTTCTGCATATTTATTTAAAGCATTTGCCATTGGAGCTAAACAGTTTGTAGTACAACTTGCTGCAGAAATAATTTGATCATCTTTAGTTAATGTATTTTCGTTAACACCAAAGACAATTGTTTTTACATCATTTCCAGCTGGAGCAGAAATAACTACTTTTTTAGCACCAGCAACAATGTGAGCCATTGCTTTTTCTTTCTTTGTATAAAAACCTGTACATTCTAATACGACATCAACATCTAATTCTTTCCATGGAAGTTTTGATGCATCAGGTTCTTTTAAAATTTCAATTTCTTTTCCATCAACTGTAATTGAAGATTCTCCTGCTTCGACTTTATCTGCTAAAGCATATCTGCCTTGAGCTGAATCATACTTTAATAAGTGTGCAAGCATTTTAGGACTTGTTAAATCGTTAATTGCAACAATTTCGTATCCTTCAGCATTGAACATTTGTCTAAATGCAAGACGGCCAATTCTTCCAAAGCCATTAATAGCAACTCTTACTGACATTATTATGTATCCTCCTTAATCAATAAAACTACTAACGTTATTATTTTATAATATTTTTAATTATAAGTGTTAAAAAATATGAAGTTTTAGTTATTTTTTTATAAAAAAATAACAAACAAATAAAAACTAATCTATTTTAAAAGTCAGCAAGTAATTCTTTTAATGATATTTTTAATCCTTTTGATATTTTTAAAAGAATTTTAAACGTAGGATTTCTTTTTCCTCTTTCTAAATCGCCTAAATAATTTTTATTAATTTCGCATTCAAAAGCTAAATCTTCAATAGACATATTCTTTTTTTGTCTTAACAAACGAATCCTAATTCCTAATTTTTCATAATCATTTAAATTAATCATAATTAAATCCCTTAACTTCGATATTTATCAGCAATTGTTTTGATCTTTTTAAATAAATGATAAACATTACTTCTTGACACATTAACCTTTAAATTTTCAGACATTTTTTTTGCTAATTCATCTAAACTTGCTTCTTTATTATTTAATCTTTGATTACATAGTTCAATTAATTTATCATTTTGTAAATTTTTAATACCAATATTTTTTTCAATTATATTAATATCTTCTAGTTGATTTTTAGATGATTTTAAAACTTTGGAATAATTTGCAACATCTAAATTATATAATCTATTTTCATTATTTGAATAATCTCTTTCTACTCTAATATCTTCAAAATTTAAACAACCCTCAATCGCCCCAATCATTATTAAAAATGACGAAATTAGATCAGATTTTTTAATATAAATAATATAGTCATTTCTTCTTTTTGAAATTCTAAAATTAAACTCTATATCTTTTATACTATTTACCATTTTTAATAAAGATAAAGCCATATTACTAGATGTTGTTTTAATTTCTAAATGATAATTAGATTTTTTTGGAGAATTAACACTACCTGAAGCTAAAAATGCTCCTTTTAAATAACCATATATTAAGTCTTTATTTGTATAAAAATAAGGATTTATTCCATCATTAAAAATGTCAATTTTTAGTTTATCTAATATTTCATCAACGTTTTCTACTATATCTATTATATAAAATGAAATTTTATTTAATTTAGTTGATTTGTTAAAAAATAAATTATTTTTAAAAATAAAATATTTTTTTAATAACTCCAAAATATAAGATGCAATTTTGGCATTTGATATCTTTAAAACTAATCTAATTTTATTATTTTGAATCTTATAAATACCATTAATTTTTAAAAAAGAGGAAAGAATTGCAAGGTTTTTTAAATCTGAATCTTCAATTTTACTTGCTAATTCTTCTTTTATTTTTTTACTAAAAGAAATTTTATTCTCTTCCATTTATTAAATAATCTCCAAGTTCTTTATAAGATTTAAAACATTTGATATTATCATTTAACATTTTATAATTTCGTTCTAATATTCTCATTATTATACAAGAAACTACACTATTTTTAGCACATAAAATATCATAATCAGTATCTCCAACAAATACTAAATTATCTTGCCTGATATTAAAATATTTTAATATTTTGTCAATTCCCTCTTTATCAGGTTTCGGTTTTTTAACATCATCTAATCCAACAATAATATCAAAAAGTCCATCAATTCCACATAATTTTAAACTATATCTAATTGAATCGTGAATTTTTGAAGAACAAATCGCAAGTTTAAAACCATGATTTTTTAAGTCCATTAAAACTTCTTTACAATTTTCAAATGATTTAATGTATTTTGGATAATTAATTAGTGATAATCTTTTATATTCAGAATAACAAAAATCATATTTTAAATTTGGAAATTCATTTTTTAGGGTTTGATCAAGAGGAGGCCCTGAAAATGTTTTAAATTTTTCGACATCTATTGGAGAATCTTTTTTATATAAATGATATAAGTCAATGTAAGTTTGAATGATTACATCATCAGTATTGACCAGTGTTCCATCTACATCAAAACAAATAACTTTTAATTTATTTCTTTTTATCATTTTTCTTATTATTATCAGCTAAAAATTCATCATTTATATCATCTAATGAATATGTTTCCTTTACTTTTTTATTTTTGTTTTCATCTTCAATATCAAAATTAATATTATTATAAATATTACTTCTTTCAGCTTTACTAGTTGAAGAAGATAAATCATTTACTAAAGCAGGTTTATAATCTTTTTCTTTATCATAATATAATCTAGCAGATAATTTTGGAAGTTTATCTTTTAATAATTGTTCATAAATTACAAGAATGACAATTAAACCTAAACCTAATCCAATTAAAACCCAAGAACTATATTCACTATTTGCAAAATAATCTTTACTACTTCTTAATGGTTCTAAAATAACTCTTGTAAATCCATACCAAATTAAATAAAGACCGGCACAGCCTCCAACCGGGAATGAATTAGCAATTTTTTGTTTTGTTTCATAACTGATTGGTTTAAATAAAGTTGAAATATTATAAGTTAATTGACTAATTCCTTTTGTAATTAATTTATTTTCAAATAAATATCTAATTATAAAATAACCTGTTAAATTACTTAAAAATTCTACATAACATAATGGGAGTGCAAAATTAACACCTTGCTCAGTACTTAAAACTTCTTGAGTAAATGGATTTGTAATTCCCTCTAAATGTCCTAATTGATTTCTAATGAAACCTGGGAATATCCATGCCCAAGGAGCATTATAATCAATTACTTGATATCCATAGACTTCTTCATTAAAGAAATTACCCCATCTTCCAATGGCTTGAGCAATTAAAATTGTTGGAACAATCATATCAATAGCATCAAGAATTTTAATATCTTTTCTTACAAAAATAACCCACAAAACACCAGATATAATTCCAAGTAAAGCACCTCCCATAATAGCAAGGCCGCCATCCCAAATTCTTAAAACAGCTAAAAAGTCGGTTGCAAATTTATCAAATTCTAAAACATAACAATACCATAATCTTGCCCCAACTATTCCCATTGGAAAAGCAACAAAAAAGGTTGAAGTTAGCATATCTTTTTTGCCGTATTTTAAGTACATTCTGTGATTTGACATTAAAAATACTAAAACTGCCCCACATAAAATAAAGATTGCATAAAATTGAATATGGAAGCCTTCTCTAGCTTCACCTGGTTTAGTCCAGTGAATTCCAGTTGAATCAATTGAAAATCCACTAATTAAAGGATAAGATAGTGGAGAATTTGTTAGCATTATACATAAAAATATAAAATCAAAAACAATTAAGCTATAAAATACAATTGAATTTATTTTTTTAAATAAATCTGACTTAATTTTTTTATAATATTTAATAACAAAATTATCAATAAAAAATAATAAACCACTAAAAAATAAAATACTTGCAATACATAATAGAGTTAATTGAAGAGCATTAAATTCATAACCTTCATTTGAGCCAAAAATAATTAAAAATGCTCCCAGACCAACTACAAGACATAACACTAATAAAATAAGATAATTAGTTAATTCTTTTTTAAAATCTTTATTAATTAATTTTGTCTTAAAACGATCAAATAACCAAAATAAATTTAAACCAGCTCCTGCTAATAAAAATATAACACCAAAAACTATTGCAATCATCCCCATTTTATTGGTCTCCTTTTAAATATTTTTTTAAATATATACCAGTATAAGAATTTTCATTTTCCATTATTTCTTCTGGAGTTCCACAAGCAACAACTTGACCACCTCTATCTCCACCATCTGGACCTAAATCAATAATGTAATCCGCCATTTTAATAACATCTAAATTGTGCTCAATAACAATTATTGTATCACCATTATTTACAATCTCTTGTAAAATATTCAATAATTTTGAAATATCATATGGATGTAAACCAGTTGTTGGTTCATCTAAAATATATAAAGATTTTCCAGTTGGTCGTTTTTGAAGTTCATTAGCTAATTTAACTCTTTGAGCTTCACCTCCTGATAATGTAGTTGCAGGTTGCCCTAATTTCATATAACCTAATCCAACATCATTTAACACTTTTAATTTTCGATAAATATTTTGTCTGTTTTTAAAAAATTCACATGCTTCTTCAATAGTCATTTCTAAAACATCATAAATATTTTTACCTTTATATTCACATTTTAAAGTTGCTTCGTTATATCTTTTCCCATTACATTCATCACAAGTTATATAAACATCAGGCAAAAAATTCATTGGAACTCTTGTAACACCAGCTCCTTGACATTTTTCACATCTTCCTCCACTTACATTAAATGAAAATCTACCTTTAGTAAATCCCATTGCTTTAGCTTCTTTTGTTTCGGCAAAAAGTTCTCTGATATCATCAAAAACTTTTACATAAGTTGCAGGATTACTTCTTGGAGTTCTTCCAATTGCTTCTTGAGAAACATTTACAACTTTATCAATAAAATTAACTCCGCTAATTTTAGTGTATGGACCTGGTTCAACTTGAGTTCCATATATTTCTTTTTGAAGAATTTTATAAAGCGTTTCGTTAACTAAACTTGATTTTCCACTACCAGAAACTCCTGTTACACAAATAAATAAACCAAGTGGGAAAGTAACATTAATTTTCTTCAAGTTATTTATAGAACAGCCATATAATTTTAAAAGTCTATTTTTATCAATCTTTTTTCTGACTGTTGGAACTTTTATTTCTCTTCTTTTTGCAAGATAATCTCCAGTTAGAGAATTTTTGGCATTCATTATGTCATCAAGTGTCCCACAAGCAACAACTTCTCCCCCATGAACTCCAGCTTTTGGTCCAATATCAACAATGTAATCAGCACTTCTAATTGTATCTTCATCGTGTTCAACAACAATTAGTGAATTTCCAATATCAACCATTTCTTTTAGTGTTTTAATTAATTTATCATTATCTTTTTGATGAAGTCCAATACTTGGTTCATCTAAAACATACAAAACACCACTTAATTTTGATCCGATTTGAGTAGCTAATCTAATTCTTTGAGCTTCCCCACCAGATAAAGTCATGGCCATTCTTGATAATGTTAAATAATCAAGACCAACATCTTTTAAAAATGTTGCTCGATTTAGTATTTCTTTTAAAATTAAATTAGCAATTTCTAATTCGTTTTTATTTAATTTTGTTTTTAAATTATTAATCCAATTAATTAATTTATCAATTGATAAACATGTAACTTCATAAATATTTAATCCATCAATTTTAACTGCTAATACTTCTTTTGAAAGTCTTGAACCATGACATGTTGTACAAACATGATCGGTAATAAATTTTTCATAATATTCTCTTAAAAAATCACTACTTGTTTCTTTATAAAGTCTTTCAATATGAGTTTTAACTCCTTCAATATAATTAAAACGATTTAAAGTATTTCCACTAGATGAAACTATTGTATATTTAATTGGTTGCTTTGAACCATTTAAAATAATATCCATTTCTTCTTTAGACATATCCTTTAATGGTTTATTTTTATCAATGTTATAAAGTTTTAATAAATAATCAAAATCTTGCCATTCAATATTTTTACTATTTAAAATTGATTTAAAATAAACAATACCACCTTGATTAATACTTAATTCTTTATTAGGCATTATTAAATCAGGATTTGCTTCTTTTTTAATTCCTAAACCTAAACAATCTTTACAACAACCAAGTGGGGAATTAAAAGAAAATAATCGAGGTTCTAATTTTGGAACACTAAAACCACAATATTTACAAGTATTATGTTCACTTAATAATTTTTCGCTATCACTTGTATAAATAATTACATAACCATGAGAATATTTAAGTGCTAATTCTAAGCTTGATAAAACTCTTTCTCGAGATTCTGGTTTTAAAATTATTCTATCAACAACTATATCGATAAAATGTCGATTATTTTTTTCTAATTCATTAACTTCGCTTAAAGATTTAAATTCTTTATCAATTCTAACTCTTTCAAAACCATCTTTTTTTAGTTCTGCGATTAAATCTTTTTGACTACCTTTTTGATTATTTACAACTGGTGATAAGATTTGAATTTTACTACCAAGAGGATAAGACATTACAATATCAGCCATTTTTGTTATTGAAAAAGATACAATTGGTTCATTATGAGTTGGACAATATGCAACACCAATTCGAGCAAACAATAATCTTAAATAATCATAAATTTCAGTTACTGTTCCAACAGTTGATCTTGGATTATGACTTGTTGTTTTTTGTTCAATTGAAATTGCTGGTGATAAACCTTCAATTGAATCAACATCTGGTTTTTCAACATTACCTAAAAATTGTCTGGCATAGCTTGAAAGAGATTCAACATATCTTCTTTGACCTTCGGTATATATTGTGTCAAATGCTAAAGTTGATTTACCGCTTCCAGATAAACCAGTAAATACGACTAATTTATTTTTAGGAATACTTAAAGAAATATTTTTTAAATTATTTTCTCTAGCGCCTTTTACAATAATATATTTTTTACTATCTGTTTCCATATTACAAAATCACTCCATATAAAATTGCAATAAATTGAAATACACTGGCTGCTAATACATAAAAATGAAACATACAATGAACACCTTTTTTCTTAGCGCCAATTGCATAAAATACTGCTCCAAGAGTATATAAAATTCCTCCAATTAACAATGCAATAAAAGCTAAAAACCCAAAATTTTTAGCCGTTATTGAATTATAAAAAGGAACTACAAAAATCATTATTGACCAACCTAATGCAATATATAAAATATTGCTTAAAATATTGTATTTATCGACATTTATTGAATTAAAAACAATTCCTAAAATAGCAAGAGACCACACCAAAATAAATAAAATAATACCTAAAGATACATTATAAAAATAACTATCAAATAAACTAACAAGACAAAATGGCGTATAAGTTCCAGCAATCAGGAAGAATACCATATCATGATCTAAAATTCTTAATACCTTTTTTCCATTATTTCGGTTTAATGCATGATAAATACAAGAAATTGTATATAAACAAATAATTGAAATTCCATATATTAAAATTGAAGTTAATTTTAAATAACTAAAATTTTTATCAATAATTACAAAATACAAGCCAACAATAAAAACGCAAATTCCAAAAATTGCCCCTATTCCATGAGATATTGAATTCCATAATTCTTCCTTTAGAGAATATGATGGTAAACTAATTCTTTCTTTTTTTATTGTTTCTTCCATAACTAAAATATTTTACTTTAAAATGATACTTCTTTAAATAATTTTGCTATAAAAATATAAATATTTTTATTAGCAAATAATTAAAATTATTTATTACTACTTTCTTTATTCTCTCTAATTAATAAAGAATTTTTACTTAAATCTTCGTTATATTTTGAAGTAATTGCTAAATAAATTAAATAAATATAAGGCATTCCAAGATTAGTTTCTATTAATGAATTAAGTATTAATGTTTGTAGACTATTTTCATTAAGTGGTCTAATTCCATTAACTAATAATGCTGCTTCCCAACAAAATTGAACACTAATTCCAATTAATAATAACCATAAAATATTAATTAATTTTTTCTTTGTAAATAAAGAGTAAACAATAATTCCAATATATCCAACAAGTAAAATAATTGCCATTGCTCCATGATATTGATTAGTTGTTCTAAATGTTTGAATATTATTTGCTCCGCCCATTGCCGTAACACTTGGAATTATTAACCACCAGCCAATTATTAAAATTAACCAATATTTTAAATATTTATCTTTACTTAAACATAACCAAATAAAAGCAAAATTAGTTATTCCATAACTTAATGACATCCAAAGTAAAACTAAAGCGGTATATAAATTATCTTGAACAATTCCATCAATTGAAACAACTCTTGATCCAGATATTAAATAAAAATAGCCATAATCAACAATAAAATATAAAATCCCTCCAGCCACAGCAAAAATTGTTGTTAAATATCGCTTTTTTAATATTAATAACACCAAAAATCCAACAATAAATAAAGAATCTAAAATAATATATAAAAGATTAAAATTTCTAGTTGGAGTTATGTTAGAGCCTAAATCAGTTAAAAAATTTAAAAACATATATATTAAGCTCCTGGTTTCATACTTTTAGCACTAACTTTTGTAATTAAACTTCTAGGGAATAATCTTAAAATAAATATAGTTAATTTATTTTTTACACCAGTTATTAATAATCTTTTGCCCTTAAGAGATGCTTTATAAGCCTTTTTTGCAACAACTTCTGCAGTCATTGGTTTAATTTTTTTAAAAGTATAATCATTATGAGCAAGTTTTACAAAATTTGATAAAAATGGACCTGGACATAATGTTAAAACTTTAATTCCATATTTTTTTAATTCATAAGTAATTGATTCACTTAATTGTAAAACAAATCCCTTTGTTGCGTGATACGTACACATATAAGGTCCTGGCATAAATCCAGCAATTGAAGATACATTTATAATATGACCAGATTTATTTTTAATCATGTCATCAACTACCATCTTATTTAAAAATAGTAAAGAATTGCAGTTTAATTCAATCATTTTTATTTGCTTATCAATATCCATATCTTTAAAATCACAACGATCACCAAATCCAGCACAATTAACTAAATTTGTAATATTAAGTTTATTTTCAATTGTAAATTGTTGTAATTTTTTTAATTCTTCAACTAAAGATAAATCACAAATATACTGCAAAACATCAATATTTTTATTAATTTCTTTAATTTCAGAAATTAAATTTCCAATTCCTTCTTTATTGATATCTACTAATAAAAGATTGTTATTATCTTTAGCATATAATTTAGCAAATTCTTTTCCAAGACCACTTGCAGCCCCAGTAATTAATGTAATATCCATAGCAAAACCTCAATATTTTAAATTTCTTCTACAATTATTATAATACAAAAAGATTGCTTACTAAACAGCAATTTTCTTTTTTAATTTTTTTGTAATTGGATATATTTTAATTGTCTTTAAAAGTGTTGATTTTATTTTAAATATCAATATAAAAAGCGTATGAATCACTTCATACGCTTATTTTAATTAATTAGTTAAACTTTTAAATATTTAAATTAAAGGTTTACACAATCAATAATATTTACAAAGTAAATATTGAATGAATCTTTACCATTTACAATACTTGGATTTTTAACTTTTAAAATTAACATTACAATTAATGTTGTAAAGTTTCCACTAATTGTATCTTCACTGCTTGAACCTGAGGCTGCATTCCAATAATAGCTTAAAACTTCATATTTTTCTTCATTAACTTTAACAGAATAAATTGCATCTGTTGTAGAACCTTCTACTGGAGTTTTTACATAGACAACATCTTCTTGAGTTGGAAGAATTGAAAGTTCGCTACCTTCATTTACAATGACTAATTCGTTGTTATGGAATTCTTCACTATAAATATTATCAGTTGAATTAAATTCACTTTGAGTAAATTTACAATCTTCAAATCTTACTTTGTTATTTGCTGCGCCATTTTGATAACCAATAAATTGAATACCACCATAATCTTCAGCATTATTGGCAATAAGTTCTGAATTTTTAACTGTTATTGTATTATTTAAGCCACTATCTTCTCCACTTGGGAATTTATAATAACCATCAATTGTAATATTTGAAAATCCATAAACTTTATCAGAGACATGGTTAACAGATTCTAAAACTGAATTATCAACAGTAATAACATCGTTATTATCTTTTACATAAATTGCTCCCCAAGCTCTTACATAAGAATTTGTAAGATTTAATACAAGTCCATCATTACTTTGTAAATTAAATCCATAATAACCTTTTGCAAGACTACCATCTTCTGTATAACTACAATCAATACTAGAATTGTTAATATTTAAGACAACTTTACCTAAATTTCTTGCAATTTGGATACCATAACAACCTTTTCCGCCAGCAATACCATTGCCTTTGAAATCAACATTTTCAAGAGATACATTAACATCATTATGATCTGTGACATTAATTAATCCATCATATGATTTATTATTGTTGTATGATTCAAAATCAACATTTTCAATAACAACATTCATGTTTTCTGGAACAATTTCATCAGCATTATTTAAATTAATAATGTAATTACCACTACCATCAATAGAATTTTCTTTTGAAATAATTGGTTTATTTTCAGCATCGCTACCTTTTAAAACAAAATTATGAGTATTAATTGAAAGTTGAGAATCAATTTCATAAGTTGTTCCAGCATTTAATGTAACTTCAACACCTAAAGTTTCTGTTTCAATTAATTTTCTTGCTGCTGCAATATCTTCTTTTGTTTTAGATAGATCAATTTTAAATGCAGCACCTTTTAATTGTTCTGCACTCATATCATCGATTGTATCGACCATATTAGGAGCAACAACTAATGGATCTTCTAAGCTACCACTTCCAGACTCAAATTTAACTCCTGCTGAAATTGTACCTTTATTTAATACATTTCCATAACCGTCAATTAAAGCATCTGTATATAATTGACCATCTTCAAAGTAATTTGGAGTTAATTTATTATCAAAAGTAGCTCTAATAACAAATCCATGTTCTTTCATGACAGTTGTGTAAGTATATTTTCCATTAGCATATGGAACTAAACTTCCATCAACAGCGACATTATCGACAAATAATTTATCAAGATAATATCCTTCGTCTGGTGTAATTGTAAAGACAACACTTTCACCAACTAAACCTGTTTTTGTTCCGTCACTTACAAAACCGCCTACACTTGGAAGAATTGTATTTCCCCAAACGTCTTTTCCATCAACGCCGTCTTCCCCAGCTTCACCAGTTTCACCTTTGTCACCTTTGTCACCAGTTTCACCTTTTTCACCGTCTTGACCATCTTTTCCAGGTTGACCTTGTGCACCTTGTTCCCCGGTTTCACCTTTTTCACCTTGTTCACCTTTTGGACCAGTGTCACCAGTTTCACCTTTTGGACCAGTAATTACGGTTGTTTCTTGAGAATCAGATGGATTACAAGCTGTAAGACCTCCAACTAATAAACAAGCAAGTGCCAAGACACTTAAATATTTTTTATTTTTCATAAAATCTTCCTTTCAGTTAATTATTTTATCACAAATTAAATATAAATAATACCAAATTCACCAGTAATAAAAGAAAAAAGATGTGTGATTTAACTTCACACATCTTTAATTTTTTTCTTTAAATTTTTGTTAATTTAGTTTTAATTAAAAGGATAATCCGATATATGCAATTAATGGTATTCCATCAGTTGTTGTAAGACCAATAAATCCAATATAGCATTGTAATCTACCAGAAACAACTTTTCCTTCAACAGTAAATGCAGTTTCCTTTGTTGATCCGCCTTCTCCATTATCTAATGCATAAGTCCATAAAACGTCTACTAAACCAACGCCATCTGGTAAAATCATTCCAACTAATGTACCTGAAGCAATTTCTTCATCAGAATAATCTTGAACAACTACTTGGAAATCTTCATGGAAGTTAATTACAGTTTCAACGCCATCTTCAACAACAATAATAGTGTTATCATCTTGAATAAAGTTACCTAAAGATACGTTATCAGCGTAATTATCTTCGCCATTAATATAAGTATTATTGTCTAATTTAATTGTATTTTTAGTTGCATCATATTGGAATGCAAAATAATTTAATCCACCATAACCTTTAGTATTAACTAAATTGAAAGTTGTATTACTAACATTTACAGTATTTCCAACACCAGCTGGTTTTTCAATCTCACCAACAATTGCACCACCATCAAATACAATACTTGAGAATGAATATACTTTATCATTAACATTGTTTACAGTTACAAATTCACAGTTATCAATATTAATGATGTCATTATTATCTTTAATATAAACATTACCCCACGCTCTAATATAAGTATTTGTAATATTTGCAACTAATCCGGTATTATTTTGAAGATTTAATCCATAATAACTTCTCTTTAAGCTTCCATCTTCACTATAAGCTAAATCAATTGAGCTATTATTAATATTAAGTTCAACATCACCAGTATTTCTTAAAATTTGGATACCATAAGCACCTACTGTGGATGTTCCTTCATTACCTTTATAACTTACATTTTCTAAATTAATTGTTGCATCTTCTTGATCTGCAATATTAATAAATGCACTAGCAATACTATTGTCAAAGTTTTCAAAATCAACATTTGTAATTGTAATATTGATATCTTTTACAACATTTTTAGCATCATTATAGTTAATAATAAATGCAGAGCCAGAAGTTGATCCTTCTTTTGAAATAACTGGTTTATTATCGGCTTCAGTTCCAGTTAATGTTAAGTTAGAAGTTCTTGACATTAAAGCATCACTAATTTCATAAGTTGTACCAGCATTTAAGATAACTTCAACACCTAATGTATCTCTTTCAAGTAATGCAAATACAGCATCAACATCTTCTTTTGCTCTTGATAAATCAACTTTAAATGCTGTGACTTTCATTTGTTCATCACTTAAACCATCTAACATATCAGTTTTTGAAACATCAACAATTAATGGATCTTCTAATGTACCACTACCAGATTCAAATTTAATTCCTTGGGTAGCTTCACCTTTATCTAATACATTTCCATAACTATCAATTAATGCATCAGTATATAATTGACCATCTTCATAATAAGTTGGAGTTAATGTATCATCAAATACAGCTCTTACAACAAATCCATTTTCTTTCATGACTGTTGAATAAGTATAAACTCCATTTTCATATGGGACTAAACTTCCATCAACTAATTGATTGTCAACATAGAATTTATCAAGGAAATATCCTTCGTCAGGTGTAATTGTAAATGTGATATCTTCTCCAACTAAACCAGTTTTTGTGCCATCTGTTACAGAACCACCAACACTTGGAATAATTGTATTTCCCCAAACATCTTTTCCATCAACGCCATCTTCCCCAGCTTCACCAGTTTCACCTTTGTCACCTTTGTCACCAGTGTCACCTTTTTCACCGTCTTGACCATCTTTTCCAGGTTGACCTTGTGCACCTTGTTCCCCGGTTTCACCTTTGTCACCTTGTTCACCTTTTGCACCAGTGTCACCAGTTTCGCCTTTTGGACCAGTAACCACAGTAGTTTCTTGAGAATCACTTGGACTACAAGACGTAAGTCCAATGACTAATAAACAAGCAATGGCTAAAGCTCCAATAAATTTCTTGTTTTTCATAACTTCTCCTTTTCTTTTATTTTTAAAACAAATAAAAATATATTTATATTATATATTTTTCAATTGGAATTAGCATAAAAAATTAGTTAAAACAAAAAATTCTATTCGTTTGATAAATTTTTATTAAATTTTTTCTTTATTTCGCGGTTATTTTATATTTTAATAAATAATAACAATGAAAGAAAAAATTAAAAAAATATTAACATTAATTGAAGCATTACTAATTTTAGTTAGTATTGCATTTTTCTATGTATTTTTTATCACCACTTTAATAAAAGATGGCTCTGAAAATGTTAATTTTCTTCCAGCAATAATTTATTTAACTTTTGGAGGAATGAGTATATTAATTTGTCTTTCAATGTTTCAACTTTATAAAAAGCACGATAGTGATTTTTTACAATCAGGATATGACTATATATTTAATTGCATTGCCATTTCACAATTAATTTCTTGTAGTTTTTATTATATTAACATAAATGATTCATATTTTATAAGAATCGAAAACGATCCAAATTATATACTTTCAATTATTGTATTATTAGTCGGTTATATTGTTTTATATGGTATATTTTTTAAGTATAAATTCTTTAAATTATTTAGATTTGTACCTTATTTAGCATTAATAATTTGTATTGTTTTATTTATCAATATTAATTTAGATCCTTATTTAATTTCAAGTTGTGTGTTAATGATTATTTGTATTTTAATTGCAATAATTAAGTCATTTTTAATAACAAAAACAAAAAACAATCAAACTAAAGAAGAAAATAATACTAGCGAAAATTAATTATTTATTATTAATTGAAAATTCGCAACCACAATATTCTTGTAAATATAGACCTAGATCTCTTGCTTTTTTATAACCTTCTTCACTCCAACCGTGTTTTTTAAAATCACTATAAAAATATTTAATATCTTTAAATTCACTAGATAATTTTTCAGCAATTTTATTTATTATTTTTGAACTTTTTTGTCTTGATGAGGTCATTACAGTACAAACATAATCAAAATTATTTTTACTAGCTAAAATAAAAGTTTCTCTTAATCTTTTTTCATAACATAAAAAACATCTTTTACCACCTTCTTTTTCATCTTTTAAAGGTAATAAGTCTTTCATATATTCTTGATGGTTATATTGACCTTTTATAACTTCAATATTAATTTTTTCGTTTTTTAAGATATTTATATATTCAAGTAAAGTATTATATCTTTTTTCAAATTCAGAATTAGGATAAATATTTGGATTATAAAATAAAACACTTATTTTAAAAAAATTACTTAAAAATCTTAATGGAAATATACTACAAGGACCACAGCAAACATGAATTAAAAGTTTTGGTTTTTCCTTGCAATTCTCAACTATTTTTAATAATTCTTTTTCAGATTCTAGTAAATAATTTCTTTCTTTCATATTAATATATAAACATTGCATCACCAAAAGAAAAGAATCTATATTTTTCTTCAACCGCATGTTTATAACAAACTAAAGTATAATCAATATCTCCAATAAAAGATGAAACCAACATAATTAAAGTAGACTTTGGAAGATGGAAATTTGTAATTAAACAATCAACTGCTTTCCATTTATATCCTGGAGAAATAAATATATCTGTTTCTTCTTTACTAGCTTTAAATTTTCCATATTTTGTAATATTTGCTTCAAGCGTTCTAACACTTGTTGTTCCAACGGCAATTATTCTTTGATTATTTTCTTTTGCGCTATTTAATTTATTTGCAGCTTCTAGAGATATTTCATATTCTTCTTTATGCATAATGTGATCTTTTGTATCACTAACTTTAATTGGTCTAAATGTACCAAGTCCAATATTTAGTGTAATATCAATAATTTCTACACCAATTTCTTTAATTTTCTCTAGCAATTCCTCACTAAAATGAAATCCAGCAGTTGGTGCTGCTGCGCTTCCTAAAACTTTGGCATATACTGTTTGATATTCATTATTATCTTCGACTTGTTTTTTAATATATGGAGGGAGAGGCATTAAGCCAATTTTATCTAATATTTCTAAAAATATTCCATCATAATAAAATTTAATTATTCTTATACCTTCTTGTTTTCTTTCAATACATTCTCCAATTAATAAATCATTTCCAAAAGAAATTTTACTTCCAGTTTTAATTGTTTTTGAATTTCCAACCAAACATTCCCATTTATCATCACCTAAATCTTTTAATAATAAAACTTCAACATGGGCACCAGTTTCTTTTTTTATTCCATATAATCTAGCCGGAATTACTTTGGTATTGTTTCTAACTAATACATCGCCTTTTTTAAAATACTTTAAAATGTCATAAAAATGTTCATCTTTGAATTCTTTTTTTGTTTTATTTATTGTTAAAAGTCTGCAGTTCTCACGTTTTTCTAATGGAGATTGTGCAATTAAATTTTCTGGTAAATCAAAATTAAATATATTAACATCCATATTTAAAATTCTCTTTCTTGATATTTTTTTATTAATTCATTTTTAAATTCTAAATATCTATCTTCTTTTATTGCTTGGCGAATATCTTCACATAATTTAATTAAGAATCTTAAATTATGATAACTTAATAGTCTTTTTGCATTTACTTCTTCACAAACATAAAGGTGTCTTAAGTATGCTTTTGTATAATTTTTACATGTATAACAATCACAATTTGGATCAAGAGGCGTAAAATCTTCTTTATATTTTTTATTTTTAATATTTATTCTTCCATTTGAAGTCATTAAAGTTCCATGTCTAGCAATTCTTGTTGGTAAAACGCAATCAAACATGTCAACACCTTTTTCAATTGCTTCTAAAATATAACCAACTGTTCCAACCCCCATTAAATATCGTGGTTTATCTTTTGGAAGATATGGAGTTGAATATGAAACCATCCTAATAAATTCTTCTTTAGGTTCTCCAATTGAAGCTCCTCCAATTGCATATCCATCAAATCCAATTTTTACTAATTCTTCAGCACAATATTTTCTAAGTTCTTCATTATTTGAACCTTGAACAATACCAAATAATGCTTGATCAGAAGTTTTTGCAACTTTCCCTCTTTTTGCCCATCTTAGCGTTCTTTCAACAGATTTTTTTATATATTCATAACTACTTGGATATGGAATACATTCATCAAATGACATAATTATATCCGCTCCAATTTCTTCTTGTTTTTTAATTGAAATTTCTGGAGAGAAAAATAATTTATCACCATTTAAATGATTTTTAAAAGTAACTCCTTCTTCAGTTATACTTCTTTTTTTAGCAAGCGAAAATACCTGAAATCCTCCACTATCGGTTAAAGTAGGTCCATTATAATTCATAAATTTTGAAAGACCACCAGCTTTTTTAATTACATCTGTTCCAGGTCTTAGTGTTAAATGATAGGTATTTGATAAAATTACTCCGGCTTTCATTTGATATAAATCTTCATTTGAGATTCCTTTTACATTAGCAAGTGTTCCAACTGGCATAAACATTGGTGTTTCAAAATCACCATGAGGAGTGTGTAATATCCCATAGCGTGCTTTTGTATTTTTATCTTCATGAATTAATTCAAAATAAAATTTTTCGTTTACCATTTTGCATTTAAGTTAATTTTTACATCTAATTTATCTAAAATTGTACGACTTTTTTTCAAAGTTACCATTAATATTATATATCCTATTATAGATATACATACAAATTCTCCTAAAAATACATATCCAAATGATACATAATACATTGAAGCTTCTGGTACTCCAAAAAGAAATGTTAATTCAGCTCCAACTATTAATCCATTTGTAATACATGGAATTAAACTTGCAATAAATAATCTTTTTGTATAAGGCATTATTAATCCTGCAAGTAAAGTTGCACTACTTCCAATTACTGCATCTAAATATCCAGCTGTTCCAAAAATATTTCCAGATCCAGCTAAATTAGATAAGAAGCATCCAATTGTTAATCCAATTACAAAGTCTTTTCTAAAAAAGCATAATAACATTAATAATTCACTTAACCTAAATTGGATTAATCCATAACTTAATGGAAAAGTTGCCAGTGTTAATACAAAATAAATTGCTGCCAAAAATGCGTTTTCAACAATTTTTTTTGTTGTTAAAGTCATATATTTCAAACCTCCTTGTTTTTTAAAAGATGGTTAGGCAAGGACAACATCTTTTCTTTTAAACCTTAATATTATAGTAAGAATTAAATAAAATATTAAGTTATTTTATTAAAATGATAAATTTATTAAAATAATGCAACTTTTTTATTGAAAACATCAATTTTATAATAAAAAATATGCATAAAATTTTTCAAAATTTAGAATTATTATATCGATTTTATCGGCATTTTATATGAAAGTGTTTTCAGTAACCGTTTACAGAATTTTAATTTTAAAAATAATGTTTTAATATATTCTCGAAGTTAAGAAAAAGAATTAACTTCAAAAATAAGGAGGATTAAATTTATGTTAAACGAAAAAGAAATTGAAAGAAATCCTAAATATGAAAACGAGGACAGACAATTAGAACAAATGACATTCATGACAACTAATATGTACCTTGCTTCTAGCTCAATTGGTCTCAATAATCCTTGTGTCATATCCTCAATGGGATTTATTGATTAATTTTAAAAATTTATTATAACTACATAAAAACAAACGCTTCACAATTGTGAAGCGTTTTTTATTATATTTAATTATTTATTTAAAAATTTAATTATATCTTTTATAACTTCATCTTTAAAATTTTCATTCAATATCTCGTGTCTTCCTTCATAATAAATTGAATTAATTTTATCATGACCACAATTTTTATATATTTTAATTAATTTATTTAATGTTTTAGTATTTTTTGAAACTGGATCATATTTTCCGGCCAATATTAAAATATTTAAATTAGGATCTATATTTTTTATTTTATCTTTATTAAATAAATTAGCTAATCCTTTAATTAAATATAAATAAAATCCATTAGAACATTGATAATTACAAGCCTTATCAGCTAAATATTTATTAACATTTTCTTTATTAAAACTTAACCAATCAGCTTTTGTTTGTTTATTTTTAATAGCTTTTTCATATTGACCAATAGTTAGTGTTTTTAATAATTTAGCTGGTTTATTAAAATTATTTTTATTTACAATTAATCTAGCTAGTAAATATCCAATTTTAGAGCCTAAAATTGGTCCACTTGATCCAATTAATATTAATTTATCAGTTGAAAATTTATGTCTTTGAATCATATTTTGACAAATAAATGATCCCATAGAGTGGCTAATTATATAAATTGGAACATCATATTGATTTTTTAGCGTGCAATATAATTCAAATATTGAATCTGACATCTTGTTAAAAAAATCTTTGCAAACTATTCCATAAGATTTTTCATCAATTACATTTTCACCTTGTCCATAATGATCTAAACAATAAACTTGATAATAATTTTCATTAAGTTTGTTTGCTAAATAATCATATCTATTACAATGTTCTTGCATTCCAGTTACCAAAATAACTATTTTTTTAAAATCATCTTTACTCCAAACTTTCCCTTTTAGTTTATCTCCGTATGAATTTATAAAATTAAAATTTTGTTTCATTTTTTAAACCTCTAATAAAATTATTTTATCATTTTTATTATTTACAAAAAACGAAACATTAAATACTTTTAATTTTTAAGTATTTTATGAAACATATCTACACAAATTTTCATATTTTAAACAATAAATACATATAAATTTTATATAATAATAAAGTTAGGAAGTTTTATTATGAAAACAAAAGATAAATCATGTTTAAAATATATTAATTCAAATATAAAAAATACTAAAAATAAAACAATATTATTAAACGGAGCAACTGGTAGTATTGGATATGAGGTTGTTAAATTTTTAAGTTACTTAAATAATAATTTAATAATTTTAGTTAGGAATGTTGAAAATGGATTAAAAATTAAACAAGAATTTGAATCATTATATAAAAATAAAATTGACGTTTTATATTTTGATTATTTAAATAAAGATTCGATCAATGATGTTTTCAATTATTTAAAAAATAATAACATTAATTTAGATATTTTTATTAATATTAGTGGAATTTATCATCAAAAATATGAAATTATTGATGAATTAGAAAAAACATATTTAGTTAATTATTTAATGCCAATAAAATTTATTGATAATTTATTTAATTTATATAATAATTTAAAAGTAATTATTACTGATAGTGTTACATACCATTTTAACGTTAATAATAAAAAATTATTAAAAATAAATAATAAAGAAGATTATATAAGCTACTTAAACTCCATTAAAAATAAAACAAAAAGATACGGGATAACCAAGCGATTATTATTAGAATATTTAACTAATTTAAAATATTTGCAAAATAAAAATATTATTTTTGCTCATCCTGGAATTTCAGGAACAAACTTATTTAAAGCAAAAAATAAAGCTTTTAATAAAGTATTTTATTTATTTGTTCCAAGTTTAATGAAGTTAATTTTTATGTCTCCAAATAAAGCTTCTTTATCTTTAATTAAAGCGTGTGATGTTGACGAAATTGAGATTAATAAATGGATTGGACCAAGAGCTTTTATTCATTGTTGGGGTTATCCAAAAATTTATAACCTTAGTAAAAAAGCTTATGATAAAAAAATTACAAATAAAGTATTTGAATTAACAAATCTATTATGGAAAAAGCAATTTTAATATATTTTACCGGAACTGGAAATACAAAATTACTTGCAGAATCTATAAAAAATAGATTTTATTTAGAAAATCTACATGATGTAGATTTATTAGAAATTAATATTGATACTAAAGTAATTGATTTAAAAGATTATGATTTAATAATATTTTCATATCCAATATATGCTTTTAATACACCAATTATTTTTGATAAATATATTAAAAAATTAAAATTATTAAATAAAAAATATTTAATAATTAAACAAAGCGGAGAACCTTTAAAACTTAACGATACCTCTTCATATAAATTAAGAAAATGGATTAAGAAAAATAATGGTGAATTGCTAGGAGAATATCACTTTTTATATCCTTATAATATTCATTTTAAATATCCAGATAATTTAGTTAAAGAATTATATATTTTAAATAATAAATTGATGGATATTTTAATTTATGAATTAAAAAATAATATTAAAAACACAGCAAAACTCAACTATTTTTGTATTTTAAACTCTAAATTATTTAAAATACAAAGATTAGGTGGTCCTATTAATTCTTTATTTTATAAAGTTGATAAAAAGAAATGTATTAATTGTAATTTATGCATTAATAATTGTCCAACTCATAATATTGAATTAAAAAACAATAAAATAAAATTCTATACAAAATGTATTATGTGTATGAGATGTTCATTTTTTTGTCCAACAGATGCAATAAATATTGGTATGCTTCAATCTTGGAAAGTAAATGGAGCTTATGATTATAATAAAATAATTAAAAATGATAATCTTGATGGAAAATTTATTGAAAATAATCAAACTAAATTTTATAAATTATTTAATAAAAAAATAAAAAATATTGAAGAATTACACAATTTTTATTTTAAAAAATAAATTGGAAATCTATATTGTAATTATATAAGATATTAATTATTTTGATATTAATTCACATATTTGGGATTATTTTACTCATAAACTTCGGATTATTTTACTAATAAACTTTTTATTTATATTTATTGTATAATTCAAAATTGATAATATCTCATATGAAAAAAGATTATATGTATCATTTATTTTACTGGAATAGTTGACTTTATTTAAAAAGAGCTGTTGAAATTTTCAGACGTAAACCGTTCAATTTTAATTTTATTAATTCATCCAAATTTGTTCTATTTTTCTTTCTAAAAAACAAATTTAACAAAATTTATTATTTTTTGGCTGCCATGCAAGGATTCGAACCTTGGATCAGTGGTTCAGAGCCACTTGGCTTACCTCTTGCCCACATGGCAATAAATATAGAAATTAGTTAATTTCTATATATTCATCAAACATCTTTTTTGTTTCTTCATCAATTAATTCATATTCATCTATTAATCTTTTCATTGCTTCATCATTAACAATTCTATCACTACTTCTTGATTTATTTTGCTTATAAATTTTTCCAAGTGGTAAATTAAAATTAACTAGAATATGTTTATCAAAATCTGGAGTATTTTTAAAATAATATCTTCTAAAATGATTTGTTAAATTTGTTGCATCCATGATAACAGTAACATCATCATATACTTTGGCATAATTATTGGTTCTAGTTAAAAATATATTCCAAACTTTATCTTCTTCTTCAAAGTATTGAACTTTTCCACCTAATTCTTTTCTTATTTCATCACTTGCAACAATAAAGACTTTTTCTTTTGGATTATTTAAGATGTAATTATTAGCCCAGGTTGACTTTCCACAACCTGGAATTCCTGACATAATAATAACTTTTTTCATTTATTTTATTCCATCCTTATTATTTACTTGAAAGTTCCAAGAATCTCTACAACAATCTTCAATTGTTAAATTTGCTTTCCAATTTAATTCTTTATATGCTTTTTCTGCTCTCAAAAAATTAATTGCAATATCACCAAATCTTCTTTTGGCAATGACATATGGAATTTTAATATTATTTGCTTTTTCAAAAGCATGAACTAATTCTAAAACACTTGTTCCTCTTCCAGTTCCAAGATTATAAGCAACACAAGTTATATCTTCGCTAAATTTTTTAAGTGCACTTACATGACCTTTTGCTAAATCAACTACATGAATATAATCTCTAACTCCCGTTCCATCAATTGTATTATAATCATTTCCAAAAACATTTAAATGATCTAATTTTCCAATTGCAACTTGAGTTATATAAGGCATTAAATTATTTGGAATTCCTACTGGTTCTTCTCCGATTAATCCTGATTTATGTGCACCAATTGGATTTGCATATCTTAATAAAATTCCTTTAAATGATGGATTTGCTTTAACAAAATCTTCAATAATTCTTTCGATAATTATTTTTGTTTCTCCATATGGATTTGTTGCGTGTTTAATTTCTGCATTTTCATATACTGGGACAGAAATTGGATCTCCATAAACAGTTGCACTTGATGAAAATATAATATTTTTAACATTATATTTTTTCATTAATTTTAATAAAACTAATGCAGAACCTAAATTATTTTGATAATATTCAAGTGGTTTTATAACACTTTCTCCAACTGCTTTTAATCCCGCAAAATGAATTACACTATCAAATTTTTCATTAATAAAAACTTTTTCAAATTCTTCTTCATTTGTACAATCAATTTTATAAAATATTGGTCTTTTGCCAGTGATTTTTTCAATTCTATCTAAAACTTGAATTTTAGAATTACATAGATTATCAACAATTATTGGCTCATAACCAGCATTAATTAATTCAACTACACTATGAGAACCAATATAACCAGTTCCTCCTGTTACTAATACTTTATTGTTCATTTGTTTTATCTCCTTTTTTGTTTTTTATTTCTTCTTTTTGTAAATTTGATACATTTACTTTTTTAATCATTTTGGATTGCTGTTTTAATAATTTCTTGTTCGCTTTTTCAACATTCTTATTACTTTCTAAAATTAATGTAGAATTCATATCATTTGCGACTTCATAAATTAATTTTTCGGCAAATATTTTATTAATTTCTGCTTTTATGAATAATCTTAAAGCCAAAAATAATAAACCTTGATTATATTTTTCTTTTAACTCATCACTTTCAAATTTCTTTGTATTTTGTTTAACTTTCTTTTGCATCGTATCAAGAGAGAGTTTGACATATTTTAGTGTTTCAGATAGATTTTCTTCAAATAATTTACAAAAATAATCATATTTTTTTTCTATATAATCATTATTTTTATCATTTTCTTTTGAAGCATTAACAACAAGAGAAACATTAGATATACTTGTAACTTTTTTTAAAAATACAATCGCAATTATATAAGCTAATTGAGTTTTGCTATATTTTTTATCTTTTGGTCGATCAATAATATTTGCTTTAACATAATTATTAATCATAAATGAAGTTATTTCATTTTGTTCTTCAATACCTAAACTTTCTAACATATCCTTAATATAGTTGACAATTTGATCCATATATAATGGAACATCAGGCAATTTTTTGTATTTAGGCATTTTAGTGTTTTCGATTTTATTTATAAAATCATTTAATGAATTCTTATTTTCTTCCATAACTAATATTTTAACCTATTTTATTAATTTTATCTTTTATCAATTTCTTGTTTTAATAATTTACTTGTTAAACTTGGATTGGCTTTCCCTTGAGTCTTTTTCATAATTTGACCGACTAAAAACCCAATCGCTCTATCTTTTCCATTTTTAAAATCGACAATTGATTGAGGATTATTATCTAGAGTTTCATTGATTAATTTTAATAATTCACCTTCATCAGAAATTAAATTATTTGATGAATTTTTAATTAAATCAAAAATGACTCCATTTTCATTTAAAGCTTTATTAAAAATTTCTTTAGCTTGTTTTGATGATATTTTATTAGATGAAATTGCTTCAATTAAAATTGCAATATCTTTTGGAGATATTTTAAAATCTTTAATTGATTGATTATTTTTATTTAAATAAGATTGAATATCGACAGTTAACCAGTTACTTGCTAACTTATATTGATTAGTATTTTTTATTATTTCTTCAAAATATTTACAATTTTCAATATTTGCTAAAATTACTTCAGCATCGTATTTTGATAAATTTAATTCACTTGTATATCTAATTAATTTTTGATCGTATAATTCTGGACATGTATCAATTGCATCAAAAATAAATTCATCAGATAACAAAATAGGAATAATATTTGGTTCAGTGAAATATTTATAATCAACAGCATCTGTTTTAACTCTCATTAAAACAGTTTCTTTTTTCATTTCATCATATCTTCGAGTTTCTTGTTGGATTGCTTCACCTTTAAGTAATAAATTTGATTGTCTTTTAATTTCATAATCAATTGCTTTTTGAATGTTTGAAGTAGAATTTAAATTTTTAATTTCAACTTTAGTACCAAAAACATCGCTTCCACATGGTCTAATAGAAACATTGACGTCACATCTAAGTGAACCTTCTTCCATTTTTCCATCACTTACTCCACTATAAATGACTATATCTCGAATTTTTTCAACATATTTCATGGCTTCAGTTCCGTTTTTAATTTCTGGTTTTGAAACAATTTCGATTAATGGAACCCCAGCTCTATTATAATCAAGTAATGTACAATCTCTTAAATGAAGTTGTTTACATGTATCTTCTTCAATGTGTAATCTTTCTATATTAACTTTAATTTTTTCATCATTAACATCTAAAATTACATAACCATTACTTCCAATTGGTCGAGCTTGTTGAGTAATTTGAAATCCTTTTGGTAAATCACTATAAAAATAATTTTTTCTATCAAACCAAAGTTCATGATCAATTCTCATATGTAAAGCATTGCATACTCTAATTGCATTAATAACTGCTTGTTTATTAACAGTTGGCATTGTACCCGGAAATGCAAAATCATATTCTGTTGTATTTGTATTAGGTTGTTTAGAATATGAATTTAGTGAATGTGAAAACATTTTTGATTTTGTTTTCATTTCAACGTGTATTTCAAGACCTATAACAGCTTCAAAATTCATATTATAAAGCCTCCTTTTCTAATTCTTTAAAATTTTTAACAGATAAATTTTTTAAACCAGTAATTTTTTCAATTTCTTTAGCAAAACCTAATAATTTTTCTTCTTGTAATATATTTGAAGATATATTAATTCCATATGGCATATCTAATTTAAAACCGAGTGGGATTGTAAGACTTGGAATTCCAGAAAAGTTTTCCAAAGCTAAATGATTGTCAGCAATTAGGTAATCAAAATTTAATTTATCGCTAGAATCTTTAAATTTAGGAGCAATACTTGGAGATGCAGGAAGTAATAATAAATCATAATCTTTCATTACTTCATTTAATCTTTCAACAATTAATCTTCTAGCTTTTTGAGCTCTTAGAAATAATTCGTTTTGATTTTCTTTCATTAATACATAACTTCCAATAACAAATCTTCTTTTAATTAATTCAGAAAACCCTGCAGTTCTTGAATTAATCATTACTTCTTGATAAGTATTTCCATCAATTCTTTGACCAAATTTAATCCCATCTAAATTAGCATTATTACTTCCAGCTTCTGCACATGAAATAACAAAGTAAACTGGAAAAATTGCTTCTAATAAATCTTTTCCAAATTCAACAAATTCTATTTTTGCACCTTTATTTTTTAATTCATTAAGAAGTTTATCAAATTTTAAAACAACATCTTTATCACTCATCGAATCATAAACTTCTTTCAAAATTACAATTTTGCAATCTTTTAAATTATAGTTTGATAAATTATTCAAATAATTTTTATTTTCAATATCAAATGAGGTTGAGTCTTTTAAATCTCTTCCTTCAAGTGCTTGTAAAATTATTGCTGAATCCTCAACATTTCTTGTAAAATATGCAACATGATCTAAACTTGGAGCAAATGGAAATAATCCATAACGAGAAATTTTTCCCCAAGTTGGCTTAAATCCAACTAATCCATTAAAACTTGCTGGTTTTCTTACAGAGTCTCCAGTATCGCTTCCAATTGAAAATGGAACAATATTATTTGCAACACTAACAGCACTTCCACAACTTGATCCACCACATAATCTTTCTTTATTTTCATCATATGGATTATAAGTTATTCCTTTATGACCAGTTGTGCCGCTTCCTCCCATTGCAAGTTCATCAAGCGTTGTTTTTCCAATTAAAATAGCACCTTTATTTTTTAATTTTTCAACAATAGTCGCATCAAAGACTGGAACATAACCATTTAAAATGTTACTAGATGCTGTAGTTGGTATATCTTTTGTAGAATAATTATCTTTTAATGTATATGGAATTCCATATAAATAATTATCTTTATTTTCATCTATTTTTGTTAAAGTTTTTGCAAATTCGATTGCCTCTTTTTCGCAAATATATTCAAAAGCATTATGATCATCTTCTTTTGCCCTTTTTAAGGCTTCTTTTGTTAATTCTAATGGTGTTGTTTTTCGTTCTAATAATGCCTTGTGAATATCAATTATTCCTAAATCTAAATAATTCATCTTATTTTACCACCTTTGGAAGTTTAATTTGTCCTTCTTGAACACTTGGTGCATTTCTTAATGCGACATTAATATCAAGTGATTTATTTGGAATATCTTCTCTTAAATAAGTTGTTTTAATATTAAATGGGAAAGTCATTGGAATAGCATCATCAACTCCTTTAATTTCTCCAATTTTTTCCATTTGTTTAAATAAAATATCAAATTCATCTAATAAAGTTTCATATTCTTTATCAGACATTTTAAACATCAATCTTAATGATGCGTCCTTTAATGTTTCAATATCAACCTTTTTCATTCAATACCACACTCCTTTAATTTACTTATAAATTCATCTTCATTTAACGTTTGCACATTAAATTTTTTAGCTTTATCTAATTTTGATCCTGCTTCAACGCCATAAATTACTAAATCCGTAACTTTTGAAACAGAATTTTGAACTTTACTACCTAAAGATTCAAGAATCTCTCCCGCTTCACTTCTTGTATATTTACTTAGCGTTCCAGTTAGAACAACCTTTTTATTATAGAAGAAATTATTTGTATCAAAAGCATCATTTTTTAAATAGTTCATATTTAAACCTAAATCTTTTAAGTTTTGAATTAATTCTTTATTTTTATCTTTTCTAAAATAATTATAAACGTTTTGAGCACAAACTGGTCCTACATCATTAATTGCTAATAAATCTTCAAGATTTGCATTTGCTAAATCATCAATATTTTTATAAATTTTAGCAAGTGTTTTAGCCATTTTTTCTCCAATTTCTTTAATTCCAAGACCAAATAATAATCTTTCTAGGGAATTTGATTTTGATTTATTAATTCCAGCAATTAAATTTTCATAAGATTTATTTGACCAGCCATCAATATTAATAATTTCATCTTTAAATTGTTCTAATTTATAAATATCAACAATATCTCTAATAAATCCTTGATTGAAAAATTGTTCTACAACTTTATCACCCATTCCATTTATATCCATAGCATTTTTGGATGCAAAATGGATTAATTTTTCAATATTTCTTGCAAGACAAGATTCATTTAAACAAAAATGCATTGCATCAATTTTTGTTAATTTTTCTCCACAAATTGGACATACCTCTGGCATTACAAATTCTTTTTGATTACCATCTCTTTTCTCTTTAATAGGTCCTACAACTTCAGGAATTACATCTCCTGCTTTTCTAATTGATACATAATCACCAATCATTAAATCTTTTTCTTTTATAAAATCTTCATTATGCAATGTTGCTCTTTGAATTAAACTCCCGGCTACTCTAACCGGAGATAAAATTGCATTAGGGGTAATTTTTCCAGTTCGACCAACCGTTAAAACGATATCAGTTAATCTAGTTATTGCTTCTTTTGGAGGAAATTTATATGCAATTGCCCATTTTGGAGTTTTAGCAGTGTAACCGATTTGTTCATATTTACTTAAATCATTAAATTTTATAACAATTCCATCAATATCATATTCTAAACTATCTCTAATTTTTGCAATTTCTTCAATATATTGAATAACTTCGTCAATATTTGAACATAACTTTCTAATCTTATTAACTCTAAATCCAAGTTCTTCCAATTTTTTTAATGCTTCATCATGGGTTTTGCATCCTAATTTTTCAGCACCAATTAAATAATAAATAAAATCATCTAATTTTCTTTTTGCAGCAATTGAAGAATCTAAATTTCTAATACTACCTGCAGCTGCATTTCTACAATTTGCAAAGGTTTGTTTTCCTTCTTTTACTAATTCTTTATTTAAGTTTTCTAAACTTGCTTTTGGCATATAAACTTCGCCACGAACTTCTAAATGGTCTTTATAAGGAATTTTTAAAGGAATTGATTTAATTGTTATTACATTACTTGTAACATCTTCACCAGTTACTCCATCGCCTCTTGTTGCAGCATATAAAAGTTCACCGTTTTCATAAACTAAACTCATTGCAAGTCCATCAATTTTAAGTTCTGCTACATATTGATAATCACTTGTACTAATTGCTTCTTTAACTTTTCGATCAAAATCTCTTAATTCATCATAATTAAATACATCTCCTAATGAAAGCATTGAAACTTGATGAGTAATTTTTTTAAAACTGTCAACAACTTGACCTCCAACTCTAGAAGTTGGTGATGTTTTATGTTTAAATTGAGGATATTTTTTTTCAAGTAAAATTAATTCTTCCATTAAATTATCATATTCAGAATCTTCTACACTTGATTGGTTTAAAACATAATATTCATAATTATATTTATCTAGCAAATCACATAATTCATCAATTCTTTTTTTAGGATCCATAAATTTACCTCACATTATTTTTTCAATACTTGGATGATTAGCAATTATTTTTTTAATTCCTTCATTTCCAAAATCAATTGTTAAAATATCGTCTTGAAGTTCAATAACTTTACCAACTCCAAATTTTTTATGTTGAACTTTATCTCCGACTTTATAATTTAAATCTTTTTTTCGATCATTAATATTTTCGTATAATTTTTTAATACTTTTCTTATAATCTTCTAAGTTTTTATTCATATCATTATAAGTGTTTCTTTTTATTTGAGTATTTTGACTTTTTCGTGGTTTATTAATATTTAATCCTGCTTCTTTAAAGAAAATTGATGGGGTAGAATTTCCACTATTAATAAATGAATAATCAGAATTACAAGTAACAAATAATTTTTTTCTTGCTCTAGTAAAAGCAACATAACATAATCTTCTTTCTTCTTCTAAACCTTCTTTTGGTTTTTCTAATAAAGTTTTAACACTTGGAAAAATGTCACTATTACAACAAACTACAAATACATAATCAAACTCAAGACCTTTTGCAGTATGAATTGTCATTAATTTAACTTTATCTGAATTAGTTAAATCATCTTGAGCTGTTGCAAGAGTTATATTTTCAAGATATTCATCAAGAGTTGCTGTTTCTGATTCATTAAAATATGTATGTAATTCATCAATTAAATAATTTAAGTTTCCAATTCTTGAATTTGAATCATCATCTTCTTCCATTGAATTTATATAATCTGTTAATCCAATATCATCTAAATATTTTTTAATTATTCCAGCTTTATTTTTCTTTTCATTCTCAAAATTTTGTTTAGCTTCTTTAATTTTTGAATTTAGAGTTTGAAGTGCAATAATGGTATTTGCTTTTAAAGAAGCATCATATTTTTCAATATTATCAATATATTTGAAAATACTTAAGTTATTTCTTTTAGCTTCTTCTTGAATTAAATTTTGGGTTGTTTCACCAATTTTTCTTCGTGGAACATTAATAATTCTTAAATATGAAATATCATCATCAAAATTGTTAATTAATCTAATATAAGCTAATGCTAATTTAATTTCTAACCTTTGATAAAATCTAATCCCTCCATAAATTACAAAAGGTATTTTATTCATTGTTAGCCGATTTTCAAAAATATTAGTTACATAACTTGCACGATATAAAATAGCAACTTGATTATAACTAAAATCATTATTTTCAGCCTTTAATTTAATTATTTGTTTAATTACATAATCTGCTTCTTCTTGTTTGGTAAACCCTTTAAAACATTCGACTTCAGCACCATTTGAGTTTTCAGTAATTAAATCTTTTTTATATCTCATTTTATTGTTATCAATTAATTTATTAGCGGTGTCTAATATATTTTTTGTAGAACGATAATTATAATTTAAAACAATACTATTTAATGGATGAAAGTCATTTCCTAAATCTAAAATAATTTTTTGATTTGCACCTCTCCAAGAATAAATAGTTTGATCAGGATCTCCAACAACAACTAAATTTGTATCATTTCCAACTAATAATCTAACCAATTCATATTGAACATCATCTGTATCTTGAAATTCGTCTATTAATATATATTTATACATATTTGACCATTTTTTATAAGTAAACATATTAGTTTTAAGAATTTGAATTGTTCTTAAAATTAAATCATCAAAATCAAGACAGTATAATTCTGTTTTATTTAACTCGTAATTTTTAAAAATTTCTATTAATTTAGAAAAATCTTTATCATGATTAAATTTTACATCGGCTGGGTAATGACCTTTTCCTTTTTCATTTCTTATAAAATTAATTGCTTTTTCTACTATCTTGTCGCTTTTATTTATTTTCATAAAAAAACAAGTTTGTTTAATTAAATTTTTTTGGTCATCTTCATCTAAAATTGTAAAGTTACTAGGAATTCCTAAATTATGATATATTTCTTTCCTTAAAAAATAACTACAAAAGGAATGGAAGGTTTTAATTGTTAAATCTTTACTATTAACATTAATTAATTTGACAATTCTTTCTTTCATTTCTTTTGCAACTTTATTTGTAAAAGTAATTGCAAGAATTTCAGATGGTTTGACTTGCAAATTATCAATTAAATAGGCAATTTTATATGTTAAAACTCTAGTTTTACCAGAACCAGCTCCAGCTATAATTCTTAAATATTTATCATTTGAAACAACAGCTTCATATTGTTGCTTATTTAATAAAGTTTCTAAATTTTCCATTGATAAAATTATATCATATATACGATTTATATTTATTTTATAAATATAATTTTTCAAAAAAATAAATAATAAATGCTAAAATAATTGAGATATGAAAAGTAATAAATTAACGACTAAAGATATTACATTTATATCTTTTATGATTGCAATTACAATTGTTTTTTCAATTATTTTAAGATTTATTCCATTTTCGTTTATATTAATCATTATCATCATTCCTTGTATTGCTTCTTTTGTAAGCATAAAAATAAATTTATGGAAATCCTTTATATATTTTATTGTATCAATTTTATTATCTAGTTTATTTTCAATTAATGATATTGGAAATATTTTATTTTACATGATTCCAGGACTATTTAGTGGTGTTTTGTTGGGATTTTTGATTAAAAAGAAAATGCATTTATTTGAAATATTGCCTCTTATTTCTTTTACTTCATATCTTATTTTTTTAATTTTAATTCCATTAATTAATTTGATATATGGAATAAACTTTATTGATATTTTCTTATCATTATTTAAACTGGAAAATACAAATTTAAATTTAACTATTATTTATCTTATTTTATTTTTATCAAATGTAATAACAACACTATTTTCACTACTATTTAATTACTATTTATGTATAAAATTTCAACTAAAAATCAACTTAATTACTACTAAAAAACTACAAAATCCCTGCATTTCCTTAATATTTTTAATTTTAACTATACTTTTAAATTTTTGTCTGTTTTTGAATATTTATATATTATACGAAATATATTTAATCGGTTTTTATTTTAGTTTAATTCAATTGTTTTATCTTAATTTTAACAAAAAATATAACATAGTTTTTGTTGCTTTAAATTTTATAATTTTAATTATGTTAAGTTATTATTCCACTCTTATACTTCCATTAAAATATTTATCAATTTTATTAACTATTCCTTTTATAATAAATGATATTTATTTAATATCATTTAATAAAATAATATATTAAAATAATTGTATGAAGTTTTTCAAAACTCTTGGTAAATCTTTATTATATTTAATACTTTCACCAATTATTCTTGCGGTATATTTATTGTTTTGTATATATTCTATATTTGTTTTTTTATATAAATTTTTTGTTTTTGGCTGGAAATTTATTACTGGTAAAAATATCGATTTTAAACTTGATGAAGATTTACAAGCTCAAAAAATTATTGATGATGCAAAAAAATCAAACACTT
This sequence comes from uncultured bacterium, assembly GCA_949285665.1. GTDB lineage: Bacteria > Bacillota_I > Bacilli_A > RFN20 > CAG-826 > Alectryobacillus. Next base: position 444,583 of record CASDYC010000001.1, read on the forward strand.
CTAACAATAAAGAAGCAATTGATACAAAATCTCCAGTAATTGAAGTTTCAAGCCGGCCAAATCAAGTAATTAATAACTATATTATTGCTAATAATATTGAAGATGCTAAAAAATTAGCAGATCAATTGTCTAATAATCAAATGAATGATAAAAATTTAATTGGAAATGATCAAACCATAGAACAGGTAAATCAAATTGAACATACTAATGATGAAAATAATGATGAAAATAATAATGAAATAAAAGAGGAAGATAATTATGATGAACGTTAACTTTCTTTTAAAATTATCTGAAACTGATAAAAGATTTATAATTGCATTTATATGTATTATTTTAGTAATTTTAGCATTTTTGATTTTTATTGTCTTATTAATTAGTTATATTTCAAAAAAACAATCTTATAAAATTGATGCTTTAATGCATGACGTTGTAATAACTGGAGTTATTGATTCAAAGAAAAAATTTATTAAAGTTGCAAGAATAAAAAACGCAAACTACTTCTTTAAATCAGCATCTATTCCTTTTGCTTTATTATTAATTTCGTTTATTATTTTATTAATTTATTCTTTATCTTTAAGTATTAGTTTTAGTTCTTTATTCAGTGATTATAGTGAAAAAGGATATGGATTTGCTACAATTTTATACATTTATGATTTTAATAATATAAAATTTGTTGATACTATTTTTGGCTCATTTCCTCAAGAAATTCCATTATTAAATACACCACATTTTTCTTTAAATGCATTACTTCCAATCATATTTATTTTCATAATTATTATTTCCGGAATTTGGTTTTTAATGACTGTTCAAGCATATCTTGCAAGAACTATTAGAAGTTATAAATTAGCAACTAGTATTTATCAAAAACAACTTGATAATGTAAGATTTGATAACTTAATTAACTTTAAATATCAAAACGGAAATGTAACATATACAAAAGTAAATGAAAACAATATTGAAGAAAATACAAATAATCAAAATGTAGAAAATAAATAAAATATTAAATTAAGTTATAAATGCATTGCAGCCGCAATTATTGCATAAATTATTAAACCTAATAAAATAACTGCAACAATGCATAAGAAAATAAATAATCTAAATCTTAGATTAGCTTTTCTTTCTTCGCTAGTTAATGGTTTTTTAGTAACACTTTGATCTATATTTGAATCTTTTGAATTTTGACTAAGATCATTAGAATTACTATTATTTAAGTTATTATTTAAATTTTCATCCATAATTAAAATTTAATTTTTCCAAATGTTCTTGGATATGGTTCACTATCTCTAATATTTGAAATTCCAGTAATATACATTAATAATCGATCAAAGCCAAGTCCAAAACCACTATGGACACAGCCACCATATCTTCTAGTATCTAAATACCAAGAAAGTGAATCATAATTTCCAGCTTTTTTCATTTTTTCGCTTAATATATCAAGGTTTTCTTCTCTTTGAGAACCACCAACTAATTCACCAACTCCTGGAACTAATAAATCACAAGCTGCAACTGTCTTTTTATCATCGTTTAATTTCATATAAAAAGCTTTAATTTCAACTGGGTAATCAATTAAAAATAATGGCCCATTTACAATTTTTTCAGTTAGATATCTTTCATGTTCACTTTGTAAATCCATTCCCCAATAAATATCATTATTTTCAAACTTATGACCTTCACTAACGGCTTTTTTAAGTTTATCAATTGCTTTTGTATATGTCATAATTTCAAATTTTTTATCTAATACATGACTAATTCTATTATATAAATCTTTGTCAATAAATGTTGCAAAAAAGTCTATTTCTTCTTTATTATTAACTAAAACATAATTAATAATATATTTTAAAAAGTCTTCAATAACTTCCATATTTTTCTTTAAATCTGCAAATGCCATTTCAGGTTCAACCATCCAAAATTCAGCAGCATGTCTTGTGGTATTTGATTCTTCCGCTCTAAATGTTGGACCAAATGTGTAAACATTTTTAAAAGCAAGAGAAAATGGTTCAACATGTAATTGACCACTAACAGTTAAATCAACTGGTACTCCAAAAAAAGAATTTGGATCTTTTTTATTTTTGTCTGTTATTACTTTAAATGTTTGTCCGGCTCCTTCAGCGTCATTTGTTGTAAAAATTGGAGTATGAACATAAACAAATCCATGTTTATTAAAATATTTATGAATTGCAAAAGCTAGAGTACTTCTAACTCTATATAAAGCATTAAAAGTGTTTGTTCTAACTCTAAGATGAGGAATTTCTCTTAAAAATTCAAAGCTGTGTCTCTTTTTTTGTAAAACATAACCTTCTTCAACATCACCAAGTAATTTAATTTTAATAACTTTTAATTCAAAAGGTTGTTTATTATTTGGAGTTAATACTAATTTACCAATTACATTTATGCTAGATCCGGTTGCTAAATGAGATATTTTTTCAAAATCTTCACTATCTTTATCATAAACTAATTGTAAATTTTTAAAAAATGTTCCATCATTTAATTCAATAAAACCAAGAGAACCATTGTCTCTATTTGTTTTAATCCAACCATTAATAGTTAATTCTTCTTCATTATATTTTTTAAAACCGTCATCTTTATATAATTCTTTAATACTAACTTCTTTCATAAAATTCTCCTTTGAATGAATATTATTATATCAATATAAATTTAAATTAAAAATTATTAAAATCTTCTATTTTCCAATTTGGATCAACTCCAATATTAAGATTTGCAAATACTTTTGCTTTATATAAATGTACTCCAGCTTTTGCAATCATTGCAGCATTATCAGTTGTACACCAAATTGGAGGTAAGATTAATTTAATATTAGAATTTTCAAAAGCCTTGCTCATTTCTTGTCTTAAATATGAATTAGCACTCACTCCACCTGCTAAACATATCATCTTAACATTATATTCTTTGGCAGCTTTTTTAGCTTTTTCAACAATTATATCAATTGCAACATCTTGAAAAGATTTTGCTACATCTTCAACTTTATATGCCATATTTTTCATTTTTAATTTATTAACTTCATTAATAACACTTGTTTTTAATCCACTATATGAAAAATTATATCCATCGGCATGAGGTGATTTAAATAAAAACTTATGTTCACCTTCTTTAGCTTTTTTGTCAATATAAACTCCACCTGGATATGGTAAATCTAATACTCTTGCAACTTTATCAAAACATTCACCTACAGCATCATCTAAAGTTTCACCAATTATATTAAAATCTAGATCTTTATTCATGATAACAAATTCAGTATTTCCACCACTTACAACAATACATAACATTGGAAATTCAAAATTTGTTATAAATTCATTTGCATAAATATGACCAACTAAATGATGAACTGGAATTAATGGTTTATTATAAAATAAAGCAATTGTTTTTGCAGCTTGTAGGCCAATATGTAAGGCTCCAATTAATCCTGGACCTCTTGTAAATGCAATTGCATCAATATCTTGTATTTTCATTGAAGCTTTATCTAAAGCTTCTTTTAAAACAACACCAATATTTTCAAGATGTAATCTTGAAGCAATTTCTGGCATTACTCCACCATATTTTTGATGAACTTCAATTTGACTTGAAATAACATTACACAATAATTTATCATCTTTTATTATTGCAACAGCAGTTTCATCACAACTTGATTCAATAGCTAATATACTAAACATACTCAAATTCCTTTTACCATATATAAGGCATCTTCATTATTTTCATAATAATTCTTTTTAACATTAACAATTTGAAAATTTAACTTCTTATATAAATTAATGGCTTTAATATTTGAAACTCTAACTTCTAATGTAATAAAATGAACTTCACTATTTTCATTTTTTAAATTATTAATCATAAATTCTAATAATTTTGTAGCATAACCATTATTTTGATATTCTTTTAAAACAGCAATTTTAGAAATCGTACTTGATTCAAATGTAATCCAATAATCAATATATCCAATTAATTTATTATCTAAAAATAAACCATAAATAAATGAAAATGGATTATCATTTATTTCATAAATAAAATCATCTTTTTTAAATGGACTATCAAAACAATTTTTTTCTAAAAAAACTAAATCATCTAAATTTTCCATAGTTATTTTTTTAATTTCTAGCATTTTAGTCTTTTAAATAAACCGCCTTAATCTTTAATACATCTTTAACTGGATCTTTGTGCTTTTTAATATCTAACATGTTATTAAAAATATCATATTTACATGATTTTAATCCTAAATATTCAGTCTCTCCACAAATTGAAATATTTTTATATTTATCAATTAATTTTTCAATATTTTTATTTTCTAAAACACAATCATTTAATATAACTTCGTTATCTTTATAAATTCCAACATAACTTCGATTACTTCTAGCATTCATCAAACATATTGATAAATTATTTTTATTTTTTAATATTTCTAAACTAGATAATAGATATATTTTTACATTTTCATTTAAAACGCCAACAACTTTTGCAATTGTTAAAGAAATTCTAACTCCAGTATATGAACCTGGGCCATCTGTAACAATTATTTCATTAATTTGGCTTGGTAATATTTTGTTTCGACTTAAAATATTATTAATTTCTTGGATCATAAATTCACTTTGTCTTTGCCAAGCATCATAATAAATTTTATCTAATAAAATATCATCTTTTGCAATACCAACAGCTAATTTTGTATTGCTAGAATCAAGTAATAAACTATACATATTTTTTATTTAATTCCTCAAATAAATTTTTATAACTTAAAGAATTACTAGAAATAGTAATTTTTCTTTTATCTCCCAATATTAACTCTAAATTAACCTTTAAATAAGTATTAGGTTGAATTAATTCTTTAATATAAATTGGCCATTCAATTACACAAGCTCCATCGCCTTCAATAAATTCTTCAAGACCAATATTATGATCTTGGTCTTTTAATCTATAAGCATCAATATGATATAAATTAATTGGATCATGAAAATAACATTTTAATATATTAAATGTTGGAGAAATTACATTTTCACTAATTCCTAAACCTTTTGCTATTCCTTGAGTAAAAGTTGTTTTTCCAGCACCTAAATCACCAGTTAAAAGAATTAAAGAACCCTTAGACAAAAATTTAGCTATATAACTAGCTAAATTTATTGTGTCTAATTTAGAATTACTAATTAATTTAATTTCAAATTGCATATAAAAATTATATCATAATCAATAAATAATAAATAAAATTTATAGCGAATCTTGACTATTTTTAACTTATTAATATAAATGAGATAAATAAAATAAGATAACTTAATTATCTTATTTTTTAGTTAATAATACTGGTTATATTTATTGAATTACTCCTAAAACATAATTAGCAAAATCATTTAAACCACTTGCTAATCCAAATGAATTAGATAAATCATTAATAAACCAAGTATTAATATCAGTTGAAACACTTCCTAATAAATTTGTAATGACTAACATTAAACAAACTATAAATAATCCAGAAGCTGCTCCAAAAATGAAACCTAATATTTTATCTAAAATATCAAATAATTTAACTTTTTCAATTATATTTTTTAATAAACTTCCTAATAATCTAATAATTAATGCAATTATAATTGATAATAATATAAATATAACAATAAGCATTATAAAACTAATTGTTTCAAATGATAAACTTCCAACCATTCCATTATAAGCACCAGATTCAGCTATTAAATTATTAATTGGTGCTGCAATAAAAAACGCCACAACTAATCCGGCAAGAAAACCTAATTTTTTTGTTAATAACTTAATAAATCCAGTAAATATACCACTTATTGCAAATATAATCATTAATATTAATGCAATTATATCAAATACAGACATATTTATAATACCTCCTTAAAAATTATTATAATATAAATACGATTTTGAGACTAAAATTATTTGAAAAAATAAATAATTATTTAATATAAAAAGCTCGTCATAAGACGAGCTTTATGTGATTATTAATTTACTTAATTATTGAGCTTGATCAATGCCTTCTAAATAACCACTAATATCAGGCATTTGAGCTGTTCCAATTTGATCGATTGTAACAATTGTTATAGCAACTTGGTTAGCAATGTCGTCACATTCTGGGAATGAAGAACCATAGTTAACCATCATTACACTCATGCTGCTATCACTTAACAAGATAGTAACACTACTATATTCAGCTAATATAGTCTCTCCGATTGACCATACTGCAATTAGTGGCCAAGAAACTTGTGGAGCAAGTCTTAATAAGCTATAGCCTAGTTTACCACTTGCACTGTATGTATTTGTCTTTTCATCAAAACTTTCAAACATTGTATCTTCAGCGTATGTTTCTTCAGTAATTTGATTTATGAAATAGAAAGGAGATAACAATACTTGACCAGCTGAAGTAACAGTATCTGCTCCTAAAGATGCGTCCCAAATATCATTTGATGTTGTATCATATTTGCTTGGTTCACTACTATCTGAGAATAAATAGATAGCACCATTATGTACTGTAGCACCAGAAATATCTTTTGTTTCACCTTGACTATCATAATTATTTTCGGTTTTGATATATTCATCATAGAATGAAGTTTCACTCATATAAACTGTTTCTTTATCATTAAAGAAATGAGCTGAATTATTCCAAGTAAATAATGAATCTTGATCAGTTACTGGTGTTGTTCCATCAGATTCATAAATTGTTGTACTTGCAGTAACTCTATAATTTTTAGCTTCTGCAGCCTTATCAGTAAATGCTTTAATTTCAGTATAATCAATTGGTTCTGGTACGTAATTTGGATCAGTTAATGTTGCATCAACTTTTGCAACACTTGTAGTTCCAATATCACCCATATAATAATCACCAGCAAGCATTAAGTCTCCAACTTCCCAACCATATTGTTCATTGCCTTCAATAACTAGTAATAATCCTCTAAAGAAAGCACCAGTACCATCTGTGTCAAGACCTAAAAATTCAAGATAAAATTCAAAATTTTCTTTATATCCAATATAACTAGTATATCTTAAGAAATCAGCACTTGTTGTTGGATCAAGTAACATACCTTCATATTCAAATGTTTCACCTGATGCTTGATATTCTAAAACAGTGTTTTTAAACAATAATGAAACATCAGCAGGAGCTGTTCCAAATATATAATTAGTCCAATTGAATTGTTGTCCATAAACAATATTTGCAAATTCTAAATCAGCAGTCCCAAAATATGATTTTCCATCATGTAATGACTTTGCAGCTATTTCAAAAGAAACCATATTTCCATAATTATCAGTTGTTGGGAATACTACATATTTATCTTTTGCATTATATGTGATTCCTGTATATTGGAAAGCTCCAGTACTAGAAATTTGACCATCATACCATGTATAATTAGTTAAACCAGTTTCTCCGTTAAATAAATTGTATAAAGCAATATTTGCTTGTTCATATGCAGTGGTTCTTAAATTACCAGTTACTGATGCAGTAAGAGTTGAAACAATTCTAACGGTAATATCACCAGCTGCTTTAATATTTACAGTATATCCATCTTCAGCTATTTCAACATTATTTGATCTAGCTTCTGCTGTAAATGCTGTATGGCTTGTGGTATTATCACTATTATAAATAGTAACTATTTCTTGTAAGTTAATTGAATCACCTACAACTAATAAATCTTCAATTGCATCAATTTCGATTCTTGTAGCACTTAATCCAACTTCTGTAGTATTAGTAGTATTAGTAGTTGAATCAGTAGTGTCTGTATTACAACTTGTTATACCAAAGATTAACGCAGTTGCTAATAGACATAACGCTTTTTTATTCATAATTCCCTCCTTTTAATTTATTTTATGTTTAGACATAAAATATTTTTTTAATTATATACTTTTATAAATATAAATCAATCTATTTTTTTAATAAAAAAAATAATTTTTTATTGAAATAAATATTCGATATAAAGTATAATATTAAAGCACGAATAATTGGGGCCATAGTTAAACGGTATAACGTTAGCTTTGCAAGCTTAAATTCGGGGTTCGATTCCCCGTGGCTCCACCAGTAGAAAATTATTAGAAGCATAGTTGCTTCTTTTTTTATTTAATTAAATATAAAAAAGGTTATTCTATCCGAATAACCTTTTTTCAATAAGATTAATATTATAAAGAATTAATAGTAATTAATGCTTTATAACCATATTCATCATCAGTAGTGATTTTTTCAACTCTTAAATTAATGTTCATTGTCATTGATTCATCAATTTCATAAGTTTGTTTTTCACCAGTTAACTTAGTAATAGTTTTTGCTTTATTCCATAAATTTGAACCACTTGGTAAATATTTTGATGAAATAGCATTAACTTGATCATTGATGATAAATCTTGAATTTTCTACATATAATGAATCATTAGTTGCAGAATAATTTGCAGTATTTAAACCATTTTTATCTGGTGTATTTGCGTCAATAATACTAATTAAACTAAATGATGTACCTTCACTAGAATTTTGTTCAGTTGGCCAGAAATCTCCATCAATTCCAATACCGCCTCTTCCTCTATGAGAATTTTCAACTCTGAATCCAACACCATCTTCAGGATTTTCTACTAAATAAGTTGACCAATCATTACTATATACTCTTGCATCAATATGAGTAATTCTAATTCCAGGTTGAGAATATCCAGCTTGTCCTTCATAACCAGTTTGATAATCTTTTTGAGCATTTCCAACTGGAGCCATTAATTCAACCATAAAATATTCATCAAATGCAGTTCCATTATAATTTGGTGATGGAATAATAAAACAATCACCAGTTGTAGCAGTTGGTCTCAAAACAATTTGTCCTGGTTCATCAACTACCCAAGGTTGTAACCAACCTAATGTAAATTTTGAAAACGCGCTATGATCACCTAAGTTATGATCCATCATATCAATTCCACCAAGTGGAGCCCAATAGCCGTTATAATCATAATAATCGGATAGACCAAATGTATGCCCGGTTTCATGGACAAATGTATGTGCATCATATCCACTATATGCTTTTGTCATGAAATCTAAACTTGCCCAACCAAGAGTTGCAACAACTGGAGCACTTCCGCTTTGTCCTTGACCATCTGGAAGCCAAGTAACATAAGCCCACCAGTCGCCTTGATTTCCAGTTTCTGGATGAGAATATACAAGCCACATTAAATCGATAACACCATCATTATCAGCATCATAATAATCAATTGGTTTAGCATCTTTGCCTAATAAACCATGATCTTCGCTGTTATATTGATTCACATACCAAGTTCTAGCATAAATTGCAGCATTTGCACCACCACCTAAAGCTTCTGGGTTTCCTTCATAAATACACCAAGTTGGTAAAACATCGAATGTAACATCAGATTTTCCAAAACTACTTTTTTCATAATATTGAGAAACAGACATCCAACCGTTAACTTTTGCAATTTCTTCATCAGTTCCGTTAAAAGTTAATCTAATTTCTTCAATTGTTTCTTCTGTTTGTCTAGCTACATAATCATATGCACCGGTAAATCCAAATGGAACAACTAAGACATGTTGTTCTTCTAAAGATGATAAAGTTGGAGTTTTTGTATTATCTCCGAAAGTTCTCATATTTAAATCTTTAGTAACACCATTTTCAACATAAGTTGTTCTGGCTTTTTCATAATTTTCATCATTATTAATATCAGGAATTGTATCACCTGCTGTTGTAGTAGTGGTAGTTGTAGTTGAAGTTGTTGTTGTTGTTGTTGAACTTGTACTTCCATTATCACATCCTACCAACGAGAATAGTGATACTAATAATATAGATAAACTACCAACTAGTAATTTTCTTTTTTTCATTTTTACCCTCCTATTAAAATATGTAATATTTTAAATTAATACAATAAAAAAAGCAATAACTTTAATTATTGATTTAAAAAGTATTACAAAAGCTCAATATTTTATAAAGTATGATACAAAATATAGAATAATATTGAACAAATTAAATAAGGTAGAGATCCTGCTAATAAAAATGAAGGTGATGTTCTTTTTTTACCTCTTTTTAGTTCTCGATATTCTCGATAACTTGAAGGAAGTTTTGTTTTTCTAATATTAGAATAAAATGTTGTATAAAAAACTAATTTAATAGAATATGCAATTGCATCAAAAGCACCTTCTTTTGATACTAAATTTAAAAAGTAAAATAATATTGCAATAATACTTGGAATAAAAAATGAATCACATAAATTTTTATATATGTTTTTAACTTCTAAAATATATAATTCATAAAAATAAAGACATAAAACTAATATTCCAACAACAGCGATTGTTATAATTAAACCAATATAGTAATTTTTACCAAAAGGTTTAACTTCTTCATTTTTATTAATGTATTTTAATTTTTCTTTATTATTAGTTTGATCTACAACTTCACTTTCAGTATCAGCGTTAACTGAATTTTGATCACTATTATCTAAAGCTTCGTTTTTAGTAATTTCTTTTTCGCTATTATTTTTATTAGCTTGGTTTTGTTTTTTATTTTTCATCTTTGGCTAATAATTCTTTATATTCGGCTTCTTCTTTATTATTACAGTAGACAAAATGACCAGGAGCAAGTTCTCTTAAAGAAGGTTTATCACTTGAATAATCATGAACTTTATTTGGATCATAAATAATTCTTTTTCTACCTTTTTCAACGTTTGGATCTGGTTCTGGAACAGCACTTAATAATGACTTAGTATATGGATGAAGTGGATGTTTAAATAACTCATCACTTTTTGCTACTTCTACTAATTTTCCAAAATACATAACAGCAATTCTATCACAGAAATATTTAACAACACTTAAATTATGAGCAATAAATAATATTGTTAAACCAAATTTTTCTCTTAAATCATTTAATAAGTTAATAACTTGAGCTTGAATAGAAACATCAAGAGCACTAACTGGTTCATCTGCAATAATTAGCTCTGGATTCATAATAAGAGCTCTAGCAATACCGATTCTTTGTCTTTGACCTCCAGAGAATTCATGAGGATATCTATTCATATGTTCTGGAAGTAATCCTACTAATTCGAGCATTTGAGAAACTCTTGAACTAATTTCTTCTTCATCTCTAAGTCCATGAATTCTAAGTCCTTCAGCAATAATTTCTCTAACAGTCATTCTTGGATTTAAACTTGCAATTGGATCTTGGAAAATCATTTGCATTGACGTAGTAATTTTAGCTTTTTTCGCTTTCTTTAATTCATCAAGGTATTCTTGATAAACAAGTTTATCAGCATCATCAAATGGAATTTCTGATTTTTTCTTTTCAATAATATCTTTAAATTTTTCATTAACAAGATTAACTTGAGATTTAGCAAATTTTTTATTGCAGTTATCATTATCGTCTTTTGCTTTTTTTATTTTATCTCTTTGAGTTTTAATAATGTTTTCTGCAAAATCAACTGCTTCTTTAATCAATTTTTCATAAACTTTGACAATTAAATCTTCATTAATTATTTCTTCATTACTTTCTAAATTATCTAAAAGTGTATTTGTTAAGTTATCTTTTAAACAAACTAAAGAATCAATATTTTTTCCAATGAAAATCTTATTTCTTTTTAAAGCCTTAATTTCTTCGGCTAATTCTTTCTTTTTAGTTAAGACTTTATCTTCTTTATCATCTTTTTGAAGCGTAGAAATCATGTCTCCATAAGCTTCAGTAATATTTTTTGCAGTTAATATATTTTCATTTTTAAATAAATCACTTAATTTATCAATTAATTCAACACTTAAAAAATCTCTGCAACTTGCTGTGTAATTAATGTTTTTATTATTAAAAATCTTATTATTTTTAATAAATGAAAAATCTTTTTTACAATCTTTTTTAAGTTGAGAAAGTTTTTTATTTAATCTGATTCTTGTGTATTTAATTTCTTTTTCATTCCATCTAGTACCAGCGGCAATTCTTACATCTTTAAACCAGACATCACCAGAAGTTATTTGATAAAGTTTAATAATTGATCTTCCAGTTGTAGTTTTTCCACATCCAGATTCTCCAACTAATCCAAAAACTTCACCTTTATAAACTTTAAAACTAACATCGTGAACAGCTTTTGTGTATTTAAAAGCGCCACGGCCAAATCTAAAGAATTGTTTTAAGTGAACTACATCGAGAATTGGAGTTGCATGTTCATAATCAAATTCTTTATTGACTTTATTTTTAACTAAAACTTCACCTTTTTCATTAACTAAATCACTTTTACCATCTTTAGTATAAGTATTTAAATCAATTTTTTTACCAGTTGGATTTTTATTTACTTTTTTATCTTCTAACATCTTTTAATCCTCCTAGTATTGAATTTTTTGCCAATGTATAAACAGGAATATTTTCAGGATTTTCTTTTAATGAACGCTCAATTCTGTCTCTTACAACTTTTGGAGCTTGAACATCTGGTGCATCTTCATGAAGTAACCAAGTTGCAGCAAAATGTGTATCAGAGATTTTGAAAAATGGAGGTTGCATTTCAAAGTCAATCTTCATTGCATATTTATTTCTAGCTGCAAAAGCATCGCCTCTTGGAGGCAACAACATATTTGGTGGAGTACCAGGAATTGCATCTAGTTTTTCTTTAGTATTTAAATCTGGCATAGAACCAAGTAATGCCCAAGTATATGGATGTCTTGGATCGTAGAATATATCATAAACTGTACCATATTCTACAATTTTTCCAGCATACATAACGGCAATATCATCAGCCATATTTGCAACAACACCTAAATCGTGGGTAATGAAAATAATTGATAAATTCATTTCATCTTTTAATTTATTGATTAATTCAAGAATTTGAGCTTGAATTGTAACATCAAGTGCAGTTGTTGGTTCATCACAAATTAAAATTTCAGGATTTGAAGATAAAGCAATTGCAATAACAATTCTTTGTCTCATACCACCAGAAAATTCAAATGGATATTGTTTATATCTTCTTTTTGGATCTGGAATACCAACCGCTTTTAATAATTTAATAGCTCTTTTTTTAGCTTCTGATTTTAAAACTCTTGTTTTTGAACGGTTATATTCATCACAGAAATATTTAAAGAATTTGTCAATGTATGTTTGAGAATCAAACTTTTCATTTTCAATTCTGTCTTCAATATATGAAATTATTTCAGTTGTATATTTTCCCATAATCTTAAAGAATTCTTCTGGTTTTACTATTGTTTCTCTTTCTCCAGCTTTTACATCATTTGGAATTTGAGACATTGTTCCATCTTCATTAAGATATGAATTTAAAAGTTTTTGTCTTGTTAAAACTAATTTTTTTGATTCAATATACTGTTCAATATAATTTCTAATTGAAACTGGATAGACTTCAATAATATCATCTTTTTCAGTTGCAAAATCAAATTGAGCTTTTTTAATCAAACGTTTAATTTCTTTTAATGTTTTTAATACTTTTTTAGTATCAAAAGTTTCCATATTTTGGAAATTTTCTTCATTAAATTTAATTAAATATTCTTTTAATTCTTTTAATTTTTTAAAAGAATAATCATAATTACTTTTTAAAATTGTTGATAAATATTCTCTATAATCTTCAAGTTTTAAATCTTCATTATAATCTAAATGAATTAAGTTTTTATGTAATTCATTTAAGTAGAATTTTTTATTTAATTTGTGGAAATTTTCAACTAAATCATTAAATTCCTGTTCTTTTAATTTACCTTTATTTAATTTAATTAGTTTTTCAATTTCTAAACCTAATTTATAATTTTCTTTTAAATGTTGAATATTTATTTCAACATTTTCTTTTAAAATTTCATCTTTGTTTAATGCTAAATAATCATTAATAAAGGTTTTAAATGTATCAAATTTATTTAATAATTCATCGTTTTCAAATTTATTAAAAATATCAGAATTTAATAAATCATATTTAATATCATTTCTAATATATTTTTCATGAATATATTTTTTGTATTCATTTTTTTGTAATTGAGTAATTCTTAAATCATTTGTAATATTTAAAATTTTTCTCTCTTTTGCTTCTGATTTTTTAAGAGAAATTAAATTTTTTCTTGATTCTCTTCTTTGAGCTTTCGCTTTTAAAAACATTGGTTCCGTTAATTGTTTTCCAACTCTCATAATTGGATTTAAACTACTTAATGGATCTTGGAAAATCATCGAGATTTTACTACCTCTAATATGAGTAAATTGTTCTTCTTTTAAAGCTAGTAAATCTTTTCCATCATATAAAATTTGTCCACCTTCAACAATTTTATTATTAGCTAAAATACCTAAAATTGCTCTTGAAGTAACAGATTTTCCACTACCAGATTCTCCAACAATTGCTAAAGTTCTACCCTTATACAAATCAAATGAGATACCTCTGACAGCTTTTACGGTACCAGAATTTGTTCTAAAAGAAATTCTTAAATCTTTAACTTCTAAGATTTTTTCTTGTTTTTCTGCCATATTAGTTATCAGCTCCTCTCAACGTTGTATTAAATGCATCTCTTAAACCATTTCCAAATAAGTTAAATGAAATCATTAACAAGGAAATAAGTAAAGCTGGGAACAAAACTGCATGTGGGAATGTTGTCATTGATTTTTGTCCTTCATCTAGTAATGAACCAACAGAAACCATTTCTCCTAAATTAATAATACCTAAGAATGTCAAACTTGATTCACTAAAGATGACACTTGGTATCATTAAAACACTCGATGTAACAAGAGTTCCAATTGCATTTGGGAAAATATGTTTAAAAATCAATCTAGTATCTCTTGCCCCAAGAGTCCTACTTGCCAAAACATACTCTTGACCTTTAAACCTATAAAATTGCATTCTTGTAAGCGATGCCGTTCCAATCCACCCTGGCAAGATCAAGGCCACAATTAAACCTAATACGTTATTTCCAGGGAAGTGCGTATTAACAATATTTAAAATAACAATTGATGGAATTGCAGAAATAATATCAGTAATTCTTTCCATTGTAAGGTCAACTCTACCACCATAATATCCAGCAATTGAACCCCAAATAATACCAATAATAAAGTTAACAACACTTACGCCAATGCCAAGAAGTAATGAAAATCTTGCGCCTTCTGCAAGTCGAGTCCAAATATCTCTTCCGCCATTTGTTGTTCCAAATAAGAAAGTAGGTTCAAATCCATATTTAAATTCAAAATAATGTTCATAATTAACTCTAACATTTAAGTTATTTGAATCCGCTGGAGTCGAATAAACTAAATTACCCTCAGAATCTCTTAAATATATATCTTCTAATGCATTATCATCATAGCCAACTGGAACAAAAGCATTACCAGATGAACCTTCAACTCTTTCAAGTTTAAACCAGTAATTTCCTTTACCATTAACATAATATTGTCTAATACTTGTTAATCTTGATTCAATCGTTGAAGAAGATACACCTTGTTCTTCTAATTTTTGTCGATATTCAACATTGACATATGTTTCATAATCAACAAGTGGCATTAAAATTGTGACATCATGTTCTTCTTGATAATCTAATATTCTTTGATAATCAGAATTTGAAATTCTAAACGCTTGGATATTTCCAACAGCGTATGTATCATATCTAACTCGATACATTGTACTTCCAGAAATAACTTGACCATTTGGAGCTGTTACTCCTTGGAAGAATTTATCAACTACTTCTTTAATTCTTTTTCTTTCAACGCCTTGTTCTTGATCAACAGAGTCGTATACTTTATATACACTTTCTCCAACATCTCTAATTTCAGTTCCATCCCAAAAACCAGAATTTTCAAAAGCCTTTGGAATAACATTTGCATAATACGAATCTTGAAAACCATTTTGGTTAACATCACGTGGAACATTAGATTTAGGATCAACTGCAGGAACAATAATTGCATATAAAACTAAAATTCCGATTACACAAGCAGCAGCTATACTTGCTTTATTTTTAGCAAATCTTAAGAAACAATCTTTAAAATATGAAACTGGTTTTGTTTCAAATTTTAAGTCATGAATACTTTCATTTAATTGTGTAAAATTAAAATCTTCTTTTTTAATATCACTTGTTGAATATGTTTTTTCAATATTTAAATCATTAAATTCAACAAATTCATGATGAGGTTTTTTCTTGAATAAATTTTTAAAATTTAATTTCATTGTTTGCCACCTCCCATTCTAATTCTTGGATCAACAATACCATAAGATAAGTCAACTATAAGACCACCAACTAAACCAATTATTGTATAAAACATACCAACAAATAAGAATAAGTCGTAGTCTTTTTGAGTAACTGATTGAAGGAAAACTTTACCAACGCCTTCAATTGAGAATACTTGTTCAATAACAATTGATCCAGATAAAACGGAAATAAATTCACCTAAAATCATTGGGAAGATTGGAACAAGAGAATTTCTAAAGGCATGTCTAACAGTTGCTTGGAATCTTGTTAAACCTTTAGTTCTTGCAAGTAACATAAAATCACTTGTTAAAACTTCAGTAAGTTCAGCTCTTGTATATCTTGAATATCCAGCGATTGAACCAAATGACATTGCTAAGACTGGTAAAATCATTGCTACAAACATTTCAGAAGAAACCCATGGAGCATCAATTCCAGCAACAATTGCAGGAAGTGGAGTTCCAGCTGCATAGTCAATAACTTGAAGTAATAATGCATAAATAAAGCTAGGAACTGAAATTACAACCATTACAAGAATACTTAAAGCATGGTCTTGCCATTTATTCTTTTTTAATGCCATATAAATTCCAAGTAATAAACCAATTGGAACACTAAAAACCATTGAATAAACGTTAATTAAAATTGTTGGCGGAAATCTTGGAACCATAACATCCCAAGGAGAAATTCCAGCTGAGTTAACTGACCAAGAATAACCAAATCTTGAAAGTTCTTGTCCGGTTAATGGATCAATTTGAGGAGCGAATAAATCTGTCCAAAATCTAATATATTGATCAATTATTGGAGTTTGGACATATTCACCGTTCACTTCAACCATTCTTCCTAAAGATACTTGAATTCTATAGAAAATTTCAGGATCAGTTCCCGGAGCAACTTGACCAGGATCAAGAGGTAACATTCTAATTAAAACAAAACAAATTGTAAGAATTATAATGAAAGTAATCACCATCAAAATTATTCTTTTTAACGCATAAATTCCTAAACCTTTTAAATCTTTCATTAAGTGCTTCCTTTCATTATATTTCTTATTTTAAATTATACTTCTAATTAGGCGCTAAATCACGGACAAAATTTGTCCGTGATTCGCTTACTAATTATTTATTATTTATATATCTTATAATTATTAGTTCTTGTACATGCTACCGGAAAGTTTTCCATCATTCCATGCAGCTTCCCATTCACCATCAGTGTAATTATAAGTCATGAATCTGATGCCGCCGTAACCAATTAAGTTAATATAATCTTCAGTAGCATCTTCAACTTTAAATGATGTTAATGCAATACTTCCTCTTGCATATAATGGAAGAGTTCTGTATTGAGAAATAATTCCAGCTTCAATACCAGCTAAGACATTTAATCTTTGATTATGTCTTTCTGTGTATGCTTGTTCAAATTCTTCTTGAGTTGCAAATTCAGTTTCTTGAACTTCAACTAATGTATCATTTAAGTAGACATACCAGTCATTCATTGATTTTGTTTCACCATCATCAATGACGCCGTTACCATTAGTATCAATTTTCATTGTTACATCATCTTGCCATCCTGGATAGACGTATTCACAGCATTGATCAAATGAACTATCACAATAAACTTGCATTAAGTTCCAAGGATTAATTGCAGCACCACCCCAAGTTGACATGATAACATCATAGTTACCTCTTTGAGCAGTTTCATAATAGTTTTGATCTTGTCTTAAGACAAATTGAATTGTGAAGCTATCAGCCATATGAATTGGATTTTGTCCAGCTTCAGTTGGATTTGCTAATAATGTTTTAATTTCTTTAGCAAGGCTACCTAATGTTTCATTTAAGTAATCTCTAATACCAACTGTTGCAGTACTATCTTGGTCATAGACTAAGTATTCAATTTCAATTTTATCAGTTGTTTTCATTTTACCTTCATCGACATATTCTCTAATAGCTTTTGCCATTTTTTGAACACCGAGGTTTCTATTATAACCAATTGAATTAGAATAATTACCACTTGCATCTTTTCCAATTAAGACTTCTTCATCTGCAAAACCTTCAGCACCATAGACTTGTCCATAGACACTTCTTCCTTGAGCTGTATCTCTATAAACTTCACCTTTTTCAACATCTGTTAAATATAAAGAGTTAAGTAAGTTTGTAGATGCAGTTGAACCAGCACTATTACTTGCTAATTGAACTCTATCAATACCAAGAGATAAACCTTGTCTAAAGTCTCTACTTGCTAAGATTGTTTTGTTAATACCGTCTGATTGTCTGTCTTCTAACATTGATTCAGATGTATTGAATGATAATTTAGAAGTATATGATTCAGGAGTTGTTTTTGCTCTTGAAGATGCACCATAATCTCCCATATCATTTGCATCTAGAGTAAAGTCATCTAATTTACCATTTAAGAATTCTTGTTTTGCAGTTTCATGGCTTTGAATAATTCTTGTGTAAACTGCATCAGTTTCAAATTGATTTTCATGTTTTCCATCAGTCCATCCATACCATGATTCATTCTTTTGAATATCAATAAATGAACCATCAGTGAATGTAACTAGTTTATATGGACCATATGAATCATAGTTTGCTGCATTTCCAGAAGCATAAAGAGTAGTTTGTGTTGAACCATCTTCACTTCCAGTAACAGATCTAATTAATGATTTATATAAATCGACATTAACAATCCAGTTACCTGATAATTGGAATAATAAATCAAGTTGAGTAATTGATTTTTCTAAATAAATTCTAATTGTGTAGTCATCAACTTTTCTAATACCAACATTTGAGAAGTCAACTTCATAATCGTTAAAGTATTCAGAGAAAAGTGGTAAATAATAGTTCCAAGAAGCGCTTGTTGCTCCACCTCTTCCAAGAGAAGAAACAACTGTTCTTAAGTCAGCTTGTAAATCTGCCCAAGAATATTTTTCAAATGTTGATGGATCGTTATCTTCATTTGTTGTAGTTTCAACAGCACCACCTAAACTTGGATCAATAATCATTGGATTAATGGAATTTCTAACATAGATATCCATTACATCAAAGTCAGAAATATCAATATTTTCATTTAATTGATCTTCACCAACATCACTTAATCCTTTAACATCTTTCCAGTTATCTGGATCGTGCATTTTTTGTGGATCACTGCCACCATCAACAAACTTCTTATATGCCCAATAACTTGCAGCATCAGTAATTCTTCCACAAGCTGTTTGTAAAGCAACACTACCTTTATCAACTCTGTTATTTAAGACTTGATAGAATGTGAATTGTTCACCAACTTCACCAGAGAAAACAGAATTTCCATATGGAGATGTAGCACCTAAGTTAAGGTACCAGTTTCCAGTTTTACCAAAATTCTTATCTTTTAATGGCAATGTTGGGCTACTTGTTTTTTCTAAATCAATGTAGTCATAAGCAGGTTCAATAGTTGATCTTTGTTGTTTGAAGTATTTTTCTGCGTTTGCAATAACAAAGCTAGAAGCATAGAAACTATCTGCTCTTCTATTAACTAAGTGTGGATTTAATTGTAATTCTAATGAATCAACATATGTGTCAGCATTAATTTGTGTGCCCGAAGCAAATTTTGCTGCTTGATTTAATTTAATTTCCCAAACTGTACCACTTGTTGGGTTTAAAGCATTTGGATAATATGTTTGCATTTCTTCATCAGAAATAGTTCTTGAAACATCAACAGGTCTGTCTGCTGCCATTTCATTAGCAAATTCATATCCATCTTTTGTTGAATTTAAAATAACGTCATATAAACCCATTTCTGTAAAGCTCATAATGTAGGATTCATCGTTTGTTTCCCATCTATGAACATTCCATGTTTTAGGATTTACTTCCATATAGGTGTTATATGTATGTTTATCGCTACCACTATTTTCTGGTCCACATCCGACGATTGTGAACAATGAAGTGAGAGCAATAATGGATGTACATAATATTTTCTTGTTCATTTAGTCCCTCCTATAAAAATATG
This sequence comes from uncultured bacterium, assembly GCA_949285665.1. Taxonomy (GTDB): domain Bacteria; phylum Bacillota_I; class Bacilli_A; order RFN20; family CAG-826; genus Alectryobacillus. The sequence continues at coordinate 464,659 of CASDYC010000001.1, forward strand.
TTTTAAATTAAACACCATTAAGGACAATATGTCAAGAAAAAAAATACGTATTAAATAAAATTTAATACGTTTTTTTCTGTTTTTTATCTAATTATGAACGATTTGATTTTATTATCAGCTTCTTCTTGGTTGATGTTTAACACTATAGAAAACTCTTCACCAAGTAATTTTTTAACTCTTTTGTAAATATATTTATCTTCTTGCGATAAAAATTGATTTTTCTTTTCTTTATCAAGCTTATAAAGGTATAAATTTTTCAATAGAAAAACTAATTTTTTTGGATCATTTGAGTATAAAAGAGATTTAAATAATTCTCTTCTCTTTTTTGAACTTTCTACAACAAAATTCGTAATTGTTGTCATATATTTTAAAAGATCATCCGTTTCTTGTTTTGTAATTAAGTTTCTAAATGGTTGATTTTGACTATCAACTGGAGAATAAACAATGTTATGAAAATCACCAGTGGATTCTAATTTGTAAAAAGGTTTACCATTTATTTCTTCAATTGAAACTATTTTGCAAATTCCATCGCTTCTATGACTTACAAAAGTGCCAATTTTATAATCTTGCATGGAAACCCCCTTTTTTGAATTTATTATTGATATCTTCAACAATCAAGATTATTTTATCATGATTATAAATATTATTCAATAATATTTATCCATGAAAGTCCCATAAAATCGCCCATTTTTAAGAAATTTAACTATTAATTCAAAATCTCTAATTATGAATATTAACTTAAATTTAACTTATATTGTTAAGAGAAATAAAAAAAGGTTGAAAACTTCAACCAAATGGTGCCTCGTGCCAGAGTCGAACTAGCCATTAATCCTTACCATGGATCCGTTATACCGATTAACTAACAAGGCAGTGTTTAAAATTATATTAAAATTATTCAAATTTTTCAATCACTTTAACCACTTCTCCACTTAAATCATAAATTGATGAAGATAAAATCTTAATTTTGACAATATCTCCTTCACTTAATTCAAAACTTGATTTGACATAAATATTGCCATCGATATCATCTGGAGCATTAAAATAAGTTCTCACACAATATTCATTACTGTCTTTTAATTTATTTGTAATAATTCCAATCATTTCTTCACCTATATGTTTTTTATTTAATTCATAAGAAATGAAAGTTTGTTGCTTCATTAGTTCGTTTTTTCTTTTTATTTTTGTCTTTTCTCGAACTTGATCATCCATTAAAAACCCTGCAGTTCCTTCTTCTTTTGAATAAGTAAAGACTCCAAGATGATCAAATTTATATTTATTTAAAAATGATTTTAATGAATTAAAATCTTTATTATTTTCATGTGGAAATCCAACAATTATTGTTGTTCTTAAAATTGCTTTTTTATAAGTTGATTTAATTTTATTATATAATTTAATGATGTCTTTTTTTGTATCTTTTCGGTTCATTAATTTAAGCATTTTATTTGTAGAATGTTGGATCGGAATATCAAAATATGGCAGCAAAACCTCATTATTTTCTTTAATTAAGTTAATTAAACGATCAGAAACTTCATAAGAATAAAGATATAATAAACGAATAAATCTAAATGCTTTTAAATTTAGTATATCTTGCAATAAGTTGACAATATCATAATCTTTATAAATATCGGTTCCATATTTTGTGGTATCTTGAGAAATAATTATTAATTCTTTAATATTTAAAGAAGCTAATCTTTTGGCTTCTTTTAATAATTCTTCTTTTGGAACACTATGAAATTCACCTCTAATTAATGGAATTGCACAATATGCACAATGATTTGAACAACCATCTGATATTTTTAAATAAGCAGAAAATTTTGGAGTTGACAATACTCGATAATATGGATTATATTCTTGGAAAACTTCATCATTAAATAATGATTTAATTAAAATTGGTAAATTTTTATAATTAGTAATTGGTACTATTAAATCAATTTCTGGAATACTTTCTTTTAATTCTTTTTCATATCTTTGTGCTAAACATCCGACTACTACAAGCTTTTTTTGATATTTTGCATAGTTTAAAATAACATCTATTGACTCTTTTTTTGCATCTTCAATAAAACCACATGTATTTATAACAATTACATCAGCATCTTTTGGATTTAAAACAATTTCAAAACCAGACCTTTTAAAAAAAGACAATAATGTCTCGCTATCAACAGTATTTTTTACACATCCTAAAGAAATTAAAAGTACTTTTTTCATTACTAAATAATTATAAACTTTCTTAATCAAAAGAAAAAGATGATAAGCCAATTAGAGGGCGATGAAGCTCATCATCTTTTTTGAAAGGAGGTGCAAATTGAAAACTATTACTTATATTATAAAATTATTAAATTATATTGCAAGAAAAAATTGAAAGCGGTTTCATACTTTTAATTTATAATTTTTTAAGTATTTTTAAAGAAAAGTATATATAAAATTATTATAATTTTATATGAGGTGTTTATTATGGAAAATTCTTATAAAATTAATGAAAATTTATACTATATTGGTGCAAGCGACAGAAGAATTCATATTTTTGAAGCAATTCAACCATTAAATTATGGTATGGCATATAATTCATACTTAATGGTTAATGATAAAACTTGTTTATTTAATACAGTTGATCATTCCGTAAGTGACCAATTTTTTGAAAATTTAGAACATTGTTTAAATGGAAGAAAATTAGATTATTTTGTTATTCAACACATGGAACCAGACCATGCAAATTGCATTAAAGAAATTATATTAAGATATCCAAATGTAAATATAATTTTAAATGCTCAAATCTTAAACATGGTTAAAAATTTCTTTAGAGATTTAGATACAACTAAATTAAATTTAACTATCGTAAAAGACTTAGATAAAGTTCAAATTGGAGATAAAGAACTTCTTTTTGTATTTGCTCCAATGGTCCACTGGCCAGAAGTTATGATGGTTTATGAAACAACCACTAAAACATTATTTTCGGCTGATGCTTTTGGTTCATATAATGCATTAAATGGAAAAATATTCTTTGATGAATACAATTATGAAAAAGAATTTTTAGATGAAGCCAGAAGGTATTACACAAATATTGTTGGAAAATATGGAAATCCGGTTCAACAATTATTTAATAAAGTTAAAGGCGTTGAATTTGATTTAATTTGTCCACTTCATGGACCAGTCATTAGAAACAAAAATGATATGGCATATTTAATTAATAAATATGATATTTGGTCAAGTTATACTCCTGAAGAAAAAGGTGTATTAATTGTTTATGGATCAATTTATGGAAATACAGCAAAAGCTGTTAATAAATTTGCTCATATGTTAGCTGATGCAGGAGTTAAAAATATTAAAATTTATGACTCTTCAATGAACGATGTTTCATATTTATTAAGCGATGCATTCAAATATTCTCATCTTGTTATTTTCTCAAGTTCTTATAACGCTGGGGTTTTTCCAAAAATTGAAGAATTTTTATTAGCATTAAAAGCTCATAACTTCCAAAATAGAAAGATAGCATTTGTTGAAAATGGAAGCTGGGCACCTACTGCTTTTAATTCTACAAAAGCTTTAATTGAATCTTTAGCTGATTGTCAATTATATGATAAAAAAGTAACAATTACTTCAAGCTTATCAGACGCTAATTTAGTTCAATTTGAAGATATTATTAACTTTATTAAAACTGATTTTACTAAAGTAGATTTAGCAAATTTAAAACCTTTATTTAACATTCCATATGGTTTATATATTTGTTTTGCAAAAGATGAAAAAGAAAATAAATTAAATGGATGTGTCTGTAATACATTATCTCTTGTATCAGAAAATCCAAATATTTATTCAATAGCCCTAAATAAATCAAATTACACAACAAAATTATTACAAGAAAGTAAAAAAATATCTGTTTCTATCTTACACAAACAAGCAACACAAGATTTAATTAAACTATTTGGTTATAATTCTGGAAAAGATATGAATAAATTTGAAAACTTTACTGATTATTCCCTAAATTCTTTAAATTTACCATATTTAAATAAAAATTATTCTAATTCATTTGTAAGTGGTGAAATTATTAATTCAGTTGAAGTTAATGATCATATCGTATTTTATTTTAAAGTTGTTGAAGAAAAAGTTTTATCATATGATGAAACTCTAACCTATTCTTATTATCAAGAAAATATTAAACCAAAATTTAAATCAGCAGGCAAAAGAGTTGGCTGGAGATGTAAAATTTGTGGATATTTATACAAAGGTGGAGTCTTACCAGATGACTTTATTTGTCCATGGTGTAAACATTCAAAAGAAGATTTTGAAAAAGTTTATTATTAATTAAAAAACAAAATATAGCAATTAAAAAAAGAAATGTCATTCATTTCTTTTTTTATTATTCGTATTGTGAATTATAAAGTTGATAATAATAGCCTTTATTTTTTATTAATTGTTCATGATTACCACTTTCAATTATTTTCCCACTATCTAAAACAATAATTAAGTCACTATTTTTAATTGTTGGTAAACGATGAGCAATTACAATTGAAGTTTTATGTTTTAATAATTTATCAAACGCTTTTGTAACTTTATCTTCTGTTAAAGCATCAATATTACTCGTTGCTTCATCTAAAATAACAAAATTTGGATTTTTTAATATCGCTCTTGCAATACATATTAATTGCATTTCTCCAATACTAAGTCCAGAATTATCAGAAATTAAAGTATCGTAACCATTTTTTAAATTACGAATAAAATTATCTGCTTGAGCCTTTTTTGCTGCATCTATAATTAAATTTTCATCACTTATATCACTTCCAAAGGTAATATTTTCTTTAACAGTTCCATTAAAAATCCAGGTATCTTGTAATACCATGGCAATATTTTCTCTAAATTTATCAATATCTAGTGAATATAAATTTTTATTATTAATTAATATTTCACCGTTTTGAATTTTATAAAATCCCATAATTAAATTAATTATAGTAGTTTTACCACAACCTGTTTTCCCTACAATTGAAATTCTTTGTCCTTTATTTAAATTAAATGATAAACTATCAATTATTTTTTTATTTTGATCATAAGAAAAGTCGACATTTTTTAATACTAATTCTTTAATATCATCATTTAATAATTCTTTTCCATTATTAATTTCTTCATCAAGAGTTAATATTTCATAAACCCTATTAAATGATGCAAGAGCGTTTTGAAGTTCAGTAACAGTTGCTGAAATATCATTAAATGGTTTTGCATATGAATTTGCATAAACAAGTAATGCTTGCAAACCTCCAACACTTAATGTTAATCCTAAACCAATAAATGCATCACTATAAACAATCATAAAAGCACCTAATAATAAGACAAAACAATATGTAATATTGTTTAAAAATCGAGTTGTAGGATTAACCCAACTTGAATAAAATTGAGCCTTTTGACCAGATTTATATAATTCTTTATCTAATTTTTGAAAATTAAAGTTTCTATTATCTTCAAAATTATATGTTTTATTTATTATTAAATTATTGAGTGATTCTAAAGAAAATGAAGATAATTTTCCACTGCTTGAAGCTTGTAATTTAAAATATTTATTACATTTTTTTGCAATAAAATAACTAATATAAATACTTAATGGAGTAATTAAAACAATGACCATAGCAAGTAGCCAATTTAGATAGAACATAATTACAAAAATTACAATAATTGATATAATTCCTTGATAAAATTGTTTAAATCCACCAATTAATCCGTTTGAAATATTTTCTATATCATTAATTTCTCTAAGCAATAAATCACCTTTATTTCTTGAATCTAAATCCTTGATTGCAAGTTTATTATATTTTGTATATAAATCGTCTCTAAATTTTTTAACAAGAGATTGAACAAAATAACTTGATAAAAATTCAAACAAATATTGCAAAATAATTGAAAAAACAATTAACAAAACTATAAATAAAATATTTTGTGAAATAGTTGTTAAAATCGTATCAATTGAGTCGCTTTTGCCCATTTCTTCAATATAATCAATTATATTTCCGGAAATAATTGGAATAACTAATTGAGCAACGACAAAGACAATTGCTAAAAATAATATAGCAACTAATAAAAATATAAGAGGTTTTATATATTTTAAAATAAATCTAAACTTACTCATATTTAGATATCCTTTGTTTGAATGTCATAAATTTGTTTATATAACGGAGAAATTTTTAACAATTCATCATTATTTCCAATTGCTTGAATTTCTCCATTATCTATAACTATAATGGCATCTAAATCTTTTAAACTTGATATTCTTTGTGAAATAATAATTGTTGAAAGATTGCAATTTCTCTGCAATTGTTCAATATTTTTTCTAATTGTCTTTTCTGATAAATAATCAAGAGCGCTAAAAGAATCATCGATTATTAATAATTTTGAATCTTTAAGTAAACTTCTTGCAAGAGATAATCTTTGTTTTTGTCCACCTGAAAAATTAGTTCCATTTTCTTCGACTTCGTGATTTATTCCATCATCATATTTCATTACAAATTCATAAGCATTAGCTAATTTTAAAGCATTTATAATTTCTTCATCACTTGCATCTTTTTTGGCAATTAACATATTTGATTTAATTGTTCCTTTATAAAGGAGTGATTTTTGAGGTGAATAAGAAATTAATTCTTTTAAATAATCAATATTATAATCATTTAAATTATTTCCAAAAAAATTAATCTTACCATTACTTGCGTTATATAATCGTAAAATTAAATTAACAATACTTGTTTTACCTGAACCAGTTGTTCCAATTATTCCTAAAGATTTACCTTTTTCAAGTTTAAAATTTAAATTATTTAAAACATTTTTCTTTCCATCATTAAATGAAAAACTAACATTATTAAATTCTAAACAGTTTAAAGAATGTTCATCAATTTTATTTAAATTACCAGATTTTATTTCATTTTGTTCGTTTAAAAAATCATCAAGTCTTTTTTTACTGGCAAATGCTTTATTAAAAATAACAACTAGATTGCTGACAACTAATAATGCAACTAAAATTTGATTTAAATAATTAATTAAAGCAACAATTTCTCCACCATTTAAATTAAAAAATCCTGGATAAAATGAAGTAAAATATAAAATTAAAACGATACCGACATTAATTATTCCAAATGTTAATGGATTAATAAATGAATTAAATTTTTCTACACTTAATACTTTCTTTTTATAATCATTTGATTCTTTTTTAAATTTAACAACTTCTTCATCTTGATAATTAAAAGCTCTTATAACTCTGCTTCCTTTTAAATTATCTGAGACATTATTGCTTAAATGGTCTAATTGTTTTTGAATTATTAAATATCTTTTTGATGCATAAGAAATAATAAAATATAAGATAATTGAAATAATTATTGTTAATCCTAAAAATATAAATCCGACAATGTAATTAATAATAAATGAACATATCATTGCACCCAATACTAAAAAAGGTGCTCTAATTAATAATCTAATTCCAACTGCAACGGCATTTTGCATATATATTGAATCATTTGTAATTATGGTTTGAATATAACCTTTAGAAAAAGAATTAATTTGTCTTAAAGATAAATTATTTGAATGTTCAAATATTTTATCTCTTAGTAGCGTTCCATAGCCTTGGGAGGCAATGCTTGCAAAATATTGACAAACAAGCGTTGAAGTTAATCCTAATATTCCAAGACTTATAATTAAAATACATCTAGTTATAATAAAAAATACATCATTATTAACAATTCCAATATTTATAACATCGCTCACAATAAATGGAATTATAAGTTCAAAAATGACTTCAAAAGATTTAAAGATTGGACCTGCTATTAATTGTTTTTTAAAATATTTTAATAAAGATAACGACTTACTTTTTTTCATAATTAACTAATCTAAATAATTCAAATCCTATAATAATTGCATCAAGTAATGCAATCATAGATAAAATAATAGATAAATTATTTATATCTATATCATTAATTATTGGTCCAGTTAAAAATAAAATAATACAATTTATAAACATTGAAATTCCAATAATACTTGAAAAAACAATCTTTAAAACTCTAAATTTACTACTTAAACATTCAAAAAATAAATAAATAATATTGATAATTAAACTAACTGATAAAAACACAAAAAACATGACAAAACTTGCATTATTTTGAATAAAAATTATATTAAAAAAATTTAAATTATCATTATAATTTAAAGAAAGTAAACCAAATAAAATAATAATCAATATTAAACTAAAACTTATTAAAAATAACGACTTAAATTTTTTCATACCTTAATATTTTACATCAAATAAGTATAATCCATTAGCATTTAAACAATATGCAGTTACATTTCTTGAAGTTAAGTTATTTAATTTATCTAATATTTCTTCTTTTTTAATTTTATTTTGTCCATAAAGTAAGATATTAGCTGAAATCATTCTAACTTGATACCTCATAAAACCATCACCATAAAATCTAATGTGAATTAAATTATTTTTCTTATATATTTTAATTTTATAAATACATCTAATAAAATTAAATTCATCTTCTTCTTTAGATGTAAAATTTATAAAACATTTTTGTCCAATAAACAGTTTTGCAATTTTTTTCATTTTATTAATGGATGTTTTGTTAAATGAATCAATAACATAATTATTTAAAAATGGATTATGTTGAAAATTATTAATTACCATATCATATATTTTTATTTTTACATTAAATCGAGCATTAAAGTTTTCGTCAACTTGTTTAATATCTTTAATATAAATATCATTAGGTAGCATTTTATTTAATCGATATTTTAAATCATTTAAATCATAATTTAATTTGTCTATAAAAAAATTAGCATATTGATTTAAAGCGTGAACTTTTGCATCAGTTCGACCACTTCCATATATTTTAATTTCTTTATTAAATAATTTTGATAAAACATTCTCTAATTCTTGTTGAACACTTCTAAAATTAGGTTGTTTTTGAAACCCATAAAAATTACTACCATCATATGAAAATCTTAATAATAAATTGATCATAATTACCTCAAAACCGTTATTGTACTTGTAAAATTAAATAAAACTTCTAATAAATCAAACTGCATATAAGCTAAATAAAATAAGAAACAACAGCATCCTGTTACAAAAATAAATGAAAATAAATCAGCTAGAGAAAACTTATAAATGTGATAACGAGTTCTTTTTTTACTTGGAATAAATCCTCGAATAGTCATTGCATCAGCCATATCAAGACTTCTTGAAATTGCTGATAATAATAATGGAACAATAATTGAAGTAAAAGTTATTATTCTTTTAAAAATATTTCCAGTTGTAAAATTTGCTCCTCTTGATTCTTGTGCTTTTTTAATTCTTGTAGTCTCATTTAAAATTAATGGAATACACCTTAAAACAAGTGAGATAATCATTGCAAAATCACTGACTGGAAATTTAATAAGTTTTAATGGATACATATACCACTCTAAAGCAAATGATAAGTCAGTTGATTTTGTTGTTGAAGTTAAAATAACTGTCAATAATATCATCATTATTAAACGAAGCAATATTCTAAAAGATTGTAAAATTGATTCCCAATAAATGTTATATTCATAAATATCAAACGCTACCGTTACATAATTTTTATTTGGTAAAAATATATTAATTAAAAATATAAATAAAAATGTAATCCAAATAAATTTTAATGATTTTAAAATTGTTATAAATTTAATTTTTGAAATAAACATTATAATAGAAATTAAAACTAATAAAATTCCATCAATAATTAAAGTTGTAACAAAAGTGCCATAGCTAAAAAATACCGCAACCATTAAAATAACAAGAAAAAATAACTTCAATCTGCAATCGATTTTATGGATTATTGTATTATATGGAGTATAATTCCCAAAAACAAAATCATTTCCCATTCTTTTTTAACTCCACAATGAAATCATCAATATTTTTAACTTTATTAATATCAATAAATCTTTCAAAATCTCTACAAAACTCAAATATTTTTGGCTTAACTATACCATAATTTTCTAAATCATCTCTTTTAAAAACACTATAAACATCATTAAAATCAATAACCTTACCTTTATCCATTAAAATTACATCATTGCAACAATTTAAAACTAAATCCATATCATGAGTTACTAATAAAATTGAAACACCACTTTCATATAATTTTTTTAAAAGATTAATTAAATCGTTTTTACCACTTACATCTAGGCCACTTGTTGGCTCATCAAGCAATAAATATTTTGGTTTTAAGGCTAAAATTCCAGCTAAAGCAGCTCTTCTTTTTTCTCCCCCAGATAAATTAAGTGGACTTTTTTCATATAAATTTTCATTTAAATTAACTAATTTTAATGATTCAATTGCTAATTTTTTTGCTTCTTCTTTTTCAATTTTAAAATTGAGTGGTGCAAACATAACATCATCTAAAACGGTATTTTCAAATAATTGATTTTCAGAAAATTGGAATAAATAACCAACTTTTTTTCTAATTTCTACAATATTTTTTTTAGATTTTTTATAATTACTTGTAATTTTAAAATCGTCCAAAATAACTTCACCATCATTTGGAATTAATAAACCATTTAAATGTTGTAAAAAAGTTGTTTTACCACTTCCAGTTTTTCCAATAATTGCTGTGAAAAAATGATCTTTAAGTTTTAAAGATATATTATTTAAAGCAGATGTTTCAATATCTGTTTTCTTATTATAAACATGAGTTAAATTATTTATAATGATTGCCATATTTTATCCCTTATAGTTTTTAAAGAATCATTAAAATCTAGAGTAAAACCAGCTTTTTTTAATTTAGTAACTAATTCATATTTAAAAGGTGGATTAATATTTAAAGTTTTTAATAATTCTTCGTTTTTAAATAAATTATCTGGTGTCCCATCATATGATATTTTTTGATCTTTTAAAACTAAAACTCTATTAGTTAATAATACTTCTTCCATATTGTGAGTAATTATAATTAAAGTCATTTTATTATCAGTTTTTTTTAATTTTTCTATAATATTACTAACTTCTAATTCGCCTTTTGGATCAAGCATACTTGTAGCTTCATCAAAAATTAATAATGATAAATTTAAAGCTAGATTACTTGCAATTGCTACACGTTGTTTTTGTCCTCCAGATAATAAATTTGGCTGATATTTTTTATAATTAATCATGTCAACTAAGTTTAATTTTTCGTCAATAATTTTTGGCATATCTTTAGGATTTATACATCTATTTTCTAATCCAAAGGCAACATCATCTTCAACGGTATTTCCAATAAATTGATTATCAGGATTTTGAAAAATCATTCCAAAATTTTTTCTTATTTCTTCATTTGATATTGAATAATTTTTATTTTTAAAAAATAATTCTCCTTTTGTGGGTTCAATTAACTTTGTTATTAATTTTCCAAGAGTTGATTTTCCAGATCCATTTTCTCCAATAATTGAAATAATTTCACCTTCGTTTATGCTAAAAGAGATGTTATTTAAAGCAACATCTTTTTTGTTATAAATTAAAGATACATTTTTTAATTCAATTAATTTCATTTATTTTAATATAACTTCGCTAAATCTTCCTTGATATTTAGTTAATTTTACCCCACTTAATTCAAGCATTAATTTCGAGGCTTGAGTTGAAATTTGATCGGCGTATTTATTATCTAAATAAATAACTTCTTTAATACCAGTTTGAATAATTGCTTTGGCACATTCATTACACGGAAATAATGTTACATATAATCTACAACCTTGTAGTGCTGAACCGTTTCTTGTATTTAAAATAGCGTTAAATTCAGCATGACAAACGTACAAATATTTAGAATCTAAACCTTCGCCTTTATTCCAGGATATTTTTGATTCATCAATTTTTCTAGGCATTCCATTATAACCAATTGAAACTACTTTATTATCATCATCTACAATACAAGCTCCAACTTTAGTATTTGGATCTTTGCTTCTTTTTGCGCTTAATAAAGCAATTCCCATAAAATATTCATCCCAAGTAATGTTACTCATCTTTCAAACCTCTTTATACTTTAATAATTATAAATAATTATTAATTTTTATCAAAATATTATTTAATATCTTTATTAATAAAGTCTAATCTCATATAATTTTATATATGGATAATGTTTTATTTTTTATGACACCAAAGTCACAAGTTTGTTATTTAAATTCCGATTTTACAATTAGACAAGCTTTAGAAAAAATTAAATTTCATAGATACACATCCGTTCCAGTAATTGATAAATTTGGAAAATATGTTGGAACAATTACTGAAGGTGATATTTTATGGTATATTGTTGATAATGAAATTTTGGATGTTAAAAAATTAGAAGAAATTAAATTATCTGAAGTTCAAAGAAATAGAGATAATTTTGCAATTAATGTTTCTAGTAAAATTAGTGATTTATTCAATGTAATAATTAATCAAAACTTTATTCCACTAGTTGATGATAGCAATGTTTTTATTGGAATTGTCACTCGAAGAAGAGTAATTGATTATTTACAAAAACAAAATTTAAATAAAAATAACAATAAAGAAGACAAATAAAAAAGATTCAACTGAATCTTTTTTATTTATTTAGTTATTAGATTGCGTTATATCAGTAGTTCTTTTTAACTTTTTCCATTTTGGTTTTTTAAACATACCAACACAACTTGCAATTGCTTCAATTAAAGAAAATACACAAGAAAATAAAATACCAGGAATTAATTTTCTAACTTTGATATTTAATTTTTTTCGATCTAAGAATAAACCTAACCATGATTGGAATGTAAATAAAACATAAAATACAACCACAACCCAGACAATCATTAATAATAACATTGCTAAGTTTTCTTGAGCCATTGTTGTATTTAAAATATTTGAATCCCCAAACCATGAAGTCGAAGATAAACCAAAAATATCTGGGAATGCAATTAATGCATTAACAATAATGTAAAAGATGTAATATGGAACAAACCAACAAACTGCAATAAAAGAAATAACAATAAATTGCATCGTTAATAAGATATCAATATTTGAAATTCTTCCAGTTTTAAAAAAATTAATAAATAATCTTGGACCATATTTAAAATAATTCTTATTAATTCCATAAGCCATTCTTGAAACTCTATTATATGTATCTTTTAAATTGCTTGGTTGATCTTCATAAACAACGGCATCACACACAAAATGCATTCTTTTTTTATCTAATAATCTAAGACAAGTAAACTCACTATCATCTGAAAATCCCATCGCATCCCAGCCACCGATATCTTTTAATAATTTATAAGAAATCATTAAACCAGCACCAGATAACATTTGATCTAAATGGAGTTTTTCTCTAACATGACATGCGATTCTTGAATCTCTAATATAATAAATTCCATTTACTTGTGTCCAAATATTTTTAGTTAGATTACTGCTTGCTTCATAACTTCTTGCAATTTCAACACCCGTATCAAAAGCATCGTTCATTTTTTCAATATATTCCTTATTGACTAAATTATCAGCATCTAATTTAATGATGGCATCATATTTTCCATCATATTCTTGAATAATTTTATCAATCAAAAATTTAATTGGGAAAGCTGCTCTTTTATGACTTGAATCATTATCAAATCTTTCAAAAACAATTGCTCCTGCTTCTCTTGCAACTTTAGCAGTCTTATCTTTACAATTATCTGCACAAACAAAAATATCATAATATTCTTTTGGATAAGTTTGATTATTTAATAATTCTTTAACAGTATTTCCAATAACTTCTTCTTCGTTACATGCTGGAATTATTATTGCAAATTTATGTAAATTTTTAGCTTTTGGAAAATGTACTTTTTTAACCCAAGTTAAGCAAATAAAAATTAATTGAACAAATAAACTAATACTTACAAATGCAATAAAAAAATAGTTGATATAATAAAGTACTTGATAAAAAATATCCATAAACTAACTCCTAAATTACTTCAATATCATCATTACCAGTTTGTTTTTTCAATTTTTGTTTTTGAATAAATTTATTAATAAACATTTCAAAAATTAAAATTAAAGCTAAAACTGAAAATATAATTAAACCAATTGGTTCTTCAAAAATTGTCCGAAAATATTGATTGTCTTGTAATGTAAAAACAAGCATAATTAAACTTGCTAAAAATACAAAACTTGTAATTAAAATATTAAATAATTTAGAATTTTTATCGTCTTTTTTAATAATATTAAATATATTAAATAAAGTCAGAGAGAAAATTAATACACCAAAAACTAATCCCATAATAAATTCAATACCAATTCCATTAAATGCATTTAAAATTGCATTTAAAAACATTGAAATGCCATAATAAAAGAAAACAACATTAAAATACACTAATAAAATTCTACCCTTAACATTTATTACTTGTTTATGATCATAGACAATATTAGAAAATTTTAATGAATTATCATATTGATTTAATCTAACTTGATATTGTTCAATTGAAAAATATTTTAAAAAGAACAATAAAATTAATAAACAACTACTAGCAAATCCTAAAATAACTAAGATATTAACAACACTTCCAGATATTCCAAAATTTAAAACTTCGGCAATCATTTGCATAGTGCCAGATTTTAGATAAGTTAATAGTGTTATAAAAATATATGTTGAAAGAAACATGCAATAAAATGATGGTCTTGAGCTTGTATCAGCTCTATTTTTAGCCATTATATAAATCATTCCAATTAAACAAACTATATCTAATATTAATGAAAATAAATTAATACTTTCATTTAAAAGAGTATCTTGAAGAGCTGCATCAAGAGAATAATATGAAAATAATAAATATAAAAATACAAAGTAAACTGCAAAAATAAATACATTTATTGCTATTGTAATAAATTTAATAATATAACTGTTTTTTAAATAAAAATCTAATAAATTTACCTTGGTTTTCATTTGTAATATTTTAACATAAAATTAATTTATTTAATAAAATAATTGTGTTAATATATGAGCATGAAATTAAGAAATTTTTTTATTGCGATATTATTTGCTACATTACCTGGGCTAACTTATTCAAAAACTACTGCAAAACCCTTACAAAATTCAAATTTAACAGTTTTAAAAGCTGGTGAAAATCAAACTAGTGGGAAACAAATTTTTGCTACTCCATTAGTTAAATCAACTTATATTAAAATTAAAGATGAAAGTATAAGAGATACACTTGATTTATCTAATTTAAATTTATATACCGGAAACGAAGGCATTGATTTTGAAAATTTAACATCATTACAAGGTGATGATTTATTATCAATTAAAGAATATCACGGCGAT
Organism: uncultured bacterium; assembly: GCA_949285665.1. Lineage (GTDB taxonomy): Bacteria > Bacillota_I > Bacilli_A > RFN20 > CAG-826 > Alectryobacillus. The sequence goes on from CASDYC010000001.1 coordinate 479,904, forward strand.
TATCAAGTATTTTTACAAGATGAATTATTATATGATTCAACAATTCTAGGTGAACAAATTATTGAAATTGATTCAAGATTTGAAACTGGCGTTGTAAATTTAACAATTAAAGCTCCTGAAGAAAGTAATTTAGTTGATGGAACTCTTCCAATTGTTGTAAGTGAACCACTTCCAACCTTTACTTCTTTATTATTTATTGAAGAATTGCCAACAAAAATTGATTATTCTATTGGCGAAACAATTTCATTTGATGGATTAGTTGTAAAAAAAATTTATTATGAATCAACTGTTGCAGATCCAAGTACTAATGATGGATTTTATTTTAATGCTGCAATTACATCAACTGAAATTTTAAATATTGACCAACTTGATATTATTTACCAAGACACTTCAACTGGAAGTATTGATGAAAATAATACAATTAATTCAATGGGATTATATGCGTTTGCAATCGGTGAAAATGGCCATACTGATGGAGAAATCGAAACTTGGGATCCTCAGTTTTGTTTATTAAATTTCTTTGTAATTGAAACTTTTGATACACTTCTTCCAAGTTTAAGATTAGAAATTATATCTCAGCCAGAAAACACAAAATATTATGCAAACGAACTTTATTCTCCAAATGGTTTAGTTGTTGGTTTAAAAGTTAATTACGATAACGAAGATTTAGATTTTTATATTCAAGTCATTGGATTTAAGACAACTTATGTAAATAATTCAAATCAAGTCATTGAAATTAAACCAGGCGAAACATTTAAAAATATATCTGATGGAAATCATGATGTTACAATCTCATTTGATTTTGAAGGATTTAGTTTTGAAACAAAATATCAAATAGAATTTTCAAATATAAATTCAACAGATGTAGATAATGTAGATCCAACATCGAATGGTCCAATGTTATTTGCAATTGTCGGTGGTATAATATTTATTGTTTTGGGTGTTATTGGTTTAGTACTTCACATTGTTTTAAATATTTTTAGAAAAAAGAAATAATAAATTTTATTAAATTATGAAAATATTATTATATTTTGGTAATAATGAACCGTTTCATAAATCAGGAATTGGACGTGCTCAATTTCATCAACAAAAAGCAATTGAATTGATGAATTATTCTTATACTCATAAATTAAAAGATAAATATGATATAGTTCATATCAATGTTTTAAGTTTTAAATCATATCGATTATTAAAAAAAGCTAAAAAGAAACATATACCTGTAATTGTCCATGGTCATTCAACTTTTGAAGACTTTAGAAACTCATTTCGTTTTTGGAAAATTATGAGTATTTATTATTACAGTGTAATAAAGTTATTATATTCTCATGCTGATTTAATAATTACTCCAACAAATTATTCCAAAAATTTAATTGAAAATTACAATTATAATGTAAAAGTTCTAGCCTTATCAAATGGTATAGATTTAGAAAATTATAAATATTCACAAGAAAAAATTAATAAATTTAAACAATATTTTAATATTACAAATGAAAAAGTAATTATTGGAATTGGATTTCCATTTCAAAGAAAAGGAATTTTAGAATTTATTGAAATTGCAAAACATTATGAAAATAATAAAAACTTAAAATTTATATGGTTTGGTTATTTAAATAAATTTTTAGTATCTCATAAAATTAATAAATCAATGAAACATAAACCACAAAATTTAATTTTTCCAGGTTATATAGAAAATGAAATTATTAAAGGTGCTTTATTATATGCAAAATGTTTATTATTCCCATCATATGAAGAAACTGAAGGTATCGTTGTATTAGAAGCGCTTGCATCAAATTGTATCGCTTTAGTTAGAGATATTGGTGTTTATAAAGATTGGTTAACCGATTCTTATGATTGTCTAAAAGCAAATTCAAATGATGAATTTATTAAAAAAATTGACTATATATTAAATGATGAAAATAAAGAAAAACTAGACGAAATAAAAAGAAACGGTTATAACACCGTTTCTAAATTAAGTATAAAAAATATATCAATTAAATTAAAAGAAATTTATGATTCTTTAGTTTAATTTTAAAATATAAACACTCCTTGCAGGTAGAATTAATTTATTTCCATTTAATGTTGCCTTATTATAACTAAGTAAAACGTTTCCAGTGTATAAACGGTCTAAATTAATTTCTTTTTTCCTAGAACTTGCATTAATTGCAACTAAAATTTGACCTTTTTGAGACTTTCTAAGATAAATAATTGGGTATTTCTTTTCTTCTAAATAAACATATTCCAAATCTGAAAAAGCCCACAATTCTTCATTATTTAATCTAATTTCGATCATTTTTTTAACAAAATTTAATAAAGAATCTTTGTTATTTTTTTGTTGTAAAACATTTGGTCTATCTTTACTAGAATCTAATGAAATATATAATTTTGCATTTTCTTGATTCATACTAGAAAATCCAGCATATTTTGTATTATCCCATTGCATTGGAGTTCTACTTCCAGTTCTTTGATAGCCACCTTCAATACTTTTTAAGCCTTTTACATAATTCATTCCAATTTCATCACCATAATACATAAAAGGAATTCCTGGCCAAGTATACATAAATGCATAATACATTTTAATATCTTCATCATCAGTTAGAGTTTCTTTAATTCTAAATGTATCGTGATTTCCAGAAATTAATGAGATACTACAGTGATTTTTATTAACTTGATTAAACATATTCATGTAATAATCGATAAATCCTTTTGCATCTCCACCTTTTGATTTAGCTGAAAAATAAGGTTTATCGCCTCTTGTTAAATCAGTGTGATATTTTGAAAAACTATCTTGTAAAATAAAATCTGCATCAAAACCACAATTAAGTGATGATAGAGGTTTTGACCACTCAGAAACAAAAAAGCTTTCTGGATATTTTTGTTTAACTTTTTTAAAAATTTGCTCCCATACTTTCATTGTTCCTAGACCATCAGGATCTCTTTTTACAAGCCAGCCAGCCATATCAACTCTAAAGCCATCAACACCTAAATCAAGCCAATAAGAAATAACATCAATTATTGCTTTAATTGTGTCTTGAGGTCCTTTATCATCTATTTTTTGTTCAAAAGAATTTTCAACTTTATAAAAACCATAATTTAAAGCTGGTTGAATGGAAAAGAAATTAGTCATTACAGCTCCATCTCTTTCGCTAATTCCTTTTAAAAAAGCAAAATCTTTTGGTAAATCCCAACAACCTTTTGTCCAAATATATCTGTCAGTGAATTCGTTTTTTTCATCTAAACATGATTTTTTAAACCATTCACTATCAATTGCAGTATGACCTGGAACTAAATCAAGGCAAATTCTAATTCCTTTTTCATGAGCTTTTTTTAATAAAGATAAAAAATCTTTAAGAGTTCCATATCTTGGAGCTATTTTATAATAATCAGTTACATCATATCCAGCATCAAAAAAAGGTGATAAGAAAATTGGATTAAGCCACAAAGCGTTAAAACCTAAATCTTTAATGTAATCTAATTTTTCACTAATTCCGTTTAAATCGCCGATTCCATCACCATTGCTATCTTTAAATGATTGAGGATATATTTCATAAAATACAGCATTTTCTGCCCATTTTGGATGAATAAATTCCATAAATTTCTCCTTTTTATATACAAACTAAATCATTATACACTAAATTAATTAAAACTTATCAAAATTTAATTTATTAGCATCTGTTAATCCTACAACTTCATGAATTGGAAGTGTAAAAATAATTCCAGCTCCAACTGTATCTAAACCCGCCGCTTCATACATTGCTTTTAAAATTTCATCACTTAATTCTTTTTTAACAACAATTAATAAAACTTCTTTTTCTGGAACAATATCAATTCCATAAAATTTTCCAACTTCTTTATTACCTGTTCCACGAGCTTGAAAAACAGTCCCACCAGTTGCACCTTTACTTTTTGCAGCATTTATTGCTAAATCGGTAGAACCCTTATTTAAAATACAGACAATTAATTCATATTTTTGTTCATCTAAATTATTTAATTCTTCTGCTTTCTTATCCATATTAATCAAACTCCTTTTCTTTCATAAAACCCATCTTTGTAAAATATTTATATAAACTAACTCCCGCCATCGAACTTAAATCGATTGTAAAGAAAATTCCTTTTGCATAACGAGAAATTTTAAATCGATCGATTAAATCATTTTTAACTTTATCATAATCATCTTGAGAAATAATTCCCATAACAATTGTTTTTTTATCTTCAAATAAGTCATTTAAATAAGTTTCTTTACTTGCAGTACCAACTCCGTGAAAAGCAAAAGATGCTGAAACTTTATTTTTTGAAAGAATATTTTGAATGGCTTCGCCTTGTCCTTTATTGACAATTACAATTAATAAAAATAACTTCATAATTTTATTAGAATCTTCAAAATTAGAAGAAGTTTTAGATTTAATATTTCTTCTTTTTGGAATTATTTTATTTCTTATATCTGATATTTTTTGTTTAACCATAAATCTAATTTTTAAGCAAAATGAATAATTTGATTTTCATTTTCTTCTTTAATCCTTTCACGAGCTTTTTTGTAAATTAATTTTGCTTTGATCACACTATTTAAACCTAATAATTCAACAACAAGCAATGGAATCATCGCAACAATAGCAGCAACTCCAAAGCTTGTACTACTTGCAAGACTAACGTCATTATTATATTTTTCTAATGCCATACCACTTGCAATTGGAGTAATAAAAGCAGCTGTTAATGTACCACTTGCAACACCACCACTATCAAATGCAACTGCGACAAATTGTTTTGGAACAATTAATGCTAAAGCAAAAATTAAAATGTATCCAGGAACAATTATATATACTAAATTTATCTCATAAATAACTTTATATAATGACAATAATAGAGCAAAAATATTTCCAACAGCTAATGTGAAAAATAATTGTTTTCTTTTAATAATACCTTCGCTTAAATTTTCAACTTGTTCACCTAAAATTCTAACTGAAGGTTCGGCATAAATAATAGCTGCTCCAATAATTATAGAAAATAATAAGACATAATATGGTTCATCAACAAGTGATTTTCCCATACTTCTTCCAATTGGAATTAAACCTAGATTTGCACCAGATAAAAAGAAAATTAATCCAATAAATACAATTAAAATTCCAATTAAAATATGAATGATTTCTTTTAATTTTGATTTAATAAATATGAAATCATAAATTAAATAAAATGCTAATATTGGAAAAATTGAAATACTGGTACTAACTAATGTATCAATTAATGAAGATGAAATTGTTTGTCCAACAGTTACAATTTGGTCAACTTCACCAGTTAAATCTAGTTTTTGATTTGCAAAAATAAAATAAATTAATAATACAATTAATGGTCCGCTTGAAACAATTCCAGTAAAACCAAATGATGTATCATCTTTATTATTTATTTTTTTAATACTTGATAAACCAACACCTAAAGAAATAATAAATGGAACAGATACACTACCAGTTGTGATTCCACCACTGTCAAATACAAATGGAATTACATTTTGATCAACTAAAATTGCTAATGCAAATATTAATCCATAAAGTGCTAATAAAGTATAAGTTATATTTATGTTAAATAATATTCTAAGAGAAGCTAATATAAACATAATACCGATTCCAAGGGCAATAATTGAAATTAATAACCATTTATTAGTATTAATTTGATCAACCAATAATTCCAAATCAGGTTCTGCTAATGTAATAATAAATCCAATTAAAAAGACAACAACAAAAATTAAGTAAATATTTTTATGTTTTGTCAAAGAATTACCAATATTATTTCCAATTTTTCCAAGAGATAAATCCGCTCCAAAAGAAAATATACTTGCGCCAATTATTAAAAAAGATACTCCTATCCCAAATAAAATTAACTCGTCATTATTAGAAATTGGAGTAACATTAAAATAACAAAAACAAAGTACAATTAAAACAATTGGTACTAAAGAAGCAAATGTTATCGAAAAGTTCTTCCACAATTCTTTGAGCATATTTTTATTATAAATAAAAATATGATAATAAAAAAGAAAAAATGCTTCAATTGAAGCATTTTTTTCTAATTGATTTTTGTTAATATATTATTTATTTTTAGATTTAATATATTCGTCAATTGCTTTAGCTGCTTTTTTACCAGCACCCATTGCAAGAATAACAGTTGCAGCACCAGTTACTGCATCACCACCAGCATAAACGCCGACTCTTGATGTTTCTCCAGTTTCTTCTTTTGCAATAATACAACCATGATCATTTGTTTCTAATCCTTTAGTTGTCTTTTTAATTAATGGATTTGGTGAGGTACCTAAAGCCATAATTAAGCAATCAATTGGTAAAACGTATTCACTACCTTCAACTGGAACTGGTCTTCTTCTACCAGATGCATCTGGTTCTCCTAATTCCATTTTAATTACTTTAACACCACAAACATGTCCATTTTCATCACCTAATACTTCAACCGGATTATTTAAAGTATCAAAAATAATTCCTTCTTCTTGAGCGTGATGAATTTCTTCTTTTCTAGCAGGCATTTCTTCAATGTCTCTTCTATAAATAATATGGACTTCTGCTCCTAATCTTAATGCACATCTTGCAGCATCCATTGCAACGTTGCCACCACCAACTACTGCAACAACTTTCGAGTGAGCAATTGGAGTTTCACTATCTTCTTTGTAAGCTTTCATTAAGTTAGTTCTTGTTAAAAATTCATTAGCACTATAAACACCATTTAAATTTTCACCTTTAATTCCCATAAATTTTGGAAGTCCAGCACCTGAACCAACAAATACAGCCTCAAATCCTTGTTCAAACAATTCGTCAATTGTAATAGTTCTTCCAATAACGGTATCAGTGTAAACTTTAACACCTAAATCAATTAAGTTTTCAACTTCTTTTTGAACAATAACTTTTGGAAGTCTGAATTCTGGAATACCATAAACTAAGACACCACCTGCTTTATGTAAAGCTTCAAAGACTGAAACTTCATAACCTAATTTAGCTAAGTCACCAGCACAAGTTAATCCACTTGGGCCAGCACCAACAATTGCAACTTTATGACCATTTGATTGAGGTTTTACAGCTTTTTCAGTTGAATTATTCATATGCCAATCAGCAACGAATCTTTCAAGTCTTCCAATTCCAACTGGTTCTCTATTAGGGCCTTTTCCTCTTACACATCTTGATTCACATTGACTTTCTTGAGGACAGACTCTACCACAAACAGCTGGAAGAGAGCTTGATTTATGAATTATTTTATAAGCACCTTCGTAATCTTTTTCTTTAATTTTTGCAATAAAGTTTGGAATGTCAATTGAAACAGGACATCCTTCAACACAAAGTGGTTTTGGACAATGTAAACATCTATTAGCTTCATCTAAAGCTAATTCTTCTGTATAACCTAATGCAACTTCTTTAAAATTTTTAGCTCTTTCTTTTGGATGTTGACTTGGCATTTTGTTTTTGTCAGGTCTCATGTTAAATTTTGCTGGCATAATTATTTGACCTCCTTTTTAAATAAATTACAGGTCTCTTCGTATTTCTTTCTTTCAAAATCACGATACATTTTATTTCTATTGATGGCTTCATCAAAATCAACTTCATGGCCATCAAAATCTGGTCCATCAACACAAGCAAATTTGACTTTACCACCAACTGTTAATCTACAGCAACCACACATTCCAGTTCCATCAATCATAATTGGGTTTATGGAAACAACAGTTTTGACGTTGTATTTCTTTGTTAATAAACAAACAAATTTCATCATAATGAGTGGTCCAATACAGATAACTCTATCAAATTTTTCACCTTTTTTGAGTAATTCTTCTAAAGCGTTAGTTACTAAACCTTTTGTTCCTACACTTCCATCATCAGACATCAAAATATATTCATCTGATACTTCTTTAAATTCATCTTCTAAAATTACTAAATCTTTATTTCTAAAACCAACAATAGAAGTAACTTTTGCACCATTTTCATGTAAAGCTCTAGCAACTGGAAGAGCAATTGCACAACCAGCACCGCCACCAATTACACAAACTTTATTAAATCCTTCTACTTCGCTTGGTTCACCTAATGGACCTACAAAATCTTGTAAATAATCTCCAACTTGTTTGTGTGCCAATAACAATGTTGAACCACCAACAACTTGGAAAATAATTTCAACAGTACCTTCTTTTTTATTTGTACCAGCTACTGTTAAAGGAATTCTTTCACCTTCTTCATTAACTCTTAAAATGATAAATTGTCCAGCTTTAGCTTTATTTGCAACTAAAGGAGCTTCAATATCCATCATTATAACAGTTGGATTTAAATCTCTACGTCTTACAATTTTAAACATAATAAAACCATCCTTTACAAATAATATTTTATAACTTATTGACTAATTTTAATATAAAAAATTTAATAAAACTATATAAAAAGAGACAACTTTCGTCGCCCCTTTTTTATGTATTCGTGTATTATTTAAAATTATATGTTTTTTGGAAAAAATTAATTAGAAATCAACTTTTTGTCCGTAGTAACAATAAGTTAATAATTTTTCCATTTCTTCTTGGCTAGGTTGTCTTGGATTGCTACCTGTACATGCATCAGCAATTGCATTTTTAGCAATATCATGAACTTTAGCTTTGAATTCATCTTCTGGAACCATTCCATTATTGAAATCTTTAATACAAGCTGGAATGTTTAAAATCTTATTGTAGTCTTCAATTTTCTTACAAAGTGCTTCAATTTTGTTTTCTGCACTACCAACGATACCACATGCTTCAGCAATTTCTACATATCTTGCAGCAGCAACTGGGTTTTTAGAATTGAATCTAATAACGTTTGGTAAATACATAGCATTAGCACATCCATGTGGAATATGACCATTTTTAAATGCTGCACCAGTTTTGTGAGCCATTGAGTGGACAATACCAAGTAATGCATTAGAGAATGCCATACCTGCTAAACATTGAGCATTGTGCATTTGATCTCTTGCGACGTGGCATCCATTGTATGAATCTGGTAAATATTCAAAAACCATTTTAATAGCTTGCATTGCAAGTGGATCTGTATAAACACTGTGAACTGTTGAAACATAAGCTTCAATAGCATGTGTTAAAGCATCCATACCTGTATAAGCTGTTAAGCTTTGTGGCATTGAATAAGCAATTTCTGGATCAACAATAGCGACATCTGGAGTAATATTGAAGTCTGCTAATGGATATTTAATACCTTTCTTATAATCTGTAATAACAGCAAATGCTGTAACTTCAGTAGCTGTACCGCTTGTAGAAGAAATAGCACAGAATTTTGCTTTAGTTCTTAATGTTGGGAATGAGAATGGTGTAATTAAATCTTCAAATTTAACATTTGGATATTCATAGAATGCCCACATAGCTTTTGCAGCATCAATTGGGGATCCTCCACCAATAGAAACAATCCAATCAGGATTGAATTTTCTCATTGCTTCAGCGCCTCTGTAGACAGTTTCAACACTTGGATCTGGTTCAACACCATCAAAAACTTCTACTTCCATACCAGCTTCTTTAAGATAATTAACTGTTTTATCTAAGAAACCAGTTTTTTTCATTGAATGACCACCAGTTACAACAATAGCTCTGCTACCTTTTAAATTTTTAAGTTCAGCTAATGAACCAGCGCCATAATAAACATCTCTTGGTAATGTAAAACGCATAAATTAATTTTTCCTCCTTATTTTACATAATAACCAGTTTTGATTGTTATATATTTATATAACAACAGGATTTTCCTGCCTTAAATATTATATAAAAAAATTATAAATAAGTATAGAATTAAGTATTTTTTTACCGATTAATTTTTGTCAAAAATTAACAATTATTACTATAAAATATAATATAGATTTATAGTATAATATGAAAAGTATGAAAATAATGATTTTTGGATACAGTGGTTCTGGAAAATCAACTGTTGCTAAGATTATTTCTGATCACATGCATTTACCACTTTTAACAACTGATAAAGCTTTATTTAATAGTAATTGGAAAAAGAAAAATCATGAAGAAACAAATGGAATAATTCAAGATTTTATGAATAAAAATAAATGTTGGATTATTGAAGGAAATGCAACAAATAATTTATTTTTAGAACGCGGACAAGCTGCTGACATTATTATTTTCATGAATTTTTCAAGATTTGTTTGTTATAAACAAGCTAAAAATAGAGCTAGATATTTTAAAAATAAACCAAGAGATAACCGACCAAATGGTTGTAATGAAAAATTTAATTTATCATTTCAATTTTGGATTTTATTTACATCAAGAATTGGTGAAAATAAAAGAAAATATAAAAAATTAATAGAATTAAATAAAAATAAGATTATTAACATTAAAAATCGAAAACAATTAGATAACTTTTTAAAAGATTTTTTAGAAAATAACGGAAAGGATGTTTTAATAAATTATGAAAGAGAAAATTAAAAATATTATTGAAAATAACTTAATTAAAAGAGATAAAAATTCTTTTAAAGGATCTTATGGAAAACTACTTGTTTATGGTGGTAGTAAAAATTATGTTGGAGCTCCAAAAATTGCCTGTCATGCCGCTTTAAGAAGTGGCGTTGGATATGTAACTTTTTTAAAAACAGATGTTAATAAGGATGTTAATAACTTTTATGATGAAGTAACTTATTTAAATTATGAATCTAAAACATTTATAAGTAATATTTCAAAATATAATGCAATATTATTTGGAAATGGACTTGAAAATAACTTATTTAATAGAAATTTATTAAAAGATATCATAAAAAACTATAAAAATAATTTAGTAATTGATGCAACCGGTATTGATATATTAAAAAGTCTTGGTTTTGATGTTTTAAAAAATAAACAATGTAATATCATAATTACACCTCATATCGGAGAATTTAAAAGACTTTTTAATATAAATATTGACTCAAATGATGTTTTTAATTTTGCAAATGAAGTTAACAAAATGTCAAATAATTATGATATTTCTATAATTCTAAAAAGTTTTAACTGCTTAATTGCAAGTAAAAATAAATCAAGAATTATTGAAGGCAAATCTCCATCTCTTGCAAAAGCTGGAACTGGCGATGCACTAGCTGGAATAATTGCAAGTTTAATTTCATATATAAATGAAGATATTTTAGATATTTTAGAGACTTCTTATACAATTTTATTAATTTCTTCAAAAGATTTAGAATCTAAAAAAGCCTGCGGATCCTTAATAATTTCTGATATTATTGAAAATATTCCTCAAAGTTTATTTAATGCAATTAAAAAAGAAAATAACTTAATTAAAAAACCACCAAATTAATTAAGACAACAATTTAGTGGTTTTCTTCACTTTTATTTTCGTTTTCTTTTTCAATTTCTGATTCTAGATAATCATAATAATAATCAATTATTTTTAAATCATCGAAAGGGAATATTCTTTTTTCCATTAATTTTTTAATTTCGGTTATCGTATTTTTTAAAATCGCATCAATTTTTGGATTGTAATGAAATAAGGTTTTATGATTTTCATATTCATTTATGTCAATCAATTTAATTTCATTTTTATAATTAAATTTCATATCTAAATCATAATCGACATATTTTATTACACCATTTTCTAAAATTGGAGGGGAAGCCAAATTGACATAATATCCAACAAATGGATCTTTTAGCATTGCAATAACGTTAAACCATTTATTTTTTGGAAAGATTGTAATTGCTGGTTCTTTTGCTTTCCATTCTCTACCATTTCCTTCAAAAACGAGAGCTTTTTTAGAAAGCAAAACAAAATAGTCTTCATTATTTTCAATTAAATATGACTTTTTCCAAGTTCTATGAAGACTTCCATCATGCTTATAGCATTTTACAATTACTTCGTTTTTTCGCATTATTTTTCTTCTTTATAAATTTCTTTTACCTTTTCATTTAAATATTCAATTAATTCAAAAGCTAAATTTGTTTCAACTTTAAGTCTTTCAATTGCTTTATAATTAATTGTTTCTTTATAATTATCAGCAACTCTCATTATTGAATCATTATAATCAAGCGCAAATAAGACTTGTTTTGGAGTTATGGAAATAATAATATCTAATAAATCATTATCATATTTAAATTCATCAAGTTTAGATAAAAATTGAGAAGTAATAATTAATTTAGCTTTATTTAAATTTGAATAAACTTTTAAATTATTTCTTTCAATTATTGTATCTAATCCATCAATATCATTGACAGAATATACTAAATCATTTTTACTTCTAATTTGAAGTAAAATTCTACCTGGTAAATCAACTTCATTTTCAACAACTAAAACTCTTCCTAAAAAAATAGAAACTAACTTCTTTTCCCCATTTCTTTGCATTGAAACTTCACTATATGAAATATTGCTTCCTTCTTGGTTTAAGTTTTTATAACAAACTCCAACAACATTTCTTGAACCCATATTTGCAATATTAGTATAAATTCTTGCATTAGAAACTACTTCTTTATTTAAATTTCCACCTGTATTTAAGGTTACATTAGAATATTTTTCTTTATCATCAAAAATTAAATCAGTTGTTACTTGATAAAACTTTTTAGCATATTCTAAATATTTCTTTCTTAAATATTTTTTCCCAAGCCAAATATAAAGAAAAAGAGCAGCAACAAAAAGTATTACAAGACCTAAACCTAAACCTGATCCATATCCTTCAATTGGCATTACAAAAATATAGATTAATACAAAAACAATAATAACTACTGCAAATAAAGCATAATTAATATAGTTTATGATTTTACTAAGTTTTAAAAATTTAAGTCTATCTTTTTCTAAATCTATTGCATATTCTGGTGCATCTTGAGTTAAAGTAGATTTTTCATTTCCTGCGATTGCAAAACCTTCTTCATCAACTAATAATTTACTTGAAGAGTCAGGTTTTTCTTCTTGCAATTCTTCACTATTTTCTTCTAATTTAGTCTCAACTTCTTTTCCATTTTCAGTGTTTTCAACTAAACTTTCTTCTTTATTAATTTCTTGATTTTCGTCTTTTCTTTTTAACATATTTAACCTCTAATAACTTAAAAATTTTAACACTTATTTTATATTAATAAAATAAAATTATTAGAGTACTATATCAAAATTTATAAACTCTTATCACTATTATCTTTGATTTCTTTGCTATTTTCTAATGTAGAATTTTCTTCTAAATTTTGATTTTCTAGTTCACTATTTTCTACTTCAGTATTTTCTTCTTCGCTTAATTTAATCGCTTTTAAGTTTAAATCATCTTGACTTGGTAAAACAGAATTAATCATAAATAATGGTTTAATATATAAAACAATTAAAACTGCAAGATTAATTGCTCCAGTTGGAAGTACATAAATTGCATTATAAATTAATGCGGCTCCAAATGTTGGAGTTTCTAAATCAGCAAGATAAAATACATAACTATCAATACTTGCAGCAAACCATCTAATTAAAGTTTGTCCAATAATCAAACCTGATAAAATTAATAAACCATACCAAGTAAAATGATCTTTTCCAATAATAAATTTTCTAAAAATAGAAACAATCATTACACTTCCAAAAGCAATCATATATTCCATTGGGAATGTAAATAAACCATAACCATCTAAAACACAACTTAATAAACCATAAACTAAGCCACTAGCAATAAATGTTTTAGCTGGGCCATATCTTAAAGCGATCACAAATAAAGGAACAATTTGAAGATTAATACTTCCTCCGGTTGCTCCAAGTGGTATTTTTAAATAATTTAATCCAAGTGCTAAAGCAACTAATACTGCAATTTCAGTCATACTTTTAACACTAAATACATCAGTTTTTCCTTCGGCACCAAATAGTAATAAGCAAGATAAAATTTCAAATACAGCAGCAAAAATAAATGTTGTTGTGTATTCAAAATTAAATTCTTCACTTATCATTCCAGGAGATTTTAAAAAATTTGGAATTAAAAATAAACCAGCAACAATAACAAGAATTAATAAAGGGGTTATTCCTTTAATGTATTTTTTAAAAAACAATGAAATAGGAATCATAATTAATGAAACTACATTAAGAATGAAAATACATAATATAAATCCATTAAAATATTTCCCAAAAAACATTGAAGTACCTGAAATTTCTTCAATCACATCTTCTGTGGTTTCAAAAGATACTAGATTAAAAAAACTTAAAGTAAATCCAATTATCAAAAATAAAAAGGATAAGCAATAAAGAATAAATGATTGCAAATCCAAATGTAAGAATTCTAGTAATTTTTTCATAGTCACCTCCGCTAGCATTACCTAGATCAAGCATAGTTCAACTGAATCACAGTTGTCTCAGGCGAATTTATTCACCACCCAACAAAATTATAAATATTTAATCAAAAAAATTAAATAAAAAAATTTAAAATATACAAAATCAAATCAAAAATCTCTGCAAAACCTAATTATTTTTGATTTATATTCGCCCAATCAATCTCTTTTAAATTATGTTGTTTTAAAAAATTATTACACTTAATAAATACATTGCTATTAAACCAGCCACCTTTATTTGCACTTAATGGACTTGGATGAGATGTTTTTAATACAAGATGATTTTTATTTTTAATTAATGGTTCAAGTTTTTGAGCCTCTCTTCCCCATAACATATAAACAATTGGTTTATCTAATTGTTCAATAAAATTAATAACATCGATAAAAAAATTATCATACTGTTTAATTTTATGAGATAAAGCCATATGTGCTCTAACAGTTAGATATTTATTTAAAAGTAAAACACCTTGCTTTGCAAGATATGTTAAATCTCCATCTTTTTTATTAATATTGCCAAATTCAATTTTAATTTCTTTATAAATATTAATTAAACTTGGAGGAATTTCTACACTTTTATTAACACTAAAAGCTAACCCATTAGCTTGATTTTCTTCATGATATGGATCTTGACCAACAATTACAACTTTTAAATCACTAACACTACAATAATCAAAACAAGCAAAAACTCTATTTCTTGGAGGATATATTATATGATTTTTGTATTCTATGTTTAAAAATTTATTAAGTTCAAGACAATAATCTTTGTTTTTTATATTTTTAAATAAATCAGTCCATTCCATTTTTCTTTTTTGATAAATAATAAAAAATCTCGTATAACCCTTTTATTGCTAAATATGATGTAATATCGTTAATATCGAGTTTTGGAGAAACTTCAACTAGATCAAGAGAAATACAGTTTAAATATCTTATTAAATTACAAATAATTTTAATAACTGTTAAATTATCAATGCCAAATGGCTCTGGAGTACCTGTTCCTGGGGCATAACTTGGATCATTTATATCTATATCATATGATATATGAATAAGATATTTATCGCTAGAATATTTATTAACTAAATATTCAACTAAAGCATCTGTTTTTAGTTTTAAAACATCGCTTGTTTTAAAAACATCAATTTTAGGATGCTTTTTTAAAAATTCAACTTCTTGTAATTCAAAACCTCTTGCTCCAATTATTGTTAAGTTTTCATCTTTTAAACCATAATCTAAGCTTCTTTTATTTGGACAAGCATGCGAATATAAATTATCTTCATAAATATCACAAATATCTGGATGAGCATCAAAATGAATTACGACTGGGATTTTATTTAATTTTTTTGCATAATCAATAAATGCTCTTTCAGAAGCAATTGAAATTGAATGATCTCCCCCTAAAAAGACATTAAATTTATTCTTATTATATATATCAAAAATTTTATCTTGAATAACTTTAAAATCTTCATCTAAAATATCGCCATTATCAAATAATTTTACATTTTCAATTAAATATCCATCCATTGATAAAGCTGGAACCATAATTGATAATTCTCTAATATGACTTGGAGCAAGACTTGCTCCTTTTCCAATTGATGCATTTTTATCTAATGGGATACCAGTTAAAATTATATCTGCATCATTTAAATTTTTTGTTAATAAACCTCGAAATTCCTCGCAATTCTTCATTATTTTGCACCTCTTCTATTCCAAAATCCACCTATAAATATCATAAAACCTAAAACTATATTAACAATTGTATCAATTATTCGATAATTATATGTCAAGTTTGATTCAACATTTAAAAATGTTAAAGAATAAAAAATTCCAAATCCAATAATTAATAAACCTAATCCTAGATCGGCTTCTAAAAATCGATTTTTCTTAAATAAATATAATGAATATATAGAAATAACAAGTTTAGCAGTTATATCAAAAAAGGCAATTAAATTATCTAAAAAAGTTGATTCTTTAACATAATATGCACCATAGAGAACAATTTGACAAATAGCTATAATAATTAAAGCTATTGATGCACAACAAATAAATAATTTGCCGATTGTTTTAAACATATTTTATTAAAATTCCCATCTATGTGGTAATAATTCTGATAATTTATATACTTTATCATTTAATAAAATTTCTGTATTTAAATTATCATTATCAATTTGGACCATAAATTCACGACACCTTCCACAAGGTGGAACTATATCATGTTTTACACTAACTGCAACTAATTTCGCAATCTTTGTTTCATTATTTGTTAACATTGTTCCAATAGCATTTGCTTCTGCACAATAACCCATTGAACATGCTGTATCAATATTAATACCAGTATAAACATTACCATCCACTGTTTCTAAAGCACAAGCAACTTGTCCAATTTCTGTATTTCTTGAAGTAGTTCTTGGATTTAATGTCTTTTTAGCAATTTCATATAATTGTTTAAATTCCATATTAATACCTCGGGCATATATAATACCATAAATTTGATAATTTTTTAAGTGTTAATAATGATTGTCATATTTATATTACTTAAAAAATTTCTGCATTAACTAAAAGTTAATACACAAATGTGAATTGTGCGTTCATAATAATAAAATATTTTTAACGGAGGTGTGTTATGAAGAAAAATTTACTAACAATTGCAAGTGCATTGTTATTGTCAATTTCTTTAGCTTCCTGTGATGGTCGAACCGTTGATGGTTCATCAAGTACTGCTACGTCTGATACAGCTACTACTACAACCACAGGTACAACAACTACTGGTACAACAACTACTGGTACAACCACAACTACTACAACTACTACTTCCGTCCATACAATGGATGAAGTATTAGCTCAACTTAAAGGCGTTTTAAGTTTAAAAGGCGATTTGTCAATGCTAGTTAAGGAAAATGGCATTGTCGTTTCTAGTCAAAAATCTGTTTTAGAAGTATTAGTTTCTCCATCTCATTACTTTAATAGAGAAACAGGTGATTCTTTCTACATTACAGATATGTATTTAGCAGAAGATGGAACAACTGTTGAAAAATCAGTTGATCCTACAACTGGAGAAGTAAGTGAATCTGCTTCTTATTATGATATTGCTGAGTATCAAAACCCATTTGCTGATTTAACAGTTGATGATTTAACACTTGGTGCAAATCATCAAGTCGCAATAACATTAACTGAAGATGAATTTACAAAAGCTGGTGCTGTATTAACAATGTATGGCGAAGCTTCTGTTACTTTCCAAACAGCTGTATTAACAATTGATGATGATTACATGATTACAGAAATGACATTTACTGGAGTTAGCAGCGAAGGTGTCGAATCAAAGTTTGCTTGTTCTGTAATTGATGAAAGTGAATTAAGTATTCCAGTTTATGAAAGAACTGAAACACATGAAGAAATCGATTCATTATTTAGTGAACTTAAAAAAGGTAATTATACTTTTGCAGTTGAAGATAGTGCTGGTGTAGCTTTTGAAACTAAAGTTACTTCTGAAGGTTTTATTATTGATGATCAACAAGGATATATTTTAACAGATGAAGGTTTAGCTGATTTTGAAGTCGTTGATGGAAAATTAGTTGGTTCATCCCCAGCAACAAGCTTAACAATGGCTGATGTTGTTCCTCCATTTGATTATTTATCTTCAATGTTTGATAAAGATGGAGATGTTTATACACTTCCAGCTGGTCTTGGATTAGATTTTGCAATTGAAAATATTTTACCAGAAGCTGCAATATATGATCCTCTTGGCTATGGTATTGTTTTAGTAGATGATGGTTCATATACATTAACAAATAATCAAGATGGAACTTGGGCTGCTTCATATACTTCTTCTGATCCATTATTTGGATCACAAGTAACAGTTGAAGTTACAATTTCGGAAATTGGTACAACATTATTTGGTTACACTTTAGAAGATTATGTTGAACCAGCACCACAAACTTCATGGGCAGATGTTGATTATGCTCTTGAATTATTAGAACTAGCTGGTATTGCAGAAGAAGATTTACCATTCTATTTACCAGAAGGTGGTTTCTGGCAACTTGATACAGAAAATCTTTCTGACTTAATTTTACTCTTACCAAGTGATGTAACTGCTACTCAAGCTCTTACTACTTATACAAGTATGTTAGTTAATGCTGGTTGGGAGCAAACATCTACTAGTGATTATGGAACAAGTTTCTCATTAGATACTGGTGAGCCAGGAAAACTTATTGGTAATATTACATTAGAAGCATATGATGAAGATGGTTTATTTGTAATTTGGTTTGAAGATCCAACTCTTCCAGAAACAGAAAATAAAGTAGGACCTTGGATTGATGAACACTTTGCAGATTCAGCAACAATTAACTATACAATGGAATTTGATTCTACTTTATATTATTATGAAGTTGATCAAGAAACTCAAATTAAATTAGATGATGTTGCAGATGGAAGTCAAGAATTTGGAACTTCAAGATTTATGTATACAAAAGATGCAATGCTTACTGGTAAAGTAAGTGAAACTAATGCATTTACACCAAGTGTATTATACTTAAATACTACTAGCGGATTATCAATTTATACATATTCAACCGGAGAACCAACACTTGCTCAATCATATCCAGATTATACTTATCAAGCTAATGCTGTTTATACAATGGCTGATTTAGTTGGTATGGAATCATTATTAGCACTTAATGAAGATGGAACACAAGTTGAGGTTATGGATGAATATGATCTATATTACATTCTTGAAATGACTCAATTTGCTTTGACCTCTGGTGGAGAAGAAGTTGAATTAACACCTGTTAAATGCGTTATGACACTAGATGAAACTGCAAATGAACTTCAATTCACATTAACATTAGAAGATCAAAATTATCTATGGTGGTTAGATCAAGCTCAAACTAAACTTGCATGTATGGAAGTTGAAATTGTAGGTACAATTAAAGCAATTGGAACTACTACAATTGATGAAACATACTTACCAAGTAGTCTATAAATAAAAACAAAAGGCTTTGTGTTTTTCAAAGCCTTTTCACTTATTAAAAAAATGTTTAAAGGCCTTAAATAGGTCTTTAAACATGATTAGGGTTTTAATATTTTTAACTAAATATTTCTATATATTTAAAAAAAATTATGTAATTGAAAGGAGATTTTATGAAAAATAAATTACTAATTTTTGCAACAGCTATCTTATTTAGTATTACATTAGCATCTTGTGATAATAACACAACTTCTTTAAGTAATACTACAACTAGCACTCAAACAACAACTCAAACGACAACTACTACAACTACAACTACTACTACAACAACAACTAGTATTGATCCCGCAACAGTTTTAAGTAATGTTTTAAATCAATTAAAGTCACCAATTTCATACGATGGAAAAATTGTTTTAAAACAAAATGGTATTGTTTTATCTCAAATGCATATTTATGGCTATCAAGGTGTTGGTGAAGTTTATATTAATAGAGATGGCACAGCAATTCACTTATTTAAAGATGAAACTGGTTATGCAGTTCAAAAAATGATTAATCCTTTAAAAAATGAAGTTGTTAGTGTGCCACTTACATCTTCTTCGCAATATGTTTTATATGATGAATATGTATTTAATCCATTCCTTAGCTTAACTGCCGATGACTTAGTTTTAAGTGGTAATGAAATTACAATTACTGCAACTCAAGAAAATGGTCTTGCTCAATCTTTAAGATATTTTGCTTTTTATACTGATGAGATGAAAGAAGTAAAATTAACTATTGATGATGTTGGGACAATTTTAAAAGTTGAATTATCAAGTGATAATATTACTTATACAGCAGATATTGTTGATAAAGAAACAATTAATGTTCCAGTAATTGAAGCAAAACAAGCAACTTCTGATCATCAAAAATTAACAGATTTATTTACTGAATTAGAAAAAGGTAATTATACGGTATCTTATAAATCTGTTTATGAAGATGGTACAGAAAGCATTGAATTAACATCATTTGATTTTAAATTAACTCCTGATGGTTTATTAACTTCTACTGGTCAAGGGTTCTTAGAAACTGATGATGGATTAGTTCAAGTTGAAGTAACAGATGATAATAAACTTCAAGGTGTTAGTTTACCAGATGATAGTGTTTCAATTCTTGATGATTTTGTAAATCCATTTTCTCAATTTAAAGCAGAGACTTTTGATTATGAAAATAACATATTTACTTTACCAGAATATATTGATTATGATTATTTAACATATATTCTTCCAGAAATACAATTTGTTTATAGTAGTACTTTTGGTTATGAAGTAACTCCAGGTAGTTTATCAATTACATTTAATGAAGATAATACTTATACAATTAATTATGAATATATTTATTATACATATAATGATGATTATGAACTTGTATATGTTCCATTAAATGTTACAACAGTAATCTCTAATGTTGGAACTACTTCTTTAGGTTATACATTAGATGATTATATTCCAAAACCAAGACAAAATTCTTGGAGTGATGTTGAAGGAGCTTCTGATCTATTAGAAACTTATTCGATTCCAAGTGATTTACTTCCATTTTATTTACCAGATGAAGCAGATGAATGGTACATTTATAGTGACATTTATTCTGGTGATAGTTTATGTTTATCATTCCCAACCGGTGATAATTTAGCAGCTCATTATGCTGAATATAAAAAATTATTAGAAGCAAAGGGTTGGCAATCTCAAGGTGTTGATGATTATGATGAAGAAAAATTTACATATACAACATCTGAAGGTACAATTTTAAAAATTGGTCTTGTGCAAGTAGAACAAACTGGTCAATATGAATATTACGAAATTGATATTTATTTATATGCTCCAGAAATTGCATCAGAGATCTCAAATTATGTAAATGAAAATATTGTTAATAAACATAACTACACACTTACTGGTACATTAGTTGAAACTTATACTGAAGTTGATGCTGATGGAAATACTGTCGAAAATGGAATAGTCATCGAAAATACTTTAGTTGATGGTTTGACAACTTATGTAACTGAAGATGCTTATTATCAATATATAGAAACTGAAAAAGGAAAAGCAGGCGTTCTTTATAAAGAAACTCAAAGTAATGGCACCATAAATACTGAAGGATATATTGCAATGACAGATGATCCAAATGGAGAATTAACTTTCCAATATTCCGAAGATTTATCAATTGACGATTGGGAATTATATTTATGGGTTTATACATTAGATGATGTATTTAATGGATATACTCCACTAGTTGTTGAAGATGACTACACACTTGTTGGAAATGAAGGTCAAGGATATTATGGATTTAACGTTTTTTCAGAAGTATTATCTCTTATAATGTTCCCAGAAGATGCTGGATTTGAATTGGATTCACTTTTATCTGAAGAAACTTTATTAAAAATTGATGAAATAGATCCAGATTCAATTATTGTAACAATGGATCCAGAAACAAAAGCCATTCAATTAGTTATTTCTTGTTTTAGTGAATCTGGTGTTACTATTGACGAACAAGAAGGAAAAACATTTAATCATACTATTGAATTAATCGTTGATGTCTCTGATATTGGTACAACAACAATCGATCTTGATTCATTTAATATTCAATAAAATTAACTAAAAACTTATAAAAAAGAATTCTTAGCAATTTCTAAGAATTCTTTTTAATTTTTGGAAAATAATGAATTTTTATTACGACTTATTTAGTAGAAGATTATTTAATATCTTCTACTGCTTGTTTAATAGATTCTTTTTGTGAAGTTTTTCCATATCTTTCAACAGACATTTTATCTTTTAATTCATGAGTTAAATTACATGGCCCTCCAACACAGCCTCCAACACAAGCCATACCTTCAATAAAGTTTCCGTCTAAGGTTCCATTTTTCATCTTGTTTAAAGCATCTCTACAAGCAGGAATTCCATCACATGGTACAGATTTTGCAATAAAATCAATATTTTGTTCTTTTAATGATTCATTAATTGCATCTGTTAATCCACCACATCTTGCAAATATTCTTCCAAAATATGATGCATCATTTAATTGATCTTCTTTTAAGAGTTTCATATCAATTTCATAAGCATCAATTAATGCTTGCAATTCTTCAAAAGTCATTGCAGAATCAATATATTTTTTAACTTTTTCATCTTTTATTTCTTGTTTTTTAGCAGTACATGGACCAATAAAAACAATATAAGAATCAGGATATTTTTGCTTCATAACTTCTCCAATACATGCCATTGGAGATAAACTTGAAGAAATATTTTCAACTAAACTTGGAAAGTTCTTTTTAATATAAGAAACAAATGCTGGACAACATGAAGAAGTTAATTTTCCTTTTTCAGTTAATTCTTTTCCTTCATGAAGAGCAACAATATCAGCACCTAGTGCAGCTTCAACAACTAAATCAAATCCTAGTTCTTTAATGGCAGATACGACTTGTCCAGTTTTAACTTCATAAAAGTTTGAACTAATTGATGGAGCAATTACAGCAATCTTTTTGATATTTTCATCATTTAAATGATCAATTATATCTAAAATATATGAATCATCTACAACAGCTCCAAATGGACACATGTATACACAGTTTCCACATTGTATGCATTTATTGTCATCAATAATTGCATGTCCATCTTCACTTGAGTGAATTGCGTGAGTTTTGCAGGATTTTTCACAAGGTCTTATTCTATTTTCAATTGCATTATAAGGACAATTTTTAGCACATAATCCACAATTTATACACATCTCTTTATTAATATGTGCTCGTTGATTTTCATCAAAATAAATTGCTTTTTTAGGACATGATTGTTCGCATCGATGAGCAATACAACCTCTACAAGCATCGCCAATAAAATATCCACCAAGAGGACATTCATCACACGCAATTGGAATAACTTTAATTACATTAGAATCATTTTTTTCTTTAGCTTTTAAAATTAAAGACATTCTTTCTTCAACTATTGCTCTTTCTTTATAAATACAACATCTCATGGATGGTTTTGGACCTGGAACAATAATCTTAGGAATTTCTAATAATTTTTCTTTTAATTGATTATTTTTATAAGCAATAGCAACTTCTTTTAAAATTCTATATCTTAATTCTTGGACTCTTGTGTCAAATTTTGGCATATCAAACTCCTTTAAAAATATATAGGCATAAGATAATTCTTATGCCTACAAATTATTATACTATAAATTTCAAGTTAACTTAAATTACAATTAGTTGCCTTTATATGCTTTACGCATAATTTCTTTCATATCTTCAACCATTGGAATTCTTGGATTTGCGGTTGTACATTGATCTTCAAATGCAAGATAAGCTAAATCATCTAATGATTCATCCCAAGCTTTTTCATCTTTTACCCAACATGAGAAGTTTGGATCAACACCACATTCTTTAATTAATGTAGCAACAGCATCTGCAAGTTTATCAACAGCATCATGTAAATCTTTATATTTAATGCCAATTACATCACATATTTCAGCATATTTTTCTGGAGCACAATAATAATTATATTTTGGCCAAGTAGTTAATTTTTGAGGTAAGATTTTACCATTATATCTAATAACATGTGGTAATAAAATTGCGTTTGCAAGACCATGTGGAACATGCCATTCACCACCAATTTTATGAGCCATTGAGTGACACATACCTAAGAAAGCATTTGCAAATGCCATACCAGCAATTGTACTAGCATTATGCATTTTTTCTCTTGCTTCTAAATCATGCTTCCCATCTTTTACACATCTTACTAAATATTTAAATACAATTTTAATTGCTTGTAATGCAAGACCATCCGTATAATCACTTGCTAAAACACTTGTATATGCTTCAATTGCATGAGTTAAAACATCAAGACCAGTCCAAGCTGTTGTTGCTGGAGGTAAATTTGTTGTAAATTCTGAATCAACAATAGCGATTGTTGGAGTTAAAGAATAATCAGCTAATGGATATTTCTTCATATTAGCTTTATCAGAAATAACTGCAAATGGAGTTACTTCACTACCAGTGCCAGATGTTGTTGGAATACAAATAAGTTTAGATTTTTTACCTAATTCAGGATATTTAATAGCTCTTTTTCTAATGTCCATGAATTTTTGTTTTAAATCATCAAAATTAACTTCTGGATGTTCATAGAATAACCACATACCTTTTGCAGCATCCATACAGCTACCACCACCTAAAGCAATAATTGTATCTGGTTGGAAGGATTGCATTAAAGCTACACCTCTTTTAACTGTTGAAATATCTGGATCTGGTTCGACATCACAGAATAAAGCTGTTGTGACTTTATTTCTTCTTAAATTTAATTGTTCAGTAATTTTATTTAAGAAACCAAGTTCAACCATTGAACCATCTGTTACGATACAAACTCTATTTACATTTCTACAAGTTCTTAAATATTCAATTGAGTTTCTTTCAAAATAAATTTTTGAAGGAACTTTAAACCATTGCATTGTATTTCTCCTTTTTCCGATTTTTTTGATATTGATTAAATTGATACAACTAATATTTCCTGCAACCGAGTTATGACCATAACTTCCACAACCAAGTGTCATTGAAGGAATAAATGAGTTGTAGATATTACCAATTCCACCAAATGATGTTGGAGAATTCCAAATGATTCTACAAGCTTCACATCTTTTACCAAATTCATCAGCTAATTCTTGAGATTTTGTATGAATACATGCACTATGGCCTAAACCATTAAGTTCAACCATTTGTTCACTTAATTTTAAACCTTCTTCATTATCTTTTGCTTTTAAGATAGCTAAAACTGGTGATAATTTTTCTCTTGATAATGGTTCTTCATAACCAACCTTTTTAATCTTAACAGCTAAGATAACTGTTTCTTTTGGAACGCTAAATCCGGCTTGTTCAGCAATCCAAACTGCTGATTTTCCAGCAACTTTAGAATTAAGACTTAATAATTGGCAATCTTTGCTATATGCTTTATTGCCAAACATAAACATTTCTAATTTTTCTTTTTCTTCTTCGTTTACAAAATAAACGTTATATTTTTTAAATAAATCAACTGCTTCATCGTATACATCTTTATGAATAATTGCAGCTTGTTCACTTGCACAAACCATACCATTATCAAATGATTTGGACATAACAATGTCATTTACTGCTTGTTTTACGTCTGCGTCTGAAGCAATAAATGCAGGAACGTTACCAGCACCAACGCCTAAAGCAGGTTTTCCACAGCTATAAGCTGATTTAACCATTGAGTTTCCACCAGTTGCAAGAATTGTAGCGACACCAGGATGTTTCATTAATGCACTTGTTGCAGCCATTGATGGTTTATCAATCCATTGAATACAATTTTTTGGAGCACCATTTGCAACCGCTGCTTCTAAAATAACTTGAGCAGCCATTTTAGAACATTGTTGTGCATTTGGATGGAAAGAAAAAATAATAGGATTACGTGTTTTTAAAGAAATTAAACACTTAAAAATTACAGTTGAAGTTGGATTGGTTACTGGTGTAATACCACAAATAACACCAACTGGATCAGCAATTTCAGTAATTCCAGTAACAGGATTTTCTGAAATTATACCAACTGTTTTCATATGTCTCATATGATTAACAACGTATTCACATGCGAATAAATTTTTTGTTGCTTTATCTTCAAAAACTCCTCTTTTTGTTTCTTCAATTGCTGCTCTTGCAAGTATTCCATGTTTATCAAGTGCAGCACATGAACATTTTGCAACAATCAAATCAACTTGTTCTTGATCTAATTTTAAAAATTCTTCTAATGCTTTTTGTCCTTTTACAACTAAGTCATTAACCATTGTATCGACTTCAAGTTGTTTTTCATCTTTTTTAATTTCTTCCATTTTTTTACCTCTCTTTTCTTTTTAAAATTAATTGATGATATAAATTAGCATAGCTAGATGCCATAGACATGTTTGAAACAACAATATTTGGATTTACATTAATTGCAATTGTCGCAAAATTCCATATCGCTTCAATTTTTGTTTGATTTAAGATATCAACTACTTCTTGAGCATGATTATTTGGAACTGTTAAAATTGCAACTGAAATGTTATTTTTATCTACATAATCTTTAAGTTCTTTTAGTGGATAGACATTAATACCATTAATATCTACTTCGTATAATAATGGATTAATATCAAATGCTGCAATAATATTTAAACCATTCTTTTTAAAGTCATCAAAATTTAACAAAGCTTTTCCAAGATGACCGGCACCAATTAAAACAGCATTTAATTCTTCTTTCACACCAACAATTTTCATTAAGTCATTAATTAAAACCGATACTTTTCTTCCAATTCTTGGTAAGCCTTTTTCACTTGAAATAGCCGCTAAATCTTTTTTAACTACTTCAATGTTTAATTTAAGAACATTTGCAAACTCACGATTGGAAATATAAGTATTATCATCAAAATTAATGGACCTTAAGTAATCCAAATAAAGCGGGTATCTTTGAACTTGATTCTGAGATAATTTGTTCCTTTTCATAAACTCGGTATTTTTTTACCGATATAATGATACTAAATAATTTCTTATTACTCAATAATTATTTTTTATATATTTTATTATATATAAAATCACAATAAATTTTGGCTATATTAACCTTACTAATTTTTTCAATTTCCGTAAAAAAGGCATTAGAATTAACTTCTATCAAAATATATTTTCCGCTTTTATCCAATACAAAATCAACAGCACAATAATCAAGTTTTAATAATTTACTTGCCTTTGTTGCATCTTTAATAATTTGTTTATTTGGTGTGAAAGTATAACCAACACCACCTGCTGCTACATTAGAAACATATGAATTGTTGTTAACCCTTTTCATATAAGCTACAGGTTTTTTATTAATTAAGAAAACTCGATAATCAGTACCTTTTGATTCTTGTATAAATTCTTGAAAAATATGAGGAGTATATTTTAATTTTTCTTCGATTAAATTAAAATCATCTAAATTATTAATTAAATAGACTTGTTTTCCAAGAGAACCAAAGTTTTCCTTAATTAAAAATGGAAAAGTGAATTCTTTTAATATCTTATTTTTAAATTCAATAAATTTACTTTCATTATTAAAATAATTCAATGGATAAGATATTGTTTTAGGCATCATTATATTATTATTTGACAATTTAATATGCGTTAACATTTTATCATCGCAATCAATTATTGATTTTGAATTATTAAATAAAATGTATCGTTCTTTTTCTAATAATTCACTAATATATTTATCTTTATCTAAATAAATAATAAAATCATATTTTTTTAATTTATTGGTAATTTTTCCTTCATTATCTATGTAAATAAAAATATCGATGTTAGAAATAACATCAATTGAAACGTTTACCTCTTTAAATTCTTCAATTAATCGATTAATTTGATATATAGTTGAATCTCTTAATATAAAAGCATTTACAATAATTGCACCTAACTTATTTTCCATTTTTTACGTTCATTAATTTATTAAAATCATCAAAAGCCTGTTTAATTGTATCATCCATATCAAAATATTTATAGTTACCTAATCTTCCTCCAAATAAAATATTTTTTTCAGCTTCTGCTTTTTCTTTATATTTATTATATAAATTGTTATTTTTATCATCATTTACTGCGTAATATCTTTCTTCACCAATTTTATATGAATTAGGATATTCTTTTGAAATAATTGTAAATGGTAAATTTAAAACATCTTCGTTTTCAATTTGAAAAAATTTATGTTCTATAATTCTTGTATAAGGTATATCAAATTCTGTGTAATTTACAACAGCATTATTTTGATATGCTTGCTTATTAATTCTTTCGGTTTTAAATTTTAAACTTCGATATTCTAATTCGCCAAAACAGTAATTATAATACTCATCAATTGGTCCGCTATATATAATAAACTTTGCAATTCTTGAATATTTTCCCTTATTTTTTAAAAAATCTTCATTTAAAACCACTTCAATTCCGTCGAGCATTCTTTCAATAATTTTTGTATACCCATCAATTGGAATTCCTTGATATTTATCATTAAAATAATTGTTATCATATTCAAATCTTAAAGGTATTCTTTTAATAATAAAACTAGGCAAATCTTTAGCGCTTTTACCCCATTGTTTTTCAGTATAACCTTTAATTAATGTTTCATAAATATCTCTTCCAACCAATGATAAAGCTTGATCTTCCAAATTTTTAATTTCTTTAATATTTTCTTTTTTAACTTGTTCTTCTATTTTTTCTTTTGCTTCTTGAGGTGTTTTAACTCCCCACATCTGATTAAAAGTGTTCATATTAAAAGGCATATTAAAATATTTGCCTTTATAATAAGCAAGTGGTGAATTTATAAAATTATTAAATTTAGAAAATTTATTAACAAAATTCCAAACATCTTCATAACTTGTATGAAAAATATGGGCACCATAGACATGAACATTAATTCCATCAACATTTTTTGTATAAATATTCCCAGCTATATGATCTCTTTTTTCAATAACTAAAACTTTAAACCCTTTATTTTTTAAAAGATAAGCTAAAGTTGCGCCATAAAGACCACTTCCAATAATTAAATAATCATACATATTAGTTTTTTCCTTTATTTTCTAAATATAATTTATATAAAGATAAACCTACTAAAAATTTAGAATCTTTAATTAAACCTTTTTTGTAATATTCATTTATTTCATCAAAAGTTAAATAGATTAAAGAAATATTTTCATTTTCATCTAAATTTTGTTTATCTAAATCAAAACTATCAGTAAAATAAACAAAAATTTCTTCACTAGAATTACCAGCGCTTGGATAAAAGCTACCTAAAAATGTCATATTTTTACTTACTAATCCAGTTTCTTCATGTAATTCTCTAATTGCTGCAGTTTTTGGATCTTCGCCAGCATCAATTTTTCCAGCTGGAATTTCTATAATACTGGATTTAACAGCATATCGATATTGTTTAACAAATAAAACTTTATTATCTTTAATAACTAAAATACATGATGCATTATGAGGTTTTATATATTCTCTTTTTGTCTTGTGATTATTAAAAGTTACTAAAACATCATCTGAATATAAATCTAATATCTTCCCATTATAAACAATATTTTCTTTAATAGTGATTTCTTTATTTTCCATAAATTAAATCCCTTTATATTATTAAATTAGTGAATGAAATTTGTTTGATGACCACTTTCAAGTTTTATATCATCTCTTTTTAATAAATATTTAGCCATATTTCTTGCTAAATTTCTCATTGTTTGTAAACCTTCTTCATCTTTTTCAACATCTTCTTTTTTCATACCATGAACCATATTCAAATAAGATGAAGAAATTATAGGCATATTTGTAATTCCGAAATATTTATAAAGAACATCTAAACTAGCGCTTGTTCCAGCTCTTCTTGCTGAAACAACAACTGCTCCTGGTTTTCCTTCAAATAATTTTTTATCACTAGAACAAAATACTCTATCTAAAAAACTTAAAATTCTTCCACTTGGATGAGCATAATAAACAGGGGAGCCAAAAACTAAAGCATCGCTTTGTTTTATTTTTGATATGAAATCATTAACCCCATCATTATCAATTTTTGAAAATATACAACCTTCAGAAGTACATTTATTGCAGCCAATACAATCTCTTATTGGTTTATTTGTGATTTGAAAAATTTCAAAATCAATACCAAATTCATTTTTTAATGTATTTCCAACTTCAATTAATGCTCTATTTGTACATCCATCAGGATTTGCAGATCCATTTAACATTAATACTTTCATTTCAAAACTCCTTTTTCTAATTTAAGTAATTTATTTTTTGTATTTTCTCCTAATACATAATTTGAAATTTTA
Source organism: uncultured bacterium (assembly GCA_949285665.1). Taxonomy (GTDB): domain Bacteria; phylum Bacillota_I; class Bacilli_A; order RFN20; family CAG-826; genus Alectryobacillus. The sequence continues at coordinate 509,951 of CASDYC010000001.1, forward strand.
CCATTTGATTTTATAATTCTATGGCAAGGAATAAAAAATAAAACATCATTTTTACTTAAAATATTCCCAACAAATCTCGCATATTTTTTATTATTGAAACATTTTTTTGCTAATTCTTGATATGATTTAGTTTCTCCATAAGGAATCATTAAAACTTCCTTATAAACTAATTGTTGATATTTATTAAAATGAGATAGATCAATTAAGACATCAAATGTTTTTCTTTTTAAATTAAAATATTCATCTAATTGCTTGATGTAATTTTCTTCAATTTTTTTGTTATCAGAAATTTTGTTCATATTATTTTTGTCACATAAAGAACAATAATATAATTCATTTTTATTATTTACCAATAATAAAATATCACCAAAAATTGACTTATATATCATAAAACGCTGTAATTCTTTAATATTTTATCTATTTATGATAAAGGCCCCATATTAAATGGAGCCTTTACACACATCAAATTATAAACCGAATTTTTTAATTCTTTCGTATCTTTCTTTTGCAGTTCTTTCACATTTTTCGAGTAATTCTTCTGCGTGTTCAGGATTAACTTTTGGAAGTTGTGAGAATCTTGATTCTTTCATAACGAATTCTCTAATCTTTGTGAAGTCAGGTTCCTTACTATCTAATGTTAAGCAAGGTTTTCCTAATTCTGCATTTCTTGGATCAAATCTAAAGATTGGGAAATATCCAGATTCAACTGCTTCTCTTTCAACTTGCATTGAATTAGATAAACCACCTTTAATACCATGGTTAGCACATGGTGAATAACAAATAATTAAACTTGGTCCATCATAACTTTCAGCTTCTTTCATAGCTTTAATAGCTGCCATTGGATTTGCTCCAAGTGCAATTTGAGCAACATAGACATTTCCATATGCCATTGCCATTAATGCTAGATTTTTCTTACTTGTTGTTTTACCACTTGCAGTAAATTTAGCAATTGAACCAGTTTGACTTGATTTAGAAGATTGACCGCCAGTATTAGAATAAACTTCTGTATCTAATACTAAGACATTAATATCATCTTCACTTGCAAGAACATGATCAAGACCGCCGTAGCCAATATCATAAGCCCAGCCATCTCCACCAATAACCCAGACTGACTTGTCAATTAAATCTTTTTCAAATTTTAAGACTTCTTTAACTTCTTGATCTTTTGAAGCTTTAACTAATGAAACTAAATTACTAACAAGTCCTCTAACTACATCTTTATTTTTAATATTTTCAAGATATTTATTAATAACTTGTTTTAATTCATCTTCAACATCATCTTTATTTAAAGCTGCAGATAAAATTTTAACAATTTGAGATAATTTATAATTTGTTGCAACTCTCATACCATAGCCGAATTCTGCATTATCTTCAAATAATGAGTTAGACCATGCAATACCATTTTTATCTTTATCATTTACAAATGGAGTAAGTGGAGTTGAACCACTATAAATTGAGGAACAACCAGTTGCATTTGCAACCATCATATCTTTACCAAATAATTGTGACAATAATCTATAATAAGGAGTTTCACCACAGCCAGCACATGCACCAGAAACTTCCATATATGGCATTAAGAATCCAACACCTTTGACCATTGTAAGTGGGAATTTATCACTCTTATAAGATACATGTTTATATAAGTAATCTGCACCTTCTTCTTGATCAAATTGTGATTTAGCTTCTTCCATTGTAAGAGCCATTTTACCATTTCCAGATTTTAATGCAGCTTTATTAGCCATACATTCATTTACACATAAACCACAGCCAACACAGTTTCTAGCAGAAACTTGAATTCTGAATTTTAATCCAGCAACATTTGGTCCACCTTTTGCATCGACTACATCATTTTTGACAACGTCAGGAGCCTTTGCCAATTCTTTTTCATCAATTAAGAATGGTCTAATTGTTGCATGTGGACAAACAAATGCACATTGGTTACATTGAATACAGTTTTCTTTATGCCACATTGGAACTCTATCAGCGATACTACGTTTTTCTTTAAATGTAATATCTTCTTCCATTGTGCCATCTAATAATTCAAATTCTCTAAATTTAGAAACAGGTAAATTATCTCCATCAAGAGAGCCAATTGGAGTAACATATGAATCAAAATAATCATCACCAATTAAATGTACTTCTCTAAGTGGTGGAAGTTTTGCCCATTCTGGATCGACTTTAACTTCTCTTAAACCTTCGGTACCTCTATCGATTGCTTTAAAGTTACTAGCAACGACTTCTGGTCCTTTTTTAGCATATGTTTTTTCAGCAAATTTTTTCATCCATTTATTTGCTTCTTCATATGGCATAATATTTTGATTTAAGTAGAAGAAACTAGATTGAAGAATTGTATTTGTATGTCTTCCCATACCAGTTTCTTGAGCGATTTTATTAGCATCAATTACAAAGAATTTAGCATGTTTTGTAGCTAATTGATATTTAACTCTATTTGGAAGAGTTTCAATAAGTGTCTTATCATCCATATCTGTATTTAATAAGAATGTTCCACCATCTTCCAAATTCTTTAACATATCAAATTTAAATAAATAAGTATCTAAACTACAAGAAATAAAGCTTGCATGTTCAACATAATATGTTGATCTAATCGGAGTTTTACCAAATCTTAAGTGAGATCTTGTAACACCACCAGCTTTTCTTGAGTCATATGCAAAATATGCTTGAGCATATTGTCCAGTTTCATCACCAATAATTTTAATACTTGATTTATTAGCACTAACTGTACCATCACTACCTAAACCATAGAATAAGCATGATGTATAATCACCTTTAACATGATAATTTTCATCAACTGGAATTGATAAATGAGTTACATCATCATTAATACCAACTGTGAAATTATGATGTGGATTGTGATCTAAGAAATCAAATACACTCTTAATATGTTTTGGTTGAGTATCTTTACTTGAAAGACCATATCTTCCACCAAATACTTCAATATCTTTTAAGCCTTCTTTATTTAATGCAGCAACTACATCTAAATATAAAGGTTCTCCAAGAGCACCAGATTCTTTTGTTCTATCTAAAACAGCAATTTTCTTAACTGTTTTTGGTAATTTCATTACTAAATGTTTACTTGAAAATGGTCTAAATAAGTGAACTTTAATTAAACCAACTTTTTCACCTTTAGCAAGTAAATCATCGATTACTTCTTTTGTAGTTTCAGTAACACTACCCATTGCAACGATAACTTTTTCAGCATCTTTTGCACCATAATATGTAAATGGAGCATATTCTCTCCCGGTTAATTCGCTTGCTTTTTTAAAGTAGTAATCAGCAATATCAACTACTTTATCAAATTCTTTATTTTGAGCTTCTCTTGCTTGGAAATAAATATCATCATTTTCAGCACCACCTCTTGTGACTGCATGTCCATGAGGATTTAAAGCTCTTGCTCTAAATTCATCTAATTTTTCTTGATTGATTAATTTTTTCCATTCTTCTGGATCAACAAATTCAACATTTTGAATTTCATGAGATGTTCTAAATCCATCAAAGAAATGGCAAACTGGAATTGAAGAATCAATTGCAAGTAAATGAGCAACACTTGCTAAATCAGCAACTTCTTGAACACTATGTGAACAAATCATTGTTACACCAGTTTGTCTAATTGCATAAACATCTTGATGATCTCCAAAAATTGAAAGTGCACGTGTTGCTAAACTTCTAGCAGAAACGTGTAAAACAGCTGGTAATAATTCACCAACCCATTTATAAATATTAGGAATCATCAATAATAAGCCTTGAGAGGCTGTGTAAGTAGTTGCTAAAGCACCAGCTTGAAGAGCACCGTGAACTGTACCACTTGCGCCACCTTCTGATTGCATTTCGACAACTTTAACAGTATTTCCAAAAAAATTTAATTTACCTTGGCTTGCATAAACATCAACTAATTCAGCCATTGGTGATGATGGAGTAATAGGAAAGATTCCAGCTACTTCAGTAAACATATAAGATGTTAAAGCTGCAGCAGTATTTCCATCACAAGATAATTTTGTCTTTTTAACTTCTGACATTTTAAATCTCCTTAATATCTCTAATATTATAAAATATTTATATATTTTATCAATAATACCAAGGAGAGTTTCTTAAAATTTTTAGTTATTTTTATCGATATATTTTTTAATAAATTGTTTGACGCTTTCACCAATATCGTCTCTTAAACAACTATAAAAAATAAATGCTTCAGCATATCCAAGTTTCGAACCTGTATCAAATCTAATTCCTTGTAAGTTTTTAGCAAATATTTTGTTATTATCAACCAACATATTTTTTAAAGCATCAGTTAATTGAAATTCGTTATTTTTTCCAACTTTTAATTTTTCAATGAAATCAAAAATATTATTTTTAAAGATATATCTTCCAATAATTGCATAATTTGAAGGTGCTTTTTCAATTTCTGGTTTTTCCATTAAATCATTTAATTGAAATACATCAGCTTCAATCTCTTTTTCAACACCAACTATTCCATATTTAGATACTTCGCTTTTATCAACTTCTTGAACTGCAATTACATTACAATCATATTGATTATAAATATCTAATAATTGTTTTAAACAAGGATAATCTTGATTATACATTAAATCATCACCTAAAATTACTGCAAAATCTTCTCCAGCAATTTCATTTTTTGCAACATATAATGCATTTGCAAGTCCAATTGGTTTTTCTTGATAAACAAAACTAATCTTAACACCACTTCCAATTGACTCTATTGCTTTTAATTCATTTAATTTATTTTCTTTTTTTAGTGTTTTAGTTAATTCTTCATCTTTTGAATAATACTTTTCAATTTCTGGTTTTTTATTATTAACAATTAAAATAACTTCTTCAATGCCACTTTTTTTACATTCATCTACTAAATATTCTAGGTTAGGTCTGTCAACAATTGGAAGCATTTCTTTTGCAACAGATTTAGTAAATGGCAAAAATCTAGTGCCTAAACCTCCGGCAGTAATAATTACTTTTTTTATTTTCATATATTTATTTTCCTTTTTTCTTATTTTTTGTTTTTAATTCTTTATTAATTAAGTATCTTAAATGTTTCAAATCTTGATTTGAAAATTTATAATGTCGATCGATAAAACCATTGTCTAATAAGAGTTTTGAATAAATAAAATCCATTGTTGTTTGATTTGGATCATATTTTAATCTTTTTGTTTTTTTCTTGGTTTCTTTTTTCATTGAGTTTGAAATATAATCTTCAATATTTTTTTCTAAATTTCTAAAATTATAATTTTCAACAATCATTCTCAACATTGGTTCAAAATAAATTAAATCGTCAATAATTAAGTCGGCCTTGATATTTACCCCTTTTGATAAAGTATCAACATCGACAATTTTTTTATTTGTTGACTTTAAAAATTTATCGTATTTTTTTAAATTAGATAACTTCATTTATTTTACCTTCAACGTTGCACTTAAAAACAACCAAATCATTTGAAATTCCAATCATTTCTTCTTTATTTTCATCAACCTTATATTTATAGACTTTAATAACATCATTAATATAAGATTGTTTTATAAAATCAACTTGAATTGAATCAATTAAATCAAAACTAGAAGAATTAAAAATAATTTCAACATATTTTGCATTATTCATGTGTTTATTTCGATCATAATAACTTCTATAAACTTTAAATTCATCAACATATTTAAAATTTTTATCGAGTTTAAAGTTTAATTTTTTTAAACTTTCAAGAGAAATTTTATCCCAATATCCTTTATTAAAATCTAATTGTCTTCTAATTTCTACAAATTTAGTTTTTAAATTAAAAACAGTCCAAACAGATGAGGCTTTGATCAATAATTCATCATTTAAATCATAAACTTCAAATTCTCTCATATAGTCAATTTTATTTGGTTTTAATGGCCATGTTTTAATTTTTACTTTTTTTAATTCTTTAACTCTTTTAATTATTTGATATTTTTGTCTAATTAAAACCCAAATTAAATTATCCTTAATCAAATCATAAAAACCAAGACCGTTTTCTTCGGCCTGAATTGTTGCCGCTTCTTGTAAAATATCAAAAATAGCTTCTGGTTTTAAGTTATCATCTTGGTCTAATTGACCACTTGTTATATTGAAAGTATAAGTATTAATTAAAAAGTCGTTCATAGTATGTATATTATACATATTTTAATTAATATTGCATAATATAAATTAAAAAACTACAGCAAAACCTTAATATTTTATTCTTGAGTAAATAAATATTTTTTAAATATCTTTATAATTAATTCAAAAATTACAACATAGAATACAATAATTAAAATACTACCAATTAAATCCGAAGTATTTAGAGAATCTTTATATATTTTAATTAAAAATCCTAATGAATTTTCTTGTAAAACTAAATATTCACACATTACCGTTGTCTTAAAAGCTAAGCCAATTCCTTGAAATAAAGACATAATAATATATGGAAAAATCATTGGTATAAATATTTTAAAAAACTTAATAAATATATTTGCTTTATTTAATTCTAAATCATCTAATATATCTTTATTTATATTATTAATTCCATTTATGTTAGCTTCTAATAATAATGGAATTAATAACATACAAGTTACTACATAATTAACTCCATTACTTGGTAAAATTAAAAATAAATATAAAGTAATTGCTGCAAGTGGAGCAACTTTAAAAATATATAAAATTGGTTTAAATAAATTTAAAAGTGGCTTATATAATACAAATATAAAAGTTAAAAATAATGAAATAATAAAAGAAATAACTACACTAATTAATACTCTAAAAAATGAATAAGCTAGAGGAACAAATTTACTTAAATCATAAAAAAATCCACCAAAGCTAACAAATACAGAACTTAAATCAGGATATACAAATTCATTATTTTGAAATATAGTTATAAAAAAATATATTAAAATTACTACTAAAATCCCACTAATTCCAAATAAATATGGACTATAAGTAGAAATCTTCTTTTGGATCTTCACCATAAGTATTAAGATTTAAATCTTTTAATAAATCTAAATAAAAATTAATTGCTTCTTTATCAGTATTTATATCATCTTCTACTTTTATATTAGAATTTGGAATTGCTGATTTTAATACATCAATAGAAAACGTTGAAAATGTTGAAATATTATTTTTTGCATTATTCGCCGTTGTTTCAATATCAATATTTGAATCATTAATGGTATTTTTAAAATTATCTAAAATATCAAGATTATAATTTTCAATATAATTTTCTGATACAAACAAAGCTGCTTGAGGATAAGAAGATTTTCCAGTTATTTTCTTATATTCTTTTTGCATATCAATAATATTAAATTTTAAACCTTTAGACTTTAATTGACTTAAAGATGGTTCAGCAATAATAATTGTGTCAACTTTATTAGATGTAAATTGAGCAACTGCATCTGCTACATCACTTGTATAATCAATACTACAATTTTCAATATTATTAGAATCTAATATTGTTCTTAAAATAATATCTGGAGTATTGTTTTTTTGAAATGCTAATATTTTATTATTATTTAAATCGTCTAAACTACTTATAGTTTTTGAAATAATATAAAAATTACCCCAAACAATACTTCTATAGTATTTATAATAACTACCTTTATTATAAGTTGTTAAACCTACAGTTAATGGAGCAACAATAAAATCATATTCTTGTTTTTCTGATATAAAATTTGGAGCAAGTAAATCAGCTCCCCCAACAGTTAGTGATCCTTGATGTTCAGCTTCAAAATTTGCAAGAGCTAATGCTGGAGTTCCACTAGGTGTTAAAACTTTTATTTCATCTTTAACTGGTTTATCAGTTACATTATTACTAGTTGTTGTAACTTCTGTCTTTGTTTTATTTGATAATTTTGTGTCTGAATTATTTTGACAAGATGATAAAAATAAAATTGGTAATATAGATATAATTAAAAATTTGTTTTTCATAAATTTCACCCTATAAAATTATACTTTTAATCTATCAAAAAAAATGTGATAATTATCACATATGTTAGATAATTTAATTATTTTTTTTATAAATAATAAAGAAAACTATGCAAAAATTAATCTTAATAAAAATGAAGTTTTATTTTTTGAAAATCAAAAAAACGAAAATATTTATTTTATCTTAAAAGGGGAAATTAATATTTCTACAAATCAATTTAATGAAGAAATTATTTTCAACACTTTGAAAGAAAATGATATTTTTGGAAATAATAATATATTTTCAAAAGATAAAATTGTAAAAGGTACGGCATTTGCAAAAAAGAAAACTAAACTTTTAGTAATTGATAAATTAAGTTTTATAAATTTATTAAAAAATGATTTATTTTTAGAAGAATATTTAACATATCAATCAAATATTATAATTACTCAAAAAGCTTATTTAAGATTATTAAAAATTAACAACTTAAAAAATAAACTTATATATTTATTAAAAGAAAATAATAATCAATATAAATATGAATCAATTAATAAACTTTCAATCTATTTAGCTACAACAAGAGAAAATTTATCAAGAACATTAAGTAAATTAGAAAAAGAAAATATTATTTCTATAAAAAATAAGATTATATTTCTAAATAATGAATCAATTATTTAACAAAAATTGAACCAACTCCTATTAAACCACCGACAATTGGAAATACACCAGCAATAATTGTTCCCGTTCCAATTCCATAAGAGACAAGTTCGTTTTTTAAATTATCAAAAATATCACCAAGACCACCTTCAGAAGAACTTATAGCTGTATATGTAGATGGAGCAATGAAAAACATAACACCACCGACAATTGCTAAAACTCCACCGATTAATTTCAATATTTTATTATTACTAAATAACAAAAGAGCACCAATTAAACTTAAAATAAATCCTAATAAACTCATTACTAAAATACTATTCTCGTTTAATCCAAAGACATAATCACTAAGATTAAATAAATTTATTGGTTCACCTTCATTAATGCTCATTGTGATACCAGTAAAGGCTAAACCAATCAGAAATAAAAAGGTTATAATTCCGCCTAAATTATTAACAAAATAACCTTTGATTCCAGAAGAAGCTTTTTTTGCCATACCAATTCCTCCTATTTATTTATTTGTTTATACATTAATTATATAGTAAATGTAATATGTATTTAATACATTTCTAATATTTTTTTATTAAAAATTTTATCTTATTTTTTGTCATCTTTAAAAACTGAAATATTTTATTTAAATTTTAAATTTTTATTGTGTTTAAATTTGATTATTAATTAATTCTAAATAAAAAGTAACTGGTCTAAATCCATCATTACAAGATACCATTGCAGAATATGGATTTTTCATCCAACCATCAAAAAAAGTTTCCTTTACCATTTAATAAATCTTTTATAAAAGGATATAAAGTTTCCCATGCTGAATTACATAAATTATCTGGTTTTTCTAATTTGCTAACATAAAAAACATCACCAACTTTTAAATTACATGGTAGTTCGATTTTATTTTCATATTTAGAAATTAAATCATCATATATTGTAATTTTTAAGACACTAATTTTAACAATCATAAAACTTTTTTATTAAAATGACCTCTTGTTTGATTTAAATTATCAAAAGTTGTTAAATCTTTATTATTTTTTAAAATATCGATGCAATTCTTAATTATTTTTTCAACCTCACTTTTATTTTCAGTTGTAAATATTAATCTATAAACGGAGATTCCATTAATTTTTTTAATATTATCCATTAAATTTAATATCTTAGAATTTAATACATTCATTGTACAATCATCATTAAAAGTTAATGGAAAAGTAGCAAACTTATCTTTTAGTCCAAATTTATTACTTTTACAAGAATTACACATATTTAGCCTTTTTAAAACACAATACTTAGAATGCATTAAAGTTTGTCTTCCATATATAATTAATTCTAAATTTGGATAAGTATTAAAATTACTATAATAATTATTAACTAAATTATTTATTTGATCTTTTGATAATTCTAAAGATAAAGTTATTCGTTTAGCTCCAAGATTACTTAATAATGCAACATCTAAATAATTTGAAACATTAAAAGAATAATCTGTAACTAAATTTAAATTACTATCTTTATATTTTTCTAGTGAACCATAGCCTCCAATTAATAGCTCATTATTGTCAACAATTTCTGGTTCATTTTCATTATTTCTTCGAATTATATTTTTAAAATAAATATGTTTTATTCCAAGAGATTTAGCTACTTCATATTGCTCTTGATTGTTAACTTGAACTGATATTTCAATATCTTTAAATTCATATTTATTAACTGTTATTTCTTTTGGCTGTATTTTAATAACTTCTTTTTTTAATCTTATATTATTTAGTTCGTTTATTATTTCTCTTTTTAATTCATTTATAAATTTAACTGGAATAAAAATATTATCATCAATTTCTAAATCAATACTTCTAACTTTATATGGTGTATCATTAATTCTAGATAATAATTCAGTTATTTTTTCTTTAGAAATATTATTAGTTTTAGCATCTTGAGTTATAAATGTTGAGGTTTTGCATAGTTTTTTATTTTCATATTTGCAAATTAAAGATATATATTTATTCTTTCTTGCATAAAATATAAAATCAATATCACTTTTTTCATAATCAACATTTTTAAATCTAGTTTCTAAATTATCATAAAAATTAACATCTTTAATTTTGTATACTTTAGAATTTAATTCTACTTTTTCTTCGCAAGAAACTATGGCATATCTAGTTAATTTTTTTAGATTTTTAATTTGGATTTCTGTAAATTTATTAATATTTAAAATAACATCTTTAAATACATTATCATTTTGAATTCTAATTTGATCACCTTTATTTAAATCATCTATTAATTTAATCCATATTTTATTTTTCTTAATTTTACTAACTTCCCCAATTTCATAACCAAAGTTATTTGGACGATCAATATTAGTTATGTCTTTTGAAGTATCACCTAACATAAAACCTTTAGTATATGTACGATTAAAAATATATTTTAAGTTTTGATTATTATTTGTTTTTTTATTTAATAAATCTCTATAAGTTTTACACACAACACTAACATAATCTTTATCTTTCATTCTTCCTTCAATTTTTAAAGAATCAACAAAAGATAAATCTTTTAAATAATTAGATGTATTTAAATCTTTCATTGATAATAAATAACCAGTTTTTATATTTTTATTATTATTTAAATCAACTAATGTATAAAGCTGTCTACAACAACCAGCACATCTTCCTCTATTTCCACTTCTATCTCCAATCATTGAAGACATTAAACAATTCCCACTATAACAAACACATAATGCTCCATGAACAAATACTTCAACTTCTATATTTAATTTATCTTTTATATCTTTTATAACTTCAATAGGTGTTTCTCTTGCAAAAACAATTCTTTTTACATTTAAATCTTTAAATAATTTTACACCATAATAATCATCAACTCCAATTTGAGTAGATGCATGAGCTTCTAATGATAAATAGTTGTTTGTAATATAATAAAGAATAGCTAAATCTTGAAAAATTATTCCATCAACATAAATTTGTGCCAATCGATCAATTAAATTAAAAGCTTCTTGTAATTCATCATCATATAAAATTGTGTTTAATGTGACATAGATTTTAACTTTTCTTAAATGAGCATATTTAACTAATTCTTCTAATTCGTCTATAGAAAAATTATTAGCATATGCTCTTGCAGAAAATTTATTTATTCCTAAATATATTGCATCAGCACCATTACTTATTGCTGCATAGAAAGCTTCTTTATTTCCAGCTGGTAATAATAATTCACTCATAGAAAAATTTTATCATATAGTTTTGTTTTTTATTAAATAACATTTAAGAAATTAAAAAATTGCTCAAATTATCGAGCAATTATCTATAACTTTGATATATTATATCAAACCGTTGATTTTAACTGTCTTTGTGCTATCGTATAATACAAAACGACACCCCTACTTGAATATTCTAACGCTTCAGACCAAGAAAAAAGGAGCCATCATCTAGCTCCATCAAGAAGTTTTTTCATAGTTTCTTTTATCTTCTTTTTACCTCTAGCAAGGACCTTGAAGTTGCTTATATCAACAAGCTCAAGGCTACCCTTACCATTTATCGTTATTCGGTACTTCTCATCAATCTTGTTATATAAGGACTTTGTTTCCTCGCTAAGGCTACTAAGCTTTTCCTCTAGTTTTTCTAATGACATAATCCATACCTCCTCGTGTATATCAATCACTCTTTGAGGCGGCTATATCAACTCAATTAACAATAGTTTTGAAACTTATTTTATTGATTTTATAACTTTGGCAGGCACGCCTACCGCGATGGTGTTACATGGTATATCTTTGTTGACAACAGCACCTGCACCGATGATTGCCCCATCACCGATATTGACACCCGGAAGTATCGTTGCGTGAGCGCCTATCCATACGTTCTTCCCTATATGGATTGGTTTGAATATCATAGAACCTCTTTTGTCATGGTCCATATCGTGGTTGATTGTCGCAAACACGACTTGGTGACCTATCAGCGTACTGTCACCGATGTAGATTCCGCCTTGGTCCTGAAAGCAACATCCGGAGTTAATGAAGACATTCTTTCCAAGATGGAGATTCATCCCAAAATCGGTATATATCGCTGGAAATATCTTCAATGTTTCATTCACCTTTTCTTGAGTCAATTCTCTCATCAATTCTTGTATCTCGTTTTGCAAAAGAAACTTGTTGTTTATCTCACTTACTATTTTTTGTGCACGATAGGAAGATTCATCCATGAAACGCTGCGCTTCGCTATCACTATCAACATATCCTTTTTCACATACTAATTTTAAATATTCTTCTCTATTCATTATTTTTGTCACTCCAATAAGGTAAAGGTCGCTACGACATCGTCGTCTCCTAATGCCTCTTCCCAATAAGTCAAATCATCAACATGGCCAAGCATCGTATAACTCCAGGTGTTTGATCCATAGAACATCACGATTTGGTTTCCTTGATAAAGAACGATATCCCCTGGCTTCGTCGTGATACGAGTATTATCGGTTGTCAAGCTTCTTCCCAAAGGACCGACTTTCTCAAAACCACCATAATCCTCGAAATTGATTGTTATCTGTTCGTTTCTTGCCATTTCGACAAGTTCGTGCGAGGCATCGTTTTCTTCTAGTGTCACATCGAATTCATAATCTTTAATCTCAAGTTTTAACTTCATTTCGTTTTCATCCTCATTTGATTCATTCTCACTTTCCTGATTTTCGTTTGTTGAACTTCCGGTTTCATTAGTAGTTGGTCGAGTGCTGTTGCAAGAGCTCAAACATGCTGCAAACAAAAAGATTGGCAATATCAAAAGTGTAACTTTCATATTATATCATTCCTGATACACTTATTTTAAATTAGTTCTAAGGAAGCTCACGATCTTATCGAATGGTATGATGTCCAGGTTGTCGTAAAGGTCCGTATGAACCGCACCAAGAATAATTAATAACTCTTTATTCTCTGGATTCGGATTTCCCTTCATCATGTTCTCAAAGGCCTCTTTTCCCATATAGCAGGAATGGGCTTTTTCGCCATGAATAATTAAGACTGCCGAGCGTATTTCATTCGTATATTGAAGAATAGGCGCATTCAAGAAAGACATCGTCCCGATAAGATTCCATCCATCCGTAGAATTAAGCGAACGAGGATGATAGGCACGTCCTTTATAGTATTCACTATATTCTTTGACATAAAAAGGAACTTCGTTAGGTACTGGTAAAGGAATACAACCTCCCGCTCTACCATAATCACCACTTCCATAGATTTTTGTTCTTAGATTACTATAAGTGTCTCTTATTTTATGACGCTCTACCTCGCTGTCGTTTTGATCAAAATACCCTTTTGCGGCAATCTTTTGCGGCAATCCTACTCATGTCATACATTGTAGAGACTATCGTTACTTTTATTCTCGTGTCGATGCTTGCAGTATTCAAAGCCAATCCTCCCCAACCGCATATGCCGATGATTCCGATGCGATCAGGATCTGCTTTCCCATATGTCGATAAGAAATCTACGGCTGCTTGAAAATCTTCAGTGTTGATATCGGGCGATGCGTTATAACGAGGATAACCACCACTTTCACCAGTGTATGAAGGGTCAAATGCAAGCGTGATGAATCCTCTTTTTGCCATCTCCATCGCATATAATCCGCTGGCTTGTTCTTTAACCGCACCGAATGGACCACACACTGCTAATGCAGGTAATTTATCTTCGTTAATGTTTTTAGGCGAATATAAATCACCAACCAAATCAATACCGAATCTGTTGTGGAATACGACTTTCTCATGGTTTACATTCTCATCCAACTTGAAAGTCTTGTCCCACTCTTGTTCCAAAACAACGTTTTTATTCATAATTTTTCCTCACTTTCTAGTCACTTGATGTGCTAATATATTTATAAACCCTAAACTTAACTTTAGGTCAATACATAAAAAGGAGAAATTTAAAATGACATATACGATCGGTGAGATTTCCAAAAGATTCAACATCTCAATATCCACTATCCGTTATTATGACAAGGAAGGTTTACTTCCCGACATCAAACGAGATAACGGCATAAAAAATTTAGCGATCAAGACGTGGAAACTATATTCATAATCGAATGTCTCAAGAAGACAAATGTCGAGTTGAAGAACATAAAACGTTTTATCATGATGGTCAAGCAAGGCGATTCTACTATCGATGAAAGGCTTAATTTCTTCAAAGAACAAAAAGAAAAGACGTTGAACCAAATCAAAGTGCTTAAGAAAGCCCTCGAGATGCTCGAATACAAGGAATGGTACTATACGAAGGCCAAGGAACTTGGATCGACAATAGAACTTGAAAACAATATCGATTCATATAGACCAAAAGAAATTAAAGAGCTCTATGAATTGGCTCATAAACAATAATATTTGGAAGCAAAAATCCTACAAAACCCATATATTTTTTGAAAAACCGCGAATTCCAAAATATTTATCCCGTATTTTTCGTGAGTCCCCTTGCTCGGTACCCCAAGGACTATTTAAGACCTACCAGGTGAGGTTTAAGGCGCCATTATTTATATTTTTCGCTAAGTTGAATATTCTAGTGCTTGGAAGCCCTAGAATATTCATTCTAGTAGCCTAACGTTTTTCTAGTAGGGTTATTGTTCGTCTAGTAGGACTAAAATTAGAAAATCCGTAGTTTCGAGCAAATTTATATCTGCTAGAAAAACGCAACATAATAAAAAATGCCTGATTTCTCGGACAAATATCGCTAATTTTGACACCATTTAATTGTTTCAAAATGTTAGTTATAAGATGGCGGAGGTTTAGAGATTCGAACTCTAGCGGGACTTGCATCCCCTATCGGTTTTCAAGACCGACCCCTTCAACCACTTGGGTAAACCTCCACTTTAATTGGTGGACCAACCAGGACTTGAACCCGGAACCAACCCGTTATGAGCGGGGAGCTCTAACCAATTGCGCTATTGGTCCATAAATCACTGGTGGCTGCGGGGGGGATCGAACCCTCGACCTATCGGATATGAGCCGATCGCTCTAACCAGCTGGGCTACGCAGCCTTAAAGTGCTTTAATATTATAAATTATTGAATATATTATGTCAAACTAGTTATTAACATTATCTTATAATTGACATGTTGTCGTTATAAATGTAATATTTATTTATGGAACTAAAAAAATTTCAACGAGCAAGAACCTCATTTCAATTAAATTCAAGAATTGATGAGATATTAAATTCTTGCGAAAATATTTATTTAAAAACAGATTTTACAAATATTACAATTCAATTAATTTCTGAAAAAACAACTATTAGAAGAACAGCGATTTATAAATATTTTCAAAATAAAGAAGAAATTCTTTTAGAAGTTTTAAAAAAACATATCGAACTTTTGAAAGAAGAATTTAATGATGAAGAATTAATAAAAAATAAAGAAGGTTTTTCAAATAATTTTATTAAAATTTTTGAAAATCACTTAATTATTTTAAAAATTATGGGTGTAAATTTAGCCGAAATCGAAAGACAAGTTAGAGTCGAAAAGTTAATTGAATTTAAGAAAACTTTTAAAGAATTTCATGATAAATTTATTGATATTTTAAAAGACATATATCCAAATAATTCAAACAAAGATTATGAAAACGTTTATATTTTATTATTAACGCTAATGCATGGATATTATCCTTTAACAAATCCAACAATAAAGCAAATTGAAGCGATGGAAAAAACAAATTCTCTAATTAATTGTAATTTAGATGAGTTATTAAAATTATCAATTCCATTAATTTTTAATATACTAAAAAATTAAAATACATTTTATTTTAATTTTAGTATTAATTTTTATTGAAAATATTATTAATTAATAATATTCTAATCAAGGTTAAAAGGAGTCTTTTATATGAAAACACAAAAATTATTAACTTTAAGTTTGCTAGTTATTATTTCATTAACATCTTGTAATAATAATGATGATGATATTACAAGTTCAAATAATACTACAACAACTACTTCAACCTCTACAACTACTTCAACCAGTAATACAACAAGTGATATTATCGATTTAAGAGGCGATTTAGTTAATGTTTTAAAAGAGAATAATTTATCATATAAATCAACTCTAACTGAAACTATTAAAACTCAAGCAACTGGAAATACTTACAAAACTTCATATAATTTGGCTGGACATATTTCAAGTAATAGATATTATTTGCAAATTGAAGATAATTTCATTTATGACTTTTTTAAAGATAGTTTAGGAAGAGCCGTTGTTAAAAAATTAGATCCAATAACAAACGAAACAAAAGATACATTTACTTCAAGTATTGCCATAATGTTTGATGCACAATTTAAAAATCCATTGACTAGTATTGAAAAAGAAGATTTAAATGTAATAGATTCAAACACAATCTCATATAAATTAAATAAAGACGATGGAATTCAAATTGGAAGAATGTTTGCAAATGAAGATTTTGAATTTGAAGATACTAGTTTTATTTTTGATGATAATAAAAACTTAACAAATATTGAATTTTCATATTCAGTTGAAGGTTATGATTTAATTTATGGAAATAATACTACTACTTATACTCTAAATCTTAACTTAGTATCAATAGAAGAATTAAATTTACCAAATCCAGAGCCTAAAAAAGAAACTGAAAACTCTGCAAAACTTAATGATTTTTTAAAATTATTACAAAATGGTAATTATTCATTTATAAGTAAAGCAACTTCTGATAATTATTTATTACACACTTATAATGGTAAACTAAATTCAAATGGATATATGATTACATATTCATCAGCTGGTTTAGATGATGAAGTTTTTGGCTATATGCAAGATGAAAATCAAATAATTCCAGTTAATTTAGTTAATAATGAATTAGTACAAACTACATTTCCATTAGATGGAAATGTTAGTCAATTTAAAACTTTATTTAATTATAATTCTAATGTCTTTTCTTATTTAAATGGAATATATAATTTAGAAAAAGGAATTGGATTATATGACCAAATTAAAAATATGTTAGTTGAAGCAAGTATTCCAGATCATGAAGAAATTGCAATTATTGATGGTTCATTTAATTTAGTATTAAATTCAAATAATACACTAACTTATACATTTACATCTAGTTTTGATGTTGGAGAAAGTGAACCATTAATTGTCAATTATGAAACAACTATATATGATATAAATAATACTAATTTAGATTATACACTAGAAGATGTAATAACTCTTCCACTTGGTGCAAGTAATTGGTCAGAAGTAGAAAATGCTAGCGAATTATTAAATCATTATAAAATTAATCAAAACATACTACCTTTTTATAATCCAAACTTAGAGGGATATTGGATTTCAAGTGGTTTAGATGTTGAATATCCAAATTTAAGTATTGTTTTAAAAAATTCAAATGACTATACAAAAGTTATGGAATATTATAAAGAAAATTTAGTCAACTTAGGTTGGCAAAATTATGATAATGGAGCTAGTGAAGAATTAATTTACTTATACAAAGATGAAGAAAATAATCTTAAATATAAAATTGAATTAATATCTAGTAGTACTTCTTTTGCAATTTATTTTTATGAAGCTCAAGTATTAAAATCAAATGTCATTGAATTTATTAAAAATAACTTTAAAGATAATGTTAATTATACAATTATTGGAGAATTAAACTCATATCTAACACAAGTTAATATCTCTAGTGATGGAAGTATTATTCCAATTGATGGAGCAAAGGTAGAAAAAAGAAATAATGCTAATTTTACATTAAAATACACAAATGATGCAGCATATTTAGCATGTGATGGAGTTTTTGGAGAATATTTATACATTAATAAAGAAGATATTGGATATGATAAATATGAAAAATTAAATGATGAAGAAAAATTTAATTTAATAGACTCAAATAATTCTAAAAAATATTATGATATTGGGGCATTATATACCTTAACAAGACTTGCTAATACGGATGAAGATGGATATGATTATCAATTAATTGATAATAATTTAAATAAAATATATACAACACATTATTGGCCAATTTATATTCTTGAATCATTTATTAGTGATTTTGGATTATCATTTGGAGGATATTCTATTAACTTCATGGATGCAACAATAATATTAAATGAAGATAATACACTAGATATTATTAGTATATGTAAAACTCAAGCTTCATATTTTAAAGAAACAATTAATGATGAAGTTAAATATTATACAGGATATCAAGAAATTACATATCATGTTCAAGATATAAATAATACTCAAATCGATACAAGCCAATTATTAAAATAATTAAAAAAATATTAATGATTTATAATTTTCATTTTTAAAAAACGCTGCAAAACTTAATTATTTTTATCTCAATTAGTATTTTGACTAATTAATTTTTGTTGTTTTTCTGCTTTTATCCAAGTTATTAAACTATAAGTATTTATAACTATATAAACACAATTTAATACAATATATAAAATTCCAGAGTTAGAACTTTCTGGACTCATAAAATTAAGACTCCAAATTACCGCATTTGTTGATGAATAAAAAGTCCAAAATAACCACTGCCAAGTAATTCCTGCCGAAGTTAAAAAGACAGCAACAATTGCAAATGATGTAGCCATCGCATTTAAATAAGGTAGATTTGAATTTAATAAGGATAATACATAACCATAAACACCGGTAATTAATGGAACAAAAATAACAATTAAAATAACCATTAATTTTGTTAATTTATTAATTTTAAAATCTGATGAATCACTACTATTTTCGTCTATATTTTCATTATTATTCTTTTTCTTAAATATTTTATCTTTTATATAATATTTATAAATTGTATATAAATAAATTGGTAAATTTATACAAGTATTCAATATGCCTTCGCCATATTGAACTTGTATAAATGCAAAAGTACCATATAAAATTACATAAATTGCATATACAAAAAAAGCATATTTTTTTCTTTTGCAATTTAGTGCAGCAGAAACTAAACCAAAAATAACAGATATAATTTCTAACCACCATGAATTATAAACAATTGATAACGTAACAAGTAAAATTAAACTACCTAAAACAAAAATCCATTCATATAATTTAAAAATATTAATTACTTTTTTTATAAACTTCATACATAAATATTATATTAAATTAAAAAGACTTAATTAATAAAAAACAGAATAAAATTGATTTTATTCTGTTATTATTTTATTAATTATTTAAATATTAATTATTTCTAGTGTTTTTTTGAGTATTCATCCATCATTTTTTCATATTTTTCAATATATTCAGATGCATCTTTATAATCTTTAATTTCTATTAAATTATCATGAGCTTTTTTAATAAGCTCATAAGTCATTTCATTATCAATAAATCCATAATATAAATTATCTTTATAAATTTTTTCTTTTTCATTTATTTCTTGTAATTCGTTATCGGATTTTCTTAATTTATTAATACTATCATCATCTAATGACACGCTTAAATTATTTGTATAAATCAATTTTCTAATTGTATATGAAATATTTTCAACATTTTCCATAAACCAAAACATACAAAATTTAGATGATGAAGTACCAACTCTAATAAATCCTAACCAATTCCAAGATGATGAAATTGCAGAGATTTCTTTAATTGGTAAACATCTTTTGAAAACAAATGATTTAAATATTATTTCATTTTTTCCAATATAAATTTCTTTAACATTATTTATTAATGCAGCAATGAGTAACACTAAACCAACCGCTATTAATATTCCACCAATTACTTTTAATTCTTCTCTATATCTCATTGCAAATCCGACAATAAGTACAAAAAATCCGATAGTTATTAAAAGAACTGGGATTACAATAAATATTGTCTTCCATCCGACGCCAACTTTAAAAGTTGTAACTTCTGAATTATCTTTATTATCTGAAATTTTATAAACTGACATAAAAGACCTCCAACTTTCATTATTATAAACTATTTATTATTTTCTTTTTAATTAATTAATCAAATATTAAAAAAATTTTGGTAAATTTTAATATAATCATTGTATTAGTAAAGAAAGTATTTTATATTAAAAGAGAATATTTTTTAGGAGGGCAAAAATGAAAAAATTAATATTTCCATTAATTGGAATGTTGACATTCTCACTTGCATCTTGTAATAACGATCAAACAAGTAATACAACAACAAGTACAACAACAAGTACAACTACTACAACTACTACAACTACTACTACAACAACTAGTCAAACAGATGAAAATAGTATTAAACAAGCAATTTTAGAAAGTTTAAATAAAGATGAAATTGTCTTTAGTGGAAGTCTTAAAATACTTCAAAAAGATACAGCTGGACTTGTAACAGCAAATGTTACTCATCAAATTGACTGTTTAATTTCAAGCGATCATTATTTTAATAAAGAAACAGGTGATTTAACTTATTATGTGACATCAATTTATAAAGATAAAGATGGTGAAACAATTCAAAAATCAGTTGATCCTGAAACTCTAGAAGTTAGTGAAACTAAAGTTGGAGCAAATAATAAAGCTTATGTCTTTGATGAATATTTAAAAAATCCAATTAAAGATTTAACAAAAGATAATATTGAATTAGATGTTGCAAATAAAAAAGCAACTATTAATTTAGAAGTTAATTCTGAAGTTGCAAGACAACTTGGTTTCTTATTAACTTATTATACAAATATTTATCTAGACACGATTGAAATTTCTTATTCAATTAATAATGATGTATTAGAAATTACAGATATTTTACTTTCTAATAAAAAAGCATTAGAACAAAATAAAAAAGAAGATCAAATTTCTTTAGATATTAAATTCTCAAGCAGACAAGATTTACAAATATTTGAAGTTGGAGAAGATTTAACTAGCGATAAAAGTGCTGAACTTGAAGATTTATTTAACAAATTGAGTGAAGCAAATTACACTGCAAACTTCACACAAACAATGCAAATGGGTGGAGTTGCAGAAATTGTTCAAACTGAAAATGAATTACTACAAATTAATGAAGACGGTATCTTAACAATTTCAAACGATGATCCAAGTCAAGTTTATGGTTATTTAACAAAAACTCCAACAACATTAAGTGAGGTTTCACCAAGTGAAACAGAAGAAGGAAAACTTCAAGAAACTCAAGTTATTGAAGGTAGTTATAAAGATTATGTAATGCCATTTTCATATGAATCTTCATTATTTTATTTTGATGAAGACACTTCTTCTTTTAATTTACCAGCTGGAATGGGCTTATATGGACAAGAATTTAACGTATTAAGACCAGAATCATTTTATTATCGTCCAATGGTTGTTGATGATGGTTCATTTTCAATAACATTTAATGATGATGATACATATACATTTAATTATTCAGAAACATTTGTATATCAATCTGTATCAGTTCAACTTTTAAATACAATTGTTGTCTCAGATGTTGGAAGTACAACTCTTAAATATTCATTTGATGATGTTATTTTACTTCCAAGTGTAACATCATGGGATGATGTTACAAATGCTGTTGATATTTTAAATGATTTTGATTTATACGATGTCTTACCATTTATGAGTGTAGATGGAGCTACATGGAAAGCAACAAAATCTCAATTTGCTAGTGCTCCATATTTTAATTTAGTATTCGATGATACTAGTGTTGCTGATAAAGTTTTAGAAGATTATCAAAACTTATTAAAAGAAAAAGGTTGGAATTCAGCTGATAACCGTAGATTTACATACCAATTAGAAAATTGTATTGCTAATATTGATGTATTCTTATCAACAAATAAATCTCAAATGACAATTACATTTGTTGATCCAACTTATCCTTCTACAAATACCGAATTAGATACTTATTTAAAAGAAGAATTTAATGATTCTACTTATAACTATACTCTTGATATGAAATTAGTTGAAATATCTACTCCACTTGATTCAAATGGAAACTTAGATTTAAATAAACAAGTAAAAACTACCTTAATGACTGGTAAACAAGTTTATACAAATGATGCAGCATTAATTAATTATGAAACTTTAAACGAAGGTGATTTTAAAGAATTATATGTAAATTATGATGAACATAACGTTCAATTTGTATATAATCCTGATACAAGTATTTACGAACCAGTTGGACTTGGCACTTATTTCCATTATGATTTAATGCTAATGCCACTTGAAAAAGCATTTGCAACTACAAGTCATGGAAATACTAAAGTTGAAGGTACTGACAATCAATTTATTACTACTGCTCCAGATACTTTAAGATCAATTGCTACTAGTGCTTTTTATTCTCTTCCTGAATTTAATTATAAAAATGGCGAAGCATTAATTACTCTTGATCAAGATAATAAAGCATTTACAATTGATATGACATTAAATAAAGAAATATTAAGAGATGAAAATGGTAATAAATCAGAGCACTACTTTGTTTATCATTTAAAAGTTAGCAATATCGGAACAACAACTCTTGATTATGAATCATTAATTCCAGAAGATTTTGATTTCTGGACTTGGGCTCAATCTTATTAGTCTTTAGTAAATTAATTGAATAAAAGAAAAGATATTTCTATGAAAGAAATATCTTTTTTATTAATTAAATAATTACAAATTATTAACATTTTATATTTATTATTTATTTAAAATATTCTGGTCTTTATCAATCGCATGAAAGCGTAAATATCAATCATTATCATTTTTCATGATCGATTACCCATTGCAAAAGGTCATCATAATCAACTTCACCGGCTGCTGTTTTTAGGAAAACTGAAGCCAGTTCATCTTGTGTATAAAAAAGTGAAATTCCGTTCAATGCAAGAAACACAAGCATTGTATGTGCAGCGATTCTCTTGTTGCCATCTAAGAAAGGGCGATTTTGAACAAGGCCACAAGCTAGACGAGCCGCTTTCTGTTGTATTGATTGAAATAGTTCGGTTGAATCAAAGGTTTGGAATGGGGCTGCAATAGCCGAATCTAAAAGTCCCTCATCCCGCAAACCATCCAAACCCCCTGTTTCCACAATCAAAGTATGGTGCATAGCAATAATTTGTTGTTTAGAAAGAACAATCACTTCGCTAGCTCCTTATAAGCTATTATATTTTTTTCAATGAGGTTCTTGGAAAGTTTTTCTACGGAACTATCTGTTGCCGTCTGAATCGTAGTTCCTGTACGCTTGACCTCAAATGGGATACGTTGTTCACGAACAGCTTGCTTTGCAAACATTGTAATGGCAGAACTAAAAGAAAGTCCAAGATCTCTAAACAATTCATCAGCTTGAGTTTTAAGTTTCTTATCAATTCGAATCGTAACATTGATGTTAGCCATAATAATACCTCCTATTTGAATTACGCCTACATTATACAGCAAAACGAATGAAAAATAAATCGTTTTAAGTAATATTATGTGCAATTTATTTGCAATACCATGAATAATATAAATTTTTCTATATTTATTTAACAACCTCCCCGATATCCACTTTTGCTTTCGCTAATACGTTTTATAAATTCATTATTTCTTAAATACATTATATTATTATCAATTACCTTATCGCTAATACCGATTAAAACGAGTAGCTCAATTTAGTAATATTAAGATTATGTCTCATTTCAGAATGTATTCTTTCTCTAGTTGAATTTAAACCATGTTTTCTTGTAGCTGAAGTTTTATCACCAACTTCTATTATAAATTTAGATTTATTAAATAATTGGTAACAAATCAATATTAAAAGTAAATAAAATGACAGGTATCATTTCTCTAGTAGGATATCGTTTATCTAATAGGTTTTCATTTTTCTAGTAGAACTAATTTTTGAAAATTCAGCAGTTTGAACCCAATTTTATCAACTAGGAAAACGTCAAAAATAAAAAACTCGATTTCTCGAGTAAATATTGTTCACTTGTATACCATTACTTTATATCAAATTATTAACTATACAATGGTCCGCCCTTAGAGAATCGAACTCTAGACCCACTGATTAAGAGTCAGTTGCTCTGCCAGCTGAGCTAAGGGCGGATAAATTAAGACTTGCATTTGCAAGTCTTAATATTCTATAAAATTTTAATTAAATAATCAATTTATTAAAGTGCGTTATTTTTAGCTTTTTCAAACCAACCATTAATAACTTCATCACTTGGTTCTCCACCTTTATAAGATAAAGCATCAATAGCAAGACCTGCTGCTGCTTCTCTTAATTTAGAAGATTTACCAGAATTTGAAGCATAAGCAGGAGCTGTAAAGTACATATCATTTTCAGAATATGATGCAACAACTTCTGCAGCTCTATTAACAATATAATCAGTTGTTCCTTTTTCAGCAGTTGTATCAGCAATTAATTCTTTATAAGCAGCATTATCATAAACTGATTTTCTAAATGGTAAATAAGAAGTATTTAAAGCCCATGTAACAGCATTTTCTTTATTTGAAATAAATTTAAACCATTTCCATGTAGCTTCATTTTCTTCTTCACCTCTATCAAGAATACAAATAGAAGCACCTTGAGAAATAACTTTCTTATCTTGTCCTTCAGCTTGTGGAATTGGAGCAACACCGATTTCAAAATCACTTGTTTTTAACCAACCAGCGCCAGCTGTTGAGTTAATATTTAATAAACATTGTCGAGAAAATAATAATTCACTTGTATAAATATCACCAGTTGAACCCATCGTAGCAAGGTAATGCTTTTGAGCTTGAATTGATAAGTCTTTGACAAATTGTTTTGCATCACTAGAATCAAATAATGTAGCGGTTCCAACACCATCTTTAATTTCTGAATATGGAACTCCATATTGTTCTGACATTGTGATATATAAGTTATCATCGCTTTCCCAATCCATTAAACTATAATAATCAGTTGCGCCTTCAGCTTCATATTTATCTGTTCTTAACCATTTTTCTTCTTCTGGTAAACCTTCATCATGTTTAGTTATTGCTGGTCCTAGCTTGTTAAAAATTTCTTCCCAAGTCAAATTATTCATATATTTTTCATCAAGAGGTCGACCATTATTAATAGAAGGATCAATTCCTGTTAAATCCATACCAATCATAACATCGGCATTATAATACATGACTTCAGTTGATGAATAATAAGGAAGAGAAAATGTTCCTTCTTCAACATAATTGCTACCAGTTTCAAAACCGATATAATCTTCTAATTCTTCTTGACTTAATGCTAATTCTGGATCGCTGCTATTAATATATTCTTCCATATTAACAACAATACCAGGTTTATTAAACATAAAGTTTGCAACATTATCTGGATATGCTTGAACCATATTTGGATAATTATCTGCAGCAAATCCTTGAATAACAGTATCAGCTAATTCATTATAGTTTCCTTCATCTCTTGGTGTTAAAATAACATCAATATCAGCATTTTGTGCTTCAAATGCTCTTTCAAAACCTTCTAATACTGTTTGAGTTTCATCATTTTTTCTATACCAATACTCAACTCTAATTTTTTGATTATCATTTGTTGTGGTTGTAGTAGTTGATCCACTTGTTGTATTGTTATCACAACTTGAAAGAGAAAAAACAACACCTAATAAGGCAACAACGCTTAAAAAATTCTTTTTCATTATACCCTCCGAAATTTTATAAATATACAAGTTAAATAATAAAATAATTAATTATTATTTAACGCAAGATTCTTGAACAAATGTATTATTTTGGATGTCTTTAACAACATTTTGATAAGTATTTTTAGCTATTACTCCACGAATTAATAAACAACTTCCAAAAATTGCTAAAATTAATCCAACAGAAATTAATACACAAAAAACAATAAATTCGACTCTTGTTGTATCTAAAGTATGATTCTTTTGTAAATCAAAAGATAATGCAAAAAACATTAAGCCTATTGCCGCCAAAATTATGCCAATGACTAAACTACACAAACCGGAATTTATATCATATCTAGCTTTGTGAATTTTACCGTGTGCAACTTGATTTAAAGACTTCATTTCCTCTTGACTTAATTTGTCGTGAATGATCTTTCCACAAGTTGGACATTGATAAGCAACTTTAATTTGTTTATTTGAATCAAAGTCCGAACTAAGACTAGCTTGTTCTTCAAGTCTTGCCTTACCAATATTTTTTACTTTATAACCACAATTTGGACAAAACATAAGTGTCTCCTTTACTTAAATATTATATCAAAAAATGATTAATTATTATAATCAAAATTTGGATCTACTTCTCCATGAACTTTTATACCTTTTTCTTCAGCAATTCTTAAAGCATAATCGACAAAAAATGAATAATTAATTCCTTTATAATTCATCTCATTATAAACTTCTGTTCCAGATTTAAATGCGTAACCATCTCTTATAGTTTCATAATTTAATAATCGATAATCTTCTAAACTTGGATTAACTTTATCACTATACCAAACTAAGCCTAAAACTCTACCAAAAGTTTCATGAACTGGAGAGCCAATACATGATTGTACTATGATTGAAGTGGCATTTCTTAGTTTTTGATTATTATAATCTTTTGCAGCATAGCCCCAAGGTTCTGCTTTAATATAATCAAGCTCTCCTCCATGGTCAACTTCTGGTGTATTAATAAATAAATATCTTGTTGAATATGAACCAGATCCACTATCTAAATTTGCTTCACTTGGATAATAAAAATAAGTTGTATCTCCATCACCAAGAGATTCAATAGTTGTTTCAAAAAATCCACCTAATGAATTTAATCCATCACTAAAAGATAAATTAGCATATTTTTCTTCTAATTTTGGACCTTCTAATAATTCATTTTTACTAAGTGGCAAGTCTAAGTTTCCTAAATAGTCAGCAACACCTTCTGATAAACAATAATAATTCATGTAATCAAATTTAGTAATTGAATATAAAGATTCTTCATTTCTAATTGGATTCCCATATAAGAATTGTTTATCATAAAATCTTTCATTGCCTAATATATCGACTAGTTCATTAGTCTGTTTATTTATAATTCGATAACATCTATTTTTATTTAATATATCATTAGTTAATTGTAAATTTACATTAACTTTATTTTTTGCAATAAATGAATTATTTGCAATTACAAATACCTCATTATTATTTAAAAAACCTTGCAGATCTAAACTATTTTCTACTTCCATAGATTTAATTATTTCAAGTTTATAATTACTTAAATCTATAACACTATTAGAAGTATTTGCAATTTCAATAGCTACATCATATACTTTACTACCTTTATATAATTCAGATATAAATATTTGATTTTCAACTTCATCATTTACAATTATTTGACTTGTTTGACTAGTTGTATTTGAAGTTGTTGAAGTTGTCAAGCTTGTAGTGGTATTTATTTGTGAATTAGTATTTGTAGAATTAGATGTAGTTAGACTACTAGTATCATTACCACATGAAAAAAGCAAAAAGAGAAAAGTGAAAGAAAGGAAAATAATTTTTTTACTCTTTTTGCTTTTATTAATCATAACTTTTTTATATCTTTTAATTTGTTTTAAGCAGCAAATTCAAAATCAGCATTTGAACCAACAGTAATAATATAGTTAGTTCTACCATTATAAATATAGAATGAATATGCACCAGTAATAATTAATTTTTTACCAACAAACCAGGAATAATCAGTAATTAATTCACCATCATCAGTTCTATAATCAAATGGTACTGAAATATTAAATGAATAAGAATCATCTCTTCCAGTTACATATAATGTATAACCGTTTTCTCCTGGATTATCATTATTATAACCACCAGTTGGAACTAAAGCGCCATCACTTAATCCACCAATTCTTACAACTTGATATAAATAATCATAGTAAGAACCATTTGTATGATCTAAGTCTTGTCTTGCTACATCATAGACATGTCTTTCATTTTCTGTTCCAACAACATCTTTTGCATATGCAAGAACTTCTGATTCTTCTTCTGATCCAAAGGAAACAATTGGAAGTGTAACATTTGTCATTTGTAAACCATGAGCTGAGGTTGCTGTTATTGTACCTTTAAAATTAACTCTATTATTAATTGTTCGATACATAGCAGGAGAGTTATATCCTAAGAAGATTGGAAGCGAATACCATTTTCCATCATCTTTATCATATTGTTGAATATAAACAGTATTATCAGCATAATGAGCAACTGTTCCTTCGATTGCAACATTTCGATATTGGAATGAAAATACATTATTACCTTCCTCATCAACTGATTCTGGATCAATTCCATTATCTAATAAATATAAATATTCATCTAAAATACTCTTTACAGGAGTTGGAGTAAATGCACTATTTGGGAATAAAACATCAACTTCATCACTATAAATGTGTAATTTAAATTTTTGAGCTTGTAAACATGCATCTCTAAATACTGGAGTTAAATATGCAAGTCTTTCATCATTTGCGTCTTTATCTGGTGAGAAACCTTCTTGAACCATTAATAAATTTAAACAATATAATTGATCAAATGGCGCATCTTTAACAGTTTCATTAATCCAAACAACACCAAGATATCTAATACCTGTGGAGTCATGTTGAGGAATGTCATAATTAACAGATGGAATAGATAAGACTATTGTTCCATTTTCTTGGGCAGCCATTAATCTTTCTCTACAATAATTTTTAGCTGGAATTCCCCATTCTTGAATATCACCAGTTGATTCTGGTGTATCAATTCCATAAAATCTAACTTTAATTGTTGTATCATCACCAACTCTTGATTTAAAGTGAGCAGTATCTCCATCAATACAAGATTGAACACCACTTGCTAAATCAACTTGAGCAATACCATCTTCAAAGAAACCATTTGATTTTGTATAATCAAGTCTTAACATATTTTCTGGAAGATGAGCATAATCAATAAATGGACCTAGATCGGTGGTTGTAGTTGTTGTAGTAGTTGTGGTTGTTTGGGTAGTAGTTGTATTACTACTTGTTTCTTCTGTATTACAAGCAACTAAACTTAAAGATAATACAGTAAATAATAGTAATGAAGCTAATTTTAATTTTCTCTTCATAAGTAATTCTCCTTTATAGACTTAATTTTATTTATTATAAGGAAGCTTTAGCTTGGTTTTCAGCTTCTTCAAATAATTCATCAATTGTTTTTCCACCAGCTTTTACTTGTGAAAATCTACCAACAATACCTTCAACAGCAGTTCGAGCAACATCACTACCTTTAAAAATTGGAAGGTTGTAATATGCTCCATTAATATCGTTAATAACACATTTTGCAGTCTTAACTAATAATTCTGAATCATATTCTAGATATGCTTGATATTTTGCAGAATAAATAGCAGATTCTCTAACAGGAACATAACCTTCACTTGATAACGCCAATCTAACATTGTTTTCTGGATTTAATAAATATTTAATAAATCTAAAAGCATAATTTATTCTTTCTTGGTCAACTTGGGCACCGCCATGTCCTTCATTTGACATGATACAAAGAGTAATACCTTGAGAAACATATAAACTATCTTCTTCGTTTTCTGCAGCACTTGGAATCTTATAAACACCAACACCTTCAATAGAACTAGCACCTAAATCGTTATAACCAACACCACCTGAAGAGCCTAAAGTAATTAATACTTTACCTTCTTTAAAGGCGTTTGATCCATAGTCTCCGCCGTTATTTCCTTTTGTTGTAAAATAGCCTTTGTTATAACAATCATAAAATTCATTAACCATTTCTTTTGCTTGAGGGTTATTGAATAAAACTTTTGTATCAGGAGTATCTCCATCTCCTAAATATGGAATTCTTCTTTGCATTGATTGAGTAATAAAGAAATTAGAATCACTATCAATCCAAAGTGGAGTTTCTAAATCAGCTGGAAGACCTTTGATGCTATCTTTATTTTCGACGATGTATTTACAAATATCCATTAATTCATCCCAAGTCATGTTAGCTAAGTCGTCTTTTTGGATTGGTCTATCTCGACCAAAAGTTTGACCTAAAACATAATCTTGGTTTACAACCATAACTTCACTAGATTTTAAAAATGGCAAAGAATAAACACCTTCTTGAGCATAATTTGTTCCTTCTTGATAATATGCTTGAACAAAATCATCTACTCCATAATTATCATCTAATTCTTCAATAGTTTCTTTTGTAAAACCAATTTTTTCATCATTAATTAATGGTAAAAGATTAACAACACTACCAGGTTTATCTGCCATATAACTTGCAACATGATCTGGGTATGCAATGGCAATTGTTGGATAGTTTCCAGTACTTAAACCTTGAGTAATTTTATCTTTAATTCCATCATAATTTCCTTGGTTATTAATACTAAAATTAATTTTTCGACCTTCATTTTCATAAATAATTTCTTCAAAATCGTCGGCCAATTTAGCGATATTTTCTTCAATGCCTTTACCAGTTGTGGTCCAAAATTCAATATCTAAAGCATCACCTGGAACATATGAAGTTTGAGAATTATTGCTTGTTCCACTTAATGTATCATCTCTATTGTTACAAGAAGCAAGTGTAGTAGTCAACAACATACAACTTGCAAGTAACATCATCTTTTTAAGTCTCATAATTTTTCCTCCAATTATTATAATGAAACTCCAAAATTTAATTTTGGAGTTTCATATTTATATTTATATTTTATTAAATTTAATTAACCAGCTATTGCAATTTCGTATTGTTCATCAATGATATCTTTAACAAAACCTGCGACATCATCTCCAGCTTGGCTACTTCTAGCACCTAAGCAAATTTGATTAACAACACCTTGAACAGCATTTCTTGAATCACTTGATCTATCAAATACAGGAGAAGTAAATGAACTATTTGCTAATTCATCAGTTTTTTCAAATGTAATAGCACCAATATATCCTTTATCAGAATGATCTGGATAACTTTCTGGATCATAAATTGCTAAATATAGATCACTATTAGCAACACATTTTCTAATTGGGAAATATCCACTATTGCCAGACCATGATAAATTGTTAACTGGTTCGGTAATAAATTTATAGAATAACCAGCAAGCTAAGTTTTCAGTTTCATTTCCTCTATCTAAAACAACAAAGCTTGGTCCTTGTGAAATAGTTTTCTTAGCAACGCCTAATCCAACTTCAGCTTGTGGAATCATTGCACAACCTACTTCAACATTTTGAGTTGCAATATGTGAATAACCAGCTGTTGAAGAAATTGTAAATAAGATACTGCCTTCTTGAAATAATGAGCTTGTAAATGTTTGTCCGACTGATTCTGGAGTTACAATATAACCTTTTTCACACCAGTCATAAATCATTTCACCCAATTCATAGCCTTCTTCACTCTTCCAAAGAAGTTCACCTTTATTTGTATGACCTTCGGAAATTTTTGTATAATCAATTCCATATTGTTCGCATAATGTAATAAAGAAGTTAGCACCAGAGTCATAGCCTAAAATAGCATGTCTATCTGTTTGTTCACTTGTTAATAAACCGGCTCTTCCAGCAGCTTTTTCATCTTTATCATATTTTAATAAAGCAGGACATAATTTATTAAAGAATTCATCCCATGTAATATTTTCAATATCAGAGGCTTGAAGAGGTCTATCATAACCATCAAGAGTTCTACCTAAAATCTTTGTATTGTAATACATTAATTCACTAGATTTTGCAAAAGGGACACTATATAAACCACCTTCTTGTGGTCCATTATAATTATAGCCTTCTTGTAAATAGCCTTCATAAATATCAGATCTATCGAATTCATCCCAACCATATTCTGGATTATCTGCATATTGTTTAAGATTAACTGGTAATCTATAATCAAAATAATCAGCAACGTGATCTGGATAGCAATATGCCATATTTGGATAGTTACCTGTACTTGCACCGGTTGTAATTTGTTCTTTTAAAGAATCATAATTTCCACTTTGTGGAGTATGTTTAACAGTAACATTTGGTTCTAATTCTTCAAAAGCTTTAACCATTTGTTCCATCCAAGGTTGTTTATCTTTACCCATTGTAGTCCAAACTTCAATTGTTGTAGGTTCTGTAATATAACCACCTTTATAATCTAATGCAGGTATAGTTGTATGAACATTACCATTTGAAGTAGTTGTAGTTGTAGTAGATGTTGTTTGAGTTGTATTAGTAGATGAATTATTACCTGGATTTGAAGTATCATCTCTATTACATGAAGCTAAACTTGTTATCATTACTAATCCGACGAGTAATGATAATGATTTGTTAAATTTCATAAACTCCTCCCTATTTTTTATATTATTAACTTGTTATATCTTACAAGATAATAAACTAAATAAATTAACCTTTAATGCCAGCTCTTCCAACACCTTTCATAATGTATTTTCTGAAAAATACAAATAATAAGAATAATGGGACGGTAACAATAACTGTAGCTGCCATTTGATAACCATAAAGTGGGTTACCTTCAATATCGGTAAAACTTGAACTTCTTAAACCATTGGAAATAAGTCTAAATTCTGTTTTATTTGCGACTAAGTTTGGCCAGACATATGAGTTCCAAGTTCCCATAAACTTTAAAATTGTAATTGAAATTAAAGTTGGAGAAGCAAGAGGAACCATAACTTTCCATAAGAAATTCCAATCTGATTTACCATCAACTTTACTTGCTAAATATAATTCATTTGGAATTTGTCTAAAATTCTCTCTTAACAAATAGATATAGAAAACACTAACCCAAAATGGAACAATCATTGCTAAATAAGCATCCATTAAATCAGCATCTAATCCAACCCATCCAAAACTTGCAACGGTAATATAGTTTGAAATAACCATCATCTCTCCAGGTATCATCATAGTAGCTAAAAAGATCATGAATAAACTATTCTTACCAGCAAAGTTTAATCTAGCAAATGCAAATGCGGCAAATATTGTTGTAATTAATGTTCCAAGAGTGGAAAATATTGCAACAACAATTGTATTAACCATATAAGTTGTAAAATCAAATGTTCTAAATACTTCAATATAGTTTTCCCACATAACAACAGTTGGGAAGAATGTTTGAGTTGAAGCTCTAATTTCATCATTTGATTTTAATGATGTAATAATCATCCAATAAAATGGAAAGACAACAATTAAAGCAAGAAAAACAATTATTACATAAAGTAATATTGTTGATAATATCTTCATTATTTTCTCACTTCTTTGAAGAGATTTTACACTTCTTCTTCCTTCTTTTATTGTTAAAGATACATCACTTATTAAAGATCCTGGTTTGGCAAAATTAATATATAAACCAGCTAAATCTTTATTATCTTCATTTTGGAAGCTAACTTTCATATTTTGATTAACAGAATTTTCTAACATAAGTTAACTCCTTTCTAATAATGGACTCTTCTTTTGCTTACCGCAAATTGAAGAGCTGTAAATAAGAGAATTAATAAGAACAATAATACAGCGGCTGCGGCTGCATAATGAACTTTATTATCTTTCATACGATCATAGACATAATAAACAACTGTATATAAAGAATAATCTCCATCGGCAGTTCCTGGATTATTAAACATACCAACAATGCTTGAATATTCTTTAAATCCACCAATAAATGATGTAATCATGATATATAAAATTTGAGGTGATAATAATGGAACGGTAATTCTAGTTAATACTTTATATTTTGGTGTAGCATCGATTTGAGCAGCTTGATAATATTGTTTATCAATACCTTGTAAACCACTTAAGAAAACTAAAATCTTAAATGGCAAGCTACTCCAAACAATATAAATACAAAGAGGAAGCATCGCATCCCATCTAGCGGCACCTTTAATCCAATCTTTATCAAGTCCAAATATCCAGTTTATAACACCATTTCGGTCAAAAATAACTGCAAAAACCATACCAACTGCGATTGTATTTGTAACATATGGTAAAAAGAATATGGTTTGTAATATTTTTTGGAACCATTTTAGTGAATTTAAACCAACTGAAATTAATAAGGCTATAACAATTGAAACTGGAACTGTTATAAAACAGATTATAAGAGTATTTGGAATTGCGTAATCTATAACCCTATGCTCATAACCACCATTAATTTCAGTTAAACCTAAAATAAATCCATAATTATCCAATGTAAAACCATTATATGTTCTTAAAACATAGTTATAGTCTTTCATAAATGATATAAAAAATGTATCAATTAAAGGATATATTAAAAATACAGCCATTAAAACTAAAACAGGTGCTAAATATAACCAAGCTTTCCAGTTATTTTTAGCATCGTCGTCTTTTACATTTTTTAATCCATTATAATTATAAACATAATCCTTATTTCTTCTTGAAACAACAACAACATTAAAATCATCTTTTAAAGAATCAACATATTCTTCTTTTTCTTTATCTAGTGTCTTGTTTGTTTCAATAATATTTTTTAAATATTCGTTTTCGACTTCAAGTGCTTTAATTTGTTCGTCGTTTAAAGAACTTGTTTCTTTTGATTCAAGTTTTTGATTATTTATTAAAATTTTTGACTCAAGTTTTTCAAACTTATTTACTTCGATATTTGAATTATCCATTATAAATAAATCCTCTCTTGAGTTTGATAATCAAAAACAAACATTTTATTTTCTTTAACTTTTAATTTAATTTTTCCAAGTTTTACATCATTTTCAGAATTAATAATAACCTTAAATGATGGTTTTAAGCAGTATTCACTCTTACAAACAACTGATAAATCTCTACCTAAAACTTCAATAATTTCAGCATCGCAAGTTAATTTTTCACTAGATTTATCAACGTGTAAATTAAATCCTTCAGGTCTTATTGCAACATAAACTTTTTTATCTTCAAGTTTTTTATTTGTTTTATAAATTAAATCATCTCCAATATAAATTCCATTATCTTTAATATAACCTTCAAAAACATTAATTGGAGGGGTACCTAAGAATTGAGCAACAAATAAGTTTTTAGGATTATTATAAACTTCTTGTGGTTTATCTTTTTGTTGTTCTTCACCAAGTTTCATAACAACAATTTCATCAGAAATTGACATTGCTTCTTCTTGGTCGTGAGTAACAAATACAGTTGTAATTCCGGTATTTTTTTGAATACGTTTAATTTCTTCTCTTGTTTGAAGTCTTAAACGAGCATCTAAGTTACTTAATGGTTCGTCAAGAAGTAAAACTTTTGGTCTTTTAACTAAAGCTCTTGCAATTGCAACTCTTTGTTGTTGACCACCAGATAATTGACTTGGTTTTCTTTGTAAATATTCATCAATTTGAACAAGTTTTGCAACTTCATAAACAATTTCTTTTCTTTCGAGTTTATTTAATTTTCGATATGAGTATGCAACTGTTCTTTCGTCTTTTAAATTAGCTACATTTAATCCGTCATTGATTGATTTAATTAAGTTATCTAAAACCATTTTTGTAGCATGTTTAATTTTGAAAAATCCACTTAAAACAGTCTTTTCTTCATTAAAATAAATTTTTAAATCCATATTTTGAACTTTTGATGTTTTAAATAAATACTTAATAAATTTTTCACTTCTAATTCTTAATGATTCTTTTTCATCAAGTTGAGGATTGTTTAAAACTGGGATTAAATCTTCATTTTTAATTCCATTAATTTCAAATCTAATAGTTGAATCAAATAAAGCTTCACTTGATAATGTACTTGATTCATTTAATAAAACATAATTTTTAATTCTTGATAAATTTTCTTTAAATGATTCATATATTTTCTTTGAAATATTTAATAATTTAACATCGACTTTTAAAACCCCGTGTAATTTTTTATTATTAATTTCTTCATTTAAAGCGGTATATTCTTCTTTAAGAGATTTATCAGTCAACATTTTATCTTTTAAAGCTTCAAGTTTTTCTAATAAAGCTTCATCTGAATCTTTTAAATTTAATTCATATTTAATTGAATTATGATAAATTGCAAGTTTTTTAATAAGAGTTGAAATTGAAGAAATAATTCCTTTATAAACGTCTTTTTCATTTAAATCAAATGAAATATTAATATCAAAATCAAAAAACTCAACTAAAGGAACTTCAACTTTAAGATTAGTTAATGGGAATTCAACATTTTTATAAATGGTCATGTGTGGATATAAAGCATAGTTTTGGAAAACTAAACCAATACCTCTTTTTTCAGGTGATAAGTTAGTAACTTCTTCATCTCCAAACCAAATTTCACCACTTGTTGGATTTAAAAGACCAGCAATCATATAAAGAGTTGTTGATTTTCCACATCCAGAAGGACCAAGTAAACCAACTAGTTTACCATCAGGAATTACAATATCTAAATCATTAACCGCAACCGTATCACGGATATGTTTAGATGGATTACCTGGGAAAATTTTTGTTAAATTTTTTAATCGAATTTCCATAACTAGATGTCTCCTTATTATTTTTATTTACTTTCTTGAGCTTTTTTATTCTCTAATTCTTTTTTATCTTCACTTTTACTAAATGCAATTGCAACACCAGACGAATCTTCTTCGTTAACGCCTAATTTTAATTTTTCACGTTTAACTTTTTCCATATGATCTTTAATTGCAATATAGAATCTTCTAATAAAGTAACAACACATTAAGAATGCAACAATTGTAAATACAATAATTATAATATCCATTATATTCATAACTCTTGGAGTATTATTAAATAGTGTTACTCTAAAGCCAATAATTATAAAGTCAGCAATCATTGTATAAGTACAAATTAAAGCATATAAACTTGTAATGAAGAATGATTTTGGTCTAACTCTTTTAAATTCATCATCTTTATATTTATTTTTCATAAAGAAGAATAATCCAATATCTCCAAGAATAAATACAAGAGCATAAATTACTGAGAATAGTATAAATATAAGATTTAAATCAAATTGATCTACTATAACACCATCTGAAACTTTATTACCATTTACATCATAAACTCCACCATATTGAGTTGATAAATAACCAAACTTAAATGTAATAGAAGAATTTGCAATAGTTGTATCAGATTCTTTTGAAGCAATTTCGTATTGTAATGTAATACCAAATATATCAATTGTTTTAATATTATTTAAGTCTTCTAAGCCTTCAAGGAAGAAATTAACACTATTTTTTCCTTCATAAATTTGAATTTTAGAAGATACTTTATTTCCAATATAATCCAAACTTCCATCGTTATAAATTACTCTAAAATAACTTCCTTCCATTCTTTCTTCATTAAAGCTAGAAAATGAGAAATAAGTTCGATAGTAATACAAACCATTTTCAATATTTTCAAATACTTCATCTCCACCAGAGATTGAAAGACTTGGGAAGTAGAAATTATCATACATTTTCTTATAAGCTTCTTCGACTGTTAAATCTAAACCAAGTGATAAGCAATAAACTTCACCAAATTTAGAAATTGTTTGAGAAGTTATATTCATATAATCATTTGCATAATATTTTCTTGTTCCAATTTTACTTATTTCAATTTCATAATCATCAGAAAATCTTGGGAATACTTCATAAAAACTACCATTTGATAACTCATCAATAAAGAATACATTAACTAATTCAATTTTAGCAATATCAGATTCTTGAGTTTGATATGGTAATTGAACATCACAAACTGAATTTATAGAACTTGCATAATTAATACCTAAACTTGCAGTTATTCCAACACCAGTTTGTCTTTGTAAATTACCTTCGTATTGTTCTCCAGAATTTAGAGTAACTCTTAATTTTGCTGGTCGATAATTAGCTTCATCATAATAACCGACTGTATATATAATTTGATCTTCTTCATTTTCTCCAACTAAACTTAAATCTAATTTAACAGTTATTGAATAAGAATAAGAGAAATCACTAATTGATGTTCTTGTAACTTCAACGCTTAATAATTGATCCGTTACTTCTTGACTTGGAGTTTCATAATATTCATCAGTTTCAAAAATAAATTCATCATTATAATTGACATCTTCTCCGACTACTAATTCTTCTTCACCTTCTGGAACATTAAGACTTGAAACATTTGTATAAATATCGTGCAATTTATAAGAAGCAACGGCATAATTTTCTTTAAAATTATTATAAATTATGTCACTTCTTGACAATAATCTAATTGAAGTCTCTCCTTCTTTTGGCTCAGTTTCAAAAGATAGGGTTTGATATTGAGGTTCAACTTCTAAAGTAATTAATTGAGGATCTTTTTCTTCTGTATTTATGTTTACAGTTTCAATTTCTAAAGTCATTTTTCCAGTTTCTTTATCACCAAAATAAAAAACTGGGGCGATTCCAAAACTTGAGTCTTCATCACCTTCATAGTTAACAGTGATCTCAATTGCTAAATCACCATTTTCATGATAGTCAATTCTAGTTGTTCGAATATTTAAATATTCTTCATAAAATTGATCTAATAATGATTCATCATCAAAAATAGATTTATCATTTTGTTGCGCTAAATTATTTTGTGTTTTTAATTCTTGAACATTATTTTGTTGATAAGAGCCGTCTAAACTAGGAGCATTATAAGAAAATGCTGCCAAGCTTATTCCCATCGCAAATAATGCAGTTAGTACTTTCTTCTTCACAACTTTTACCAGCCTATAAATATTATAATGTTTTAAAAAAAGTATAACAATATTAATCTATATTACTTCGTAATATTTTCTTATCGAAGTCTGAAATCAACACCATTTTTCGAGTTAATTTCATCTAGAACAATTTCATCTAATGAATTATAAATTTTATACATTGAAGTATCGACTAATTGAAAATGCATAATATAATCGTGAAGACATTGTTTATTTTTAGTAAAAAATATCATATTAAAAGAAATAATTATTGGAATTAAAAATGTAAAAATAGATAAAATTACTTCTAAAAATAAAAATATTAAAAATCTTAAAAAATATTGTTTATTTGAAACGTTTAATAAATTTTTATTGACTACTCCAATTTTAAAAACCAATTTTCCAATTGTTTTTTTTCCTTTATTAAAAATTAATGGAATAAATAAATAAGTTATAAAACAAGATAAAATTAATGGAATTGGAATTTCAATAATTACAATAATTCTAGTTAAAAATAACATTGCATCATTATAACCATTAACATAACTTAAATATGCTCTACAAGTTTCATTAATATATGGAATAAAAAATTCTTTTGCAACTGTTTCATAATTACCTTTTGGCATATATGAAATTTGATTAGTTGTTTCATCAATGTAATACACTTCTTTTCCATCAATTTTGATATTTAATCTAAATTCATTGAAATCTTCTTTTAATTCTAAACCTTTTTCATAATTTTCTTCGAGCATAAAATTAATAAATCCATCATGAGAATTAGTTCCTAAAATTGAATCAGTTAACGTTGATAATACATAATAACTAGTATATTGATCAAAATTTGTTTCATAATAATCAGAAATTAATCGATATTGCTTACTTTTTCCATTTAGTCCATCTTCTGGAACATAAATACACGAATTTTGATGTACATTTTCAATAATTAAGTCATTTTCTTGATAGCCAGGTGTAACTTTTTCAATTTGATCAGAAATTATAAAAAAGATTAAGAATATTAAACAGAAAATTAAAAAATCTAATAATGCCGAAAAAATTCTTTTTGAAGTTTGTGGTCTTTCATATTCAATTGAATATTTAGCTCTATTTACTTCCATGTTGCTCCTTATAAATTAAAAGTTCATCACTTGCTTTTGTATCAATAACTATCATATTAAAAAATAATTCCTTAATTGACTTATTATATGAATTTCCCAAAGCAATACACAAATTAATTAAGCAATAAATAACTGATACTATACTAAAAATTAATAAGACTGTTAATGAAAATATCTTACTAAATCCTAAAGAAATAAATGGAATGAAAACTAACATCGAAAAATTTTCAATCATATTTAAAAAGAATAAAAATAAGACATTTCTTTTTTTAATAAAATAATTTGTTTTTAAATCAAAATATTCAATTTTTAGTATCATTTTTGTTAAAGTTCTTGATTTTTTATCAATTAAAGGAATTATTAAATACATCACAATACAAGATATAAAAAATGAAATAAAAGAACAAACTGTATACATATAATCAAAAGAATTATTAATCATATTTATTTGATTATTGCAATTTATATAAGTTTGATTTGTTTTTGCAAACTCAGTAATTATATTTGCATAATTATAATTAAAAATATTAGATTTAAATAATTCCAAATCAGCTTCACCTTGTTTTGACATACTAGAATATTCATCAAAATAAGCTTTAAATTCATCTTTATATTCATCTTTTAATACTAAATCATAACTATCGCTTTCTTTAAAAAACTTAATTTGATTTGGATCATTACTTGTATTATTAAATAGATTATAAATATATTTTTTAGCTTCTTGATTATCATATTTTTTAAAATAATATGTAGAAATTACATCAAATTCATTAATATTTTGATATTTATTATTATCTTCGTCTTTAAAGGTGTAATATTCTACAAATTTATCACAAGTATATGATGAATTGGTATTATAATCGTATTTGGAATCTTCATTTTCATAAAATAATAAATCATTTTCATATAATGTATCCATGATTCTTAATTGATTTGCATCAATTTCTTTAATTTTTTCATTATATGAAGTAGTTATACTTGCAAGTGGCATAATAGCAACTTCATATAACAAAACGCTTAAAATAAAAGTGATAAAAAAATCACCTAAAAAAGCA
Source organism: uncultured bacterium (assembly GCA_949285665.1). Taxonomy (GTDB): domain Bacteria; phylum Bacillota_I; class Bacilli_A; order RFN20; family CAG-826; genus Alectryobacillus. The sequence goes on from CASDYC010000001.1 coordinate 551,037, forward strand.
AGTATTCTTCTTGTTAATTTGCAAGGTGAGATAATAAATTCATCTTTTGAATTATTATTTTCTGCAATATTATTATTTTTTTCTTCCATCTAAATCACTCTTATTAGTTTCAAACGTTTTAGCTGATTTTAGTTTTTCAGTATATGATAGCTCATCATTTCTTGTTTCTTTTTCAAGTTCGGGATATTTTTCAAAAAATCTTAATTCTTCGTTTTCATCTTTAAAAATATAACTATCTTTTACATTAACAACTTTACTTTTTACAACATAATCAAAGATATCACGTTGATCTTTTGATAAAAATAAAACAAAAATATCTAAAATTATTGGAACAATCATAAAAATAATAATTGAATAAATATTTAAAAAATATAATCCTAATACTAAAAATGGAGAATAAATAAAATATCTAAGAAATACTTGATATTTTTTAATTTTAAAGCCGGTTTTATTATTAATTAATCCAACATTAAATAATTTTGAAATAGGTGTCTCACCATTTTTAAAAAATAACGGAATAATCATAAAATAAATTACAAACGATATAACTCCAGAAATTGTATATGAAATGATATTTAAATTATTTACATAATCTTTATTTGTTTTGTAATTATTTATATTTAATTGATATAAAATATTTTCACAAATTGCCAATTTAGAATACGTTTCTTGTTGATAAAATAATTTTTCATCTTTATCTAAATCACTATCAACTGTTACTCCAATAATATCGTAGGCATAATTCCCATCATTTTGTTGAATATATTGATAATATCCATCACTTGAAATATGATTATCATTAGTTGCTTCAAATGGTAAACCCAAAATTACAACATTAAAAAGATATTCAGTAGTATCAGATTGAATTACATCTTTATTTTCTAAATTATTATCATAATATTCAAAAACATCTTGTTTATAATCATCTAAAAAATTAAGAATGATATTTTGATAATAACTTTGATCTTTATTTTTATCATAAGATATATTTAATTGATATCTATTAATTATTTCATTATTATCTTTTATTCCATTTACATAACTAGAATTATTTTGATAAATAGGATAAAAAGTTGAAAAATATAAAAGAATTGCTAATAAAATCGCAACTAAGAAATCTAACAATAAAATGGAAGCCTTTAAAATTGATAAAGGTTCACTAATTTTCAAGGATTTGTTCATTTGGATCGTAGTCCTTATGTGATTCTGCATAAATTTCTTCATCTTCTTTTGATTTAAACCATACAGAATTCACTTTATCAATAACAACTGATTTACTAATAAAATCATGAATAGATTTTTTCTTTTTAGAGAAAACATATGTAACATAAGAAATTAAAAACATTCCACCAAAAGTTGCAATACTACCTAAAATTTCAACAATATAAAATGACAAAAATCTAATTAAATATTTATATTTTTTAAGTGAATATCCATCATCTGAAATAACTCCAATTTTAAAAATATATTTTCCAATTGTTTCGCCATTTTTTGAAAATAATGGAATTAAGAAATAAAAAATAAATGCTAAACCAAATGAAATTGGTAAAAGATAAACCAAAGTAATTCCAATAATCATGTTATTTTCTTGTAATAATGAAGCATTTATTGGCGAATTTGATATTTCGCTTTCTAAATTAGTAAATAAATTTTGATATAGATCTAAAGTTAATTGCACTTTTGAACTAGTTTTTTCATCAAAACCGGTAATGTAATATTTATTTTCTTCGTTTAATTCTAAACTTTTTATATTATTTGTTGATTTTTCTTCACTTGATGCGATATTTAAAATATTTTTCTTAATATAATCTAGAGAATAATTTGTATATCTAACATCATCACCATTTGCTTCTTGTCTTTTTTCTAAATAATATCTAACAATTGAATCGGTGAAATTAACAGTGATAATTTCTTCTTTATTTGTTTCATCATTTTGAACTTTAACTTCAAATTCATTAAAATCTTCAAAACTTTTAAAATTATCTTCATTAGCAAGACTTGAAATAGAATAAACTGCTTTATTAATTCCAACATAAAGACCAGTTTTTACATAATTATCCATTAAAATACTTATATTATCATTATATTTTTCATCATCTAAAACTGCGTTATAGACGCCGCAAGGAAAAAATATAATAAATGTTAATGCTAAAAGAATAATAAAATCAATTAATGCAGCTAACACTCTTTTAGACATTTTTGCTAATAAAATAACTTTCATAATAGTAATATTATAATTTTTATCTTTTATTTTTAAAAGATAAAAATATTTCACAATATTAGTAAACTGTTAGTAATTTTGTTAAAAAAATACAAAATAAATAAAAAAAGTCTGCATTTCGCAGACTTTTTTTGATTTATAAGGTTAAATAACTATTAAATTATTTAAGAATTTCGCTGACTGTACCAGCACCAACGGTTCTACCACCTTCTCTGATGGAGAATTTAGTACCTTTTTCAACAGCGATTGGGTGAATTAATTCAACTGTTAAGTTAACATTATCACCTGGCATAACCATTTGTACATCATCTGGAAGTGTGATGACACCAGTAATATCTGTAGTTCTGAAATAGAATTGTGGTCTATAACCGTTTAAGAATGCTGTATGTCTTCCACCTTCTTCTTTAGTTAAAACATAGACAGATGCTGTAAATTTTGTATGTGGAACAATTGAACCTGGTTTTGCTAAGACTTGACCCCTGACGACTTGGTCTCTGTTGATACCTCTTAATAAACAACCGACATTGTCACCAGCTTCTGCAAAATCAAGTAATTTTCTGAACATTTCAATACCAGTAACAACTGTTTTAACTGTAGGTTTAATACCAACGATTTCAACTTCATCGTTAAGTTTTAACATACCTCTTTCAACTCTACCAGTAACAACTGTACCTCTACCTGTAATTGTTAAGACGTCTTCAATTGCAAGTAAGAATGGTTTATCGTTATCTCTGACTGGATCTGGAATATATTTATCAACAGCATCCATTAAATCAACGATTGATTTTTCGGCTTCAGGATTTCCTTCAAGAGCTAATTTAGCACTACCTCTAATGACAGGTACTTCATCACCTGGGAAACCATAACTTGTTAATAAGTCTCTGACATCCATTTCGACTAAGTCAACTAATTCTGGATCATCAACTAAGTCAGTTTTATTTAAATAAACAACAATGTATGGAACACCAACTTGTCTAGCAAGTAAGATGTGTTCTCTTGTTTGAGGCATAACACCATCAGTTGCAGCAACAACTAAGATAGCACCATCCATTTGAGCAGCACCAGTAATCATGTTTTTGACATAGTCTGCGTGCCCTGGACAGTCGACGTGAGCGTAGTGTCTTTTTTCTGTTTGATATTCAATGTGAGCAGTATTAATTGTAATACCTCTAGCTTTTTCTTCTGGTGCAGAGTCAATTTGTGCATAATCAGTTGCAACAGCACCACCTTTTTTTGCAAGAACGTGAGTAATTGCAGCTGTTAATGTTGTTTTACCATGGTCAACGTGGCCAATAGTACCAATATTAACGTGGACTTTAGATCTATCAAATTTTTGTTTTGCCATTTTAATTATCCTCCTAAGTTATAAAACATAATTAAATAACATACGTTATTTTATAATATAGCAAATTAAGTTATTTATCAATTAAATTAAACAATTTTAATCATTATTTATGCCAGATTTGGCAATAATCTTTTCAGAAATGAATTTTGGACATTCTCCGAAATGATCAAATTGCATTGTGTAGTTACCTCTTCCTTGAGTAAATGATCTAAGATCAGTAACATAACCAAACATTTCAGCAAGTGGAACAAATGCTTCAATAATTTTTGCATTACCTCTTTGAGATTCACCAGTCATTTGACCTCTTCTCTTACTTAAATCACCTAAAACATCACCATAATATTGTTCTGGAATTGTAACTTCAACTTTCATGATTGGTTCTAATAAGACTGGTTGGCACTTTTTAGCAGCTTCTTTTAATGCCATACTAGCAGCAATTTTATAAGCAGCTTCACTAGAGTCAACTTCGTGGTAAGAACCATCAAATAATGTAGCTTTAATATCAATTGCAGGATAGCCAGCGACTAAACCTCTTTCCATTGCAGCAACTAAACCATCTTGAGTTGGCTTAATGTATTCTCTTGGAACAGCACCTCCAACAATTGCATCAACGAATTCAAATCCTTTTCCTGGGTTTGGTTCAAATCTAATCCAAACGTGACCATATTGACCTCTACCACCGGATTGTCTAATGTATTTACCTTCACATTCAGCTGCCTTTTTAATAGTTTCACGGTAACCGACTTGAGGTTGACCAACATTGACTTGGACATTAAATTCTCTTCTTAATCTATCAACAATAATATCTAAGTGTAATTCACCAACACCAGCAATAATAGTTTGACCAGTTTCATTATTTGTATGAACTTTGAATGTTGGATCTTCTTCAGCTAATTTAATTAAAGCGATAGACATTTTTTCTTGATCAGCTTTTGATTTTGGTTCAACAGCTTCTTCAATAACTGGTTCTGGGAATTCCATTTTTTCTAATACTAAATCGTAATCTTCATCACATAAAGTATCACCAGTTGTTGTATTTTTAAGACCAACAATAGCACCAATATCACCAGAGTGAAGTTCACTAACTTCTTGACGGTGATTTGCGTGCATTAAGACGACTCTACCGATTCTTTCTTTAGCATTTTTAGTTGAATTTAAGACGTAACTTCCAGATTTTAAAGTACCTCTATAAACTCTAACATATGTAAGTCTTCCAATATATGGATCGGTTGCAACTTTAAATGCTAAACATGCTAAGTGACCATTATCATCTGGATGACATTCTTCAATTTCACCGTTTGGTAAAGTTGCAGTTGTTGGTTTAATATCAAGTGGACTTGGAAGATAATCAATTACACCATCTAATAATAATTGAATACCTTTATTTTTATAAGCACTTCCAGCAAATACTGGGAAGAATTCACCTGTTAAAACAGCTTTTCTAATTGTTGATTTAATTTCATCAACACTAATTTCTTCGCCTTCAAGTACTTTTAACATAATATCATCATCGAAGTTTGCAATAGCTTCTAATAATTTTTGTCTATATTCTTCGACTTTTGATTTATATTCTTCTGGAATTGGAATTTCGACAGGATCATGAGCTCCTGGTTCCCATGTGTAAGCTTTTAAACAAATTAAGTCAATAACACCTTTGAATTGAGATTCTAATCCAATTGGATATTGAACGGCAGCAGCATTAGCAGCTAATCTTTCATGTAATGAATTAACACACATTTCAAAGTCAGCACCAATAGCATCTAATTTATTTACAAATACAATACGTGGAACTCCGTATTTACTTCCTTGTCTCCAAACTGTTTCAGTTTGAGGTTCAACACCATTTTTACCATCTAAGACAGTAACAGCACCATCTAATACTCTTAAAGACCTTTCAACTTCAACTGTAAAGTCAACGTGCCCAGGAGTATCAATAATATTGACTCTATTACCTTTCCAAAATGCAGTTGTAGCAGCAGATGTAATAGTAATACCTCTTTCTTGTTCTTGAACCATCCAGTCCATTGTAGCAGCACCTTCGTGTACTTCTCCAATTTTGTGGATTTTACCAGTAAAGAATAAAATTCTTTCGGTTGTAGTAGTTTTACCAGCATCAATGTGAGCCATGATACCGATATTTCTTGTATGAGCTAAATCGTATTCTCTAGCCATAATTACCTACCATTTATAATGAGCATAAGCTTTATTAGCTTCAGCCATTTTGTGAGTATCTTCTCTCTTTTTAACTGATGCACCAGTACCTTTTGCAGCATCTAAGATTTCACCAGCTAATTTATCAACCATTGTTTTTTCATTTCTTAGTCTTGCATAACTAACTAACCATCTTAATCCAAGAGTAACTTTTCTTTCTTGAGAAACTTCGATTGGTACTTGATAGTTAGCACTGCCGATTCTTCTAACTTTTAATTCAACAGTTGGCATGATGTTATTAATTGCAGTTGCAAATACATCCATGGCTGGTTTTTGAGTTTCTTCTTCTACTTTTTTAAATGCATCATATAAAATAGTTTGAGCAATACCTCTTTTACCATCTAACATAATGTTATTGATTAATCTAGTAACTAATTTTGAGTTATAGATTGGATCAGGTAAAACGTCTCTTTTAGCAACACTTCCTTTTCTTGGCATCTTTCTAACCTCCTAATTAATTACTTGTTTCTTTTGGTTTTTTAGTACCATATAAAGAACGACCTTGTCTTCTTTTTTCAATTCCAGCACAATCTAATGTACCTCTAATAATATGGTATCTAACACCTGGAAGATCTTTAACTCTGCCACCTCTAATTAAAACTGTAGAGTGTTCTTGTAGGTTGTGACCTTCTCCTCCAATGTATGCTGTAATTTCATAACCATTGGATAATTTGACTCTGGCGTATTTTCTTTGAGCTGAGTTTGGTTTTTTAGGAGTCATAACACCGACTCTGGTACAAACACCTCTTTTTTGGCCAGAACTTTGAATAGTTTCCTTTTTAGCTAAAGAATTCCATCTTTTTAATAAAGCTGGTGATTTTGATTTTTCAACACCTTTTTTTCTGGATTCTCTAACCAATTGATTAATTGTTGGCATATCCATCTCCTTTACTTTACACAATACCGTGTGTATCAAATTCTTTTCAATAAATAAGGACTTAACCTATAAAGTCCTTCATTCCGCTTTTTCAAACGCTTAATAATAATACACAATTCTAAAAAAATAATCAATTAAAAATTACAATTTTTTTATTTAATTAGTTTCTTTTTTAATTTTTGAATTGCTAAATTATAAATGCTAATAACAATTTTATAACTTAATTTTAATTCATTTGAAATTTCTTTAAAACTTTTATCATCAAGACGCATTAATAAAACTTGTTTTTCACCAGAATTTAAGACTTCAGAATCATTATTTAAAAAGATATCATAAATTTCTTTTTTAGAATACCAATCTCTAATATCTTCAGAACTTGCTAAAACATCACTAACTTGAAGTGTTGTTCCTTCAATATTTGATTCGATTGATATAGAATTTTTAAATATCTTATTACCATTTGTCATTGCAAAGCGGTGAAAATCAATAAATTTATTAGATATAAACCCTCGAAAATATGACTCAAAATTCATATATTTTCGTTCAAGATTTAAAATAAATTCAACAATTACATTGTTAAAAAAATCATAAACCATATCTAGTGTATAATTGTAATCTTTTAAAATTAAGTAATATTTATAAAGTATAAATTTTGCTACCTTATATAAATATAAGATAAGAGATTGTAAAGCTTCTTTATCACCGCGTCTTGCAGCATCAATATAAACTTCTACATCTTTAATTGAAATTTCACTTACATTTTTTTCGTCAATTAACTTATTATTTATGAGCTTTTTAATAATTTTTTACGATATATGTCACTTACAATAATCGAACATGCATTGGATGCATTTAGTGAGTTAACATGACCTGACATTGGAATTTTTATAACAAAATCACAATTTTCTTTAACAAGATGAGAAATTCCAAATCCCTCACTACCAATTACAAGGCAAATTTTATTTGCGTAATCGACGTCGAAATAATTTTCGCTCCCATCCATATCACTGGCATAAATCCAATATCCTTTTTCCTTTAATTTTTTTATTGCTTGTGTTAAGTTTGCTACTTCAACACAGTCAACAAAATTTATAGCTCCAGTTGATACTTTAATGACAGAAGGAGTTATCCCAACTTGATTATTCTTTTTAAACATTACCCCATCAATATTAAAAGCGTCACAAATTCTTAAAATTGCTCCCAGATTATGTGGATCTTCTAAATTGTCAAGAATAATAAGAACACTTGTTTCCTTATTTTTATTTTTATTTATAAAATCTTCTATACTTAATGTTTTATAATCAAAAACTTCAGCAAGTATCCCTTGATTTTTTCTATTACTTGAAAGTGAATTTATCCTCTCCTTTCTTAGAAATTCAATAGTTATACCCGCTTTTTTTATGGTGTTTAAAACATTTTTGTTATTGAAAGTATCAGAGACAAAAACTTTTTTAACTCTATTTGCTTGAATTGCGAGCAACACTGGATTAATTCCGTATATATATTGTCCCATGATGCAAAAATCTCCTTTAGATTAATAAAATTTCAAAATTATTTAGTCAAGATTAAATAATTTTCTAATATACCTTTATTGATAAAGGATAGACATATTCTGATAGTTCTCTTACATAACTATCAAGAATTTTTTTATTCGTTCTTCCAAGTCTCACCATTATTCTTAATGAATCATTTTGTTTAAATTGAACAATACTTGTATCGGTATTTTTTACAATAATGTTATTTCTTTCAGCAATTTCTATTATATCTTTATATATATTTTTACTATCAAGAGGCATTATTAAGACGATAATTGGATTACTTCTATTTGCTAATTTTTCAAGTGGTACAAAACAAACTAAACAACAAATTCCTAAAATTGCACCAGTAATTCCAATAAATAAATTACCACTTCCACAAGCAAGACCAATACTCATTGAAAACCATAAAGTTGCAGCGGTTGTTAAACCTTTTACAGCAGTTCCAGTTTGAATAATTACCCCAGCTCCAAGAAAACCAATACCACTTACAACTTGAGCTGCTAATCTCATTGTTTCCATATTGCTATCTTCTCGATAACCAATTGAATAAATTGAAACAATCATAATAATACAAGAACCGAGTCCAACTAATAAATGAGTTCTAAGTCCAGCGTTATGACCTTGATATTCTCTTTCAAAACCAATAATTCCGACTAAAAGAATTGTTAAAATCATACCAATTAGGCATAATAAATAATTTCCCCAACCATTTCCACCAAATAAATTATTAAAATATTGAATAATAATTTTATCAATTGTTAAAACATCACCTGATCCAAATGTAGATAAAAAATTTAAAAATAACATCTTATATTAGTTTCCTTTCAATAAGTTCTTTTCTAATTTCATCTGATTTAGCAAAATCTTTATTAGCTCTTGCTAAATTATAAGCTTTTAGTAATTCCTTATCTTCTTCTTCCAATATTATTATATCAAATCTTAAACCTAAAACATTTATCATTTTTAATAAATTATTGTGGTGGAAAATTAATGTTTGAATATCTTTATCTTTTTTTCTCAATTCTTGATTAATAATTTTTGTTTCATTAAATAATTCACTCATGGCATTTGAAATATTTAAATCATCACATAAATAATCAATGAATTTGCCAATGTTATATTGATCTTTACCTTTATAATCTATTTCATTAAATTGTAAAAATATTCTTACATCATTTAATGTTTTTTGAATTTTATTAATTTCATTTAAATTGTTTTCTAAAAGTTCATCACTTAATTTTAATGGTGCTCGATAATGACAATTTAGCAAGGTATATCTTACAAAAAGTCCACCATGTTTACTTATAAAATCTTTGGCATTTATAACGTTTCCAAGAGATTTTGACATCTTTTGATTATTTAAATCAATAAATCCATTATACATCCAATAATTAGCAAGTTTTGTATTATAAGTTGCCTTACATTGAGCAATTTCATTTTCATGATGTGGGAATTTTAAATCAAAACCGCCACCATGAATATCAATTAATTTTCCAAAAATCTTAGAAATCATAACAACACATTCAGTGTGCCATCCAGGTCTTCCTTTGCCCCATGGAGAGTCCCAAGTAATTCCTTTATCAGTTTTTTTCCATAAAACAAAATCAAAAGGATTTTCTTTATCTTCATTTTCTTTTATTCTTGAACCAGCAATTAAATCATCTGTTGTTACATTTGATAATTCGCCATAATTTGAAATTGAATTAATTCTAAAATAAACATTATCATTTTTAAAATATGCATGATTTGTTTTAACTAAATTGTCAATGTATGAAATAATATCTTCCATATATTCAGTAACTCTTGGATTTTGAGTTGCTTTTAAAACATTTAATTCATCCATTATTTTTAAATATTCTTTAATATAAAAATCAGTTAATTCTTTTTCACTAATATTTCTTTCAATTGCCTTATTAATTATTTTGTCATCAACATCTGTAAAATTTGAAACATATTTTACATCATAACCTAAAAATAAAAATAATCTTCTTAATAAATCAAAAACAACTGCTGGTCGACAATTTCCAATGTGAGGATCACTATAAACTGTTGGCCCACAAACATATATTGAAACCTCTTTATCTTTTATTGGTTTAAAAACTTCTTTTTTATTTGATAATGAATTAAAAACTATAACATCTTTCATAAAAATATTTTACCTTTCTTGTTTAAAAAACTCAACAAATCCTCATTATTTTTTTAAAATTATATGCAAAAGTTCATTAAAATTAGAAATTAAGTATTTTGGTTTTTTATTTTTTATATCGGCATAATTTCCATACCCATAATCACATATTGCACAATCAATTTTTAAATTATTTGCAAATTCTAAATCATAGATGCTATCACCAACATAAATTGATCTAGTTAAATCAATTTTTAATTCGTCAACAATTTTCATAAAATATGTTGTATTTGGTTTTGGCGGTAAACTTAAATTATTTCCGACAACTTTTAAAAATTTAATATTTTGAAATTTGTTAGAAACACACTTATTTAATATTTCTTCAGGTTTATTTGAATAAATAATTAAATTTATATTATTTTTTTCTAAGACTTTTAAAACTTCTAATACATTTTTATAAATAACAAAATTAGAAATTTGTTGTTTATAATATTCATCCATAAATAAATTATAAAGTGACAAATCTTTATCGTTTAATTCAAAAAAATTAAAAGCTCTTAAAAATAATCTTTTGGCACCACCACCAATAAGATTTTTTGTCTCATCTTTAGTAAATTCTTTATTAATATTCATTTTTTTAGCGGTAATATTAAGCGCTTTTTCAATTCCTGGCAATGTATCTGCTAAAGTTCCGTCAAAATCAAAAATGACATAATCATAGTTACTTTTCATCCTATATATATTAATACATATTAGTAATTTTTTATAATATAATTAACAAAAAATTAAACATTTTGTATTATAATATTAACGTTTGAGAAAATTATGAATAGTAAAGATATTAGAAATATAGCAATTATTGCTCATGTCGACCATGGAAAAACAACATTAGTTAACCAGTTATTAAAATATGCTGGCGCTTTAAAAGATCAAAATTCTTCAATGGATTCAAATCCAATTGAAAAAGAAAGAGGCATTACAATTCTTGCAAAAACAACCGGAATTGATTATAAAGGAAAAAGAATAAATATTCTTGATACTCCTGGACACGCTGATTTTGGTGGAGAAGTTGAAAGAATTATGCATATGGTTGATGGCTGTCTTTTATTAGTTGATGCTTTTGAAGGTACTATGCCACAAACTAGATTTGTATTAAAAAAAGCGCTTGAAGCTCATGTTAAACCAGTTGTCATTATTAATAAAATTGATCGATTAAATGCCGACCCAGTTAAAGTTGTTGATGAAGTATTAGAATTGTTTTTAGAACTTAATGCTCCTGAAGAATTTTTAGAATTTAAAGTCGCCTATACAAGTGCATTAAAAGGCACTTCTTCTCTTTCAAATCGACCAGAAGATCAAAAACCTGGAATGGATGCAATTTTTGATTTAATTATTAATGAAATTCCAGCACCTGATGTTGATGTTACAAAACAATTTCAAATGCAACCAGCACTCTTAGATTACAATGATTTTGTTGGAAGAATTGGAATTGGAGTTATTAAGCAAGGCAAAGTTTCAATTAATGATTCAGTTACTTGTTTAAGATTAGATGGAAGTAAAAAACAGTTTAAAGTCTTAAAATTATTTGGATATTATGGATTAAATAGAATTGAAATTGATCACGCTGAAGCCGGTGAAATCGTTGCAATAGCTGGATTAGATGATATAAATGTTGGCGAAACAATTTGTGATAATAACAATCTTGTACCACTAACTCCACTTCACATTGATGAGCCAACCCTTCAAATGACCTTTGGTGTTAATTCTTCACCACTTTCTGGAAAAGACGGTAAATTTTTAACCGCCAGACAAATTGAAGAAAGATTAATGAAAGAAGTTCAAAAAGATGTTTCGTTGAAAGTTAAAAGAATCCCAAATTCTGAAACTTGGATTGTCTCTGGAAGAGGAGAACTTCACCTAGGCGTTTTAATTGAAAACATGAGAAGAGAAGGTTTTGAATTAGAAGTTTCAAAACCAGAAGTTATTATTAAAGAAATTGACGGAATTGAATGTGAACCTTACGAGGATTTAATTATTGAAATTCCAACTGATTATCTTGGAAATATTATGGATGCTTTAGGCAATAGATCAGCTGAACTTATTAATATGGAATCAACTGAAACTATGACTAAATTAATTTATGTTATTCCATCAAGAGGATTAATTGGCTTTGTATCAAACTTTTTAACTCTTACAAAAGGTTATGGAATTATTTCTCATACATTTAGAGAATATCGTGAAGTTATAAAACATGAAGTTGGCGAAAGACAAATTGGAGTTTTAGTTTCAACAAATCAAGGAACTGCTACTCCTTATGCTTTAGAACATGTTGACGATAGAGGAGTTCTATTTATTTCAGCTGGAACTGAAGTATATGAAGGAATGATAGTTGGTGAAAATAAATATGATATTGATTTATCAGTCAATGTTACCGAAGCAAAAGCTTTAAATAATATTAGATCATCAACAAAAGAAAATACGGTTGTTTTAAAAACTCCAAGAAAAATGTCTCTAGAAGCTTGTTTAGATTACATTAATCAAGATGAACTTGTTGAAATCACTCCAAAAACATATCGAATGAGAAAAAGAATTTTAAATACTGCTGAAAGAAAAAAATACGAATATAAAAAGAAAAATGGTTTGCTATAAAGCAAACCTTTTCTTTTCTTATAATATTAGTTATATTTATTTTTCTTTATCAAAAGCCAAAGATACCTGTTTGAGCATAATTTATTGCACAAATTATTACTAGAGCTAAGCCAAAAAATATTAAAGCTCCGACAATATAAAGAATTGTAAATAATCTTTTTTCCTTTTTTTGCTTTTTGATAATATCTTGTTTTCGTTTTTCGTTTTCAGCTTTTTCCCTTAAAACAGGATTTATCGGTTTTTTTTCTTCTTTTTTTTCTTTATCTACTCTAATTACTGGCATAGAAATATTTTATCAAATTTTTTAAATAAATTAAAACATCGCAGAAAAACACTTTAATAAAGCCCACCAAATTTTCTTAAATATTCCAATTTTCAAAATTTGATCCTTATTATATAATTTTGAATTTCTAAACATATCTTCAAAATCTAATTTTATATCTTTAATACATTCATTATTAAAAAGTAAAATATTATTTTCATAGTGCAAAAACATACTTCTTAAATCTAAATTAATCGTACCAACAGTTGCAAATTTATCATCTGCTAAAAATGTTTTTGCATGATTAAATCCTGGAGTATAAATATAAATATCAATACCAGCTAGAATTAAGTTATAACAATTTGATTTTGTTAATTGATAAGTTATTTTTTTATCTGGAATTCCAGGAATTACAATTCTTACATCAACGCCTTTTCTTTTAGCGTTTATTAAAGAGTGTTGTAAAGATTCAGTTAAAATTAAATATGGAGTTGAGATATACAAATATTTTTTTGCTCCATTAATAATATTTAAATAAGTATGTTCTGAAATTGATTCATAATCAAATGGAACATCTCCATAAGGAAGCACATAAGAATCTTGATTATTTAATTTTTTAAAATCATATTTAAATTTTGTAAAATCTTCTTCTATTTTATTTACTAAATCCCAATTAGTTAAAAATAATTGAAGAAAACCATACGTTGCAGGACCTTCGACTCTTATACAATTATCTCTCCAAATACCAAATCTAGTTTTTAAATTGACATATTCATCTGCTAAATTAATTCCACCTGTATAAGATATTTTTCCATCAATAATTAAAATTTTTCTATGATCTCGACAATTCATTTTTACATCAATAAATGGTAAATATCGATTAAAAACTTTGCATTTAATCCCACATTTTTCTAATTGTTTATTAAAAGAATATGGAACTTTACTCATGCATCCAAAATCATCATAGAGAACTCTAACTTCAATACCACTTTTAACTTTTTGTTTTAAAATTTCAAAAATAGAATCCCAAAATTGACCATTTTCTATAATAAAATATTCCAAAAAGATGTATTTTTGAGCATTTTTTAAATCTTCTAACATGACTGGCCAGGCTTCTTGTCCTAATTTAAAATATTTAGTTTTATTTCCTAGATATGGGTATAGGTGATTTTTATTTACAATTACGTTTGCATATTGATATGCATCAATATCCATATTTTTAATTTGTTCTAAGTCATTTGTTTTTGTAGTATATTTGTTGATTAATTTATTATAACTTCCAATTTTTCTTCTTTGTCTTTTATTATCTCTTTTATTAGCAAATAATAAATAAAAAATAATACCTGCAACTGGAATACAAGCAACTAAAAGCATCCAAGTAATTTTATAAGTATCATTTGCTTTGGAATTAATAATAAAAATTAATACAGGAATATTTAAAACCCATGCAGCAATTAAATAATAAAAACCATATTCACTTGAAACAATTCCAACACATAAAACAACAATTATTGCAAGTTGAGATGATAACAATAATGCTAATAAAAAAAATCTTGAAGTAATAAATGTTAGAAATCGTCTAAACATATTAATATTTTATCATTTTAGATATTTAAAAATATCCATTAAATTATCAATTACATCATTATTTTTAGTTTCTAATACTTCTTTAGAATTATGACCTTTTGAAAATGAAATAATTTTAACTCCAATTTCTTTTGCAACTTCAATGTCATGAATGGTATCTCCAATATAAAGGCATTGATTTGGATCAATATTTTTATCCTTAAAGAAATTTAGAGCCATTTTAACTTTAGATTCAGCATATTTATTTTTTTGAGCTAATAAATAATCAAAATAATCTTCAATTTGGTAATATTTTAATTGTTTTTCAATCAATTTAATATAAGATGCCGTTAAAATAATTAATTTATAATTTTCTTTTTTTAACTTATTTAAGACATCTTTAACTTCTGGATATAATTTATTTTCTTTAAATCTTGAGGTGTAATAATCAATAAAATCATTAGCAACTAAGTCATAATTAATTTTATTAAAATCAAAACCTAAACTTTCATAATATTTTCCGACTGGAAATGAAAATTTATCTAAATAATCTTTTAAGGAAATTTTATTATTTTTATCGATGTATTTGTTATAGCAGAAATTTAAAGCGTCAAAAGAAATAATAACATCATCTAGTAATGTCCCATTAAAATCAAATATTATATATTTGTACATAAATTAAATTTTTCTAATCTTACCTTTTTTAGAATGAACTACAAATCCTCGCTCATTATTGTCAGTTAAATTTTTAACATATTCAATTGCTTCTTTTTGAGTGTTAAATAATTTAATAACCTTATCAGAACCTGCTAATTTAACTCGCCATTTATTTTTTTCTTTATCTTGAGAGATATGATATCTTCCAATTGGCTTTTTTTCTTCAGATACTTTGGATTTTAATTCACTAGGTTTTTTTGCTTTAACTTCTTCCATAAATTTCTCCTTTAAATAATTATATATTATTTTTCATTTTTCATTAATAAAATACAAAAATTATTATATAAAAAAGGCAAATCATTAAGATTTGCCATATTTTTTTTAAAATTTTATGCTAATTAATTTATAAACAATAACCAACAATAATTAAGACAACAATTACTAATACAACAAAGATTCCGCATAAAACAAATACTTTATAAAATAATGAACCTTTAGAATGGTTTATAAAATATTTAATTCCAACAATAATTTCATGAATTGCAAGTGGAATCATTGAAATTGCTGTTAATGCTAACCAATGTTGCCAGTCAATTGTTGTACAACCAAATACATTTGCGACTGCATCAATTTCAGTCATTGCAACTGTAAATCCAAAACCAATTATAAATGCTAAAACAAACCACCAATTCTTCTTTTGGAAGACATGGATAAATGATTTATTGATATCAGACATTCCAAGCATATGGAATAATTGAGATAAGCCAAGAACGATAAATGCGCAAGTTTCAGATTGTAATAATAAATATTCATTATTATTTAATACATTAATAATTGCATTTAAATCAAATCCTACTTCTAAAATTGGATGATACAAGAATGCTGCTAAGGTAATTAAACCAATAATTAAACCATAGACAGCAAGAGTAAATATACCACCTCTAGCAAATAAACTTTCTTTTGGATCACGAGGTTTTTCGCTCATAATATTTGGATCTTTTGGATCACTACCTAAAGCAATTGCAGGAATTGAATCAGTAATTAAATTAACAAATAAAATATGAATAGCAGCTAATGGAGTTGGAAGACCTAAACAAACGGCAATTAACATACATAAAACTTCACCAATATTAGATGATAATAAGAATAAAACAGTCTTTCTAATATTTGAATAAATTCCTCTTCCTTCTTCAACTGCTTTTTCAATAGATGCAAAATTGTCATCATTTAAAACCATATCAGCTGCACCTTTTGCAACATCAGTACCAGTAATACCCATTGCAATTCCAATGTCAGCTGCCTTTAGACTTGGAGCATCATTAACACCATCTCCAGTCATTGCTGCAATATTTCCATTTGCTTTAAAAGCTTTAACAATTGAGACTTTATTTTCTGGAGAAACACGAGCAAAAACTCTACATTCTTTGACTTTTTCTTGTAATTGTTCTGGTGTTAATTCATCAATTTCACTACCAGACATACATTGATTGATATTACTAACAATACCTAATTCCTTTGCAATTGCAAATGCAGTATCTTTATGGTCACCAGTAATCATAACTGTGACAATGCCAGCTCTTTTAAACTCTGCAACTGCGTGTTTTGCTTCTTTTCTTGGTGGATCAACCATTCCAACAATTCCATAGAAAATTAAATTCTTTTCTTCTAATTGTTCGCTATAAGAAATTGCAAGAGCTAAAACTCTAAGAGCATCAGAGGACATTTTTTTAGATTCAACTAAAATTTCTTCAATATCAGCTTGATTAATATCTCTAATAACACCGTTATCATATATTTTATTAGTGTATTTTAAAATTTGATCTAGTGCACCTTTTGTATAATTGACTTTACTTCCGTCTTGAGTTTCAACTTGAACTGACATCATTTTTCTAACAGAATCAAATGGAAGTTCGCCAGTTCTTGGATTTGTATTTTCTAAATCTTCTTTAAAATTACCTAAAAGATTTGAAAATTCAACTAATGCAACTTCGGTTGGATCACCATATGATTTGTCTCCAACAATACTTGCATTTGAACATAATGACATACCTTTTGCAAGTTCTGTTAAAATATTTGAATTATATGAAGTAAATTTATCTAAAACATATTCTTTATGAAGTGTATATGCTTTAACAACAGTCATTTTATTTTGAGTTAATGTTCCAGTTTTATCGCTACAAACAACGGTGACTGCACCAAGAGTTTCAACTGAAGGTAATTTTTTAACATTAACATTAACTTTTGACATTCTTGTAACACCAGTTGCTAAAACAATTGTAACAACGGCAGGTAAACCTTCTGGAACAGCAGCAACAGCTAATGAAATAGCTGTAATAAACATTGTAATAATTGTATTTAATAGATCTTTATTTTGTAAATAAGATTGAATAACTGCAATTGCAAAGAAAATTACAACTAATATAATAGCAATAATTCCTAAAAATTTAGACAAAGTTGCTAATTTCTTTTGAAGTGGAGTTGAATCATCTTCTTCATTTTGAAGCATGTTAGCAATTCTTCCAATTTCAGTATTCATTCCAGTTGCAACAACAATTGCTTCACCATGTCCATAAACAACTGGTGTTGACATAAAGGCATAATTTGCTTTATCACCTAATGGAACTTCACCTTCAAAAACTTTATCAGAATCTTTTTCAACTGGAGTTGATTCACCAGTTAAACTTGATTCATCTAATTTCATATTAACTGATTTTAATAATCTAACATCCGCTGGAACTTGACTTCCTTCTTCTAAAATAACAATGTCACCAGGGACTAATTCAGCAGCTGGAATTGTAAGAATTTGACCATTTCTTCTAACAACACTGGTTGGAGCGGTCATTTTTTTCAAAGCTTCAAGAGATTTTTCTGCTTTATGTTCTTGGAATGTTCCAATTGTACCATTTAATAAAACAACAACTAAAATTACAATTGGTTCGATGTAGTCAATATTAGCAGTTGACCAACCAATTTGACCTGGGACTGAGGTATCAATAAATGAAACTAAAAATGAAATAATAGCTGCAACAATTAAAATATAAATCATTGGATCATTTAATTGAGCAAAAAACATTCCAATAATTGTCTTTTTCTTTTTTTCGTTTAATTTATTTAAACCATATTCTTGTCGTCTTTTAGAAACTTCTTGATCAGATAAACCAGTTTGTTCATCACTTTTGAAGTATTCTAAAACTTCTTTTTTGGATTTTGTTTCAAATTTAACGTCATCCTTTTTAAAATTCTGTAATGTGTTTTTCTTTTTCATTTAAACTCCTAATTTTTTGTTATAAAAATTCGTCAAAGTGAAAATTTCACTGCTTTTAAAGTATATCAAATATTAAATATAAAATCATTAAAAAGTAATTGTTTATTATTAAATAATTAAAAAAAGCACATCCAATTAATTGGATGTGCTAGAGAGATATTAGGAATTTATTTTTAAGAAATTATTTTTTCATTAGTTTTTTGTCTACGAAGATATTTGATTAAGTATTTAACTCCAAGAATTAATATTAACATTCCAAGAATTGTTAAACCAAATTTGTAAACATTTATAAATATTGCACAAATAAATGCAATTAAGAACCATAACACAAGTGCAAATATAAAGTCTTTATTATTTGATAATTCAGATTTTGCAGCACTAACAGCAGCCATACATGGAATACTTAATAAATTAAATACCATGAATGAGAATGTTGCGGTAGGATCTAATGCTAATGCATCAATGATTCCAGTTTCACTTGAAAATCCAGCAGCAACACTAACTGAAGCAAGTGATGCAGGAACATTTTCTTTTGCAATTAATCCAGAGAAGCAAGCAATAATGAAATATCCACCTAATTGAACTGATTTTGCACCGGCTGCAATTTCACTTGCACTTCCGCCACCTAAATGTAAGATGTCGCCTGTTTGAGAAAGTGTTACGACATAATCTCCAAAACCAGTTGGATAGAAAATATATCTTACATAATTTGATAAAACGCCTAATATTGAATCTTCTATTGTATAAATTGAAGTTGCAGCTAATTCTGTACCTGGATCTGGAATATAATCAAAGTTAAATGTTAAATGTTGTAAAATCCAGATAACGACAATTGATGTTGTAATAATTGTAGCTGCTTTATAAATATAATGTTTTAATTTTTCCCAAAGATGGACGCCGATTGATTTTGGTCTTGGGAAGTGATAATCAGGAAGTTCCATTAAAAATGGACTAGCTTTTGGTTTATATTTTGTAAGTTTTAATAAGATTGCAACTAAGAATGCAACAACAATTCCAATTAAATATATTCCAAAAATAATTAATGATCCATAAGCTCCAGCAAACAAAACTGCTGCAAAAGCTAACCAAATTTCTAATTTTGCTCCACAAGAGAAGAATGGTGTCAACATTATTGTTACTTTTCTTTCTCTTTCAGTTTCAAGAGATTTTGTTGCATAAATTCCAGGAACTGCACATCCAAAACACATAATTAATGGCATAAATGCTTTACCTGATAGACCTAATTTTCTAAATGCTCGATCCATTATAAATGCTGCTCTTGCCATATATCCAGAATCTTCTAAAATAGTAATAAATAAGAACAAGACCATAATTTGAGGAACAAATGATAATACCATTGAAAGTCCATTCCAAAGTCCATCTAAAATTAAACTATCAAGCCACTGCCATTCAGCATTTAGTCCTTGCGTCGCATATCCAAGTCCCAAAGCTACACCGGATACATCACCTGTTAAATTTTCAACAATTACTTGTAGCATAGTTCCAGGACAATTTATTCCAGAGCCAAATAAAACACCGAGCCACGCCTGTCCAACTTCATTTCCAGCAACTGAATCTAATATGATGGTACCAAAGTTTTCGCTACTTCCAGTTGCAGCTTGAATTATTGCTCCTAAATATAAGAAGTCATCTCCAAAAGTTAAATGGAAGACTAAGAACATAATTACAATGAAAATTGGTATACCCCAAATTTTAGAAGTCAAAACTGAATCAATTTTTTCTGAAATAGAAGTATTTTTCCAAATATATTTCTTTTGTATTTTTAATTTTTCATTAATATTTTTTAAATATTGTTCTTTTTCTTTTTTAACTTTTAAAATTTCAAATTTTTTAACTTCTAAATTTAAATTTTTATTAGTTTTTATATCTTTAATTCGTTTTTTGAATTTTTTAAGTTTATCTTTCTTCTCATCAAGCATTTTTTGATATGAAGTTCTTTCTTTTCTAATTTCATCTTCATATTCAATAGTTGCTAATTTTTTATCATCCAATTTACGAACAATGATTTTATCAATATTGCTGGTAATAAATCGATATCTTGCATCAGCAACTTTTCCTTGAAAATCACCATCAAAAATATCTAATGGTTCTTTATCTCTGATTTCTTTAATTTGTTTTTCTACATCTGGATGAAATTTAACTTCTTCTTCATCTCCTTCTAATAATTTAACAGCATGATATGAAAGAGAAGTAATTTCACTATTTTGTTTTGATAAAATTTCACAAGATTTTTTATATAAATCAGATAAAGAAGAATCATTTTCAATGACGCTTTTACCTTTTCTACGATTTAGCGATGCTTTATAAGCAATTAACATTAATTCATCAATATTAGTATTTCTTAATGCTGAAATTGCAATAACAGGAACGCCCAATAATTTTGACAACTTCTCTGTATCAATTTCAATTCCTTTTTTATATGCAGCATCAATCATATTTAATGCAACAACAACTGGAACATCAATTTCTAAGACTTGAGTTGTTAAATATAAATTTCTTTCTAAATTTGTTGCATCGACAATATTTATACAAACATCTGGATGCTCATCAATTAAAAAGTTTCTTGAAACTATTTCTTCTGGTGAATATGGACTTAAAGAATAAATACCTGGTAAATCTACCACTGTTACTTTTAAATTTTCAACACCGGTTTCATTATTTTTATAATGATATATACCTTCTTTTTTCTCAACTGTTACTCCAGGCCAGTTCCCAACCTGAGCATTTGATCCGGTTAAAGCATTAAATAATGTGGTTTTACCGCTATTTTGATTTCCAATTAACGCAAACTTAATCATTCGGCTACCTCCACAATTATTTCTTTAGCTTCTTTTTTTGTTAGTGATAAATCATAACCCCTCAGTTTAATTTGAATAGGATCACCAAGTGGTGCAACCTTTTTAAAAAGAATTTTTACACCAGGAGTTATTCCCATGTCATAAAATCTTCTTCTTATGGCACCTAAGGTTATTACTTTTTTTACCACTGCTTCTTGATTTACTTTCAATTTGTCTAAAGTAATTTCCATAATTTTCTCCAATCCTTTGTTAGTATATACTAACCAATATAATAAGTCAATTTTCTTTTTTAATTTTTTTATATTTTTACTATAATAGAAAAAGAAATGAGGTAAATTAAAAATTTTTATGAAAGTATTGACAATAATTGCAAATAGATTTGAAGATTTAGAATTAATTGGAACAGTTGCTTTATTAAGAAGAGCTGGAATTAATGTTGACATTGCAACAATTAATAAAGATAAAACTGCAACTGGTAATTACTTAACAAAATTAGATAACTTATTATATTTAAATGATGTGGATTATAAAAAATATGATATGGTATTTTTACCAGGTGGTCCTGAATGGGTTGAAATTTCTCAAAGTGATAAAGTTATAGAAATAATTAAATATTTTATGGATAATAATTTATATTTTGCTGCAATTTGTGCTGCTCCAACCATTTTAGGAAAACTTGGTTATTTGAAAAATAAAAAGTACACTTGTTTTACTTCAATGAATGAAGATTTCCAAGGTACTTTTATTGATCAATATTGTGTAAGAGATAACAATTTAGTTACTGGAAGAAGTCCAGCCGCTGTAATTGATTTTGCTTTGTTAATTATTGAAACTTTACTTGGAAGTAAAGTTGCAGAAAATATTAAACAAAACATCTATTACTATAAATAATTTATTTTTCTTCCTTATTTAATAAAGAATTTTCCTTAATAACTTTTTCAACTAAATATTGAGGTACTTCTTCGTATTCATAAAATTCTCGATTATAGAATCCGCTACCTTGAGTAAGTGATTTTAATCTATTTATATAATCAAGAGTTTCACTTTCTGGGATTAAAGCTTCAATTTCAGTAATTCCGTGATCAGTTTCATCTGTTCCCATAACTTTTGCTCTTCTTGAACTTAAATCACTTAAAATATCTCCTAAATATTGGTTATCAACATTAACTTTAATTTTTAATATTGGCTCTAAAATTGTAGGATTACATTTCATGTAAGCATCTTTAAATGCAAGAATTGCAGCCATTTTGAAAGCTAATTCGTTACTATCAACTGGATGATATTTTCCATCAAATAAAACACCTTTCACTCCAATTACTGGGAAACCAGCTAATAATCCTTGTTTTAATGCTTCGAAGAATCCTTTTTCAACAGCTGGGAAATAATTTTTAGGTACAGCTCCACCAAAGATTTCTTCATCAAATTGATTTTCTTGACTTGGTTCAAATCTCATTGAGACAACACCATAAAATCCACTACCGCCAGATTGTTTAATATAACGACCTTGACCTTCAGCAGTTTTTCTAATTGATTCACGATAACAAATTTTTGGAGCAAATGTATTTAATTCAATTTGGAAATTATTTTTTAATTTTTCAAAAACAAATTGTAAATGAGTTTCACTTAATCCGCCAATTAATAATTGTTTTGTTTCTTCGTTTCTTCTAACTTCTAAGCATGGATCTTCTTTTTTAAGTTTATTTAAAGCAGGAGTAAATTTATCTTCATCTTTTTTAGATTTTAATTCGATTGCTTTAAAGCAAACTGCTGTCGGATATTTAACTGGTTTATAAACAATATGATTATTTTTATCTGATAATGTAAAACCAGTTGCTAAATTATCTAATTTACCAACTGCGACAATATCTCCCGCAAATACTTCATCAATATTTATTTGTTTTTTGCCACAAAGATAAAATAATGATGAAATTTTTACATTTTCTTTAATATTTGGACAATAGACTTCATCACCTAATTTTAATTTTCCACTACAAATTTTAAGAATACTAATACTTCCTAAATATGGATCAACTAAAGTTTTAAATACGTAAGCACTAAATGGTTCACTAGAAACAGTTTTTCTTGTAACAACTTTTTCTTGATCGTCTAATCCTTCATAAGGTTTTAAATCATCTGGACTTGGTAAATAATCAATTAACATTTCTAAAATTGTATGCAAACCGATGTTTTTTGCAGCACTTCCACAAATTACTGGATATAATTCAGCATTTAAAACAGCTTTTCTTAATCCAGTAGAAATTTCTTCATTAGTTAATGGTTCACCAGAGAAGAATTTATCAAGTAATGCATCGTCTGTTAACGCAACTCTTTCTCTGATCATATTATTTAATTCAAAAACTTTTGCTTTTTTATCTTCATAAATTTCGCCATCTACACATTTTGTTCCATCAAAAATTCTAGCTTTTAATGTAATTAAATTAACAAAACCATCAAATTTATCTTCATGACCTAATGGATATGTAAATGGAACTGCATCTTTACCTAATTTTTCTTGGATATCGGATAATAAATCTTCAAAATTTATATTTTCTTTATCCATTTTATTAACATATATTAATGTTGGAATACCTTTTTTTCTTAATAAATTAAAATGTTTAATTGTTTCAATTTGGACTTTATTTGGTGCACTAATTACTAAAATTGCACCTTTAATTACTTGTGTAACACCAAGAGCTTCATAAATAAAATCATCATTTCCAGGGATATCAATTAAATTAAATCTATAACCTTCATATTCTAAAGGTACAATTGCACTAGAAGTTGATGATAATCTATTTTTTTCTTCTTGTAAGTAATCACTAATAGTATTTTTTCTTTCAACACTACCTTTTTCTGTATTATATACGACACTGTATAGTGATTCACACATTGTTGTTTTACCACTACCTTGGTGTCCTAATACAGCTACATTTCTGATTTTTTTACCGTATTCCATATCTTTTAAATTCTCCTTATTTGATATAAATATATGTTGGATTTGATAATATTTTATATTAAAAATAGAATAAATAAAACAAATTAATATTATTTTAATTTAATATAATACGTTGACTTACCAATACCTTCTTTTTTTATTTCACCTAAATCACACAAGTTTTTTAAATTTCTTTCAATAATTGTTGAAGAAATTGATGATATAAGTTCAAGAATATCTCTTTTTGTAAATTTCCCTAGTTTAAAATTAACAGCCATTCTTACAGCATCAAGGCTAGTTTTTTTATTAAATACCAATTCCACTCTTTCTTCAAAGTCATTATATGCACTAACAATTGTACTTAATATATATTTTACAAAAGGTGTTGCATCATTTTTGTTTTCATACCATCCAATTTGGGGAGATAAAATCAATTCTTGTAATTATATGGCTTTAAAACTTCTATATTTATTTTTATTTTAAATAAAATTTTAATATTCTTAAAGATCATTAATTTTCATCATTTTTAATATTTATGCAATAAAAAACCCTTTTAATTTATCTAATTTTTAGACAAAATTCAAGGGGAATGAATAAATAAAATGGTGCCGTCTAACGGAATCGAACCATCAACCTACTGATTACAAATCAGTTGCTCTGCCAGATTGAGCTAAGACGGCATATATGGTGGATGTTATAGGGATTGGACCTATGACCTCTTCCGTGTGAAGGAAGCGCTCTCCCACTGAGCTAAACATCCTTTTCAGTTTTGGTCAATAATGTTTACAATCCATATAATTTATTAAATGGTCCGGATGACTGGATTTGAACCAGCGGCCTTCAGTTCCCAAAACTGACGCGATACCAAGCTACGCTACATCCGGAAATGGTGCGTCTTAGTAGACTTGAACTACCGACCTCGTCCTTATCAGGGACGCGCTCTAACCAACTGAGCTAAAGACGCATAAAAATAAGCGCTTAATAATAATACTACCTTTATAAAAATATTTCAAGAATTTTATGAAAAGAAGCTGACCTTTGTAAAAGCCAGCTTCTTTTTCTTGTATAGAAATTATCTCTTTGAGAATTGTGGAGCTCTTCTTGCTTTCTTTAAGCCGTATTTCTTTCTTTCTACAGCTCTTGGATCTCTTGTGAGCATTCCATTTACTTTTAAAGTCTTTCTATCAACACCAGCTTCTAATAAAGCTTTTGCAATACCTAATCTGATAGCACCTGCTTGTCCGGCAAAACCGCCACCTTTAACATGACAAACGATATCGAATTTATCTTGTGTATCTGTTAAAGTTAATGGTTGTTTTAAATCTAAAACTAATGTTGCTTGAGGCATATATTCATTAACATCTTTATCATTTACAATAATTGAACCTTTTCCAGGTTTTACATAAACTCTAGCAATAGATGTTTTTCTTCTGCCAGTACCATAATAAACTGCATCATTTTTACTAGCCATTATTTTTTACCTCCGACATATTTAAATTCATAAGCAACAGGTTTTTGTGCTTCGTGTTTGTGATTTTCATCAGCATATACAAATAATTTTTTATAAATTTGTCTGCCTAATCTTCCTTTTGGAAGCATTCCCCAAACAGCTCTTTCAACCATTTCTTCTGGATAAGAAGTAATCATTTCTTTTGCACTTCTTGTTCTTAATCCACCAGCAAAACCGGAAACATTATAGTAATTTTTATTTTCTAATTTGTGTCCTGATAAGTGAACTTGTTTAGCATTAATAATAATTACATAATCTCCACAGTCAACATTTGGTGTATAACTTGGTTTATTTTTTCCCATTAATAAAATAGCAACTTCACTTGCTAATCTACCAAGAGGAATATCTTTTGCATCAACAACATACCATGTTCTTGATACGTCTTTCTTTGTTAAAATACTTGTTTGTCTTAACATAACTTATCTCCTTTAATAGCTATAGTCTTGTATTCTTACCGGGAATTCAATACCTAAACTATAAGGCCGAATAATATTATAATATAAAATATTATAAAAATTCAATGTTTTATTTAAAGTCTTGTTTCGTGAGATATTTTTTGATTATATGTGTATTTAATTTGACCAGAAATTTCTCCACTATAGGTTTGACCACTTGTAATATTTATTTCACTTATATCTCCGCTCGAAGTTATTGAAATTACATTGCCATATTTGTCATAAATTGCTTCATAATCAATCATTACTTCACCAAAAATTTCAATATTTTCACTTTTTGAATACGTTAGTGTTATTTGATTGCTTTTAATTTCATAACTTAAATTTTGAAATAATGAATAATCGAGGTTTTTTAAGCTTATTGATTCATATAAATTAAAATCTTCATTAACTAAATTAAATGCATCATCATCGCTTAATTCTTGAGTTTGTTTTTCATCATTATAAATCAAATCTAAAACGTAATCTTTATCTTGATCTTTTCTTAATTCTGAGAAAAATTTTGTAGAATCTAAAATACTTCCAGCAGTTTCTTCTTGATATCTATATAAATCATCTTTATTTGAAATATCGGCCAAAAGTTTGCCTTTTAATTCATATTTATTAGAAAATATTGAGGATTCGCTAGAGATTTTGATATTTGTTGTGGTATTTTGTTGTAAAGAAAATACATCAATTGATGGTAAATTTGATATATAATTTTCTAAATTTTTTTCATTATTTGTATTTGTATTATTACTAGTTGTTGTTTTTTCAAAATATGTATTTGATGAGTTTTTTAAATAACCATCATTTGAACAAGATGTTAATAAAGTAATTAATGATACTAATAATAACTTCGAACCTTTCATATATTTATTATATTATTTAAATAATATTAATAAAATATTAAATTAATTAACTAAACTAAATATAACTTAACAATATCTTTATTATATTCAATTTCAATTTCATAATTTGTAATATTATAATAAACTTCTTCTTCATCTCCACTTCCAATTGGAGACCAAACTTCTAATGTTAATGTTTTTAAAAGACCATTATTATAAAATTCAACATCTCCACCAATATAATAATCATCTATACTAAAATTTTCAAATTCGATTGTGACAAAATCATTTTTCTTATAATAAAGAATTCTTTCATCTTCTTTAATAATACTTTCAAAATCTTTAATTGAAATAAAATAATTTTCAAAATTTAAATTTTCTTCTATAAATGATTTTGTTTCATCAATTGTGTTAAATGTTTTTGTTTCTGAAAAATTTTCACCTAAAAATACGCTAATTCCATCATCTGTAATTTTAGTTTCTAATCCTTGATAAATGCTTGGAACTGTTATACTACCACTTGGATAAATTACATCCATTTTATTATCATAACCAACATAAAAACTATTTAAATCATCACTTAAATCATAAACTAGTCTTTCAGTTATCTTGACAATTGGACTATTTCCTTTTCCTTGAATTTGTCTATTACTATTAAATGTAAAAGTGTTAATATTAGAAAAATCATATGATAATTTATCTTTAAAACTTAGTATCTCTTTATAAGTCATTAAATTAACATTTCCACAAGAAAATAACGAAGGTATTAATGTTAACAAAAATAGCACTTTACTTTTCTTCATCTAAATCTTCCTTAATAAAATAAAGTGGTCTTCTTTTTGTTTCAATATAATTTTTACCTAAATAATTTCCAATTGTTCCTAAACAATATAATAAAACACCAGCTACAAAAACAATTACAGAGATTATAATTGATAAATCAAAATATCTAAACCCAACAAAAATTGGACAAAAAATAAGTGATAATAAACCACCGAGTAAAAATATATAGGATAAAAATTTAATAAATTGTAATGGTTTTAAACTAAATGAAGTTATTCCATCATTTGCAAGGGTAAACATCTTTTTTAAATTATATTTTGATTTACCAGCTTTTCTTTCAAGTCGTTCATAATATACTTTCGTTGAATTAAAACCAATTTGAGGAATAATGCCTCTTAAAAATAAATTTCTTTCATCATACATTCTTAAACATTTAAGAGCTTTTTTAGATAAAAGCCTAAAATCTGCATGATTAAAGATAAGCTCAACTCCCATTAATTTTAAAAATTTATAATAAGCTTCAGCAGTAAATTTCTTTAAAAAGCTATCTTTTTTTCTTGAACTTCTAACACCATAAACAACATCGAATCCTTTATGATATTCTTTAACCATTTCAATTATTGCGTTTGGATCATCTTGTAAATCAGCATCAATTGAAATACTTATATCAGCGTTATCATCAAGAGCTTTAAAAAGTCCTGCAACTAAGGCTTTTTGATGGCCTTCGTTTCTTGAAAGAGAAATTCCTTTAACATATTTATTTTCTTTATTAGCATCTTTTATAATTTGCCATGTATTATCTTTGGATCCATCATCAACAAATAATATTTTAGATTCAGAACTTACTAAAGATTCACTAACCATTTTATCTAAAATATTCGTTAATGTTTTAATACAATCATCTAATACTTCTTTTTCATTAAAAGCAGGTACTACTAAATATAATACTTCATTCATAATATACCTAAAATCTCCTTTAAAGCATAACTTACGCCATCTTCATCAACTGATTTAGTTATAAATTTTGCAACACTTTTAACTTCATCAATTGAATTTCCCATTGCAATACCATTGTAATTTTTAATCATATTAATATCGTTTCCAGCATCACCAAATGTATAAATATTTTCATCTTTTATATTTAAATATTTTGCTAAAAATTTAACACCAGAACTTTTATCTACATTTTTTGGAGCAAATTCTAGAAAATATCTATTTGATGCAACGATATTAAAATTATCGATAATATTTTTTGGTAATACTAAGTTTTTAAAATAATTTTGAATCTTTGAAAAACACATGACTTTATCAATTAAAATATCATCATCATCATCCATATTAAATTTTAAAGGTTCCATATTATTTGATTCACATTCAAAATCAATCAATCCATCTTCTTTAAAATAACCAATATAATCATCTTTATAACAAAAAGTAACGACATTTTTATCGTTAGCCATAAAATTATAAATAAGTTTGTAATCTTTTAGTTTTAGATTTTCTTTAAATAATATTTTTCCAAAAAAATCACAAACTGTTGATCCATTTGTACAGATGATATATTTTTTATCGTCAAAATCTTTTATTTTGTTAAAAAACTTCTTAATACCAAAAAAGCTTCTTCCAGAAGCAATAGCTACATAATTGTTTTTTTCTAATAATTTAGACAAGCACAAAACACTTGTGGAACTTATTTTTTGTTCTTTGTTCACAAGTGTTCCATCAATGTCAAATACAAATAAATTCATTAAGCCTATTAAGCAGCAAAAATTCTAATTTTGTTACTTAAGATTTCAGTAACTAAGTCGCAAACCCAAAGAATAGCGTTACCAATGCCAGTTACTAAACCAAGAATTCCAACAACTAATGTGACAACATTGTGAGTTTCAACGAATCTAAAAATTCTATAGACGCCACCAATGATCCAGCCAAAAAAGATTTGTAAAATGATTTTTAATAACCAAGGTAAACTTTCATATGCTTTTGTCATATTAATTCCTCCATTTATAGTATTATACTATAAAAATTATAATTCTACATTATGATAAACTTCTTGGACGTCTTCAACTTCATCTAATGCATCTAATAAGTGTTGGAATTTTTCTTTATCTTCGCCTTCTAAAGTAATTTTTTCATTTGGTAAAAATGTCACTTCAGCTGTTTCAAAATCATTGATTCCAATGCCATTTAATTCTTCTTTTGCTTTTGTAAAGCTACTTGGATCAACAATTACTTCTATATATCCATCAGCATAAGTAATTTCTTTAACATCAACATCGCCTAAAATTAATGTTTCTTCAACTTTATCTCTTAATGCTTCATCACCTTTAAAATCTAATACTCCAGCTTGAGTAAAGTTATAAATAACACTACCTAAATGTCCACCTTTTCTTGTAATAGCAGTTCTAACATTAACTAAAGCACGGTTAACATTATCTGTCAACGTATCAACAATTAAATATGAGCCTCCAGGTCCAAAAGCTTCATATCTTCCAGCGATATAACTTGTAGCTTCTCCACCTTGTGCTTTTTTAATTGCTCTTTCAATAACGTCTTTTGGACAAGATTTTCTATATTTTTCAATAGCACTTCTTAATGCTAAATTACTATCAGGATCAGGGACACCACTCTTTGCTGCCATATAGATTTCTTTTGATGCTCTCATATACATAGCACTTTTTTTAGCAGCACTTGCAGCCATTGCAGCGGCTCTAACTTCAAAATGTCTTCCCATAAATATATCCTCCAAAACATTAATATTATAATACAAAGTATTATATTAAAAATTAATTATTTATTATTTTGTTAAATTATTGCATTTATTGTAATGAATTTTGCATCTATTTTTGTATTTTGAGTTACTTGTTAATATCAAATTATTAACATTATTTACAAAAATATAACCGCTTCTTGGATTTTTAATACTTTCGATATCTCCGATTAATTTTGCTTTTACATTAGAATATTCAAAAGCTAAATCAGCATCAATCATCTCGCAATTTATCAACTTTAAATTTTTACAATAACAAAATGGTTGTGTACCAATTATTTTGCAATTAATAAATGTCAAATTATTGGAATACCATGCTAAATATTCTCCTTTTATAACACAATTTTTAATAACAGCATTTTTACAATGCCAAAAACAATCTTTTGTATCAAGATTTGAATTAACTATTTTGATATTTTTAGTGTATTGAAAAGAATATTTTCCTTGAAAAGTTAAATTAGAAATTTGAATATTTTTTGATTCTAAAAATGCATATTCACTAATTAGAGAGCAATTATTTATTTCAATATTTTTACTTTTCCACAAAAATTCTGGCGAATTAATTTTTGTATTTAATATTTGAATATTACTACATTCTCTAATTGCTTTAATTCCATCAATTAGTGTGTCTTTTATTTTTATATTTTTTGTATACCATAAACTGGCTCTACAATTTATTGTTAAATTACAATTTTTTATATCAATATTTAAGTTATGCCAAAAAGGATATCTAAGATCAATTAAACAATTTTCTAAACTAATATTTTTAGATTCTTTTAAAGGAGATTCTCCATCTGCTTTACCTTGGAATTTACAATTAATTAATTTTAAGTTATTTGATTTATATAATTCTCGTTCGTTTTGGTATATTTTATCATTAATTGTCATACCGTCACCTCACAATTATTATAATTTTTAAATCTTATTTTTTAAAGAATAGTGATAATTTATTATTTAAAAAAATGAAAATGTCGCCATTTTCATTTTTTAAAATTAAATAATTTATTATGTTATTTATTCTTGATTCAAATCTCTATATTTTTCTCTATGGAAATTATAAGTTGTATGTAATAACTTATGAGCTTTTGGAGATCCATATTCACCTAGATATGTTTTATAAAGTGTAATAATATCAGGATTTAAATGACTTCTTCTAACTTTTTTACCTTTATCTATATCATAGAGAACTTTTGCTCTTTTTTGAATATATGTATCTTGAATATTATCATCTTCATTTGGTAAAAATAATGGAAATACATAAGGTTGGCCGCCACCATTAATACATCCTCCAGGACAACCCATTACTTCGATAAAATCATATTTTGATTCACCATTTTTTATTTGTTCAAGCAATATTTTTGCATTTTTCATGCCACTACACATTGCAAATGAATATTTTTGTCCATTAATTTTAAGTTCAGCTTCTTTAATTCCTTCTAAACCTCTACATGGACTAAATTCAATTGGTTCTAATTCTTGATTAGTTAAAATATGATAAGCAGTTCTAATTGCAGCTTCCATAACTCCACCGGTTACGCCAAAAATTGCACCAGCTCCAGAGTATTCTCCAATTAAATCATCATCAAATTCTTCATCTGGTAATTTCTTCCACATAATACCAGCTCTTTTAATAAGTTCAGCCAATTCTCTTGTTGTTAAAACAATGTCAACATCTTTTAATCCATCAACTGAATTAGCTGGTCTTTCTTTTTCATATTTTTTAGCAGTACATGGCATGATTGAAACAACACAAATTTGGCTTCTGTCAATATTATGTTTTTCAGCATAATATGATTTAATAATTGCACCAACCATTTCATGAGGTGATTTACAGCTTGATAAATGAGGTAATAAATTTGGATAATAATATTCAATATAATTAACCCAACCTGGAGAACATGACGTGATCATTGGACCAGGTCGATGAGAAATAATTCTTTGAACAAATTCATTTGCTTCTTCTGTAATTGTTAAATCAGCTCCAAAATTAGTATCAAAAACACGATAAAATCCTAATCTATGCAAAGCTGCAACCATTTTTCCAGTACAATTTGTTCCAATTGGCTCGCCAAATTCTTCTCCAATTGCAGCTCTTACAGCTGGAGCGGTTTGAACAATTACATATTTTCCATCATTAAATGCTTTATCCAATTTGTCAATTTCACTATGTTCCATTAAAGCTCCAGTTGGACAAACAAGTGTGCATTGCCCGCATTGAATACAAGGAACATCATTAAAGCTTCTATTTTCACTTGGTCCAACAATTGTTTTAAATCCTCGATTTTCAAATCCTAAAATTCCAATTCCTTGTGTGTTTTTACAAGCTTCAATACATCTTCCACATAAAATACATTTAGAAGTATCTCTAACAAGAGATGGGGCTAGATCATCAAAAGTTGATTTTGTTTTTTCTCCAACATATTGTTCTGGTCTTGCCCCAACTCTTCGAGCAACTTCTAAAAGTTCACATTGACCATTTTTTCTACAAGCTTGGCAGTTATAATAGTGGTTCGATAAAAGCAATTCCACACTTGTTCTTCGAGCAATAACGGCTTTTGGATCGACAATTGAAATTTTAATTCCATCTCTAATTGGATATGCACAACTTGGAACAAGTCTTCTTTCGCCTTCAACTTTAACTAAACATACACGGCAACTTGCAACTGAGCATTCACCTTTTTTCCATGTACATAAATTGGGAATATTGTATCCACATATTTTTGCAGCTTCTAATATTGTCAAACCTTCTTCAACAACGTAAGCTTTTCCATCAATAAAAATTTGTACTTTTGCCATAACACTACCACCTATTTTTTATAAATTGCATTAAACTTACATGCCGAAATACAAGTTCCACATTTAATACATTTATTTAAATCTATCTTAAATGCTTCTTTCCCAATAACACCACTAATTGCATTAACTGGACAATTTCTAGCACAAAGAGAACATTTTTTACATTTATTTGGATCAATATGGAATTCGATAAGTGATTTGCAAACTCCAGCATCACATTTTTTATCTTGAACGTGTCTAATATAGACATCTTTAAATTTAGTTAGTGTTGATAAAACTGGGTTTGGAGCGGTTTGACCAAGTCCACATAATGATCCGACTTGAATTGATTCACTTAAAGTTTGAAGTTTATCTAAATCTTCCATTGTGGCTTTTCCATCAGTTACTTTTGTAAGAATTTCAAGTAATCTTTTTGTTCCAATTCTGCATTGAGAACATTTTCCACAACTTTCATCACATATAAATTCCAAATAAAACTTAGCGACATCGACCATACAATTATCTTCATCCATAACGATGGCACCACCACTTCCCATCATGCTACCTTTTTCAATTAAGGATTCATATTCAATTGGAGTATCGATTTCATTTAAAGTTAAGCAACCACCACTTGGACCACCGGTTTGAATTGCTTGGAATCTTTTTGAATTTGGAATTCCTCCACCAATATCATAAACTAGTTCTCTAATTGTTGTTCCCATTGGAACTTCGACTAATCCTACATTATTAACTTTCCCACCTAATGCAAAAACTTTAGTTCCTTTACTTCTTTCGGTTCCAATTTTTGCATATTCTTTAGCGCCAACTCTCATAATATATGGAACATTTGCAAGGGTTTCAACGTTATTAATAATTGTTGGTTTTCCCCATAAACCTTTGACAGCTGGAAATGGAGGTCTTGTTCTTGGCATGCCTCTTTTTCCTTCAATTGAATTTAATAAAGCTGTTTCTTCACCACAAACAAAAGCACCTGCTCCAAGTCTAATATGAACTCTAAAATTAAATCCGCTATTTAAAATGTTATCACCTAAAAGTCCGATTTCTTCGAGTTCTTTAATAGCAATTCTTAATCTTTTAACAGCGATTGGATATTCAGCTCTAACATAAAAATATCCATTTTGAGCTCCAATTGCATATCCTGCAATCATCATTCCCTCAATAACTGCAACTGGATTTCCTTCAAGAATTGAACGATCCATAAATGCGCCTGGATCTCCTTCATCACCATTACAAACTACATATTTTGTGTCATCTTTAACATCGTATGCAAATTTCCATTTTTTACCAGATGGGAAACCTGCACCGCCTCTTCCTCTTAAGCCACTATCTAAAATTTCTTTAATTACATCTTCTTGCGACATACTTAAAGCTCTAATTAAGCCTCTAAAAGCATCAAATCCAAGAGCTTCTTGCACAATTTCAGGGTTTATTTGACCGCATCCATGTAATGCAATTCTAAGTTGTTTTTTATAAAAATTAATATCATCTTGTCTTTTTACTTTTTTTCCAGTTGAAGGTTCTATATATAATAAATCTTCAATTGTTTTTCCACCAATTATATCTTCTTCAATAATTCTTTTACAATCACTTGGTTTAACGGCGTGATATAAAGTATCATCAGGATAAATTTTTACAAATGGACCTTGAGAACAAAATCCAAAACATCCAACAACGTTGCATGTAACTTTTTCTTGTAAATTTTTTTCTTCAATTAATTTATTAAAATTATCAATTATTTCTTGAGAATTTGAAGAAAGACAACCTGTACCACCGCAAACAACGATATGTCTTTTATTATCTTGCCCATCAAATTTTTCTTTCATACATTTTGAGCAATTAGATAAGGTGTTTTTTAAATCTTCTATTGTTTTTATTTTTTTATTTTCAATATTTTTAGCCATTATTCCATCTCCTTATCTCGATATTCTTTAATAATGTTTGGAATATCACTCAATTTTACTTTAGGATATACTTTTCCATTAATCGAAATAGCTGGGGCAATTCCGCATGCACCAATGCATCTTAATCCATCTAATGTAAATAATCCATCTTCAGTTGTTTGACCTGGTTTTATTTTTAATAATTCTCCAAATTTATCTAAAACATTTTGTCCGCCTTTAACATAGCATGCGGTTCCAATACAAACACCAATTACATATCTTCCTTTTGGTGTTAAACTAAAAAATGAATAAAATGTAACAACTCCATAAATTTCACTAACTGGAATATTAATTTCTTCACTGATAATTTCTTGAACTTCAAGTGGAATATAACCATATTCATTTTGAACATCACTTAAAATCAACATTAAAGGACTTGGTTCGTCTTTATACCTTGCACATATTGATTTAATCATATCAATAGCAACTTTTTGTAACTTCATTAAAATATCTCCCTATATCTCAATTTAATATTTTATCTAACTTTTAAAGCGCTTACAATAATATAAAATTGTTAATTACTAAATTTAAATAAGTTTATAGTATTTATAAAAAATATAAGCATTATTTTATTGTTAATTAAGAGATGAATATGTTTGTTTATAAAAATATATATCTCGTTATAGAAATAATTGCATTTATCATAATTGAAATTAATTTATTAATTGAACTTCTTTTTTAATAATAAATATAAATAAAAAAACTAAGCGTAAACTATACGTTTACTGTTTAATAAGTGTTCTAATTTTGCATTTTCATATTCAACTTCATTAGTGTCACTTATGACAACAATAAATAATACTTATAAAATAAGTCAATATTATGAAGAACATAAAATTTTATGTTATACGTATTGATATAGATTCAACTGATATTATTTTTTTAATAAAAAAATATATATAAAGGATTATCCAAAACTTGTTAAATACAAAGAAATGTACAATTTTGAAACAAGATATAAATTATATATACCTTCATTAAGCAAAATTTGTAAAGATTAAAATTTAATAAAAATTTAACATTCCTAAATAAGTAAAATTGACAAATTATTTAATTAAAATAATGTTTTTAGCACCGTCAATGTAAAAAAGAAATAACCCCAAAATAACCCCCAAATAACCCCCAAGAAAGAAAAAAAGCCGATAAAATCGGCGTTATAAACAAGATGGTGCCCGAGACCGGAATCGAACCGGTATGGAATCAACTTCCGCAGGATTTTAAGTCCTGTGCGTCTACCAATTCCGCCACTCGGGCATATAAGATGGTGATCCACTGGAGATTCGAACTCCAGACCCCTTGATTAAAAGTCAAGTGCTCTACCGACTGAGCTAGTGGATCAAACTGGCTGGGATGGCTGGGATCGAACCAGCGAAATGACAGAGTCAAAGTCTGTTGCCTTACCACTTGGCTACATCCCAATATCACTGACTTATAAAAGATGGTGGAGGGGGGCAGATTCGAACTGCCGAACCCTCAGGAGCTGATTTACAGTCAGCCGCGTTTAGCCTCTTCGCTACCCCTCCAATTGAGTGATTTTTAATGGTGGACGTTAAGGGGCTTGAACCCCTGACCCCCGCCGTGTAAAAGCGATGCTCTCCCAACTGAGCTAAACGTCCCTAAATTGAGCGCTTAATTATTATATTACTTCTAAAATAATATAACAAGAAATAATTTATCATAATTTTAAGCGCTCAATTAATATTTTTTATTAATAGCCTTTTTTACCTAAAAGGTGGAACATATTTTTCTTATAAATTTCAACTCCTGGTTGATTAAATGGATTAATTTTTAATAAGTATGCAGACATAGCACAAGCTCTCATGAAGAAATAAAATAAATAACCTAAGTTATATTCATCCATTTTATCTACATAAAGAACAAAATTATCAACATTACCTGAATTAGAGTGAGCATCTAATGTTCCTAAAAATGCTTTCTCATTAATATATGATAATGTTTTTCCTTCTAAATAATTTAATCCATCTAAATTTTCTTCATCATGTGGAACACTAACATCTTTTGAAGGATTTTTAACATATAAAACAGTTTCAAATAAGATATGACTTCCTTCTTGTATAAATTGGCCCAAAGAATGTAAATCAGTGGTAAAATGGGCACTATCTGGTAATAAACCTTTATCTTCTTTACCTTCTGATTCTCCAAATAATTGTTTTAACCATTCGTTTAATTGAACAAGTTTTGGTTCATATGTTATAAACATTTCTACAGATTTTTTATTATTTTCGTATTCATTAAATCTGTTTACGGCATATTTATAACAATCATTTGTATAAATATCATCATTATCATATTTAATCATTGAATCATATGCGCCTTTTAAAACTTTTTTAATGTCGATTCCAGCAACTGCCATTGGGAATAAACCAACTGGAGTTAATACACTATATCTTCCACCAATATCATCTGGTAAAACATAAGTTTCATAACCTTCTTGATCAGCTAATGTTTTTAAAGCACCCTTTTCTTTATCAGTAACGGCAACAATTGCGTCTTTTGCTTTTTCTTTTCCAATTTTTAATTCTAATAATTCTTTTAATAATCTAAAGCTAACGCTTGTTTCAGTAGTAGTTCCAGATTTTGAAATAACACAAATTGCAAAATTTTTATTTTTCAAATAATCAAGTTCATCATAAATATATTCACTTGAAAATGTTTGACCCATATAAATAATTTCAATTTTATCATTATTTCTTAAACCTTTTAGAGCATCGATTGCAGCCCGTGCTCCAAGATAACTTCCCCCAATTCCGCATACAACAAGGACTTCAAAATTGTCTCTAATGAATTGTGCCTTTTTAATAATTCTTTCAACTTCTTCTTTATTGTAATCTCTTGGCCAAGTTGTCCATCCTAGAAAATCATTGCCTTTTCCAGTTTTTTCATTAATCATGTGATTAATTTTTTTAACGCTTTCTTCAAAATCTTTAAGATTTGCAGCGTTTTTAACATATTTTAAATCTAATTCCATAGAATCTCCTCCTTTATAATGTTCGATCCAATAATTAATGTTACTTTCTAATTTTTTAAATCCGTTCATTTTACTTTCGTAAAGCGAACGTTCTTCTTTTGTTATACCCTTAATTGTAAAATTGATAAAATTTTTCTCTTTATCAATTTTAATTATTTTAACATTTAAAACTTGATTTATGTAAAATCTTGAATAAATATTACTAATATATTTGTTTGAGATTTCAGAAATATGAAGTAAACCTCGACTTCCGTCTTCTAATTCAAGAAACAAACCATAAGGCTTGATATTAATAATTTTTCCTAAAACTAAATCATTTACTTTCATAAGTGAGCCTCGATTTCATTTATATCTTGAAGGGTTGTTATTTTTAAATTATATTGACGATTTAATAAAAATTTTGGAGTGTCAATATATTTAAAATAAATTGCACTATCATCAAAATTATTAACAAAATTATCTAAAACTGCTTGTTCGTGTGCTTTTAATATTTTTGATAATTTAAAAACTTGTGGTGTTTCAAGTAGTAAAATATCATCTCTTTTTAAATATGTTTTATTCTTTTTATCAAATACAGCATTATTTTCATATTTATATGGTATACATGATTCATTTTGTTTTGCAAATTCAACAAACTTTTTAATATCATTAGCCTTTATAAACATTCTTGCAGAATCATGAATTACAACAAAATCTTTTTCTTTAACATTTTCAATGCTTTTTAATCCATTATACGTAGATTCTTGTCTTGTTTTTCCAGCTTCAACTAATTGAATGTTATTATAGTTTTTAGTTGCTTCCTTAATTAAAGAAAAGTATGAATTTTCTGCAACAATAATATATTTTTTGAATAATTTTGTATTGATTGCTTGTTCTAAAGAATATTGAAAAATATACTTATTTTTGTACTTTAGATATTGTTTTGGAGTTTCAATTTTCATTCTTTTGCCAACTCCACCGCATAACAAAATAAAATAATTCATACAGAATATTTTATCATAGATTAACAATTATTGTTCATTGTTATTACTTTTATCAAAAGAATTAATAATTGTTTCTGTGGCAATTAAATCAATAATACTTTTAACTAATTTATCGAGCTTAGAATTTTCTCTATAATCAGCTTTACAAATATATTTAACTCTCTTATCTTCAAGTAATTGATTAGTTTTAAGACTTGATAATCTATTATGTTCAATGGCAATAGAAAATCCGCCATTATTTTTTACAATTTCCATACATGGAACATCAGTAATTCCATCACCTAAATAAATCATATTATGATATGGAATTCTTCTTTTTTTAGTTTTGGCATTTAAATTATCATCATCAGTTGCATCTAATACACCTTTTGAAATTCTAAATAAATATTGTGTTTTTTGAGTATAATTGACAGCATTTTTAGGCCAAATTGCAATTTTTGTTAAAGGATCATAGAAAAATTCACATCCATAAATTTCTTTAAAATATTTTGCAATTTTAGAACCACTGACAATTTCTTTATTTCCTGAGGAACAAAGATAATGTTCAATTCTTATTCCTTTTTTTGCTCCATAATCTTTGATTCTTTTAAACCAGGTTAAAACACCTTGATAAAATTCAATATTTTCACCACATTCATTTAAATATTTTTTTGTTAATGGAATATTTAAATCTTTACATTTTTTTTGCATTAAATACATATAACCAAGAATTTTTTCAACTCCATAATTTTTACAAATTTCAGTTGTTTCTTTCCAAAATTCATCTGGTGTCATATTTAAGTTTGGTATAAATTTATAATTTTGCATATCGGTTGTGCATAAAGTTTTGTCAAAATCATAAATTAGAGCAATAATTGGTTTTTTCATAATAATCTCCTAGTAAAATTATACCATTATATTAAAATAAATTGAAATTATGCTCATAAATTGATATTTTATTAATGATTTTGTTTATGAATTTTTTATTAAGCGAAGTTGTTAGTAAAACTATTATTTGTATTGTTATATGTATAGTTCTTCTATACTTAGTTTTTGCAGTTTTTTCTATAATCTCTGCATTTTCATATCGAAATAAAATTAAATCTTGCTATAAATCATTTACGATTATTATTTTTGAAAAAATAAAAATTATTAAAGAATTGCACGATTTTTTAAATAAAAACGAATTAATTAATAAAAAATTCGAGTATGATATTCAAAAAAATTTACTTAATAAAACATATTCTGAATGTTACATGGATTTAATAAAAATATATAACGATTTATTATCATCTTTAAGATATAACAATACTTTTAAAGAAATTAAAAGTGATAAACTATTTTTAAGAATTTTAAAATTTAATAATGAAACTGATATTCAATATTTTAAGTTATTAGAAAATTATAATTATGTCACTATTGCATATAATTATTATGTTAAAAATAAGTTAACTATTTTATGGATGAAAATATTTAAATTAAAACCAAAAGAAAATTCATTTTAAAGGAGGAAAATATTTATGAATTTTAATGACATTCAATTACACTTTCCAAACATTGAAAAAATACAAAGAAGATATCGGGTATTTTTAGAAGAATTTAAAAAAGCTGATAATGCAAAAGATGTTGAAAAATTAATTTCAAAAATTAATAAATTTGAAAGTAATTTATCAAGCAATATTAACATTATTTATATAAGATATACAATTGACACAACTAATCAAGAGTATAAAAACGCAATGCAAACCGTTAATGAAATTTCTCCATTAATTACTGAATGCAGTTGTGAAATTATTAAAGAAATTCTTAATAAACCTTTTAAGGATGAACTTGAAAAGAAATATGGAAAATTTTTATTCCAAAAATATGAAAATTCCTTATTATCTTTTGATAAAAAAATTATCAATGATTTAATTGAAGAAAATAAACTTGTCAATCAACATGATGAAATTCTTGGTAATTCAAAAGTTATCTACAAAGATAAAGAGTATTCCATTGCACAACTCGGTAAATTTATTGAATCTACAGATAGAAATACTCGTTATGAAGTTTCAAAATTAATTGAAAAATTCTTTAAAGATAACGATAAACAACTTGGTGAAATTTACTCTAATATGGTTATTGTCCGTGATAGAATGGCAAAAAAATTAGGCTATACTAGTTATGTTGATTTTGCTTATAAATTACTTGGGAGAACGGATTATAATAAAGAAAATATTAAAAATTATCGAAAACAATTATATAAAACAGTTGTTCCAATTTATAAAAAATTAATTAAACAACAAGCAAAATTAATTGAAATTAAAAATCCACAATTCTATGATTTGAATTTATATTTTAAAAATGGAAATCCTGCTCCACACGATAACATCATTGAATTAACAAAAAAAGCTAATAAAATGTATCATTTAATGTCCAAAGAAACAGGAGAATTTTTCCAAATGATGATGGATTCAAATTTACTAAGCTTAGAAGCAACTAAAGGAAAACTTCCTGGCGGTTATATGACCAGCATTTCAAAATATAAGGTTCCATTTATATTTGCAAATTCTAATGGTACAAGTCAAGATGTCGAAACTCTAACTCATGAAGTTGGACACGCTTTCCAATATTACTGTGCAAGAAATATTAAAGTTCCAGAATATGTTTCACCTACTTTAGAAGCTTGCGAAATTCATTCTATGTCAATGGAATTTTTAACTTGGCCTTGGATGGACTTATTTTTTGGAGATGATGCAGAAAAATTTAAATATCAACATTTAGCAAATTCAATTTGCTTTATTCCTTACATGGCTTTAGTCGATGAATTTCAACATTTTGTATACGAAAATGTAAATATTACACATGAAGAAAGATGCGCAAAATGGCGAGAACTTGAAAAGAAATGGTTACCTTTAAAAAAATACAGTGGATTTAATTTTTATAATAAAGGAACGTGGTGGCTAAAACAAAATCATATTTTCTCATCACCATTTTATTACATTGATTATTCACTTGCTCAAGTGGTTGCATATCAATTTTTAAATGAATCATTAAAAAATAGAGGAAAAACATGGAATAAATATGTCAAACTTTGTAAGCTTGGTGGAAAATATCCATTCCAAACATTGCTTGAAAAAGCTCATTTAAGAAATCCATTTATCGATGGAAATGTTAAAAAGAACATTAGACCGCTTATTAAATTATTAAAAGAGTTTGATGTTGATAAATTAAATAAGTAATATAAAAGTCCCATAAA
The DNA here is from genome assembly GCA_949285665.1 of uncultured bacterium. Taxonomy (GTDB): domain Bacteria; phylum Bacillota_I; class Bacilli_A; order RFN20; family CAG-826; genus Alectryobacillus. Next base: position 593,780 of record CASDYC010000001.1, read on the forward strand.
ATGGGACTTTTTAATTAATAATATATAGATTGGCGCGCCCTGAGGAACTCGAATCCGCAACCTTTAGTTTCGTAGACTAATGCTCTATCCAGTTGAGCTAAGGGCGCACTTGATAAAACACTTTAAATGGAGCTTCCTGTCGGATTTGAACCAACGATCATTGAGTTGCAGTCAATTGCCTTACCAACTTGGCTAAGGAAGCGTGCCTTAATATTATATATTTTAACTTTGTCAGTTTCAATCAATTAGATTTTATATTACACTAATACTATGTTAAATTTAGTTATCGCAACAAATAATTCTCATAAATTACAAGAATATAAAGAAATTTTTAAAGATTATAACATTAATATAATTGCAATGAATCAAGTGGTTTCCAATCTAGAAATAGATGAAAACGGTAAGACATTTAAACAAAACGCACTTATTAAGGCAAAATCTTTACAAAAATATACAAACTTACCAATTTTAGCAGATGATTCGGGAATTATTATTGAATTTTTAGGAAAAAATTTTCCAGGAATATATTCTCATAGATTTTCTCAAAAAATGGGTGGCCAAGAAATTACAAATAAATATTTAATTAATCGTGCAAAGAAGGAAGAAAATAAAAAAGCTTATTTTGTTTGTACACTATGTTTATTAAATTTATCTTCAAAGCCAATATATTTTATTGGAAAAGTATACGGGAAAATTTCTGAAGATTTAAAAGGAATCCATGGATTTGGTTACGATCCAATTTTTATTTTGAATAAATTAAACAAAACATTTGCTGAATTAGAAGAAAATGAAAAAAATAGTTTTTCACATCGGGCTAATGCGTGTAAAAAACTATTAATTTATTTAAAAGAAAACAATTTTATTTAGATAAATCTTTTAAAGTTTTTCTTCTTAAAAGAATAAAACCGATATAAGTTAAAGCAAATAATCCAAGTGAAACACCTAATGTAATATAACCAGGCGTTTTATCTTCCATAGTTAGTGTTAATACTAAACCAACGATTGAAACAGCTATAAATAATGCTAAAGCAATAAAAATATATTTATATTTATCAGCAGTTACATTTAATTTAAAAACATAGTAATCTTGAATGTTAGAATAATCATCAATGTTAAATTCAGAATATTTTAATTTTATATTTCCACTAAAAATTAATGTATCATCTAGTTTTTCACTTAGCTTATAAATATTTGAATCATTCAAATATTTTTTAATAAATTCTTCTTCAGCATTTATTTGATCTTTTGAAATAAAAACTGAATCTTGATATTCTTGCTCATTAAATAATGCAATATTTTCATTTATTAATTTATATAATTCATTTACATCTAATAAATTTTTATATGCAATTATTTTTTCTTCATCATTACTTGCAATGCTTATTAAATTATCCATTGCTTTTACATATTTAAAAAGACAAAGTAAGACTTCTTCAAAAAAATGACCAATTCTAATATAAGTTGTTTGATCCAAAACTAAATCTTGATTATTAAAGTCTTCAATAAATTGTTTAAAATATGTATCTTTTAAAGTCGATTTTTTTATTCCGTTTAATAATTTACCTAAAAATGCATCTAAATTATTTGGTAAAAATCTCAAAACTTCATTATAACAATAAAATGCATCTTTATAAGAATATGCATTTGACTCATATTGTTCGGCACTTCTTAAATATTTTTTGATATGAATATTTGTAAAATCAACAACTGATTTATATGTAAATGCTTTATGACATTCTGGACATTCAAAAACATCAACATCTTTTTCAATGTCAATTTCTTTATGACAATTTGGACAAATTACCTTAATTTTCACAATTTATTTCCTTATTTAATTAATTCGCCGTATACTTCTCCACTTGCACATGCTGCATTTGATTCATCGGTGTCAATATGCATATTTAAATGGAATTTTTCACTAACTCTAATAACAACATCATCAAAAATTAATGCTCTACCAGTGTTAGAAATTTTAACTTTTACAATATCACCATTTTTAACATCAAAATCTTCAGCATCTTTTGGTGTCATATGAATATGTCTTTTTGCAACAATTAATCCTTCTTTTAAATCTAATTCTCTTCCATTTTCTGGATTTACAATTTTAATTGGGGCACTACCTTCAATATCACCAGATTCTCTAACAGGAGCATTAACCCCAAGAGTTCTTGCATCAGTTAAAGAAACTTCAACTTGATTAAATTTTCTAACTGGACCTAAAATTGAAACCCTGCTAATTGTCTTTTTTGGACCAACAATATCAAGTCTTGTTGTTGATACAAATTGACCAGGTTGACTTAATTGGCTTCTAACTTGTAATTGAAAACCTTCTCCCATTAAATATTCTAAAGATTCTTGTGTTAAATGAATGTGTCTTGCACTTGTTTCTACTAAAATTTTGTTCATTAATTAACTCCTTTATTACCGTAATTATTTTATCATTTATTAGTAATTTTGTTAAAAATAAAAACTTGAAAAAAGTTTAAATTGTAATATGCTTTTATTATTATGGAAAACAAATTAGAGAAGAAAAAATATTCTAATAAATTAGAAATTCTACGATTTGTAATTGTTGGAGTTATTGCAACTGCAGTTGATTTAATAATCAAAATTATTATTAATACAGCTATTGGAGATAGTTTTAATAATTTAAATAATGGTGATTCATTAAAAACTTTTATTGGTTATACTTGTGGGTTTTTAATTGGAGTCGTAGTTAATTATTTATTTTCAACTTTTTGGGTTTTTAAAAATGTTAAAGATGACAAAGAATCAAAATCATTAAAAGGTGTTTTATTATTTTTACTATTTTCAGTTATAGGATTTTTAATTGGTCTTGGAATTACTTATGGATTAGGTTATCTAATTTTATCAACTTCAAATATTAACATAATTGATTTCCAATTATTTCCAACCGATGGCTCAAGTATTTGGGAATATTTTGTTGATTGTTTATCAAATATAAATTTCTGGTGTTATATTATTGTTTTCGCAATTCAAACTTTAATTGTTCTTGTTTGGAATTATGTTACAAGAAAAAAATTTATATATAAAGCACCTAAACAAGACTAATTTCTAGTTTTTTTATTATTAATAATATATAATAATAGCACTGCGCGAGTGGCGGAATTGGTAGACGCGTACGTTTGAGGGGCGTATGGCATTGCCGTGTGAGTTCGATTCTCATCTCGCGCACCAGATTATTAATAAATATTAAAGATTTAAAAAACTATGCAAATCTTAAATATTTTTTTATTTTAAGGAGGATTTTGTTGAAAATTTAGTTTGAAAATTAGATAAATTTATTCAACAAAAATTTATAATTCATGACTCAAAATGAAACTATTGAAGCAATCAAAAAAACTCTAAATAAAATTAGACCATTCATTCAAAGAGATGGTGGCGATTTAGAATTTTCTAAATATAAAGATGGAATTGTTTATATTAAATTAACTGGGGCTTGTAAAGGTTGTGGTTTAATTAATACAACTTTAAATGATGGGATTGAAGTAATCCTTATGGAAGAAGTTCCAGGAATTTTGGCTGTTAAATTAGACGAAGAAGATTAAATTTATTAATTTAGAATTAATAATCATATTCATAGGCACGAATCGTGCCTTTTTCTTTTATATAATTTGTAATAACATCTCGATAAAATTTACTAGTTCTTACACATTGAGAAACTGAATAGTCTTTAAGTGCAACGTAATCTATTGCACAAACATAAACCGTTTCATTAAAATTAATATCATTAATATCAAATTCCTTATTCAAAAATCTTGATGAATCGCTGGACATTTTTGATAAATAGTTACGATCAACTTTATAAATCAATAACTCATTTTCAAAAGGAAAACTTCTAAATAATTCTCCATAAGTTAATTGTCCACTTTCAATATTTGTTCTTGCTTGATTTGATATACCCGCAACAATATTATATTGAGAATAATTATCAATTGCATAATCATATATTGCACTTGCAGCTAAATTAGCAGCAGCACCATAAGAATATAAATCTCCATCAATTGTTCCAATTACTTTATTTTTTAAATCATCAACATCATATTTTGTTTTATAGAGATTTAAAATTTCTGGATCTTCCTCCAAATTTTGATATTGGCTTTGTTCAAAATTAACTAATGTTGAAGAAACATAAGTTACATCATCAGTTTCTGCATCATAAGAAAAGGTTGATTTTGAAACCATTTCTCCATTACATAAAGCATTTAACACTGGTACGATTTTACCATCATCTCTAAAAAATTTATCATTTTCTTTTGAATGTGAATGACCACCTAAAACTAAATCAATTCCGCCTTCATTAATTACATCTTGTAAATCAAAATCTCTTAATACATTTAATTCTGAATGACCAGATAAAATAATAAAATCAACGTCTTGTTCGTGTAATTTTTCACATTCATTTAAAACATATTCATCATCAAATTGATATTCAAAATTTAATCCTTCTGTCATTGTAGCAGTAATTGAATAATAACAACTTGAATCAATATAACCGACAATTCCAACTTTAAAATCATTTTTCGTAACAATTGTACTTCCTTTTACACCAGGAATTAATTCCCCGTTTCTGTCAACAACGTTACATGCAAGAAATTCAAAATTAGCAAAATTTGAATTTTCGGTAATAATTTCTTGTCCCCAATCAAATTCATGATTTCCTAAAGTCATTGAGTCAAAGCCAATTAAATTCATTGCATCTGTTAAATATTTTCCTTTATTAATACTTGATTCAATACTTCCTTGCCACATATCACCGCTTGAAATTATAAATTTTTCATCACTTGTTGAATCAGTTTTTAAATATGTTGATAATTTTCCTAAACCCAATTCATAATAACCAGCACTTGAATATTGGGAATTAACTGCACCATGAAAATCATTTATACCATAAACATCAAAGGTCATGCTTTCTTTTTGAACACTTGTTGTTGACTCGCTTGTAGTTGTTATGGATGTATTAGTTGTAGTAATTGATGAAGTATTTTGATTTGATGAACTTGTTAAACTACTATTTACATTAGTATTATCACAAGATGTCAAAAATAATAATGGTAAAACTAATAAAAACTTAAATTTCATAATAAAATATTCTCCTTACAATTTGCGATTATATAACCATCCCTGTTATAAACATCTTCTCGATTATAAGTCATTTTTGTTAAATCTGGTTTTAAGACAACACCGCCTGCTTCTTTTAATAAAATTTCAAAAGGCGCAGTGTCCCATTCTTTTGTGCCAGCAGACATTCTATAAGAAAGTTCAGCTTCTCCTTCTGCGATTTTGCATGCTTTTAAAGAAGATCCGCATTTTTTAACAAATTTTATTTTATCTTTATGTTTTGATATAAGTTCTTCTTCCTTTTTATTCATATGAAACACGCTTGTAAGACAAGTTAAATTATCTTTTTTGTTAGAAACATGAATTTTTATCTTATTATTATTTGAATCTAATTTATAAGCACCTTGATTTAAACTTGCATAATAAATTGAATCTTCAAAAGGTATTCCAATTACACCAACAACTATCTCATGTTTATATGATAAAGCTACATTAATAGCAAATTGGTTCGTTCTTTTAATAAAATCTTCCGTTCCATCAAGAGGATCTATAATTATGACATAATCATTATTTAATCTATCTAAGTTATCTTTATCTTCTTCAGATAAAATAGCAAAATTTGGATATTTTTCATGAAGATAATTTCTAATTAATTTATTTGATTCTTTATCAGCAATTGTAACTGGAGAATTATCTTCTTTTAATTCATAAGAAACATGCTTATTATAATAATCTATAATTAATCTATTTGCTTTTTTGACAATAAAAATCATGTCATTTAAAACATCTCCAAACATAATATTCCTCCTAATAGATAATAAAAAAGCCCTTTGAAAAGGGCTTTATTTTTTATATTAATTAAGCTTTATTAATACAACCAAAAATTTCGCATTTTTCTCTAACGATTTCTTTAATTCCTTCTTTTCCAGGACCAATAACTTTTCTTGGATCATAGACTTTATCATCGTTAGCAATTACTTCTCGAACAATTTTTGTAAATGCCATTTGACATTCTGTATTAACATTAATTTTACATGTTCCACATTCAATGGCTTTTTTAATTTGATAATCTGGAATACCACTGCCACCATGTAAAACTAAAGGTATTTTAACTAAGTCAGCAATTTCAGCCATTTCTTTAAAACCTAATTTTGGTTCACCATGATATGGACCATGAACGCTTCCAAGAGCTGGAGCTAAGCAATCAATTTTTGTTTCATTAACTAATTTAACACATTCATTTGGATCAGCATAAAGAACGCCATTTGATACAACATTATCTTCTTGACCACCAACATGACCTAATTCAGCCTCAACACTGACTCCGTGTTTATGAGCATAATCAACAACTTCTTTTGTAATTCTAATATTTTCTTCTAATTCATGTTTGGAAGCGTCAATCATTACACTTGTAAAACCAGCATCAATTGCTTTTTTACAAAATTCAAAGCTTGAACCATGGTCGACATGAAGTGCAACTGGAACTGTAATGTTAGCATCTTTAATATATCCTTTTACCATACCAACAATTACATCGACGCCACCCATATATTTTGCAGCACCTTCACTGACACCTAAAATAACTGGAGCATTTAATTTTTGTACTTCATCAAGAATTGCAATTGTCCATTCAAGATTGTTAATGTTAAATTGACCAACTGCATATTTTCCTTCTTGAGCTTTTTTTAGCATTTCATTCATATTTACTAATTCCATAAAAAATTCCTCCCTTTTTACAAAGTAATATATAAATTAATATTCTTCACTTTCAATATTTTCATCTTCAGAAGATACTTCGTCTCCATCTTCATCATCGGATTCATCGCTACCTTCTTCAACATCTGCATAAACTGCGTTTAAATCAATGTGAATTTTATCATATGGTTGACGATCTCTTAAATCCCACATATTTTCACATAAAGTAACAAATCTTCCATCTAATAATAAATGTGTATAAAATTTAGACATTACATCGGAATTTTTTCTTTCTTCATCACTGAAGCCGCCATTATCACAAACATAATTCCAAATGTCATCAAAACTTTTTGGTTCTTTTGAATTCTTTAAAAATTCATATGCTAAATCGCCATTTGATTTTCTATCGCTCATATTAATTCCTTTCTTTTTACATTTCATTTGGAGCACTGACTCCAACTAAATTTAATGCATCTTTTAATACTATAGAACATGCTTTTAGTAAACTCATTCTAGCTCCGCTTAATAATTTTTGACTTTTATCATTGAATTTAAATTTTGCATAATATTCATGAATTTTACTTGCTAATTCTTGAATATAATTACAAATTTTATAAGGGGCTCGTTCCTTACTTGCATCATTAATAATTCTATCATAATTAGTTAATGTTTTCATTAAATCAATTTCTAAATCTTTATCTAATAATTCATAATTATTATTTAATTCAATATCTGATGTAGATAATACTCTTGAAATACGCGCATATGCATATTGTGCGTAATAAACCGGGTTTGAACTATTGGTTGCAAGAGCAACACCTAAATCAAAATCTAAGTGTGAATTAGATGACCTTGAAACAAAGAAATATCTGCAAGCATCAACGCCAACCATATTTACCAAATCACGCATTTTTATTGCATTACCAAGTCTTTTTGACATTTTTACTTCTTCGCCATCTTTAATAATTCTGACCATTTGAGTCATTTCAACTTCTAAAATATCTTTGGAAAAACCTAACATAATTAATGCACTTTTCAATCTATTAACATATCCGTGATGGTCGCTTCCTAAAACGTCAATTAAAAAGTCAGCGTTTCTTTTAATTTTGTCATAATGATAAATAATATCCGGTAAAAAATATGTATAATCGCCATTGCTTTTAATTAATGGTCTATCTTTATCATCTAAGAAATCTGTCGTTCTTAAATAAAGTGCTCCATCTTGTTTATAGCAATATTTTGATAAATCATTTATTAATTTATTTAAATCATATTTATGTCTAATATCTGTTTCACTTGTAAAAACATCAAATTCTACTCTAAATTCTTTTAAATCATTTTTAATTTTTTCTAATTCTTTTTTAATTCCAAAATCTCTAAATATATTTAAATTTTTATCATCTATTTCAACAAATTTATCACCATAGAGTTCCTTAAATTCCTTTGCAATTTTAATTACATCTTCACCTTGATAACCATCTTCTGGAATTTCATATTTTATATTAAATAATTCAAGGTATCTTGATTTTAAAGATTTGGCTAAATTATTAACTTGAGCTCCAGCATCATTAATGTAATATTCTCTAATTACATTATATCCGGCTTTTTTAAGAATTCTTGAAATTGAGTCGCCGAGCGCTGCGCCTCTTGCATGTCCTAAATGTAAATCACCTGTTGGATTTGCGGAAACATATTCTATGTTATAAGTAATATTTTTCTTATCTAAACTTCCATAAGATTCTTTTTTAGTTAAAACTTCATCAATAACTTTTGAAATTGAATTATTTTTTACAAAAAAGTTTATAAAACCGGGTCCTGCTATTTCTAATTTTTCAATATCATAGCTTTTAAAATTACTAACAATTAAATTTGCTAATTCTCTTGGATTTTTATTTACTTTTTTTGAGAATTTTAAAGCAAGATTACTTGAATAATCACCATGAGTTTTATCTTTATTAACAATAACTTCGATGTCATTTAATGAAAAATCATTAAAGCCTAATGAATTTAAAATAGACAATAAATTTTGTTTTAATGAATCTTCAATTTTCATTTGCTTCTTACCTCCGATATTCTTTTTAATACCTCATCTTTTCCAAGAATATTTAAAATATTGTACATTTCAACGCCGTGTTCATATCCAGTAAGAGCTAATCTTAATGGCATATAAAAATCTTTTCCTTTTAAATGAACTTGATTAATTAATTCATTTACAAATGGTTTAAAAGTTTCTTTTGTAAAATTAAGTTGTTCACAACTATTAATTTTTTTATAAAATTCATCAAATAAAATTTTAAATTTCTCATCTTTTAAGTATTTGATTTCATCCTCATTTAAATCATTGCTAACATAAATTTCATTAATAAATTTATTAATTTCTTCGCCATAACTAATTTCAGGTTTAAAAATTAATGCAATTTTTCTCAAAAATTTATCATCTTTATTCTTTAGATGTTCGTTTGTAATTAAAAATGGTTTGATAAATTCTAAATATTTATCATCATCCATCATTTTAATATATTGAGAATTCATCCAATATAACTTTTTATTGTCGAACATTGATGGAGATTTTGAAAGCCTTTTTTCATCAAAAATTTCAAACATTTCATTCAAAGAATAAATTTCCTTACTAGAATCTGGTGTCCATCCTAACAATAACAAGAAATTATCAATTGCTTCTGGTAAAAATCCCATTTTTCTATATTGAGAAACAAATTGAACAATGTCATTATCTCTTTTAGATAATTTTTTTCCTTTTTCATTAACAATTATTGTCATGTGTCCAAACTTTGGAGGTTCCCAGTTAAAATATTTATAAATAAATAATTGTTTCGGAGTATTTGATAAATGTTCTTCACCTCTAAAAACATGTGTTATATTCATGATATGATCATCAATTACGACAGCAAAATTATAAGTTGGGATTCCATTTGATTTCATAATAACAAAATCACCAAAATCATTAGAATTAAATGTAACTTTTCCTCTAACTAAATCTTCAAATTCAATTACTTCATCATCTGGGACTTTTAATCTAATACTAGGTTTAATTCCTTTTTTTCTTAACTCTTCTTTTTCTTCATTTGTTAAATTTAAACATCTTCGGTCATATTTAAAAGCAGTAATTCCTCTTGCTTCTTGTTCGAGTCTTGATTTTTCTAAATCCACTTCACTACAAAAACATTCGTATGCAACACCCATATCTATTAATTGTTGAGCATACTTTTTATAAATATTCAATTTTTCCATTTGTCGATAATATTTATATTTTGGATTAGGATTTTCAATTGATTCGTCTGGAATTATATTAAGCCATAATAAATCGTGGAGTTGGGAATATTCAGCCCCTTCAATATTTCTTTCAATATCTGTATCTTCAATACGAAATACAAAATCACCTTTATGCTTTTTTGCATATAAATAATTAAATAAAGCACTTCTAGCTCCGCCAATATGTAAATATCCAGTTGGACTTGGAGCATATCTAACTCTTACTTTTTTATCCATTTAATTTTCCTCCACACAAACTACACAATAACTAATACAAGAAAGTCCCTTTCCAGTTGAATCTTGTTTTTCGTTTGTCATTGCTTTTACGCTAACTTTATCAAGATCAATATCAAGTGTTATAGCAATGTTTTTTCTTATCTCTTCAATATAATTTTTAAGTTTAATATTTTCCAATTCTATGGAAATATCAATGTTTGAAATATGATAGTTTAGATTTTTTACCATTTCATAGCATTTTTTAACAATTAAACTAGAATCATAATTATCATATTTCGGATCGTTTTCTGGAAAATATTTTCCTAAATCGCCTAACGCAAGACTTCCTAACAATGCTTCTGCTAAAGAATGAAAAACAACATCGCCATCACTATGAGCAATAAATGACTTGTCACATGGAATTTTTACTCCACCTAGGATTATAAAATTACCGTTTTTAAATACATGTATATCTTTAGAAAAGCCAACTCTCATACATTAAACCTAAAGAAAAACACATCGCCGTCTTTAGCAATATAATCTTTCCCTTCAATTCTAATCTTTCCAGCTTGTCTTAAATTAGCTTCTGATTTATATTCAACAAAATCTTCATAACTATAAACTTCTGCTCTAATAAATCCCTTTTGGAAATCAGTATGAATAATACCAGCACACTCTGGAGCAGTCATTCCATTTCTAAAAGCCCAAGCTCGACATTCATCTTTTCCAACAGTAAAAAATGTAGATAAATTTAATAATTTATAAGTTTTTCTAATTAAATTGTCTAAACCAGATTCACTAATACCAAGCATACTAAAATAATCATGTTTTTCGCTTTCTACCAATTGTGAAATTTCATATTCTATTTCACAACTTATTGGACAAACCTCGCTATTTTCCTTACTTGCATATTCTTTAACTTTCAAATAATATTGGCAGTTTTCCAAATTACCATAATCAGTATCCGAAACATTTGCAACATAAATTACTGGTTTATCTGTAAGAAAATGAAGATTAACTTTCAAAAATTTTCTTTCATCTTCATTTAAATTTTTAATTAATCTAATTGGAGTTCCTTTTTCTAAGTTTTCTTTGCAAATATTCAAAATGTTTAATTCATAAATAGCTTCTTTATCTTTAGAAACTCTTGCTTTATTTTCAATTTTTGCAATTCTATTTTGGCATTGCTCTAAATCAGACATTGCTAACTCTAAATTAATAATTTCAATATCTCTTATTGGATCAACACTTTCTTCAACATGAATTATATCTTTAGAATCAAAACATCTAACTAAATGAACGATTGTATCGCATTCTCTGATATGAGCTAAAAATTGGTTTCCTAGACCTTCACCTTTAGATGCACCTTTAACAAGACCTGCAATATCAAAAAATTCAATTGTTGAATAAATTTTTCTTAAAGGATTAAAAACTGAAGCAAAAAAATCTAACCTTTTATCTTTGACAGCAACTATACCAGCATTAGGTTTAATAGTTGCAAAAGGATAGTTTGCAGCTTCAACATGTGAATTTGTAATTGCGTTAAAAAGAGTTGATTTCCCAACATTTGGTAAACCAACAATACCTGCTTTCAAACCCATATTAATCAACTTTCTTTACATTTATTGCTCTTAAACCACGGTCAGTTTCTTCAGTTTCATAAGTAACTTTATCACCGGAATTAAGAGTTTTATATTCTTTATCACTAACAATATTTGAATAATGAAAGAAAATATCTTTACCTTCATCGTTATGGATGAAACCATATCCTTTTCTTGCATTAAACATTTTAACAACACCATTTAATAAATTTGAACCCATAATTAGTCTCCCTTAAGACAAGCAATATTTTATAATATATTTTATAAAAAATAAAATATATTCATTTTATATTTTGTTTAAATTTTTAACTAACTCTTTTTCTTTAATATTTTTTGTTAAAGAAAATGTTGAAATAAAGAAAATAACAAGCAAAAATAACGTTAAATAAACCAAAACTAAATAATTGAAATTTGGGATATAACTTACATGCAAGATATTGTTAATTAATTTAGCAATAAAGAAATGCACAAATATATTAAAAAACATTGATGATAATAAAACAGAAATCAAAATCGTTAAAACATATACTTTAAAAATCTTTGCAGATCCTGATTTATTTTTTCCAAAACAAAATAATATCGTAGCATCGTTTGAATATTCCATCATTAAACTTTTTGATATAAAAAACAAAATCATAATAGAAATAATGGAAGTCATTAAAGAAAAAATAAGCAAAATTATTTCAATGATAAATAAAATTGAATCAATCTCGTTATTTATTTCACTTAATGGTGCAAAAATATCAAAATTTTTAAAATTATCTTTAAAAATTCCAAGCAAAACATCATTATTTTCTACATTATTAACTATAATTGAATAAGGAATTAGATCATAATATTCATAATTAAAATTTGTTAGGAAGAATTTATACGACCATGTTTGATTTCCATAAACATAAAAACCATTGTCATTAATAATATTAGCAACTTTAAAATTGCCATCAGTTATAAATTCTTTATTTTTATTAACAAAAACCAAATCATCTCCAACTTTAATATTTAAATAATCTGCCATTGCTTTTGATATTACAATTTCATTATATTCTCCATTGGGTAAATCTTTTATGTATTTAAAACGGACTATCTTATCGCTTGTTAAATTTAATCCACCATAGATAATATTTTTATAGTTATCAACATTCAGAACTTGTTTATCGCTGCTTCCAGATATTGAATCAATAATTTTATCTTTGCTTTCAGCGTTGTTTGTAAAATATATATCATTAACAAAACCAGACATTACTTGATGACCAAGTGACATATAGCCTCCAACATTAGTTAAGTATATTTCATTAAAATTATTTTCTGTTAATTTTGATATTACCCCATAATCAAAATCATCATAATTTTTATATACTAAATATTTATTATTTACTAAATTTCTCGCATTTCTCAAATATTTTTTACTAACCTTTGTAAAACTTAGATTATATAAATTTGGATCTGAATAATAATTATCAAATATTTTCTCACCATTATCATATAAATTTAATACTACAGTCTTTTTTAAAACCCATGGTTCATCTTGTTTTTCTTGGTAAATTGTAGACGGAAATTTCATCATTTTTTCAAATACAGTTTCATTAAAAAACGGATTTGAATGATAAATTATTTGGTCATTATTTACAACAAAACCAACCAATTTAAATAATTGCTCATCTTCATAACTCCAATCGTAATTTTTTAAATAAAAAGATAAATATAAGTCATTTGTTTTAATATATGAATACAAGGTAGAAAAACTTGCTTTTATGCTCAAACAAGAACAAATTTCTTTTAATAAATCATTGTCTATTGATATGATGATTTCATCATCAAATAAATTTGTAATTTTAGAAACATATGTTTTATCTTCTATTAGATCTGTATCTAAAAACTCATTTACGTTTCTGATTGTATATTTACTCAACTTTTGACTTCTGTTTTTATAATTTACTCTTAATTCATTATTGTCTTTAAAAAATGATTCGAAGTCGCTTTCATAAAGATACCCATAATTTTTGATACAATCGCTATAATTCTCCATTAATGGAAGTAAATTGTATTCTTGAACAGAATCTCTTTTATAAACGTCACTTTTTATTTCATCTTTTCTTTCTAAAATAATTTGATTTTCTTCATAATATTGAGAAAAATTATACTTTAAAATTTCACTTACATTATTATTTAATAAAAAACTAAACGAAAATGATATTAGACTTATAAAAGTTATAAAAATTGCAAAAAAATTTCTTATTTTCTTTCTTTTATAAATAGTAAAAATATATTTTAATGCAAAACTTAATTTTATCTTATCATTTCTTGAATTTTTTTTAATTAAACTTAGATCATTATTTTCAAATTGTATATTTTGCTCTTTATCTATTATTTTTCCATCTTCTAAATGATAAATAATATTTGAATTTTCTTTTACAAATTTTAAATCATGAGAAACTAATATAACAATATGATTTTTTGAATATTCTTTTATTAAATAAATAATTATCTTTGAAGTTTCAAGATCAACATTAGCTGTTGGTTCATCTAAAATTAAAATATTTGGTTTTTTTAGAAATTCTCTAACAAAACAAACTCTTTGTTTTTCACCACCGCTTAATACATTACAATATCTATTTTGAATATTTTCTATTTTAGTTTTATTTATTAGTTCTTTATATAAAGATATTGAAATATCCTTCTTATTTAAATCAAAGAAAATATTGTCTCTTACTTTTAATTCTTCAAAAAGCAATGATTTTTGGTGAATATATCCAATATTATTGTATCTAAATTTTGATAATTCATTTAAAGATAATCCACTTAATAATTGATCATTAAATAAATAACTTCCCCGATAATCATTATCAAGACCAGATAATATATTTAAAAGAGTTGATTTACCTGATCCAGATTTTCCAAAGAAACTATAAATTCCAGGTTTATCAATAACTAAAGAATCTATTTTTAACTCAAAGCCGATATATTTTTTGGTTAGATTTTTGATTTTTATCATATCGAATTTAATTCCTCTTTAATATTAATTTTCTTTAAATAAGCTTTATAAAAAATTAACAAGCAATAAATACCAAGAAAGAATAAAATAAGAAAAGAACCATAAATTCCTGAAAAGTACAACGCTTGATTTAAAATACTACTTATCTCAAAAAATGTGTTAAACATATAAAAAATAATCCATCCTATAATTAATCCTAATAATAAGCTTATCCCTAAAATTAGTAATATATCACTTATAAAAATCTTAAAAATTGTTCTATTATCACATCCTAAAATTTTTAAAATTGCAACATTTCTTCTGTTGCTCAATATTCTTATAAAAAATAAATACGAATAAAGAAAAAACACGCCAAATAAAGCAATTATTAAAAATATAGAAACAAAATAAATTATAGTACTAGCTAAAGAGTAATATGATTCCCACGAAGTTTGGCAATTATTAACAATATCAAAAGTTTTTGAATATACATCTTTATTAATTAAATTAAAATTATCTGAAAAAAGTACTAACTTATATGAAGACTCAATCGAATCATTAGCAGAATCTAATATGTATTTATAAAGATTAATCTCTTTTTGATTATTTCCATTTATTTTATAAGATGAAAAAAGATTCTTGTAGTAATAATATGGATAATAAATTTTATATGAATCGACAAGACTAAGTTTATCTATTAAATTAAATTCTACATTATTTTCAATGATATTTATATTATTATAAAGTGTTTCACCATCTAAAAAATATGGTAATTCGAGATTTATTTTTAGTGATATTTCATGTGGTTTTATTTTATTGAACAATTGATTTGAACAATAATATACTTTTTCATTACCTTCATAAGGTTCAAATGTAATTAATTCATTAAATTCAATGTCATTTATAAAGATTTTTGTATAGTTAAAATAATAATCAAAAGATATGTCAGTAATAAAATCATTATTGTTTAAAATTAAATTAACTTCATTTTTTAATGGTCGCTCATATTTAATTAATGATAAAGCATCATAATTTTGATTTTCTACTTTCTTTGATATTGTGTAGTAATTAGTATTAAAAAAATATAAATGTAAGTTCTTATTTATATATTCAAAAGATAAATAACTTGAAATTAAACAGGAGAAAATTATACAAATAACAAGAAAACTAATAAAAAAACCTGTATTTTGGGTTGTAAATTTTTTTAGATGTTCTTTTGAAAATTTCTTTATTATATCTTTAAATTTTGTTCTAATTTTTTTACTTGAGTTGTCCGATTTACAAGGAGTTATATATTTATATTCAATAATACTAAGTTTATTCTTTTTAATTTCTAAAAGAAAATTTGAATATTTTCTTAAACTTTCAATGTCATGAGAAACAACTATAACAAGAACTTCTTTTGATATTTCTTTTAAATAGTCAAATATTAGTCCTGCATTTTTAGAATCTACTGAACCAGTCGGCTCATCTAAAAAAATTACCTTTGGCTTTTTTAATAAACTTCTAATAATGCAAATTCTTTGAATCTCTCCACCAGAAAGTTCATTTATTTTTTTATTCTTTAAATATAATAATTCAAATTTTTCAAGCAAATCCTCAATATTTTTATAATCAATACCATATAAGTCACATTCTAATTTTAAATTTTCTAAAACATTAAAATCTGAAAGTAATGTATTAGATTGAAAGCAAATTGAAAAATCATTTTTTACTTCTTCATAATTTTTATATTTTTTATTATTAAAAAATAAATCACCACTAAAGTTTTTATCTATTCCTTCAATTATATTTAAAAAAGTAGTTTTTCCAGCACCAGATTCTCCAAAAATACCATACAAACCATTATTAGAAAACTTAAAAGATATGTCATTTAAAATAACAACGTCTTTTTTATCTGTTTTTATTTTTTTATAAATATTTTTTACTTCTAACAAACAATACCACCTATACTAAATAAGTCGTATAGATTTTTATTGTTTTACCAAAAATTTTGAATTTATTTCGTTTTTATTAACAATTTTTTTAACTTTTTTAACAAAATCTTCTCGAGGCATCATTATTATATTGCCACATCCTAGGCAAATTATTTTTATGTCAGCTCCCATTCTAACAATTTGAAAAAGTCTTGTTCTATTTACACAAGGATGCTCTTTTTTCATTTCAACAACATCGTACAAATTAAATGTTTGATTCATTATCTTCGTCCTCCATTAAAACTGCTCTAGGAACTTTTGGAAGACCAGGCATTGTTAAAATGTTTCCTAAATATACAACTAAAAATCCAGCACCATTTGATAACGAAACATCTTTTACAGTAACATCAAAATCTTTTGGAGCATTCAATAATTTAGGATTATCCGAAAAAGAGTTTTGAGTTTTTGCAATACAAATTGGTATGTTATCTAAATTAAAATCTTTATATAATTTAATTTTATTTAATGCTTCTTCAGAGTAATTAACATTTGATGCATGATATATTTTTTTGCATACAGCCTCTATTTTTTTTGTTAATGGTTCGTTAATATCATATAAATATCTAAAATTAGATTTCTTTGTATCTAAAATTTCTTTAACTTTATACGCTAGATCAATTGCACCATCAGGCCCTTTAATATATGAATCTAAAAATGAAAACATATAATTATTTCCTCTACACCAATTAGATAAGGCTTCTACTTCGTTTTCTGTATCTGAAGAAAAATGATTGATGGCAATAACAAATGGAACGCCATATAATTTTAAATTTTCAGCATGCTGTTTTAGATTTTCTGTTCCTTTTAATAATGCTTCAACGTTTTCATTTGTTAAATCATCAAAATTTACACCACCATGTAATTTTAATGCTCTTATTGTTGCAACCAGTACAACAGCATCTGGTTTTAAATCTATTGTTCTACATTTAATATCAAAAAACTTTTCTGCGCCTAGATCTGCTGCAAAACCCGCTTCAGTAACCAAAACATCAGAAATTTTTAAACCTAGATTTGTAGCAATAATTGAATTACAACCATGAGCAATATTCGCAAATGGACCACCATGAACTAAAACAGGATTACCATTTGATGTTTGAACTAAATTTGGAAGTAAGGCATATCTCATTAATTTCATTATTGCATTTGAGATTTTTAAATCTTTTAAAAATATTGGTTTATCATCATAAGTATAGGCAACGAGAATATTTTGAATTCTTTTATAAAAATCTTGTCTATCTTTAGATAAACATAAAATTGCCATTAATTCGCTTGCAACAGTTATTTGAAAACTTTCACTTCTTTTTGGACCATTCTTTTCTCCAATTCCAATTTCTATTTTTCTTAAACTTCTATCATTCATATCAAGAGAACGTTTCCATAAAATTTTATTAGGATCAATATTTAATTCATTTCCTTGGAAAATATGATTGTCAGTAATTGCACTTATTAAATCAATTGAAGAAGTTAAAGCATGCAAATCTCCAGTAAAATGCAAATTAATATCATCTTGAGGTTCTATTGTTTCAAGTCCTCCCCCAACTGCTCCACCTTTTAAACCAAAAACTGGACCAAGTGATGGTTCTCTTAAAGCACCAAGAGTTTTAATATTTATTTTATTTAACCCATCAACTAAACCAATTGTAGTAGCAGTTTTTCCCTCTCCTGCTTTTGTTGGAGTTATTGCAGTAACTAGAACTAATTTTCCATTTTTATTAGACTTAACTTTATCAATAAATGATTCTTTTATTTTTGCTTTATCATCACCGTAAAATATTAAATCTTCCTCATTAATTGATAATTTTTTTGCAATTTCTTTAATTTTCTTCATAATTACTCACCTCGCTTGAAATTATATCTTTAACTATATAAGAAACTATATTTAAACCTGCCGAAGATGGTACAAAAACCATTGATGAAACAATGTTTAGTTTATTTTTAACTGGCAATTCATTAGAAAAGCAAACTAAAATTTTATTTAAATTAACATTTATTTTTCTTAATACGCTTCTTAGTTTTTTAGCCAATGGATCGTTAGATGTTTTTGATAGTTTTGTAATTAAAACTTTACTTGGATCTAATCTATTTCCCATACCTAAACAAGAAATGACTTTAATATTATTCTTTAAACAATATGTAATTATATTTATTTTTCCTGCTAAATTATCAATTGCATCAATTACATAGTCTGAACCTTTTAAAAAATCTAAATTTGTATTTGAATCAATTTTTAAATTTTCTTTATTTATTTTTAATTCATTACTATCTTCGCAAAATTTTAAAGATTTATTCACGCAAACATCCACTTTAAGTTTATTTATATCCTCTAAAGTATATAAAATTTGTCTATTTAAATTAGAAAAATTAACAATATCATAATCACAAACCGTAATGTTTTTAAAACCGCTTCTAATTAAAGCTTCAAAACAGGTTCCTCCAACACCGCCTAAACCAATTAATGATATTTTCTTTTCTTGAATTAGTTTATAGTTTTCTTCCCCGACTAATTGTATAGTTCGCTCGCTAGTTTTTTGATTCATATAAATCTTTGATATAACTTATCACATCATCCTTATTATTAAACCATTTTACATCATTAAATTGATGTTTAAAAAATGTCATTTGTCTTTTACTATAATTTCTTGTATTTTTCTTAATTAAATCTTTTATTTCAGTAGTTGTTAAATCTTCTTTTTTAAATTCTTTATAACCAATCGCTTCAAATGCTCTTAAATTTGGATTATATTTTTTAAATAATCCTCTAACTTCGTTTTCTAAACCACTAGAAAACATATCATCAACTCTATGGTTTATTTTTTGATACAACAATTCACGGTCTAAATTAATGCCAACAAATCTTATATCTTTATAAATGCATTCATGTTTTTGCTTTTTTTCAAATTCAGATTTATTTAAATTACT
The DNA here is from genome assembly GCA_949285665.1 of uncultured bacterium. Taxonomy (GTDB): domain Bacteria; phylum Bacillota_I; class Bacilli_A; order RFN20; family CAG-826; genus Alectryobacillus. The sequence continues at coordinate 613,510 of CASDYC010000001.1, forward strand.
GCCTAGATTATCATTAATAACTAATGCTTGTATCAATCTTTTTCTATTATTTGGATGAATTTTATTCGAAGCTTCTGGATCTTTTAATTTTAAAAGATCATAAAGTTCTTCATTTGATTTATCATCATATTTTGATTTATCTTCATTATTTATAGTTACAAATTCATAATCAAATAAAGCACTTTTTAAATATAATCCACTACCAGAAACAATAACTATATTTTTGTTTTCTTTTATTAAATTATCTAATTGATTTCTAAAAATTTTTTGAAAAGAAAAAATACTTAATTCATCTTGGATTGAAATAATATTGTATAAATAATGATTAACCTTTTTAAAATCATCGCTACTAGGTTTAGCAGTTCCTATATTTAATTCTTTATAACATTGAAAAGGATCTGCATTTAAAATTACACTATCAATTAATTTGCAAATTTCCATAGCAATAGCTGATTTCCCAGAACAAGTTGGACCTAATAAACAAATAATCATAATTTTAATACATCCTTAATTTCGTCTACTAAAAATAAAACTTCTTCTTTAATATTTTTATAATTTATATATAAAGGGTGTTTGTTTATTTTGCTTGAAAACTCATCATATTTTTGTTTATATTCCAAATATAAAGTTTCATTTTCTTTATTCTCATTTATTACCATTTTTGTTTTATAATAACTTTGAGCATTTAAAAAACCTTGCAATTCCTTATTATTTATTATTTCGTTAACAATATTAAAATAATCATTAACTAATTTTTCAGTTAACAAATCTTTTTTAATTTCATCTACTTTGCCATATACAAATTTATTATTCATCAACTTCTTCGCCAATTAAAGAATAAGTATGAGATTCAATTATTTTAACTTTAATAATTTTACCAATTTTAGAAGGATCTCCTTTAAAATTAACTAATTTATTATCTTCAGTGTAACCAGAAAGAATATTTTTATTCTTTTTTGAAAATCCATCTACTAAAACTTTTTGAATTGTTCCAACATAAGTTACTGCTTTCTTTGAAATATATTCTTCTAATTTTTTAACAAGTCTTAAAAATCTTTCTGATTTTTCTTTATCACTTACTGTATCATTTATTTTTGCAGCGGGTGTACCAACTCTTTTTGAATAAATAAAAGTAAAAGCACTATCATATTTAACTTTATCAACTAGATCTAAAGTTTCTTGAAAATCTTCTTCGGTTTCATTTGGAAATCCAACAATTATATCAGTTGATAAAGATAAATTTTTAATTTTACTTCTTAATTTATTTACAAGATTTAAATAGTCTTCTTTTGTATATCTTCTATTCATCAACTTTAATATTCTTGTACTTCCACTTTGAACAGGTAAATGAATATATTTCATAATATTATCATATTTAGAAATAACATCTATCATTTTGTCATTAAAATCCCATGGATGAGATGTAATAAAACGAAGTCTTTTAATTCCAGTTTTTGCAACATCTTCTAATAAATTAGAAAAATCATATTCTTTATAGAGATCTTTTCCATAAGAGTTAACATTTTGACCAAGTAAAGTTATTTCTTTATATCCCTTATTAATTAAACAATTAACTTCTTTTAAAATATCTTCTTTTAATCTACTTCTTTCTCTTCCTCTTGTGTAAGGAACTATACAATAAGTACAAAATTTATCGCATCCATAGGAAATGTTTACAAAAGCTTTATACCTATCTTTTCTATCATCGGCATTAATTTCAAAAACATCACCTGCAGATGAAATTACATCAACTAATCTATCATTTTCTAAAATTGCTTGTTTTAATAAATTTAAAAATTCAGGAATATTATGAGTTCCAAAAATCAAATCCACTTGTTTATATGTATCAATAAGTTTAGAAATTATATGACTTTGAAGAACCATACAACCACAAACACAAATTATTAAATCTTTATTTGCTTCTTTAAGCGCTTTTAAATTACCAATCTCACCAAAAACTTTATCTTCGGCATTTTCTCTAACTGCACATGTATTAATAATTATTATATCAGCATCATGAGGATTATCAGTTGAAGTCATCTTATAAAAATCTAACATCCCTGCCAAATTTTCGCTATCTCTTTGATTTGCTTGACAACCATGGGTTTTAATTAAGTATTTTTTACCATTTAAAAAGTTTGCTAAAAATTCATCATAAACAATATCTTGATGAATATAATTAATCTTATCTTTTTTAGCTCTTGCCTTATTTAAATCAGGCAAAGATATAATTTTAGTTTTCTTCATATTCGTATTGATCAATTTTTATTAATTCAACTTTTTCAGCTTTGAGAGTTGAATCATTAAATTTCATAAAAACTCCATTTATTAAATATTTTCCATTATCATTGATTTGGAAAGGACCGTCTTTATTAAGAATTGATTTTTCAATAACTGATTTACAATCAAATCCTAAAACACTAATACTTTCACCACACATGCCAACATCTGATATATAGACAGTATTTTTAGGTAATATTTTTAAATCATTTGTTTGAACATGTGTATGAGTTCCTAAAATTGCAGATATTTTTCCATCAAAATAATATGCAATTGATTCTTTTTCACCAGTTGCTTCTCCATGTAAATCAACAATATGAATTTCTTTTTCGCTTGTGTCTTTTATAACGTTATTTAATGATGTAACCGGATCATCACATTCTATATTCATAAAATTTTTACATAGAACATTCGTAACCCTTATATTAATACCATTTACTTTAAAGACTTTTGATCCTAAACCTAATTTATAATCAATTAAGTTAACTGGTCTTATTAAACTTGTTGCCTCATTAATAAATTCATTTAATGAAATTCTATTTAAATAATGATTTCCTAATGTTATTGCATCAACGCCAATATTTCTTAAAAAATTATAATGTTTTTTAATAATTCCTTTTCCATGAGTTATATTTTCAGCGTTAACAATCACAAAATCAGCATTATATTTCTTTTTTAAAATAGGCAAATTTTCTAATAATGCCTTTCTTCCAATTTTTCCAACAACATCTCCAAAAAATAATATATTCATTATTTTGCAACTTCTGTAGCTCTAAATTCTCTTATAACACAAACTTTTGTTTGTCCAGGATAACTAGTTTCTGTTTCAATTTTTTCCTTAATTTTTCTCGCAATTTCAAAAGCTTGATTGTCATCAACTTCTGTTGGTGAAACAATTACTCTTAACTCTCTTCCAGATTGTAGTGCATAAGATTGACTAACACCATCAATTTCATTTGTAATACGTTCTAAATCTTCAAGTCTTTGAATATATTTTTCGAGAGTTTCACTTCTTGCCCCAGGTCTAGCAGCACTTAAAGTATCAGCTGCTTGGACTAAGAATGAAATAGCATATTTTTGTTCAACATCATTATGATGTGATTCAATTGAATTAATAACAATATCACTTTCACCATATTTTTTGGCTAATTTTACACCAAGTTCAACGTGTGATCCGTCAACTTCAAAATCAAGTGCTTTTCCAATATCATGTAATAAACCAGCTCTTTTTGCAATAGCTTGGTTTAAACCTAATTCAGCAGCCATAACACCTGTCAAATTTGCAACTTCAACAGAATGCTCTAAAGCATTTTGCCCATAGCTAGTTCTATATTTTAATCTACCAATCATTTCAATTAATTCTTTTGGCATTTTTCCAATACCGAGTTTAAAAATAGCATCTTGACCAGCTTTCATAATTGATTCATTAACAGTCTTTTTCATTTTTTCTGCAATTTCTTCGATTCTAACTGGTTGAATTCTTCCATCAGAAATTAATGCTTCCAATGTTTTTTTAGCAATTTCTCTTCTAATTGGATCAAAACAAGAAATGGTAATTGTTTCAGGTGTATCATCAATTAAAATATCAACACCTAAAATATTTTCTAAAGTCTTAATATTTCTTCCATCTCTTCCAATAATTCTACCTTTCATTTCATCACTTGGAAGGTCAATATTGGAAGTTGTTTTTTCAACAGTAATTTCTTGAGCGTGTTTATCGATTGCAAGAACAATAATATCTCTTGCTTTTTCATCAGCTTTTCCTTCAGCTTCTTCGACTCTATTTTTAATATAAGAATTAATTTCAATATTCATTTTTTCTTCAACTTGCTTCATGATTTCGCTTCTTGCCTCATCACGTGTCATATTAGCAACTTTTTCTAATTCTTTAATAATAGAATCAGTTTTTTCATCCAAAACCTTTTCCTTTTTTTGATTTGATTCAATTAAGGAATTTAATTGATTTTGCTTGTTCTCTAAATTGTTTTCCTTAACAATTAATGCTGCATCTCTTTGATCAATACTATTTTCTCTTTGAGTTAATTTTGATTGCAAATCATAAATTTCTTGTCTTTTTTCTTTTGTAGAAGCTTCAAACTCCTTTTTTAAATTTGCAACAACATCAAGTCCATTTAATTCTGCTTTTTTTACGATTTTTTGTGCCTCAATTTTAGCATTTTCAATTTCTTTTAATATACTATTTTTTCTTTTTTTAGAAATTAAATAAAAGACTAAAAGTGCTAAGCAGGCACCAACAATTAAACCTCCAAAAACAGACAAAATTATGGAACTTGTTAAATCTAAATCTAAAAATAACATAAAAATCCTCCATAAAATAAAACTTTAAAAAAATTATCAAATAAAATTAAAAATATATTTTAAATTTAATAACGTTTTTATTCATGTATCTTTGAAAGATACATGATAATTTTATCAAATTATGAAAGATTATTAAAGTTTATAAATGATTTTAAAATTAATTTTGTTCTAAAGATTTTTCGTTTTTATTTTGTTGTCCGCTAATAACGGCTTGTTTAATATCTTCAAAAATTTCTTTATGATTTTCTAAAAACATTTTTGCTGTTTCTCGACCTTGACCAATTTTATTTCCAGCATACTCATACCAAGATCCAGATTTTTTAATTACACCATAAGCAACAGCAATATCTAAAAGTTCACCTTCTTTTGAAATACCTTTTCCATAAATAATATCAAATTTACATGATTTAAATGGACTTGCTACTTTATTTTTAACAACTTTACAAACAACGGTATTTCCTAAAAAGTCATTATTTTGTTTGATTGCTTCTGCTTTTCTAATATCTATTCTTATTGATGAATAAAATTTTAATGCTCTACCACCAGTTGTTGTTTCTGGATTTCCATAAATTACACCAATTTTTTCTCTTAATTGGTTAATGAAAATAACTGTAGTTTTACTTTTAGCCAAAACACCTGCTATTTTTCTTAAACCTTTTGACATTAATCTTGCTTGTAAGCCGACTTGATTTTCAACCATTTCTCCTTCAAGTTCTGCCTTTGGGACAAGTGCTGCAACAGAATCAACAACAATTAATGAAAAAGCACCGCTTTTAGCAAGCATTTCAACAATATCTAATGCTTGTTCTCCATTATCAGGTTGCGAAAGAATTAATTGATTTATTTTTACTCCAAGATTTTGAGCATAAACGGGATCAATTGAGTGTTCTGCGTCAATAAAAGCGCATTTTTCTCCCTTTTTTTGAGCTTCTGCAATTGCTGTTAATGATAACGTGGTTTTGCCAGAAGATTCAGGACCAAAAATTTCAACAATTCTTCCTCGTGGATAACCACCAACTCCTAATGCCTTATCTAGTAAAATTGAGCCAGATGAAATTACATCAACATCACAATTTGGTTTATCTCCAAGACACATAACACTGCCTTTTCCATAAACTTTTTCAATTTCTTTTAAAACCTCTTTTATTTTTTCGTGTTCTTTTTCGTTTTCCATAAAAATATCTCCTTACTAAATAAGTCGTAAAGAATTTAATTATTTTCCAAAATAATTTTAATTATTTTTTCAATTCCATGAAAAACAGCTCTTTCTCTTAATAAATTTCTTTCTAATTTAATAACTTCAGAAAAAGAATAAGTTTTGTCTTTATAACAAATTGAATAATATATTAAACCAACTTCTTTATCACCATCACAAACACTTGGACCAGCATTACCAGTAAAAGAAATACAAATATCAGATTCCAATAATTTTCTTCCATTAATTGCCATTAAATCTGCAACTTCTTTAGAAACAACGGTATATTTTTTTACAATGCTTTCATCAATTTTTAATAAATCTATTTTGATTTGAGTATCATAGCTAACAATACAACCTTCAAAATATTTGCTAGATCCTGGAACACTAGTAATACTTGATGAAAATAAGCCACCAGTAAATGATTCAACGCTTGATATTTTTAATTTATATTTATCTAAAATAGAAAATAATTCTTTTATTTTATTTGTTATTTCCATTATTGTTAAGAAATACCTTTCTATTTTGATATAAGTAAACAATCATTGATAATATTGAGAAAAATAATGCAATATATACAAAAAAGTCTGCAATTCTCAAACCATTTATGAAATTATAATCAAAATAAGAAAATGGAAAACCATTTAATAAGACTAAAGCTATGGCAATCATTTGAAAAACTGTTTTTAATTTACCAAATATATTTGCAGCGATTACAATATTCTTTTTTGCAGCCATAAATCTAACGCCATCAACAACTAAATCCCTAACTACAAACAAAATTACAATAAATGGAGAAATAATTAATTGATTATTATTTAAAAATGAAAAACCGCAACACAAAATTATAAGAGTTGAATTAACTAACATTTTATCAGCAATTGGATCTAAAAATTTTCCTAAGTCTGTAATTTGGTCATTTCTTCTTGCTAGATATCCATCTAAATAATCAGTTGATGCTGCAATTACAAAAACAATAAAGACAATTAAATAAACTAAATTAATTGAAGCGCCTTCTGGTCCAAAATTTGGAATAATCCAATCTGAACCAAAATTTTGATAACACAAGTCAAAAATAAATAATCCAAGGAATAAAATAATAACAAGTATTATCCTAGAAAATGTAATTTTTGTTGGTAAATTCATTTTAACCTCCTCTGCCCAATCCTATAAGCCATGTTTTGTCGAGAATGATTATTTATCTATGCATAGCATACCTTTTAAAATTCATTTCTTTTAAAAGATCTCCCCTACCAAAATTTGGGTTTCTCGCTTGTGGGGTTTACCGCGTTTCACTTTATTATTTCTAATAAATTCGTCACTGTGGCACTTTAACTTTAAACTTCATGAACTAACGTTTTTAGAATTTTAAAGGCCGTTATTACGAGGAATATAATACCTAGAATTATTTTTTCTTCTAGCACAAACACTACATGCATCTCAGCAATGTGCGAGCATGGACTTTCCTCTAGCATAAGCCAGCAATCATTTAGATTGGGATTCTAATAAATCTTTTAAATCAACACCTAACTCATTTAGTTTTCTTTCATATACATTAACCTTTTGGATTAATTCAATTGTTGAAGCATTTTTAAGAACATCATCTTCATTAATGTTTTTAAATCTTTTCTTAAAAAAAGAAAATTCTCTAGAAATATTTTTGTTTTTTTCAGTAAGATCATCCAAAGATTTTTTTAAAGATTGAACTTCACTTGTTAAAGAATCAATTTTTTTATCTTTTAAATCAATTGTATAAAGAACTTGATCAAGAAATAAATCAACTTCTAGAGGATTATATCCTTTTAAAGAAGCAGAGAATTTTTTATTTAAAATATCCTGATAGTTTAATATAACAACCTTCTTCATAGACTATTAAAATTATATAATAAAATCTTGCAAAACAATATGATAATATATTAATTATGAAAGAATTAATTAATATATTAAAAGGAAAAAGAAAACTTCTATTCTTTGATTTAGAAGGAACACAAGAAACAAAAGAAATTATTGCAATCGGTGCCTCAAAAGTTAATTTAGATGCTAAATTTTTCATAAAAAACTTCGATAAAAAAGGTTTTAAACAATATGTAAAATCAAATGGTGAAATTGGAAAATTTGTTACAGATTTAACAAATATAAATGAAAAAACTTTAAAAGAAAAAGGTATAACTTTTGAAAAAATGATTGATAAGTTTAAATCATATGTAGGAAAAAATCCAGAAGACTTTTTATTTGTTACATATGGTAATTTTGATTTAAAATTGTTACACACAACTTGTAAACTTCATAATGATTATGGTAGAAATTTTATTGATATTATTTGCAAAAATTATTTAGATTTATCAAACTTTTCTTCAAGGTTTGTAAAAGATAACAACTTTAATAAATGTTCATTAGTTGAATCAATTGTTAATCTTGATGGAACTCCTTTAAAAAATGAACACGATCCTTTAGTTGATACAAAAAATTTAATCATTTTATTTGATTTATTAACTAAAAATAAACAAGCATTAATGAGGGAATATAAAAAAGTTTTATCAAATTATGGCAAATATCCTAGGCCAATCGCTAATATTTTAAAAAAATTAAATGCCAATCAAAATGTAACGCCTGTTGATTTTGAAAAATATATAGAAGATGAATTAAATTAACTATTTAATTTTTCATGATATTTACAAATTGTTTTTAATCCACAATTTTGACATTTTGGATTCTTTGCATCACAAATATTTCTTCCAAAAAGAATGATTTGGTGATGCAAATTGATATAACTATAATTTTTAAAAAATGATTTTAGTTTATCTTCTACAACACTTATATCATCAAAATCCTCGGCAATTCCTAATCTTTTTGCTATACGATTTATATGAGTGTCAACTGGAAATTCTTCTTTTTTAAATAATTCAATTAAAACAACATTTGCCGTTTTGTTACCAACGCCAGGCAATTTCATAAGATCATTTTTGTTATCTGGAACTACCCCATTAAAATCGTCAATAAGTTTTTTTGATATCTCAATTATATTCTTTGCCTTATTTTTATATAAACCTAAGCTTTTTATACAATTTTCAACATCTACTATATCTGCATTTGCTAGTTCTTGTAAAGATTCATATTTTTTAAATAAAACATCTGTTACTTTATTAACTGCTTTGTCAGTCGTTTGAGCACTTAACATTACCGCTATTACTAATTCATAATCTTTCGAGTAATTTAAAAAACATTTTGCATCTGGAAATGTAATTGTTAAATATTTATAAATAAAATCTGCTTTTTTATTTATTTTAACCATGGGGTTTTTAATATTTTAACTGCGTCATCAACGCCTTTTTCTTCTTGCTTTGTTTGATTTGGTTTATGAAATGAATATCCTTCTTCTTCAACATCTTTTTCGATTTTACTTTGCAATAAGTAAGTATTGATATTTTTCATTGATAATTTACCAAAACTTTGAGCTTTTCTTAAAGCATATAAAATCTGTTCAACGGAATATCCACTAACTAACCAATCTTCAATTTTGTTTATTTCAAAAGGCGCAAGTTCTCTTTTAAAGGTGGTATTAAATGTTTTGTATAAATTTTCTAGCTTTTGTTTTTTCTTTTCTTCTTGAATAATATCATTACCTAGAATTGATTTTGTTAATTCTTGATATAATCTTTCTCTTAATGGATTTAAATTTGTTTGCATTTTTCCATTATTTAATTGATATTCAATTAAATTTTTAGACAATAATGAAACAAAAATATCATCTAATTGACTACTTGAAAAATTCGTATATGGCAAAAAACTTTCTTGTGTAAATAAGTTATTTCCGCTTTGAGAAAAGTTATTCATCATTAACAAAACAACGAGTTCGTTCTCGTTTATTCCTAATTTTTTATAGTTATTTAAAAGCAATGATACAAAGTCAATGCTATTCAAATTTTTGTTTTTGCCCATATAAATTTATTATACAAAATAATTTATAAATTATTAAGTTTTTGTTCTTCTTGTTTTACCTTATTTGGATTTAATTTTTTAATTAAATTTTTGTTATTAATTAAAGAGTTTTTTAAGCTTAATTCAGGCTGCAAATTGTATTTTTTTATAAATCTTTCAGCCCTTAAAATTCTTAGTGGATCTTCTTTAATTCTTGTATCTGCATCTTCAATCATCACAAGTTTATGGTTTAATAAATCATTTACTCCATTAAATGGATCAATGATTTTATAGTTTTCGTCTATATAAATACAATTGATTGTAAAATCTCTTCTTTTACAATCAATATTTATATCTTTTACGAATTCAATAGAATTAGGATGTCTTGAATCCAAATAATTTGATTCTTTTCTTAAAGTTGCAATATCAATTTTATAATCATTGAATTTTAAACTTACAATTCCATATTTTTTAAAATTAGTTAATAGATTAAAATCTTTTAAAATTCTTATGACATCATCTGGTAGAGCGTCTGTTACAAAATCGTAATCATTTGGTTGAATATTTAAAATAAAATCCCTTGATGTGCTACCAATCATAAAAAGACGATAATTATTTTCGTTGAATATTTTTTTAAAGAAATCAAATACTTCTATTTTCATACTTTTATTATAAATAAAAAAGGGGTATTTTATACCCCTAATCTTTGTTTTTAGAAAAATTAATTATTTGTTTAATTCTTCTTTTAATGCTTTAGCTGCGCCAAAACTTACAACTTTTTTAGCAGGTATTTCAATTTTTTCTTTAGTATTTGGAACTACACCTTCTCTTGCAGCTCTTTCTTTTACTTTAAAGACACCAAAACCTGGGACTTTGACATCTTCACCAGCTAATAAAGCTTCTGTGACAACTTCAAAAGTAGCTTCTAAAACTTTAGCAGCATCTTTGCCTGAAAGTTCTAATTTTTCGCTTAATTTTGCAACTAAATCTTGTTTATTCATAATAATTACCTCGCTTGTGTGATTATTATATATATTTTATTATAAAAAACAATATATTTTTTTATTAAAAAACCGATACCATCGCATAAATAGGAATTGTTATTCGCTCTTTAATGGTCTTAACATAAGACTATTTATTTCATCATTTATGTTTTTGTTTAAATATAAAACATTGTACAAAGCGTCAATAATTGGTGTATCTAAATTATTTATTTTTGAAAAATCATGAATAACTTTAATCGTTCTTAATCCTTCAATTGTTTTTTTATTATTTTTAATTAATGCATTTATATCATTGCTTTTTGCAACTTCAATTCCGAAGCAATAATTTCTTGAAAGTTTACTAGAACAGGTTAAAAGCAAATCTCCAATTCCAGTTAATCCTAAAAATGTGTTAATTTTTCCACCGTTAAATGAACCAAATTTTATTATTTCATTTAATCCTCTCGTTACAATCGCTGCTTCAGCGTTTTTTCCATAATTTAAACCTTGTATTATTCCACTTCCAATTGCAATTGCGTTTTTATAAGAAGAGGCAATTTGACTTCCAATAATATCGTCTGATGTATATACTCTAAAGTAATTATTTGAAAATAATTTTTGAACCTCGATTGCGGCAGTTATTTTATTACTTACAGCACAAACACAAGTCAAATCTTTTTTCATTACTTCAGTTGCAAAACTTGGTCCTAACAGCGACACTATATACTCAATATTTTCTTTATTAAATACCGAATTAATTGCATCAGAAACTGTCAAATTATTTTCACCAATGAATCCTTTTATACAATTAATAAACTTTATTTTTTTATTATTTAAATATTTTTTTAATTCTTTTAAATAATCTAAAAGAGAATCGCTTTTTACGCATAATAAAATAACATCTGAATAACTTATAATATCATTCATGTTATTTGTAGCAGATATTAAATTAGATAATTTAAAATCCATAGCACTCTTATTGTTATGAAGATTATTTATTTCATCAACTTTATTAACATTATTTGAAAATAATAATGAACTAATAGAATTATCACTTAAAACATTTGCTAAAGCGGTTGCCCAAGCACCACTTCCAATTATTGAAACTTTATTAATCATACTTTCTTTTTTAAAACTAAATTAATTGGTGTACCTTCAAAATTAAAAGAATCACGTAATCTATTTTCAATGTATCTTAAATACGAAAAATGCATCCATTTTGTATTGTTACAATATAAATTAATTGTTGGAGGGCAAATTGAAACTTGATTTGCAAAATAAATTTTTACTCTTCCTCCATTAAAATCTGGAGCTTCATTCATTAATTGAGCATTTTGAATGACTTGATTTAATAAAGAAGTAGAAATTTTTGTCTTATATGCACCATCAACTAATTCTAATTTTTCAAATACACTATCTAATTTTAATTTAGTTAATGCAGATACATAAATAATTGGTGCATAAGTCAAAAATTTCAATTGATCTCTTAAATTTTTTGAAAAATTATCAATAGTATATTGATCTTTTTTAACTAAATCCCATTTATTAACGACAATAATAATTGCCTTATTTTGTTCATGAGCATAACTTATAACATGTTTATCTTGTTCTAATAATCCGACACTTCCATCAATTACAAATAAAACAATATTTGAAGAATCAATTCCTGACATAGCTCTTAATAGTGCATATTTATCAACGGATTCATATATTTTTCCACTTTTTTTAATACCAGCCGTATCAATAACACAATATTTTTTGCCATTTCTTTCAAATTCTGTGTTAATACTATCTCTTGTTGTGCCTTCAATATTTGAAACTATTGATCTTTTATCTCCAATTAAAGCATTTGCAAGAGACGATTTTCCTACATTTGGTCTTCCAACAATAGAAAAAACAATTTTAGTTTCATCTAATTTTTCATCTTTTACATCTTTATTTAAATAAGAAATAACTTTATCAAGTAAATCACCAACACCAACACCATGTTCACTAGAAACTGGAATTGGATCACCAAATCCTAATGCATAAAATTCATTAATATTTAAAATTTGGTCATTAGAATCAATTTTATTAACAGCTAAAATTACTGGTTTTTTACTTTTATATAATAATTTTGCAATATACTTATCATCTGTATTTAAGCCAGATTTACCATCTACTAAAAAAATAATAACATCAGCTTCATTAATTGCAATTTCGCTTTGAGCTCTAATTTCTTCTTGAAATTGCTTTTTTTGTAATTCAATACCACCAGTATCAATTAATGAAAAAGGGATTGTTAACCATTCCGTATTTGCATAAATTCTATCTCTTGTAACACCTGGTTCATTATCAACAATTGAAGTTCTTTTTCCAATAATTCTATTGAAAAGAGTTGATTTTCCAACATTTGGTGCTCCAACAATTGCTACTACATTTTTATTTTTCATATTCTTTAAGTTGAGTGTTTTCCTTAATTATTTTTGAAATCTCTTCAACAACTTCTTCCTTATTATATTTTGTTGTATCTAATAAAATAGCATCATCTGCTGGTTTAAGAGGAGCAAAAGCTCTATGTGAATCAATGTAATCTCTTTTTTCTAAATCTTTAATTACTTCTTCTAGTGTACAATTAATTCCTTTTTCTAAATTTTCAATATATCTTCTTTTTGCTCTTTCTTTTAATTCGGCAACTTGATAAATTTTAATATTAGCATTAGGTAAAACATACGTTCCAATATCTCGTCCATCCATTATGACATTACCTTTTTCAGCCATTTTTCTTTGTAATTTAACCATTTCTAATCTTATTAGTTTATAACTCGCAATATATGAAACGTTACTTGATACATTAAAATCTCTAATTTGTTTTGTTACATCTTCATTATTTACGAAAACTTTTCCATTTTCTAATAATTCAATATCAACTTTACCAATTAATTTACATGATTCTTCTTCATTTTGTGGATCCAAATTATTTTTTAAAACTGCGTATGTAAAAGCTCGATACATTGCGCCAGTATCAATATAAATTAAATTAAATCTATTTGCTAGGATCTTTGCAACGCTGCTTTTTCCTGCTGCCGCTGGTCCATCGATTGCAATTGAATAAAACTTTTTCATACACTAAAAATAAATATACCCCATATTAGAAATGCTATTAAGATTAAAATAAAAATTATTGTAATAATTAAATAATATTTAAAAGTATTCTTTTTATAGAAATCATTAACCGACATTTGTTTTTGTTCTATTTCACTTAAAATCTTTTTGTCAGTTGAAATAATGCTATCGGTAATTAATTCAAAATGTTTAAAAACATAATCACCTTGGATTGGAGTTAAATCTTTACTTTTTTTTATTTCTTTTCGATATTTAGAAAATAATTTATAACGATTTTTTTCCATACCTAAACATTATACAAAAAATAAAGCAATAAATCTTTTATGCATCAAAAATAATTATTATTTTTGAAAAATAATTTTGTCTCTTTCAATAAATTCTCTTGCTGCTTGATAATAAGCTACGGCTCCACTAGAATTTGGTCTAAATAAAATTGTTGGAATTCCTTTAGCTTGAGACTCTGGAATTGAGATGTTTCTTGGAATAATTATGTCAAAAACAGCTTCTTTAAATTGAGATCTAATTTCAGAAGAAATTTCTATACTTAACTTATTTCTTGGATCATACATTGAAATCAAGAATCCTAAAATTTCAATTTTAGGATTGTATTTTTCTTTAATATTAGAAATTGTTGCAAGAATTTGAGTAACTCCTTCAAGAGCAAAAAACTCGCATTGTACTGGAATTAAAACTTTATTAGCTGCAACAAGAGCATTAACGTTTAAAGATCCAAGAGAAGGTGGACAATCAATTAGAATATAATCATATTTATATTCAATTTCACTAAGTGCGTTTTTTAAAATTGATTCTGGATGAGGGTTATTTAATTTTGATGAATCTAAAAATGCTAGTGACAAATCGCTTGGAATAATATCACATCCAGGCATTATTGTTTTTTTAATAGTTCTTTTAATTGATGAACTTTGACTTAAAACATTACTTATAGATTTATTAAATTTTTCGATACCAAAAGCTTTAGTACAATTGCCTTGAGGATCTAAATCCACTAAAAGCACTTTTTTCCCCATTTTTGCTAAACTTGTACCAATACCAATGCTTGTGGTTGTTTTACCAACACCACCTTTTTGATTACTAATTGCAACGATTCGACACATATACTTAAAATTTTACTATAAATTCATACCTTTATAAACTTATAATGGTTTTTTACTGATTTCAGAATAATTTCTTGGATAAATATGTTTTGTTGATTTATCTTTTTGAATAAAAACCAAATTCCTTGTATTATTTTCAAAAACTACATTTTCAATTCCACTAATATTCGAAGAAAGTTCTTTTAAAGCACGTTTAGAATTAAAAATCTCTTCTTCATATTTTAATGATTTATACGCAATTAATTGCCCTTTTATTTTTAAATATGGAATTGATAATTCAAGTAAAATATTTAATTGTGAAACCGCTCTTGTAACAACAAAATCAAAATAATTAAGGTATTTTTTTTCTAATTCTTCTGCTCTTTTATTTAAAATTGTTACTTTTTTTAAATTTAGTAATGCGATAACTTTTTCTAAAAATAAACATTTTTTCTTTGTTGGTTCGCATAAATATAAATCAATATCTTCACATAAAATTTTTAAAGGAATCCCTGGAAAACCACCACCTGTTCCTAAGTCCATAATTTTTTCTTTACTAATTTTTTTAAATTTTAAAACACTGATAGAATCATAAAAATGTTTACTTATAATATCTTTAATTTCTGTGATTGATGTAAGATTGTACTTTTTATTTTCTAAAATTAAAAAATCAGCATAAACCTGAAATTTTTGTATTATTGAATTTAATTTTTTATCATCAAAATCTGGGTAGATTTTAGATATTTCATTTTTTAAATCACAAAATTCCATGCAAAACCTCAATATTTTTTATTTTTTTGAATATATAAATTTAAAATTGTAATATCAGAAGGATTTATTCCAGAAATTCTAGAAGCTTGTCCAATTGAAATTGGTCTAATTTTATCTAACTTACTTCTTGCTTCAAGTGCAAGTCCGTCTAAATTTAAATAATCAATATCTTTAGGTATTTCAATATTATCTAATTTTTTCAATTTTTCTGCTTCTTGTTCTTGCTTTTTAATATAACCTTCGTATTTTATTAAAATTTCTGCTTCTTCAATCTCATTTTCATTTAAAGATAAATTTTTTAAATCATCAAAGAAATTAATTACTTCATTTAATTTAACAGAAGGCCTTTTAATTAAATTTGATAAAGTAATACCTCTTTTATAAGTTTCGCTAAATTTATTCATCATATAATTATCGAGCTCTTTGATATCTCCAAGATGAATTTTATTGCAAATCTCAATTATTTTTGAAATATTCTCCATTTTATGCTTATAATTTTTATAAGTTTTATCACTTATTGTTTTTAACTTATAAGCATAATCTCTAAGTCTTTGATCGGCGTTATCGCTTCTTAATAAAAGTCTAAATTCAGCTCTTGAAGATAATAATCTATAAGGTTCATTCGTGCCTTTATTAACAATATCATCAATCATAACACCAATATAAGCTTCGTCTCTTTTTAAAATAAATGGCTCTTTATTATCTAATCTTAAACAAGCATTAATTCCTGCCATAATACCTAATCCAGCCGCTTCTTCATAACCACTTGTTCCACAAATTTGTCCTGCACAATAAAGACCTGGATATTTTTTAACCATTAAAGTTAAATCAAATTGAGTTGGATCAATTGCATCATATTCAATTGCATAAGCA
Source organism: uncultured bacterium (assembly GCA_949285665.1). Lineage (GTDB taxonomy): Bacteria > Bacillota_I > Bacilli_A > RFN20 > CAG-826 > Alectryobacillus. The sequence continues at coordinate 630,048 of CASDYC010000001.1, forward strand.
TATTTTAAAATAATTGCATTTTCTAATCCTGGTAAAGAATGAACCATTTTAATTTGAACTTCTCTAGGCATTGAAGTTGAAAATCCTTGTAAATAAATCGAATCTGTATATCTTGATTCTGGTTCTAAAAACAATTGATGACGAGGTTTATCGCTAAATCTAACAATTTTATCTTCAATACTTGGACAATATCTTGGACCGATTCCTTCAACTAGTCCTGAATACATTGCGGATTTATCTAAATTATCTCTTATAATTTTATGAGTTTCTGGCGTTGTGTAAATTAAATAACAAGGAAGTTGCTCTTCTAAAGGAATAAATTTTGTAGTTTCAAAAGAGAAAGCATAATTACCTTTACTTCCTAATTCAATTTCTGTTTTTGAAAAATCGATACTACTTCTTTTTATTCTTTGAGGCGTTCCAGTTTTTAATCTAAATAATTTAATACCCATTTCTTTTTCTAAAAATGGAGATAAACCTAAAGATGCCTTTTCACCGTCTGGTCCTGCAATAATTTTTTCATGTCCAACTAAAATATCAGATTGCATATATGTACCAGTTGTTAAAATTACAGACTTACTTTTAATTATTTTTCCGTTATCTAAAACAACACCTCTAACATTATTATTTTCAAGGTAAATTTCTTTAACACAACCTTCCATTAAATCCAAATTCTCAACGGTTCTTAAATATTTTAATACATTTTTAGGATAATTTAATTTATCTTGTTGTGCTCTTAAACATTGAACTCCTGGACCTTTTCCAGTATTTAACATCTTCATTTGAAGATAATCTATATCAGCAATTTTTCCCATTAATCCGCCAAGCGCATCAATTTCTCTAACTACAATTCCTTTAGCACTACCACCAATTGAAGGATTGCAAGGCATGTTAGCAATTTTTGAAAAATTAAGTGTAATTAAAAGAGTTTTTTTACCCATTCTTGCTGAAATATGACTTGCTTCACATCCAGCATGTCCTCCTCCAACTACAACTACATCATATTCATTTTGGTCTAAATTCATTAGCCAACACTTCCTTCCATATCAAGTTTGATTAATTGATTTAATTCAACAGCATATTCCATAGGCAATTCTTTTGCAAATGGTTCAATAAATCCCATAATAATCATTTGAATTGCATCTTGTTCTTTTATTCCTCGAGACATTAAATAAAATAATTGATCTTCTGAAATTTTTGAAACAGTAGCTTCATGTTCTAAATATGATTCATTATTTTCAACAATATTTGTTGGAATTGTATCACTTTTTGATATTTCATCCAAAATTAAAGTGTCACACTCAACATGTGATTTTGAATTAATTGCTTCTTTTCCAATGAATACTTTACCTCTATAATTTGCAATTCCACCTCTTCTTACAATAGATTTAGAAATAATTCTAGAAGTTGTATTTTTACCAATATGGATCATTTTTGCTCCTGCGTCTTGTTTTTGTTTACCAGTTGCCACTGCAATTGAAATACAAGTACCTTTTGAATTATCGCCTTTTAAAATACAGCAAGGATATTTCATGTTTATATAAGAACCAATATTTCCATCAATCCACTCCATTTGGCCGTTTTCCATAACTTTAGCTCTTTTTGTAACTAAATTTACGATATTATCAGACCAATTTTGAATTGTAGAATATCGACATTTTGCATCTTTTAAAACAATTATTTCAACAACTGCCGCGTGAAGTGATTCTTTTGAATGAATTGGTGCCGTACAGCCTTCAACATAATGGACACTGGCGCCTTCATCAACAATAATTAATGTTCTTTCAAATTGTCCCATTTTTTCATTATTAATTCTAAAATAGGATTGTAATGGTTTTTCTAAAGTAACACCTTTTGGAACATAAATAAACGAACCGCCAGACCAAACAGCACCATTTAAAGCTGCGAATTTGTTGTCTGTATAAGGAACGACAGTATTAAAATATTTTTTAAATAAATCAGGAAATAATTGTAATGCTTGATCGGTTGATAAAAAGATGACTCCTTTTTCTTCAACTTCTTTTAACATATTGTGGTAAACAACTTCTGATTCATATTGAGTTGAAACGCCAGCTAGATATTTTTGTTCTGCTTCAGGAATTCCAAGTTTTTGAAAAGTATTTTTAATGGTTTCAGGTACTTCATCCCAAGATTTTGATTCTTTTTCAGCATTTCTTGTAAAATATGTATAAGAATCAAAATTTAAATCGGCTAAATCAATACCAAAACTTGGCATTTTATAATTTTTAAAACATTCATAAGATTTTAATCTAAATTCTAACATCCAATCTGGTTCATGTTTTAATTTAGAAATTTCTCTTATAACGTCTTGATTTAATCCAACTTTAGTTTTTACAATAGAAGTGTCTTCATCAGAAAACCCATATTTATATTCACTAAATTCAATTTTACCATCGCTCATTTTATTAATTCCTCAATCCCATTACAACCAATTGTTGCACACTTAATTCTAGCAGCTTGTTTATATGTGTTAGAAAAAACAATTGCTTCATCAAGAACAGAATCATCAAAGTCTTTTTCATAAATCATATTAAGATATTGTGTAAGAATATAATTTGCTTCAGCTTTTGTTTTATTAATTATTAAATCACATAAAATATCCGTTGAAGCAGTTGAAATTGCACAAGCAACTCCATCAAAACAAGCATCAACAATTTTATCATTATCTAATTTTACATAGACATAAATATTATCAATACAACTAACAGAATCCATATGAATTTTTTGATAATCATTGATATTTTCTGGTGTTTTTTTATGTCTTGGGGAAGAATAATGATCAATTATTATTTCTCTTTTTAAATTATCATTAATTGAAGTAGGCATCTAAGAAATTACCTCCATTTTCTAAAACTTTTGCAAGTTGATCAATTTCTTGTTTTGTATTATAGAAATAAAAACTTGCTCTTATAGTTGCTGGTGTTTTTAAATAATCATTTAATAATTTTGCACAATGTTGACCGCTTCTTACGCAAATTCCTTTTGAATTTAAATAAGTTGCCTCATCTTGAGCAAATACACCATTATAATTAAAGGTTAAAATACCCGTTTCACTATCCTTATTATATATAATAATATTTTTATTACTTGAAAGTTTTTTAATAGCATAATCTTTTAGTTCTTTTTCATAATTTTCAATATTGTCTAAACCTATTTCATTTAAATACTTAATTGCAGCATTTAATCCATAGATTCCAGCAAGATTAAGAGTTCCAGCTTCGAATTTTTCTGGAGGATATAAATAACTAACATTACATCTTGTATCATAGGTTATGTTATTTCCACCTCCAACTAAAAATGAATCCATTTTATTCAATAATTCAAATTTACCATATAAAATTCCAATACCAGTTGGGCCGCACATTTTATGACCTGAAAAAGATAAAAAATCACAATCCATATCTTGAACATCAATTTTCATATGAGGCGCTGATTGAGCTGCATCAATTGAAACTAAAATGCCATTTTCATGAGCAATTTTGCATATTTCTTTTGCTTGAATTTTATAACCTAAAACATTTGAAACTTGAGCGAGGGAAATTAATTTTGTTTTAGAAGAAATTGCCTTTTTAATTTCTTCTAAAGTAATTTTTCCATTAACTAATTTAATAAATTTAACTTTTGCACCAGTTTTTTTACTAACTTCATACCAAGGTAAAATATTACTTGAATGTTCTTCTTCACTAATTAAAATTTCATCATCTTTTGTTAAGAATTTTTGCCCATAACCATATGCAATAAGATTTAATGACATTGTCGTTCCAGAAGTAAAAACAACTTCTCTTTTATCACAATTTAAAAACTTTGAAACAAGTTCTCTTGTTTTATCTACTTTATCATCTACTAAATGCGCAATATCATAATCTCCACGATGAGAATTTGCATTTTCTTTTGAATAATATTGGATTATTGAATCAAGGACTTGTCTAGGTTTTTGAGTTGTTGCTGCATTATCAAAATAAACAAGATTATTTCCTTGCATTTTTTTAACATTTTCAAAAAATGGAAAATCTTTTCTAAGTTTATTTGGATCAAGCATTACATCAAATCTCCTAGCAATTTTTCATTATTTTTTGCATCTTCTTCATCAATATTTCTTAAAATTGGTTTTAAATAACCGAGAGTAATTAATTTTCTTGCTTCTTTTAACTCTAAACCTCTGCTTAATAAATAATAGATATGATCTTGATTTAAAGTTCCAACTGCTGCACTATGATTTGCAATAATATCATTATAATCAATTAATAGTGATGGATTAGCAACAGCTTTACAATTTTTATCAAAAATAATAATTTTTGCATTTTGTTTTGCTTCTGATTTTTTACCATGTCTATCAATATGAGAGACTCCATCAAAAATTAGAATAGAATTATCTTTACAAACTCCGTAATTATTCATTAAAGAAACAGTTTTTTCTCCATAGTTTAAAAATGAAATTGTGTAGGATTTGCTGGTGTTTTTTGAAGCAAGCGATGATGTATTCCATACACATTTTGCATTTTCATCTAATAAATCAAGTTGTGCAACTATCTTTCTATTTGCATCAATAAAATCAACAACATTAAAAATTACATTTGAATTTTTATAAGATTGAAGAGTGATTTTTAAATCAATATCTTCTGACTTAAAAAATACATTGAATGTCCCTAAAGAATTTTCACCAATAGTAAAAGATAGATTTTTCTTTCCGAAAATATTCCTTAAATTTATACTAAAATCTTTAATATTTTCAGGAACAATTACATTAACATCTTCATCTATAATTGTATCAAAATCCACTTCACTTCTTGAATATTTTTCATTAAACAATAATTCAATCATTAATTATTAACCTTCACAGCACATGTTTCTAAAACAATTGGCTTTTCTTTGTCTTCTTTTTCAATTGAAATTCCAAGTTCATTTCCAATCCACTCATAACCTTCAGAATCAATACGATTAATAATATTTGGTTCACCATCTAAAACGATTCTACCATTAATCATTACAACGGCTCGATTTGGTTTAATTAAATCAAATAATCTTGCATAGTGAGAAATAACTAAAAATGAACTTCCTTTTTCTTTTTGTTCATTGATTTGTTTGCTAACAACATTAATTGCATCGACATCTAATCCAGAATCAACTTCATCAAGCATTACAAAACTTGGATTTAAAACTTTCATTTGAAGAATTTCATTTCTCTTTTTTTCACCGCCAGAAAAATTTTCATTTAATGATCTGTTAACCATTTCAAGTGGTATTTTTAAATCTTCACAAGCTTGATTTAACAATTTATAAAACTTATAAAATGATAATTTTTCGCTACTTCTTTCATTAATTGCGGATTTTAAAAACTCGGCATTGATAACACCTGGTATCTCACAAGGATTTTGAAAACAAAGAAAAATTCCTTTTCTTGCTCGTTCATCAACACTCATTTTTAATAAATCTTCACCATTAAAGTATATTTCACCTTTAGTAATAACATAATTTGGATTCCCCATTATTGTATTAATTAAAGTAGACTTTCCATGACCATTTGGACCAAGTAAAGCAACCATATCTCCATCATTAATTACTAAGTTAACACCTTTTAAAATTGGCTTTTTATCAATGGTTTCAACATATAAATCTTTAATAACTAATTTCTGCATACTAACCTCTAATCTTGAATATTTTATATTATTATTCTCTAATTGTTAACTTTAACGATAATTTTTATAAAACACTGGATATAAATATATAATATTTATATTTGTAAAAATTATTTTAAAAGAGTAAAATAGTAAAGATTATTTATTGGAGGAAAACTTAATGGGCAGTAAAACCAAACTATTAACAGTTACATCTATCGCCTTATTAAGTATTACATTATCTTCATGTGGAGTAACTGCCGTTGAAGATAAAGGTAATATTTTAACTTTTGGAAATGGTGAACATGTTACTGCTAATGAATTATTAGAAAACTATCAAACTTCCCAAGTTGGTATTGAAGCTTATTATAATGCCATTAATGATGTCGTAGCTCGTTATATTATGACAAATGATTCTGAAATTAAAAACAATGGCAGATACCAAGAATTAGTTGATAGAGCCGAAGTTCAAGTCGAAGATACAAAACAAGAAGCTGAAGATAACGCAAGAACTAACGGTACAAATTACGAAGATGAATTAGATACACTTTTATCATCTGAAGGTGTTGAAGATTTAGAGGGATTACAAACTAAATACGAAAACCAATTATTCAAAGATTATTTACAAGACAAATTCTATGATGATCATATGGATAATTTATTAACTGGCGGAAGTATTTCTGTTGGAAACGAAACAATTGAAGTTGAATCATACTTAAACGATACACTTCCATACCACGTTAAACATATTCTTTTAAATGTTGAAGGAAGTTCTAGTGAATATGCAAGAGGAACATTAACTGCAACTCAAGCAAAAACAATTTATTCCTTAATTAGAGATTTAACTTTCTTAGGCGAAGGTGATAATTTTGGAACTTTAGCAAAAACTTATTCTCAAGATACTGGTTCAGCATCCACTTATGGCGACTTAGGAATTATGTCTAAAAACACAAGTTATGTTAATGAATTTAAATTAGGTATTTATACTTATGATTCATTATTTAACACATCAATAAGTGATGAAGAAAAAGCAAAACTTGAATTAACCACTGCTGAAGATTTAAGCGATGAAAAAGAATTCTTATCACAAGAAAATCAAGGTATTTCATTTATTCCTTATGAAGCAGCTCAAATTTTAAATGAATATGCTGAAGATGAAAAAGATGATTCTGGTGAATTAGTTAATGGTGGAAATACCGCATATTACCCAAGAAACATTATTTTCAATCAATATTTCAATAGACATGAAATCTCATTTATTACTCCAGAAAAAGTTGATGGTGGTAATTTAGATGGATTAACTGAAACTGATGGTCTTTTCTATATCAATAACCAAAAAACTTCATTTAAGAGAATTAATTTTGGTCAAGGAATTGGTGAAAAAGTTGTTCTTTGTGATGAACAAGGAATTCCAGTAATGGTTACAAGAGCCGGAACATCAAGTTCAAGTTCAACTGAAGAAGGCTCATCTGGTTATGAAGGAATTCACTTCATCGTTGTTCAAAGAAGTGCTCTTGATCCAAAAGGCATCAACGATACAACTCTTGAAGAATACTATTCAACTGAAATGCCAGATGCAAATGGTTTAATTAATGGAAAAGTTGTTTATGTTAATGCTTTTGTTGATGATAGATCTGTCTATCAACAAAGAATTAATACACTTGAAGATGATATTAAACAAGCTGATCCATCAATTAGTAGAAAAATCAATCAATACTGGTTCATTAGATCTGGTGCAAAGATTGTAAATGAAACAGTCGCAAATAAAATTGATCAATACATTATTGCTAACGAAGTTGGTAATAAGATTAATGATGAAATTGAATACTATGATACATGGAATACTTATTACAACATGTTAAATAGACAAATTAACGAAAGAAGAAGATTGGTTCCAATGACTTGCTATGTTAACTTTAGAAACGCTTCTAACTTAGACGGTGATGGCGATTTATTTGGAAAAGGAGGAGAATGTTATTATGTTCAAGCATAAAAAATTATTACTCATTGCTTCTTGTGCACTTTTATTAACATCTTGTGGTGAAATTATCGCTACACCAGACGGTTATGATAATAACAAACTTGTTTCTAACATTGGCGAAGATGATAAAAACAACATGGAAAAAATCATTTATGATGCTTTACATGATTCTGCTGATGCAAATTCAATTGTAGTTGATATCGTATTTAATAAAATCTTTGATTATACATTTGGTACATATCAAGAAATTGAAAAAGCTGTTAGTTCTAATTCATTTAATGAAATTGTAAATAAATATTCTGTTTATCAAGATAAAAATAGAACTGATGGTCAAAACGCTTCTACTCTTGAAATTGCAAGGGTTAAAAGAGTTTATAATAGAATGCAACAAGAAATTTCCGATACATTATGGGAAAATATCTCAAGCACAAATTATCAAAATAGCGATGGATTATTCGATGAAAGATTATTCGCTTTAAATGTTTATCAAAGCTTATATTCTTTAGATCCAACTACTAGTGGTACTACTTGGGATGAATTCACAAGTAAAAATTCATTCTATGAACCTATCTTATTATTGCCTGATACAAAATTATTTGATCCAGAAACATTAACATGGTCAGATCAAAATATTATCCATATTCAAAATACAAATAAATTAGCAGATCAAAATGATTATGGATACTATAAAGAATACATTGAAAAAGAAATTTTATCCGATGTTAAACAACATATTTTAACTGAAGATTATCTTTATAATAATGAATATCAAACATTAGGTACAAGATACGCAAGACAAATCGAATATGTAGCAATTGCTGATAATACAAATTATCCTGGTGCTGCAAGAAAATTATGCACTACATTTATTGATAACAATATCTTAAATGCAACTGATCCTTCAAAAGCTGATTTATCAATCTTAGCTAATGCTTGGAAAGGTTACGATTTAGGCGAAGAAGAAAAAGCTTTACTTGAAGCATCTGGCTTAACATATCAAGAATTAGCTATTGATGAATTAAATGATTCAGAATATGTTAATTTCCAAGGATTAAATGAAGATGAAAGAGATTCATTTATTGAAAAATATGCCGTTCCTTCTAAAGAAGAACCTTCAAAGAAGGTAATTGCTTTCTATCAAGGGACTGATTATGCAGATTTAGCTTTAGACTTTAATAAGATTAAAGATAATATTGCATTAACTGATACTTCTATTGAATCTGATTTTTCTGGAAGTAATATGCATTCATATTACAATGGTTTTGAAGATAAGATTCAAGAAATTGAAAAATCAGATTACACAACTGATGGTTGGGGAATTAAAAACGAATCATTCTCATCATTATCTGGTATTGCTGATTATGGCGACAGATTATGGAACATTCAAGTTGCTAATGGTTTAATTGAAGAAAACGGCAACAATTATGTTTATAAAACAACAATTGGAAACGAAGATTTCTTCTATTTATTACCAAAAACATTACCACAAGGTGAATCTTATCCTTTCTTATATTATAATAGCGGCACATATTATATAGTCCAAGTTAAAGAAGCTGCTTCTACAACAAGACTTTCAACAGCCGATATTGAAGGTAGCTATACAAACCTTGAAAATGACGGTGGCTTAAAAGCTGAAAATGTTGCATATGAAATTTGTAATATCTTAGCTAATAATACAACAAATCAAGCAAATGCTCTTGAATATTTCTTAGAAAAGGCTGATTTAATTTATAACGATGATTCAATCTTGAGTTATTTTAAAACAACATATCCAAATTTATTTGAGGACTAATAATACAACAATATAAAATTGTGTTAAAATATAGGCAGTGAAAACTGCCTTTTATTTTTGAAATTAGGAGGGTTTATGGATAATTGTATTTTTTGTAAAATTGCAAACCACATCATTCCATCTTCAATTGTTTATGAAGATGATTATGTAATGGCATTTTTAGACACATCACAAGTAACAAAAGGTCATACATTAGTTATTCCAAAAAAACATTATGATAATTTTCTTTCTACTCCTCATGATATCGTTTCAAGAGTTATGATCGTCGCTCAAAGAATTGGCCAAATCTTTATAAAAGAATTCAAAGCCAAAGGTGTCAATATTTTAACTAACTGTTATGAGGCCGCTGGACAAAGCGTCATGCACTTCCATGTCCATGTTATTCCACGATATATTGCAAGTGATGGATTTAGATTAGAATTCAAAAAGAACGATGAATTAAAATCACTTAATTTACCAGCTATTGCAAATCAAATTAAAGAAAATTTGGATCACGATAAAGATTAATCTTTATCATCTTTTGGATTAAATAAAATTCGATCATCAAGGGCGAAAATTCTACTAGAATATTCGCCTTTTTCTACGGTTTTTAATACTTCAGTACATAATTCCATTTTAGCATCCATATCATCAATCATTGATAATAATAATGCTTCTTTTGTCATTGGTAAGATTGGAGATCCAAATTCTAACTTACCATGATGAGACAAAATCATGTGTTCTAATAAAGTTGCTTTATCTTTATTTATATTTAATTTTTCTGCATATTGTCTAACAATCGAAAATCCAATTGAAATATGTCCTAAAAGTTTTCCTTCATCAGTATATTTTGTCAATATAGGATCATTAAATTCAATAATTTTACCTAAATCATGTAATAAAGCACCAGCTAATAATAAATCATGATTTAGATTTTTATAATGATCACATAAAAATTCAGAAATTTGAGCCATTGAAATTGTATGAGTCATTAATCCTCTTTCGTAATTATGATGATTTCTAACGGCGGCTGGGAAAAAGAAAAGTTTGTCATGATAATCTTCATAAATTTTAGAAACTATTAAATAATAATCCGCATCTTTAATCGTATCTAATAATCGATTAAATTCTTTTTCTAGTTCTAATTTTGAATAACTAGATTGAGGAATAAAATCTTCTAAATTAGCATTTTGTGGCAAAACTAAAAAACAATCTTGGATTTTTGCTTGCAAAACGCCCTTATATTTATTAATTTCTCCATTTATTGAAACTATATTACCTTCTTTTAATGTATCTAAATCTTGGTTCTCAACAGTCCATTTTTTGGCTTCAATCTTACCAGTTTTATCTTGTAAAATAACTGATAAATATTTACTACCACTAACAGTTGTTTGAAGTGTGCAACTAATTACTAAAAATTCATTTCTTTCTAAAATATCACCATCAACAAAATCTTTAATCATAATAACCTCGCTTTTATTACCAATAAAATAATATCATAAAACTTTTAAAATATTTACTTTTGTAAACCCATTATATATTAATTTATTATAAATTTTTGAATATTTCTTATCATATTCATATTTTTTATACTTTGCAAAAAGAATTGGAATAATGTCATCAATTACTTCTTTTTCCATACTATAAGTATATAAATCATAACCCTCCTTAATATGTTTATCTTTTAGCATTTTATTAAATCGATAAATTCCATAATGTCTTTTTTGACAAAGAGATAATAATTTTGATAAATACAAATCATCATTAAAATAATTTTTATTTTTAAATGACTTTATTACAATTTGACTAGTATTATAATCAAATCTTTCATTTACTTTAAAGAAAGCATAATCAGAATGAACACTTCCTCTTGCCAATAATTTTTTTAAATAGCTTTTTGCTTTAATTAGATCACCAGACTTTTTTAATTGCTTTATTATAAACCACCTCGACTTTCCTATAGAACGTTTCTAATCCCCATTTATTTAATGACTCTAAAGCATTAAATACCACCTCACTATAGTAAGTCGTAGTAAAATCTAAAATTTTCCCTAATTTTTTACAAAATTCTTCACTATTTTCATAAAAGTAGCCGTTATAACCATTTTGAATAAGTTCAAATAAATTAATATCTGATTTAACTAATAATATTTTTTTACTAGCCATCGCTTCTAAAAATGTAAGACCTTGAGTTTCACTAACACTAGCCGATACAAAAACATCACCTAAAGAATAATAAAACGGACTATCTTCGTATAATACTTTTCCAACAAATCTTACCTTATTACTAATTCCAAGATCAGAGGCATGTTTTTCATATTTTTTTCTTAATGGACCATCTCCAACAAATATAAAATAAACATCATCTCTTTTTGAATAATCTAAAAAATCCTTAAAATGATCTAGCAAAACCTCAATATTTTTTTCTTCTGCTAATCTACCAAGATATAAAACAATTTTTGAATCAGCCGGAATATTTATTGATTTAAGATATTCATTTTTCTTATTAATATCTAATTTATAATTTAAAAACATATCTAAATCAATCCCAGTTGGAATTACATTAATATATTTATTAATACCAATTCTTCTGGCATAATCTTTACACTTATAACTTGGAACAATTAATTCATCACATCTATTTGAAATATTTCTAAAATAATCTCTTACAAACCATTTTGCAAAACGATCAATTTTGCCCTTTGTGGCATAATACGTATAATCTTCATACATTGTGTGATAAGTATAAACGCTTGAACATTTTAATTGTTTTTGAACAATCCAACCAAATTGACCAATTGAAAAGTCATGATTGATATGAACTAAATCAATCTTTTGCTCTTTTAAAAATTTAACCACTTTTCTAGAATATGCTCTTGCAAAAATATAGCCATAAAATTTTTTTAATTTAATTCCTGGGACTCTAAAAATATCCCCTTCTTTCATTAAATGTTTAGTATAAGGATTTGTTGTAATTACAAATACATTATGACCATGCTCTTTTAAAACTCTATATAACATTGAAACACTGGTTGCAACACCGTTAATTTCAGGTGGAAAAGTATCGGAAAATATTGCAATATTCATATCACTTATTCTCCTTTTCATTATTATTACTTAAATCAATCGATTCTTTATTATTAATATTATCATTGATTTTAGCTTCATTTGATGAAGATTTTTTATTTTTATTTGATTTATTTTTACTAAAACTAGATACTTTTTTCTTAACTTTTGTAATTAATCTAGTCTGATATAACGTGTTATAAGTTAATTTTCTTTCATCAATTGTTTGAATTTGAAGCGTAAGATATGTAACAGAATTATTTTCAACATTTTCAACTTCATCTTTACTAGGACTGCCTCTATAAAAGGCGCTAATAATCCCTGAAATTAAAAGAGGGATATGGAAAGTGATCGTTCTCCATAAAATTTGAGCAGTTGATAACATTCCTGGAACCATATCACCATTACCGGTCACTTGATAACCACTAATAAAAAATTGATAATAAAAATATTCACTAATTCCGGCTCCTCCTGGAATTGGAATTAATTCTGTAATTAGTTTATGAATACTGGTTAAAGTAATTGTATCAAATACATCATAATTATAACTGACATTTTCTGCCACAACATCGCCAATAACCGCAATATTTAAAAAATAAGGCATAACATATCTTAAAGCTAGACTTACAAAATTTAATATAATTATAAGAATTAAAAATCTTGGATTTGCAAATAAGTTTTTTAATTCAATTTTAAATGAATCGACTTGAACGGATAATTTTCTTCTAGAACGTTCTGGATCTTTTAAAATATGAATACGATGTAAAAAATTAACACCTTTATTTAAAATTAAATTATGAAATCCTTTCCAATATGCCATTATAACAACAATCCCAACCGAGAAAAATTCAACAATAAATCCTAAAACAATTAAAATTACCAGTGGAAATGAAATCGAATTTTCTCCAATTCCAATACTAAAAGCTGGGGCTGTGTAAATAAATTGTAAATTTGGATCAACACTTGTATAAATAATTGAAAAAGTTGCAAATAAAATTAAAACCGCTTGATAAACAATAAAATTCATAACCAAACAAGAAATTGCATTTGAAATTGGAATTCCTTGCTTTTTATATGTATAAGCTTGCATAATTTGACCACCAGTTTGAGCTGGAGTAATTGAATTATAAAAAAATCCAATGGCATCATTTGCCATACCTTGATTGAAGTAATATCTTTTTTTGTAACGTCTTGCAAATAAATACAAAATCAATGAATTTATTATAAAAATTCCAACAAAACATAATACTCCATAAACAAAATAATCATATTTTAAGTTAATAAAAGAACTAATTACATCATCAAAATTATTTGCTAAAGAAAAATATAAAGCAACAATTGTGAGAGCTAAAATAATACCAACATAAATCGCATATTTTCCTAATTTAAAACTCTTTTTCTTTTTTTGAGGCTGTTCAATTTTGCTTCCTTCTGTTATATTTTTCTCATTTTCTTCATTTATTGTTTCATTTTTATTAGGATTTGAATCATTTTTTAAATTTAAATCATCTTCTTTAAGGCTAGCATTTTGTTTTTCAAAAGACTTTAAAGTAATTTTTGAAGAATTACTTTTACTACTCTTTTTATTCTGAATTTGATCTAAATTATTTTTTTCTTTATTCATGTTAAATATTTTAACATTTAAAATACTTAATAATAAAAATAAATTATCAACACATTGAAAAATTAATATTTTTAAATAAAATATTAAACATATGAAGAAAGAAAAGCATATTTACTTATCCACAATAAATACAATATTAAAAGGTAATTATTTAAAATATGCTTTTTATCTTATTTTATTATTAGGTTCAGTATTTTTTTCAACAATGTCAACATTTATGACAAAAATATTGCTAGACATATTACAACAACCAACTGCTAGTGAATATTTTTTAGTTGTTAAAGATCCATTAAGTATATTTTTTACAAATTTATTTGGGGGATTTGATTTTTTAAAAAATAATTTATGGATATTTTCAATCATAATCGTTGGAATTGCATTAGCTATGGCACTATTTAATATTTCAAGAATGTATTTGAGATCATTTATTATGACTTCAATTTCAAAAAAGACACAATTAATGCTATTTAATCACGTTGAAAGATTACCATATAGCTACATAAAATCATTAAAAAACGGCGATATTATTCAAACTTGTACAAGAGACGAAGAAACATTAAGACGTTTTTTAATCGGCGATATGCACACAATTTTTTATACACTATTCACATTAATATTCGCGTTTACAATTTTAGCAACTATTTCTTATAAAGTTGCCTTAATGAGTATTTGTGTCTTACCAATATTATTTATCTATTCTTTCTTCTTAATAAAAATTGTAAGAAAAAGATACCGATTAACTGATGATTCAGAAGGTTTAATGACAGCTAAAATTGAAGAAAATTTAGCAAGTGTTAGAATTGTAAAAGCATTTAATAATGAAAAATATGAAATAGATGATTTTGAAAAATACTTAAAAGATTATAGAAATAAATACATTTCTTGGAGGAAAATGTCATCTTTCTTTTTCTCCTCAAGTGATATTATGGTATTTTCTCAAATTACAATTGCAACAATTGTAAGTATTATTTTATGTGTAAGTGGTGAAATTACTTATGCAACCGTAATTGTTTCTACAAGTTATGTTTCAATGATTGTTTGGCCAATTCGAGATGTTGCAACAACCTTAAGTAATTTTGCTAGAGTTTTAGCAGCACTTGATCGTATTCATTTAATTATTAATCAACAAATTGAAGATATAGAAACTGGATTAAAACCAAAAATAACTGGAAATATTGAATTTAGAAATGTTTCATTTAAATTTGACGATGATGAAAAAAACACTTTATCAAATATCTCATTTAAAGTTAAAAAGGGGCAAACAGTTGCAATTATGGGAAAAACTGGCTCTGGTAAATCAACTCTAGTGTTATTATTAACTAGATTATATGATTTAACTTCTGGTGATATTTTAATTGATGGAATAAATATTAAAGATATATCGAAAAAATATTTAAGACAAAATATCTCGCTTGTTTTACAAGAACCATTCTTATTTTCAAAAAGTGTTATATCAAATATTAAAATAACAAATGAAAGATTATCAAAAGAAGAAGTTATAAATGCAACAAAAATCGCTGCAATTCATGAAAATATTTTAGCTTTAGAAAAAGGATATCACACACAAGTTGGAGAAAAAGGCGTTTCTTTATCAGGTGGACAAAAACAACGTGTTGCAATTGCAAGATCGCTTGTTAATAAAACTCCAATTCTTATTTTTGACGATTCACTATCTGCTGTTGATACTGAAACTGATATAAAAATTAGATCTCAATTAAAAGCTAGAATGAAAGATACTACTACTTTTATTATTACTCATCGAGTTGCAACGGCAAAAGATGCAGATGTAATAATTGTATTAGAAAATAATACAATTTCAGAAATAGGAAACTATCAACAACTTATAAATCAAGATGGTTTATTTAAACGAATTAATGATATTCAATCAAAGATGGAATAAAGATTATGGCACTAGATATCTCAAAAGAAGAAAATCCAAAGACTAAAACAAAATTAAATTTTAAAGTTTGGATAAAAATATTAAAATACACCTTTAAAAGATGGCCTCTTTTAATTATTTTATTATTAACAATTTTAATTACATCATTTTATGATGTATCTTTTATTCCTTTAATGAATGCTGCTGCAATTAATACATTGACAGGATTAAATGGAAATTTTGTGCCATTAAATGAATTATTATTTCAAATTACAATATTTGGAATAAACTTCCCATTAATTAATTTTTATGGATATATAATTATTTTGTTTGTTGCGATTTTACTACGATCAATTGCTATATTTTTCACATTCTTTATAACTAATTATTTAGAAATGGACATCATGGTATCTTTAAGAAGAGATTCATTTAGAGTTGTTCAACAATTATCATTTTCATATTTTGATAAAACTCCATCTGGTTGGTTAATTGCAAGAATGCAAAATGATACAGCTACAATTGGGGATGTTTTATCTTGGGGAATTATTAGAATTTTATGGATAACAGCTGAATTAATTTTTACTTTAATTACAATGTTTACCGTTAATTGGTTATTATCCCTTATTATTCTTTCAATGGCTCCAATTATTTTTGTAGTAGTTGCATACTTTAATAAAATTATTCTAGAGCGACATAGAATTGCAAGAAATGCCTACTCTAATTTTGTAAGATGGCTTGCTGAATGTATATCAGGTGTTCAAACTATTAAAACACTAGCTATTGAAGATCGAGTATATAACGAGGAAGAAGAAATTACTGAAGAAGTAAGACAAAAAAGATTAAAAGCATTTATTCCGAATGCTTTCTTTACTCCAATTTTTTCAATATTATCTGCAATTACTACTGCTATTATAATTTTAGTTGGTGCATATATTTATCAAGATGTAATAAGTATTGCAACTCTTGTCTTATTTATTGGCTTTGTTGGATCGATTTATAATCCACTATCTCAATTTTCTGAATTATTTGCCGAATTTGTGGCAACTCAAGCAAATATAGAAAAAATAATATCTTTAATTGAAACAAAACCAACAATAACTGATACTAGTGAAGTAATTGAAAAATATGGAACAATATTTAACAATAGAACCGAAAATTTTGAACCTATAATCGGTGATATAATTTATGACCATGTTTCTTTTTCATATAATGAAAATATTGAGGTTTTGCATGACTTATCACTTCATATTAAACAAGGTACATCTCTTGCAATTGTTGGAGAAACCGGATCTGGAAAATCAACTACTGTTAATTTACTTTGTAGATTTTATGAACCAACTAAAGGAAGAATATTAATTGATGGAATTGATTATAAAAATAGATCGCAAGGTTGGCTTAGAAGTAATATTGGCTATGTTCAACAAACTCCATTTGTCTTTCAAACAAGCTTTAAAAATAATGTTAAATATGGAAAATTAGATGCTAGTGATGAAGAAGTTATTAATGCTTGTAAAATTGTTGGAATCCATGATTTTATTATGTCATTTAAAGATGGATATGATACTGTATTAAATGATTCTGGAAATCAACTTTCTTTAGGACAAAAACAATTAATTTCATTTGCAAGAGCTATAATTAGAAATCCATCAATTATGATTTTAGATGAAGCTACTTCTTCAATTGATACTGAAACTGAAAAACAAATTCAAGATGCAATGAATAAAATACTAAAAGGCAGAACTTCTTTAATCATTGCTCATAGATTATCAACAATTGTCGAATGCGATAGAATTCTTGTAATGCGTGATGGAAGAGTTGTTGAAGATGGAAATCATATTAGTTTAATGAAGAAAAAAGGTTATTATTATGAACTATATATGAATCAATTTAAACAATTAAATTTAGAACAACAACTAAATACATATAACGAGCAAATTAAAAAGAAAGGATTATAAATATTATTATGATTATTGATGCTCATAGCCATATTTCTTATTATCCAAGTTTATTATTAACAAAACACTACTTATTAAAATCAATGAAAAAATATCATATTGATTATTCAATATTTTCTCTTGATGCAACTGAATTTATTGGCCAAGATCGAAATGATAAAAAAACACCTAAAAAGAAAATATTAGACTTATTTAACGCTGCTTTAAAATTTAAAAAAAGACACAATAATTTATTTTTATTATTATGGATTAAACCATCAACAACAAGTGTTGATGAGTTTAATAAAATTGATGATTTTATTAAACAAAATATTAATTATATTAAAGGATTAAAAATACATCCATTTTTATCAAGAATTAAAATGACTGATGAAAAAATTAAACCTTATTTAAATCTTGCAAGAAAATATAATCTTCCAATTTTAGTTCATACTGCAAATGATGAATATTCTAAAATATCTGATTTAAAAATAGTTGCTGATAATAATAAAGATATTAATTTTATTGCTGCTCATATGGAATTATTATCAGATAATAAAAATGCAATTGAAGTTTTAAAAACAACTAAAAATATTTATGCTGACACAGCATGGGTTAATATAAATATTGTTAATGAATTATCAAAATTAAATTTAATTGATAAAATTATGTTTGGAAGTGATAATCCAATTGATGGTTTAAACACATTAAATAATAAAATGTATAAAGAATATTTTAAAAATTCCATTAATTTACCAAAAGAAGATTATGATAAATTAATGTTTAAAAATGCAATTAAAATATATAAATTACATGAAATTAAATTTTAATTATTCCATAAAATAATTTATTAAATAAATATCATAAATTTCTAATAATTTAAAAGTTTCAACAATTAATTGAATTAATTAATATAGTTTTATCTAATACTTTATACGATAAAATATTGTTATTCATTTTTTGAATATATCTTTTTTAAATAACTAGCAACATGGTCTAAATCTCTAAGCATTGTTTCATCAGAAATATTAATTTTTGCTAGTTCTTCTAATATTTGTTTTTTATTTAAAATAAATATTCTTTTTTGTTTATTTCTAAATTTATCTTCAATGATATTTTTATCTAATCCACAAATTACAAACGCTCCAGATTGAGCAACGATTCGATCATTAATTGAACTAGATTTTACAAAATATGCATTTTTTAAAACATTTAAATCACTATGTTGGTCAAAATTAGGATCCGCTTTTTTTAATAATCTATAAAATTCTAACCAAACATCAGGATAATTTTCTTTTAAATATAATGGTGAAAAATTATCAATAGTATTAATTAAATTTAATATTGTTTGTTTACTGTTATATGTTAATAATGGTATACAAGATAAAATTAAAACTGATTCACTATCATAATATTTAACAAATTTATCATCTGGAGTAAAAATTATTATTTCTCCAGCATATTTATTTGTTAAAGGATCATTAAAAACCGTATTACAGCACATATATAAAGCAACTAATGGATTTTCAGTTACATCTAATAATCTGGTTGGAAGTCCATAATGTTGCATTGTTGCAAGAACATCTAATTTATCTTTATCTTTAAATACATTTGGAAATCTTGATACATATTCTCGATATAATTTATCTTCGTTTTTTTCTAAATTAGCATTATGAAAAATTGAAGGTAAACATTCATAACCAAAATAAGATACACCTCTATAATATATATTCTTTTTATTTATATTAACCGAAGCAATAAAATCAAAAAATTCTTTTAAATTGTGGATAAATATATAATCGTTTTCATAATTTGTTATATTATCAAAAATTATTTTCTTTATATTTTCTAAAGATATTAAACCATTAAAAACTGGTCTATTATTATCAAAAAAATTAAAATCTTCTACAACTTTTTTGTTTGTTTTAATTTTACCTATATATAATTCTACTTTTTCATCCTTATAATTAAATTTATATTCAAAAAGTTCGTTGTTATCAAATATATGATGATTAGTTGATACAAGATAAAAACCTATAGTATCAGCTTTAATAATTAACGTATTATTTTTATTTAAATTTAAATCAACCATATATTAATATATCAAAAAACACTGCAAAACTTATTTATTTTTCTTTGAAAGTTTAATAATTGTTGTAGTTAATAAATAAATTCCAACTAATGAAATAGCAACTCCAGCTAAAATCCAAAAATATTTTTGTTCCATTACATTAAAGTAAAATAACATTCCTAAAATAAATAACGTAACACCAATAACAATTAATAATATTCCAAGTAATAACTTCTTTTTATTTTTATAAATTGAAAAACTACCAGCTAATGCAATTAATAAACCAAAAGCCGTTAATAAAATAATTAAAAATGTAGTCAATAACATTGTAAAACTATTATTAACCAATGGAAGCACACCAAGAGACATAAATAATACGCCTAAAACTGCATTTGTTGATAATAATTTCAAATCGTCAACTAAAGCAATGCATAATAACACCACTCCTAGTACTATAAATCCACATCCTATAATGTAGTTTAGTATTTTAACATCTAATACTGAACAAGCAAATAAAATACCTAAAACTATAAATAATGTTGAAGCAATAACTAACGATAAATTTTTCTTACTCATTTTTTCACCTCTTAATAAATTATATCATTATTAAGAGGTGTTTGTTATAGTGTATTATTTAAAAACTGGTTCAAAATAAATATTAAAATTACCACGATATGTTGCTGTTGGCATTTCATAATCATCTGATAAAATATCTACTTTATCATCTAATTCTAAATATGCTTTAAAACTTATTATTTCTTCATCTATATTATGTTTATTAATAATATAGTCTTTGTAAATATTTAATATCTCTTTAATAGATTTATTATTCACACCTGGTTCACTCATAAATACAGCAAAGCTAAATTCTTTACTTGGAATATATATAAAATATAATTGGTTATAAATATCATCTAATGAAGTAACATATATTGGATTGTTTTTTTCATCTAAAATATCATATGTCGTTGATGTATCTTGGCTACGACTTAATATAGAAGTTGATGAACTTTTTGAATTATCAACACTGCAAGAAGATAACAAGAATAAACTTAAGAAAAATATAATCTTTAACATTCTACATCTCCTTTATAATCATTATATAAATAATAAAGATAAATAGTTATATCTTCATAAATATATCTTGAGGTAAATTTATCATTAACATCTAAAGACAAAATTGGATATTGATAAACATAAGGAATTATTCCACTAGGAAGTCCCATAACTATCTCATCAACACCAACTAATAAATAATCATCTCTAGAATCATCTACTTTAAAATATGTTCCTTTATCAAGATATAATTCAATATATTTTGTTGGTTCTGAAAATGTATTATCTTCTTCTAAATTTACTTTATAGATACTAACTTTAACATAATCACTTAAATCAAAATCAAGCTTAGCTGATGATGATTGAAATGAAATTTCTTTGCTAACATTATCTATTGTTGAACATGAAGTTAATAATAATAAACCAAATAATAAACATGTTTTTTTAATCATATATTGAACCTCCTTGAAATCTTTTGTGACCACAAGTATAACATGTTTGGACGCTGTAATCTCCTGGACCAGTATAATAATGTTCTTGATAATAAGCACTGCATGTGCATTGAACAAGGTGAGTTATGTCGGTATTTTCTATATCATATCTAGTATGTCTATGACTTTTTAATTTCGAAGAATTTATATATTCATTTTTTAAAATATAATTATTATTATCGTATAAATAAAATAATTTATCTTCGCTATCTTTTGCCTTTAAATAAGTATAAGAAAGCATATAATAAAATTGAGGATAAATTAATATATAGGAGTCAATTGGTTGATTACCATAATTACCATAAAAGGCTCCCGAGACATTATCATAACCATAAATAATAAAATAATGTCTATTACTATCTTCACTTGGCGTTGTTTCAAGATTTAAATCAACTTGCACGATTATTGGAATTCCTTCTTCAACTATAGGAATTAAACTATTCCAT
The DNA here is from genome assembly GCA_949285665.1 of uncultured bacterium. Classification (GTDB taxonomy): domain Bacteria; phylum Bacillota_I; class Bacilli_A; order RFN20; family CAG-826; genus Alectryobacillus. Next base: position 652,003 of record CASDYC010000001.1, read on the forward strand.
AACTCCATGTTATAATTTTTGACATAATTACTATTTATAAGATAATTATCATGAGTAATAATTTCCCCACTATAATTATAAATATATTCAAAATAATCAAAAAAACCTCTTTCATACATATAAAGAACTAAAAGATCCTTGATTTCAGGTGAATATAAAGCCAACATAGAATCTTTACTCGCATTATTTATTGAATAAAAACCACTTTTATAATAAAGTTCATTTAAAACTATAAGAGGTGTGTCTATTGAATAATTTTTTTTAGCTATGGATGCTAAATATCCTTCAAAATCATTATTTTTATTTTTTAATAATAATTCTACATAATCTTCAGTCGAAAGCAGTGTTTCATTTTCGTATATAATATTATTTATACCTGCCGACTCATTAAAATTATAGTCATCTAAATTATCAATTACTTCATTTTTATCGTACTTTTCTTCAATTATATTATCATTCCAGTAAGTATCGTAAAATAATAAAAGCATTGTAACGGCGACATAACCACATTCACCGTGCCAGTTATTTAATCGATTTGTCTTTAGATTCTTAAAATAATTCAATGTAAACGAAGGATTATAATAAAAAGGGACATTCATATCTGTTTTATCATACATGACATCATCTTCTCTTGGATAAAATGTTGTATAGTAAATTGGAACTAGAGGTCCAGGCGGAATTATAGGATCGATAGGTTCAGTAAATCCATCATTTGAACCATTTAATCCTTCAACTTCCTTATTATTTGAGGAAAACAAGATTAAATTATTTTTTTTCTCAAAAAAGTATATTCCAAAACTCATAAGAATTGTTGCAAAAACAAAACATGATGCTAGAAAATATTTAAAAATAAATAATTTTTTCATTATTTTTCCTCCTATTTATATTTTTATAATAAACAAAGAAATTCTCAATATCAAGCGTTTTCTAAAAAAAGATTTTCTTAATTTTAATTTATTTAAAATATTTATTATCTATTAACAATTTTTATTAGATTATTTTAAAAAATCTTCTTTAAGCAAAAAATCAAATAAATTTAATATTAAATATCCGTCGTTTGTATAACTTGTTAGATATCCTTCTTTAACAATTAATATTTTTTTATAACCATCATTTAAATATTTAAATGGTCTTAATTCTTGTATTAATTTCTCTTCATTTTCAATTTTTAAACAACTTTGAATATATAATTTTTGACCATTTTTTTCTGCAATAAAATCTATTTCAAGTTCTTTTCTAATACTTGTTCCATCTTTATTTTTAGCATTTAAATTATATATTCCAACAAATACTCTATAATCTCTTTTACACAATTCATTATAAATTAATTGCTCCATTAAATGAGTTTCTTCTAATAAATTAAAATCCAAAACTACATTTCTTATTCCAATATCCGTAAAGTAATATTTAGTTTCAGAATTAATTATTTTTTTACCTTTTATATTATATTTATTAACTCCATCAATTAAAAAAGCATCTTTTAAATAGTCAATATATTTAGAAATTGTATTAATTGAAATATTTTCTTTTTTAATTGATTTGAATGAATTAGCTAACTTTAATATACTAAATTTAGAACCAACATTTGATGATAAAAGTTTTATCAATTCTTTAAAATCATCATAATTTCTAATGTTATGACGATTTTTTAAATCTGATAAATATGTTTCGAAGTAAACTTCATTTAAATATTTTCTTTTTTCATCATTATTTAAAATTATTGTTCTTGGTAAACCACCGTAAATTAAATACATTTCATATATTTGATTTAGATTATAATTATTTTTTAAAGCATCATAATATTCTTTAAATGAAAATGGATAAATTCTTATTTCTTCCCCTCGATCATTAAATTGAGATACAATATCCGTTGACAAAAATTTAGAATTACTACCTGAAACATATACATCTAAATTTTCTATATGATAAAATCCTAAGAGAACGTCAACAAAATTATCAACTAATTGAATTTCGTCTAATATTAAATAATAATTGTTTTTATCAATTAAAAGACTTGTTACATAATTATATAATTCATCCGGATTTTTATATAAACGATACTTATAATCATCTAAAGGAATTCTAATTATATGGTCTTGATTAACGCCTATCTTAATTAAATAATTATAAAACAATTCATTTAACAAAACTGACTTCCCAGATCTTCTTAAGCCAGTAACAATTTTAATTCGCTTATCATTTATTTTTTTAATTAATTGATTTAAGTAATAGTCTCTATTTAATACCATAAAATCCTACTGAAAATTTTTGCGTATTTACGCAATTATTTTCAATAATTATACTCATTTTAAAAATATTTTGCAATTCCTACTGAAAATTTTTGCGTATTTACGCAATTATTTTCACTAGATATGATTTTTTACTTTAGGATTTTTAAAAGCAAAATATATTGTTAAACTTGTTAAAACAACACAGATACTACTTAAAGCCATTGCAAGAGCACTGATATATGGCGATAATTCTAATCCAAGACTTACAAATAAGCCAGTTGCAAATAGCATTGCAATTATATTATATAAAAAGGACCAAATTATATTTAAAACAATGATATTATAAGTATATTTTGATAATTTAAAGACATTAATAACTAAACCTAGATCATCATTTAATAAATATATATCACTACTTTCATTGGCTATATCACTACTTTTATATGGTGTTATTGAAATATCAGCTAAATTTAGACTTGGAGCATCATTAATTCCATCACCTAAATACATAATCATATTATTTTTATCTTGTTTTAATTCTGAAATAATATCATATTTATCACTTGGTAATAATTCTGATAAATAATTTGAGATTCCTAATTCGTTTGCAATTTTTTTTGCTTTTTCTTCATTATCACCAGTTAGCATCATAATATTTATATTTTTACATTTTAAATAAGAAATTAATTGCTTAGAATTTTTAGCTAATTCATCTTTTAATACAATACTAGCAATTAATTTATTATTTTTAATAAGATATAAATATTCTTTATTTATATCAGATATAGAATTATTTAATAATTTATAATTTCCAAAATAATATTCTTCATTATTAATAATTCCTTTTACTCCAATACTTGTTATATCTTCTTTATTAATATCTTTAATATAAGATATATTATTATTTAATATATATCTCATAATTGATTTTCCAATTGGATGAGAATTATTTTCTTCTAAAGATCCCAAAATAGAATAAATTTGTTCTTTAGAATAAGAATTATCATAAATATTATTAATTTCTATATCAAATTTACCGGTAGTTAGTGTTCCAGTTTTATCAAAAATAACATAATTTACTTTTTTAATTTTATGATGAACATCACTATTTTTATAAACTATTCCATTTTTTAATGCTTTAACACTACTAATAACATTTGCTAAAGGTACCGCTAAACCAATTGAACAAGGACAAGCAATAACAAGAGTATTTATAAACATTGTTAAAGCTTTATTAATATCAATAAATAACCATGAAATTAAAGTTGTTAATGATATTAAAATAACAACTGGTACAAAATAAAATGATATTTTATCAACTAAATTTTTTATTCTTGATTTATTTATATTAGCTTTTGAAACTAAAGCTAATATATTATTTAGTGTTGTATCACTAGATATTTTACTAGCTTTAACATATAACTGATTATTTAAAAGAAGCGATCCAGCTAGTACAATATCATTTTCTTTAACACTAACTGGCTCACTTTCTCCTGTAATTAAACTAGTATCTAGTTTCCCATTACCTTTTGTAATAATACCATCAACTGGTAATTTTTCTCCAGCTTTTATTAAAATTACATCATCTACATTAAGTGCATTTACACATACTTCTTTAATATTATTATCTTTATCTACAACATTCGCATTTATCGGTAATAAATTAACTAAATCATTAATTGATTTTTTAGCATTATTTGTTGAAATTTGTTCAATATATTTTCCTAAATATATTAAACAAATTACGGTTGCGCTGGCTTCATATAATAAGTTCATACAATAATGAACATTACTTGGATCTATAAAAATTAATATAGAATAAACAAGAGAATATATAAAAGCAGTTATACTTCCAATAGATATTAAAGAATCCATTGTTGGGTGTAATTTAATTAAACTTCTAATACCAGGAATATAAAACTTTAATCCAATTATCATAATTGGAATAACTAATACTAATAAATCAATTGTAAATCCAAGTGGGTTTATACTATGATTTAAAAAATCAAAGATAAATGGATCTTTTGGATATAACATGTTAGACATTGAAATATACATTATTAATATTGTTAAAATAACTAATATTAATAATTCCCAAATATTAAAATAATTATCTAAATTAATATTTAATCCAGAATCTTTTTTTAAATAACCTTTAAAGCCAACGCTATTAATTGCAACAATTGCATCACTAGGATTAAAGTTATCTTCAGCTTGAACTTCTACTAATCCAGTTAATAAATTTGTGTTACTAGAAATAACTCCATTTAATTTTGATATTGCATTATTTACATTAGATTGGCAAGATGCACAACGCATCCCTTCAACAACAAAATTATATTTTTTCATACAGTATTAGTATATACTAATTAACTTAAAATTTCTTTTTAAATGATCAACTAATAAAAAATATATTAATTTATCTTATTATTAATCTTTTAAACAACAAAGCGGAACAATATAAACTCCATTTTCATATTTATAAGCAGTTTTGATTGCTGTAACAATCATTAAAAAAGCTGGTTTTGGATGTCTTTTAATATTTCTATCATTATATAATTTAACTAATTTATTAGAACTTTCTTTTATATCTTCCATATCAGCTAATAATGTTTTTCTTTTATTCATCTTAGTTACCTCTCCTTAATTTTTAAAAAATCAAGAAAATTATACGATAGTCCCCTTCCCCGCAGTCAATAAAACTCGCATATACTTTTAGTTAATTCTAACTCCAAAAACCCATAATAAAAAGCGGAGTTTACTCCGCTTTTATCATAAACATTGTAATATGTTTGTTATGCTAAATAATCAATTGTAATAGTATCAATAACTAATCTGAAATTAACTTTATCTGGATTGCTTACTTTAGCTTTGTGGGCCAATAATGCAAATCTAACAGTTGCGCTTTCTTTTAATTCGGCTTTATAATCGACATAATCACCAGTTGTAGCTGAACTTGTTAATTCGCTCCATGTAACACCTTTATCACTTGAACAAAGTATAGAAATTCCATCGCAATTATCTGCATACCAACCTTTAGCTCTAATTGTAATGGCTGTTGCATTAACTATGTCAAATTCTGTATACATTGCAGCATAGTAATTATTTTCAACAATATTGCTATCACTTTCAACATTTAAACCAGCCCCTTTTAAAATTCCAGCAGGAACAGTACCTTTTAAATTGCTTTCTTTATTTGTTCCTAAAGTGAAACGTGTATTATCATCACCATTTTTGTAACCATTAGTAGCAACGACAGTTCCTACATTTGGTATTTCATATGATTTTTTATTTGCATAGCTACCGCCACCAGCCCATGAAACATTTGTATTAAATTCGAATTGTTTTGGGGTTAAGATAACTTCACCAACAACTTTAAATTCAATAGTTTGAGTTAAAGTTTTATCTGTATCATATGTTGCAGTTACAGTAACTTTAGCAGTACCGCCACCAACAGCAGTAACTTTACCAGTTTCATCAACTGTTAAAACATTTTCTTTTCCAGCTTCTGCTGTAAATGTATATTTAGCGTCTTCTTTAGCAGGAACTACTTGAGCAGTAATTTGAGCTGTTTCAGTAGTTGTTTCATTTTTAACTAAAGTTGTTTTATCAGCACTTACTTCTAAAACATCAATAACTACAGGAGTAGCTGTTAAAATTAGTGTTAATTCATTATCACTAGTAACTGAAGATAAGAATCCGACTAATTCATAAGTATAACCATCAACTAATTCTGTTTCACCAAGAGCTTTTACATCAAATGGTACTTCACCATTTGCTGCTCTTAATACACCACCAGAATATTTAGCTGTAAATTTTGCATAAGTTGGAGCAAATTCTTCTAATAATCCAACAAGTTGAGTATCATTAAGTTCTGTGGCAGTTAATTCTACTTCACTTCCAGAATTTAATTTAGTAATAGTTGCTTCACTTGTAAATTGATTTGTTCCATTATATTGATCAATGAAACCTGTAACCATTACAAATTCACCAACTTTTAATCCATCTGATAATGCAGCGTTGGTTTCTTCAAAACCATATTCATAATAACCAATGAAGCCATTAGTGCTGTCAGCTAAAATAAATCCATCGTCATAAATAGCTTTAACTTGTCCAGATACAACAGCTCTTCTATATAAGTTTTCAACTTGATTTGCTTCTGCGACAGTTAAAACTGTAGCTTCTGGCATTGCAAGAGGAGTAACTTTAGAAATACCAACATAAACAAATGTTTTGTTAGTATCAGTTCCATAAACATAACCTTCTAATGCATAATAACTACCAGAATTAATTGTTGCTTTTACATCATCATCGATTTTTAAAGATAATGTTGTAGTAAATCCTGGAATATAACCATTTACATAATTGCCATCAACAACTAATCTTGATTCAAATTTAACCTTGTTGACAGTATACCATTCATTCTTATCTGTTGTAGTTGTAGAAGAATTATACCAACTAGTAAATTCTGTTGCGCCCCAAGTTTCATGAATTGCAGTAATTTCTGGTTTTTCAAGATCTAAAACTGTAACTTCTGGATTTGCTAATTCATAACCGTGACTATAATTTTGAATTCCACCAACAGCTTCAACATAACTTCCAACTGTTAATCCTAAATCTCTTCCATATAACCACATTGAACCACTAGCATCTTCAATAATAGCTCCATCATACCATGTAGCTTGAACAACACCAGCGACTGTAACATCGACTGTTTTTGTAGGTTCTTCTGCATTACCATTTGCAATTACAGCTTGTTTCGCTTCATCAATAGTTGTATATCTAACAGTTAATTTTTGTTCTGCAAATTTTGTTTCATCATCTTTTGCAGTTGCTCTAATTGTGATTTCACCAACACCAACTGGAGTTACAACACCTTTTTCGTCAACTGTAGCAACTTTTTCATCACTACTTGACCAAACGATTCTTGTATCAGTTGCATCTTCTGGTGTAACTTTTGCTTCAAGAGTTAATGATTTGCCATTAATAAATAATGTATCTGTTTCTGGAGTTGTAATAGTAACACTTTCAACTAATTTTTCAATTTTGAATTCGCCTCTTACAACAAATCCACCTTCAACCATGTTGACTGCAACTTTGAATTCATTGTCTTTACTTAATTCGTGTCTTTCACCATTAAGAGTGATAGCAATAGGTCTATAACCTTCTTCTGGGACAGCTGTAAATGTAACAGGAGTTCCAACTGTAGCGGAACCAACATCTACTGTAACATAACCACCAACTACTGGTAACAATGTGCAACTATATGCGGTTTCACCATCTTCACCATCTTGTCCAGCTGGGCCTGTATCACCTTTATCTCCGGATGGTCCTGTATCACCTTTTTCACCATCTTTTCCATCAGATCCATCTAAACCAGGTTGTCCTGATGGACCTGTTTCACCTTTTTCGCCTGTATCACCTTTTGGGCCTGTTGGTCCGGTGTCACCTTTTTCACCTTGAGTGACGGTAACACTTGGTTCTGCAGGAGCACATGAAGCTAATCCAACACCTAATACTAATGAGAGTGCTAGAATACTTAATATTTTCTTTTTCACCGTAAAAAGTCTCCTTTTTTAAATATATAAATATTTTATCATTAAAAAATGAAAAAACATCAAAATTTTTATACTATTTAAAATTTTAATTTTTTATTGTAAATTCCCGCATTTTTGGGATTATTTTTAAACTTTAAAATTTTGCTTTAACGTTTTGTATATGCTGATATTATTTTGTTTGCTTGAATATAATTTATTGACTTTTTTCATAATAATTTTTAAGTTTAAAAATTTATGAGCATATGTGAGTTGTTTTTTATAATTGGATATATAATGTTAACCAGAAAGAAGGTATTTAAAATTATGCAAGAAAATATTAAAAAATTATTAATACAACAAGTCAATAAGGAATTGGCAAGTGCATATCTTTATTTAGATATGTCTAAATTCTATAAAACTAAATCTATTGAAGGATTTGCTCATTGGTTTAAAAAACAAGCTAGTGAAGAATTAGAACATGCTGAAAAATTTATGGATTATTTAGCAGAAAATGACATTGAATATAAATTTGAACCAATTGAAGTTTTATCAAAAGATTATAAAAACTTAAAGGATCCATTAGTTCATCAATTAGAACATGAAAAATATGTAACTTCTCTAATTAATGAAATATATAGATTAGCATTAGAAGAAAATAACTATCCTTTAGTTAGATTCCTTAATTGGTTTATTGATGAACAAGTTGAAGAAGAAAAAACCGCTAAAGAATTATTAGAAAAATTTGAATACGTTGAAAATTGTAAAATGGGTTTATTAAAACTCGATGAACAATTAAAAACAAGATAATTAATAAACTATAATTCAAATTAAACACCGCTTATAGCGGTGTTTTTATACTAATATTAAATTAAAATATAAATAATTTTTGCCGAAAAACTACGAAAATAAAATTTTTTTAGGTGTTTGACTAGATCCCAATTAGAGATTTGGCGAAAAATCATTTGGTTATTTGGCGATATTTCAGTTGGATATTTGGCGAAAATATGTAACTTTTGTTTTTTTATGATAATAAAAAATCTAATAAAAACATTAATATAAATCCAATCATAAAAGCAATAATTCCATAATGGTTTTTACCTTCGCCGCTAGTAGCGCTTGGAATTAAATCTTCTATAGTTACATAAATCATACAACCGGCTGCAAAGGCTAATGCCCATGGCATTATTGGTTCAATAAAATATGCTAAAAGTAAACCAATAAGAGCAAATATAGGTTCAACAATTCCAGAAATTACTCCATATAAAAATGCTTTATTAGTTGAATTTGTTTCACTTTTAAAAGGAAGTGATACAATTGCTCCTTCTGGGATATTTTGTATAGCAATACCAAGAGCAATCATAAATCCAGATGATAATGTTAACCATATATCATTAGAATTATTTGAAGTTAGATTAGCTAATCCAACACCTAATACAACTCCAGTTGATAATCCTTCTGGGATATTATGAATTAAGATTGCTAAAAACATCTTTTGTTTTTTATTTAATTTTGTTGTTCTTATTCCTTCTTCATAATTTTGTTGACTATGAAAGTGTGGAATTATGTGATCTAAAAATAACAATAATAAAAAACCTAATACAAAAGATATAACAATTATTAACATATTAGGCATATACGTAGTTTGATAATCTAAAGCCGGTAATATTAATCCAAAAATTGATGCTGAAAACATAACTCCAGCTGCAAAACCTGAGAATATTTTGTTTAAATTTATACTTATTGTCTTATTTTTAAATAAATAAACAAAACTAGAACCAATGCTAGTTCCAATAAATGGAATTAAAATGCCAAGAATTATTAGTAATGTTTCCATGCAATAATTTTATATATTTGAATTACTTTATTTAATTATAATGATAAATTTTTTTATTTACTTTTTAGATTTTGTAATAAATGATGACAACTTTATAATATTTATAAAGAAAGGTGTTAATATAAATGATTGATCAAGAAAATAAAGCATTAGAAGGGAAATTATTCCAAGCTTCCCATCCAGATTTAAAAAAATTTAAATTTAAATCTCATATATTATGTCAAAAATATAACAAAACAAATGAATATCAACAATTAAAAAGAAATAAAATACTAAATAAATTATTTAAAAAAATTGGTAAAAACCCTGCAATTCTTGGACCAATTTATATTCATTATGGAAGACATACAACTATTGGAGATAATTTTATTGCAGGTTTTAATCTTACAATACAAGATGATACAAATGTAAATATAGGAGATAATTGTTTTCTTGGTCCAAATGTTACAATAGTTACACCCATTCATCCATTATTACCAAATGAAAGATTTAAATTATTAGATAGAAATGGTAATAAAGAGACTCTATGTTATGCAAAACCAGTAAATATTGGAAATAACTGTTGGATTTGTTCAAATGTAGTGATTTGTAGCGGAGTTAAAATTGGAAATAACTGTGTAATTGGAGCAGGTAGTGTAGTAACAAAAGATATTCCTAGTAATACTTTTGCAGCAGGAAATCCATGTAAAGTAATAAGAACATTAACTAGCAATGATTCATTATTAAATCATCCTGAAATATTAGATGGATGTAACATAATAAAATAAATATAAAATAAAAAACATCTGCAATTCGCAGATATTTTTTTATATTTATTGTTTTCTTTTATTTTTATTCTGTTACTTCAATATGTTCAATATCACAATTAGAAGATCCTTCATATTTCATACTAAAATCAATTTTTATATAGTTAATTCCATCTTCTTCATCACTAGTTGTTTCAAAAGATCCATTAGCCATATTTAAATAAGTTAACATTCCAAATTCATCAAATCGAATTTGCATATAAGCATCAATACTAATATCAACACCAATATTCATACTACCTTCACCTTGAATTGTAACTTTATCATTACTATTAATATAAAATTCTGGTTCTTTATCACTAAAAAACATATTAAGCATTGAATCAAATGTTTGTTTAGACAATATAAATCCTTGAGCAAAAGATGAAGCAGCTTTAACTATATCTTCTTTTGTAGTATTTGATTCACTTACTTCTCCATCTTGAATTGAAACTGCAACATAACCATCTTCTGTCTTTTTAGTATATTCAATTAAGGTTGAAGTTTGAATTCCACTAGAAGAAATTATCATAGCATTTCTTGAAATACTTCTTAAATAATAATCATTTTCATCTCTAAAATCATAAGCAAATTCATTGCTTATTTCTTGTTTAGTTGTAGAAGTTTGTTCTTCTCCATCATTTGAAACAAACTTATTTTCAATTTCGGTTTCTCCATTTACATTAACAATATAAGAACTTGGCAATTGATAATTTTTTTCTTCAATTAAGTTATAAATATCATCTTTACTAACTTTATTACCAATACTCTCGGTAGGTTTTGTATTTGTTGTATTTGATGTTGTAGTTGTATTTGTTGTTTGAGTTGTATTAGCTGAATTATTAGTTGTACTACTTGTTTGAGTATTATCAACATTACAAGAAGTTAAAACTAATAATAAAGCTGGGATTAATAATAAATTCTTTTTCATAATAAATTTCCTTTCACAAATATCGATTAGATATAAAAATATCGGCAAAATGCCGATATTTTTATTAAATTGACAAAGTAAATTATTTTAAAGGTTCAACAGTTTTGTGTTCAACATTACCGTTTGAAGAACCTGCTGCAGTCATTGATAGACTTCCAGACATTTTAATACTCATACCTTCTGTAGTTTGATCAAAGTTAATGCTTCCATCATCCATTTTCATAAAAACTAACATACCATATTGGTCATATTGAATTTTTATATTAGTTTCAATAATGAAACCCATACCTGGTGTTGAACTAGAACCGCCACCAATTATACCAGAAAGATCCATTGTTGATTCACCTTGAATTGTAATTACATTATCTTTATTAATATAGTATTCTGGTTCTTTGTCAGCAAAATATGCTGTTGTAAGACCTTCTAATTGATATTCTGATAATCTATATTGAGCAGCAAAGTTAACAACTGATTGATCAATCATATCTTCTGTAATATCTTGTTCTGTTACTTTATCATCTTCAACTGTGACACCGATATATTTATCGCCATCTTTTTTGGAATAACTAGAATTTAAATTAGTTGCATCTCCATCTGGTGAAGATTGTTCCGTTCTTTGTGTCATCATAAAATAGTGATCATTTTCTGTTTTTAAATCATAAGCCAATTCTACTTTTGATTTTGCACTTACAGTTGAATCTTGTTTAGTTTCCATACCTGCCATATCAACGCTCATTGAAACAGTAAGATTAACTTCTTGTTTTTGACTAACAGAATAAGTTTCTGGTAAATCACCATAGTTTTTAATAACTTCTAAAACTTCTTCTTTTGTTGCTTTATCACCAATATCAGTAATTTCTCCAGGTTCATCACATGAAGTAAGAGCCATTAATAAGACTGGTAATACTAATAATAATTGTTTTTTCATAATCTTTTAAAATCTCCTTAAACAACCAAGTTTATTATATCATTTTAATTTTAAAGATATATTAAATTCGTGATAACAAAAAATTAAAGCACACTATTAATAATTTAATATTTTTTCTTATTTTATTGTAATTTTTTTATTCAACAGATTTTAAACTATCAGACATATTAATTTTTCTTATATTACGATTTAATAATATATTGACAATTAATACAGCTATTAAAATTACAATCACACAAATTAAATAAGAATACCAATTTACATAAGACATATTGCCTAGATCAACATAGTCTAGGACAAAACTAAGTAATAAATAACCAAGTGGTAAACCAATTATTATTCCAAAAATAGAAGATATTAATATTTCTCTAAAAGTATACATTGAACATTCAAAATCATTATACCCTAGAACTTTTAATGTGGCTAATTCTCTTTCTCTTTCAGAAATATTCATATTTGTTAAATTAAAGACAACTAATAGACACAAAATTACTGCAAATAAGACAATAATAAAGCTAATTAATTTTAAGCTTCCAAGCATACTGGCAAGGTCAGGATCATCACTTAATCCATTTGATACATCAACTAGTCCAAATCCACAAAAGATTAAAACGGTACTTCCGGCTACGCTTAAAATTGTCATTATTAGGTGTAATTTTTGTCTAAATAAATTTCTAAATGTTGACTTAAATGAAAATCTTAAATGCTTCCAAATAAATGGAATTCTTTCTAATAATATCTTTTTTCCAGGTTTTGGAGCTTTTGGTCTTAATAAATCAGCTGGTTGAATATTAGTATATTTATAAACTAATATAAACGCAATTAATAATACAATAATAAATAATAAGGCACTACTAATTCCACCAATTAAGAAACTAAAATTAAAGTCCATTACTTCTGGCATAAAATAAGATATTGTAAATGCATTATAAATAATTGGAGGAATTGAAGTTAATCCAATTAAAAATCCTAATCCTAATCCTAGTATTCCAGAAATTAATCCAAAAGATAAATATTTCATTAATATTTTATTTCTTGATATTCCAAGTGTCATATATGTTCCAATTACGCCTCTTTCATCTTCAATTAGTCTTGTTGTTGTAACAAGCGTCACTAATGCACTAACAGCAATAAAAAATACTGGAAAAATTAATGCCAATACATCGACTTTATCGGTATATTCAAAAATACTTCGATAAGATAAATTACTAGATAAACCAATATATGCATAATTGTCATTATTTATTGTATCTTTTATTATCTCAATATTTTCATTTACTTTATTTTTATATTCATCAGTAAATCTATCTTTTGGTAGATTATTAAATTTTATATATGCATCAGTTTTTGGAATTAATGACATAATTACATCTGATGCATCTTTAAAAGCATCTCCTAAAAATTCAGTTAATATATCTGTATCAATATAAATAATACAATCAATTTCTCTAAGATTACTTGTATCTGTTGAATTAATATCTGGAGTTGATCCATCAATTGTGTTTTGAGAATATTCTTTTTGTTTTGCTAAATATAATGGATTTGAAACGATTCCAGATACTTCTACACTTAAATCTAATGGTAGATATTGATTATCTAGTGTAAAAGAAATTACATCTCCAATACTATAAACTTTATTACTTTGACCAGTTTTCTCTATTACTATTTGATTTATTTCTTGAGGGTAATTTCCTTCAATTAGATCAATATAATTAAATGGTAAATTATCATAATCTAGTAAATATATTCTATAATCTCCTTTATCTTCACCCATATTTATGTCATACATAAAAAAAGAGTAAATTCCATCTACAAAATCTAATTCTTTTATTTTATTAACATCATCTTGAGAAATTCCATCTTCATTAGTTGCTTTTAAAATAACATCACTTACTTTTTCTCCATCATAATATGTGTTAATAGAATTTTTAATAATATTTCCAGAAACACTTAATCCCGAGACAAAAGCAACACCGATTAAGATGATTCCAACCATAAATATTAATCTTAGAATGTTCTTTTTAAACATCCTAATAACGGATTTTAAAAAACTAGTCACTACCACTCAACCTCATCAATATTCATTGGATGAACATTGATTATTTCTTCTTCTATTTTTCCATTTTTAATTTTATATACTTTGTCGCCAATATCTTTTAAAGCACTATTATGAGTGACAATAATAACTGTTTTATTATCTTTTTTTGAAATATCAGACAATAACTTTAATATATTTTTGCCAGTTACATAATCAAGTGCTCCAGTTGGTTCATCACATAAAATAATTTTAGGATTTTTTGCAATTGCTCTAGCAATTGATACTCTTTGTTGTTCTCCGCCCGATAATTGAGCAGGAAAGTTTTTCATTCTTTCTTTTAAACCAACTTTTTCTAAAATATCTTCTGGTTTTAGTGAATCTTTTTTTAATTCTGTTGCAAGTTCAACATTTTCTAAGGCTGTTAAATTGGCCATTAAATTATAAAATTGAAAGACAAAACCAACATCATTTCTACGATATAGTGTTAATTCTTTTCGATTCATTTTGGCAATGTCTTTTCCATCAACAATTAATTCACCACTTGTTGCATTGTCCATTCCACCAATTAAATTTAAAAGTGTTGTCTTACCGGCACCACTTGGACCTAAAATAATGACTAATTCACCTTGATTAACACTAAAAGAAATACCATCAACGGCATTTAATTTAGTATTACCAACAATAAATGTTTTAATTAAGTTATTTGCTTTTAAAATTTCTTTTTTTTCTTTGTTTTCCATAATTATATATTATGGAAAAATAAGGTTATTTTACAATAATATAATTATTGTATAATTGTATAATTTTTAGACACTTGTCTATAAATTGTTTAATTACTATAATAATAAAACAAGAGGTTTAATTTATGAAAAAAGAATCAAAAGATATTCGTTCTATAATAACTAAAAAAATGATCGAAGATGCATTAGTCAAATTATTAAAAACTAATAATCTAGATGAAATAACTGTAAAAGAATTATGTTTTGAAGCAAAAGTTAATAGATCTACTTTTTATAATAATTTTTATGATATTTACGACGTTTATGACACAATATCAGAAGAAATTTCAAATCAAATTGAAAATGAATTAAACAAAATTCAAATATTCAATTATCTTGATTTAGATTTTATTAAAAATTTAATTGATTATGTTAAAAAAATGGGAGATATCATAAAAGTTTTATTAAAAGATGGAATAAATTCGCCATTTTTACAAAAACTTATTCAATATGCTCAAAATATATATTCAAAAACAACAATTAATAATAAATACTTAAAGAAATTTGATCATAAATATTTAAATGATTTATTTACATTTTCAATTTATGGTTCTTTAAGTTTAGTTGTTAATTGGATTTATAATGATTTTGATGAAACAACAAAATCATTAGCAACTAAAATTCAAAAAATAAATTATAATTTGTTTAAGTAAATTTTAAAAACTGTTAAAATTTTGGTGTATTTGCAACTAAATTTAACAGTTTTCTCATTATTATTAGTATATGATTAAAATTTTATTGCATTACATAATAAAATTCCATAATTTTATTAAAATTCATCAAATTTGATTAAAATTTTAAAAATTTTGGTGTATTTACAACAAAATTTTATCAACAATACAAGAAATTATTGCTATTAAAGAGATAAAATACTATAATATATGTAAATAAATGGTGCAAATGCAACGAAATTTTTACAGGTTTAAATTTATGGAAATTAAAAGAGATGAATATTTAAATGATTTAATAATAAGAAAACATAATGGTTTAATTAAAATAATAACTGGTATTAGAAGATGTGGAAAATCATATTTACTAAATAAGTTATTTTATGAACATTTATTACAAGAAGGTATTCTTCCAGATCATATTATTAAATTTGCCTTTGACTCAGCTGATGATTTAAGTTTAATTGGTGAAGATTTTATTAATCTTAGTAAAAATAATAAAAGGGTTGATCCAAATAAATTTATAAATTTTATAAATAATAAAATAGAAGACGATGAGCAATATTACTTACTACTTGATGAAGTTCAAAATCTAGATTGCTTTGAAGCAGTTTTAAATGGATATATGAGAAAAGAAAATTTAGATATTTATGTAACTGGTAGTAATTCAAAATTTTTATCAAGTGATGTAATTACAGAATTTAGAGGAAGAGGCGATCAAATTCATATAATGCCATTGAGCTTTTCTGAATTTTTTAGTGTTTATAATGAAGAATTTGAACAAGCATTTAATGAATATATACTTTTTGGTGGTTTACCATCTCTTTGTTTCATGAAAACCAAAGAACAAAAAACTCAATATTTAAAATTACAAATAAAAGATGTTTATTTAAAAGATATTGTTAATAGATATAATCTTGAAAATGATGAAAATATTAGGGAATTGCTGGATATTTTAGCATCTGGTATATCAACTTTAGTTAATCCAAGTAAATTGTCAAATACTTTTAAAAGTATTAAAAAAGTAAATGTTTCTAATTTAACTATATCAAAATATATACAATATTTAGAAGATTCCTTTATGATAAGTATATCTAAAAGATATGATATAAAAGGAAAAAGATATATTAATACTCCGTTTAAAATATATTTTGAAGATATCGGATTAAGAAATGCGAGATTAGATTTTAGACAAATTGAAAATACACATATTATGGAAAATATTATTTATAATGAATTAAGATATCGAGGATATAATATTGATGTTGGTGTAGTTGAACTTTTTGAAAAAAATAATGAAAATATTAGAAGTAAAAAACAATATGAAGTCGATTTTGTATGTAATTTAGGAAGTAAAAGATATTACATTCAATCTGCTTATAAAATATCAGATGATGAAAAAAGAAGACAAGAGGTTAGACCTTTTGATAAAATTGATGATTCTTTTAAAAAAATAATAATTACTTATGAAAATATTATCCCAAGATATAATGAAAAAGGTTATTTAATAATTGGAATTAAAGATTTTTTATTAAATAAAAATAGTTTGGAGTTTTAATTTTTTCTTTCAATTTATCAAATTTAATAACTACAAAAGATAATAAACAATTTAATAATATTACATCTCTAAGTTTCAAGATTGAATTTTTAAGCACTAAAAAATCATCATTTCTGCAACTTTTTCCTAAAAGTTTCAATAAAAACGTGAGAATAGTCACTTAGATGCTATATAAAAAGCGTGTAGAAGATCTACACGCTTTATTATTTAAATTAATTTTAATTAATTAACAGTTGTACTCAATAATTGTCCAGTATATTCTTCTAACTCACCAAATTTATATGTATTTTTATTATTACGATATTGTTTATTTATACCATCTTGTTCACTAATAAGGTATGTCGAATCAGAATATGTAACTTTTTTATTTTCAATTGTAATGTTATCTTCTCTTTCAAAAGAAAATAATACACTGCCAGAATTTATAACACTTAACTTAATGTATAAATATTTATCTCCATCACTTGATAAATCAACATCTTCAAAATTATATTCAAGACTTACATTATAAGTATCTTTATAAGCATTTACATAACTAACTACAGAATCAATTACATTTAATTTAAATGAATCAAAGAAACCAACACTGTAATATAAATCCATTGTTTGAGCTGTTGGAATATATGATTCACATGCGGTTGTATCATAATTAGTTCCATTAAATAAACCTTGAATTACATATAAGAAACTACCAGATTTTCTAATTTGAATAATTTCTTTATCAGCATCTTCATCTGAAAAACTAACTTCATATTCATTATTTAAAATATCATTTTTATATAAAGTTACTTCACCTTTTTGAGAGTATTCAATTTCAAGTGGATAAGAGTCAACATAATCACCAATATAACTAAAACCAATTACATCTGATTCATCAAAAGTTTCATCAATTAAATCTTTAAAACTTTTCAAATATAATACTTGGTTATCTAATTCATCAACTATTTCACTAGTTGTAGTAGTTGTTGTATTAGTTGCATTTGAAGTTGTTGTTTGACTTGTTGTAGTTGAAGTTGTAGTAGTTGTTTGATTACTAAGAGTTGTTGAATCAACTGTATTACAACCAAATAAAATTGGCAAAATTGCTAGCAAAACTAAACTTTTTTTCATAAATTTTATGCCTCGTTAACTAAAAGATAAGTTCTTGTAGTTGTAAATTCATCTTCAGTTGAAAATACAATTTTTGTACCATCTAATGTAATTTTTACAAGTGGAAGTTCTTCCCAATTATCTTCTCCGGTGTAAGTTACATTTAATGTACCATTTCCATCATATGTATAATTAAAATCAATTGTACCTAATAATTCTTCTGTATCATTTGATTGTTTAACTATGTCAACATGTCCAGTTGTTTTGGTAAATGATAATCTCCAAACTTGACTTGGATCAAATAAATAATCGTGTTCAAATTTATGTGTTGATAAGAATTCTTGCATTTCTTCAACGCTGTATTTATTTTTAATTGTATAAGTAACTGAATAATTTACACTTTCGTCTTCTTTATTAAAAAATGTAACTATAACTTCTGTTGGCTCAGTTATTTCTCCAACTACTTTTAATTGTAATTCTTTATGGAATTTATTAACGTTAGTTTCAATTGTTGTTAATTCAATTAAACCTTCTTTATCAACTCTATAATCTATTAATGTAACATCAGCGCCTTCTGGTCTAGCATAGATATTAATATTTGTATAAGTTGTATTTGTATAAATTGTTCTTGTAACTCCAGCATCTCCATTATCTTCAATTTCAACACCAGAATATAAATCAACATATACAATTTCATTTAAAACAACTGGTGGAATATTAATTGTTGTTTTAAATGTGACTCCAGTTAATGATTCTAAATCTAAACTAACTTCACCTAATCCAACAATATATGCAGTGCCATCACTAACTTCTGCAACTTCACTATTACTTGAATTAACAACTTCCATTTCAATATCAACAGCTTTCGCAGGTTTATATTCTAAAGCTTCAAATCTGACAAATTTTCCAAATGGAATTGCATTATTTTCTACATATACTTTATTTCCGTTATCGTAATAATAAGCCGCAACTTGTGTAACTTCTGCTAAGAAATAATCTTCAGGATTAATTAAATCAGGATTTGAGGATGAATTTGATCTATCTCCATAATTAACTTTATAATTATTGATTACTTCTGTGACATAAACATCATCTTTTACATCTTCATAATATTCAGATAATCTAAGAGTTGTTGATCCACTAATAAATTTATTAGTTTTAAATTCTAATGTAAAGCTAACATCATATGAATATTCTTGAATAAGTCCATCACTTGATGCTTCATATGCAAAATCTTCTAATGTATAAATTGCAACATCATCGGTATATTGAATTTCAAATTCTGGTAATGTTACACCAGTTAAATCAACATTATTAACTAAATTAGTTGATAAGAATTGACTAATTCTTAAACTTGATTGTAAAGACAATTGTCCATTTAAACTACTTCTTAATAAATAACTAACACCGTCTTCACTGGCGCTTCCAGAATCAACTATTGGAAGTCTATTTGCATCATCACTCCAAGGTTGTCTTTCTTTTCCATCTTTTGCATAATCATAAATATAATAAAAGATATCAGCGCTTTGATTTCCTTCAGTATATCTTTTAGAAGTAATAATTCCATCAAGAGTATCTGTATAAGTAGCATCAACTTCTAATGTTGATGCATTTTTAACAACATATGATAAATCTCCAGTAATTCCAGTTGTATCATCTTGATATCTTGTCCATTCTTCATTTCTTACTTCTTTTATTAAATCACCACTATTAGTAATTGTATTTAATTTAGCACTATTATATTGATTTATTTCAATATCATAAGAATCACCTAATTTAATCATTACATCTTCAATTGATAATTTACTAGGTTTTTCATTAACACTAGTTGTTGTAGTACTTGAGGTTGTAGTATTTGAAGTTGTTGTACTAGTGGTATTAGATGTACTAGTTGTAGTAATAGTTGTTGTTTGGCTTGAATTATTAGTAGTTTGACTTGTAGTTGTACTTGGACCACAAGAAGCTAATAAACAAGTTCCTAATATTAAACTTAAATATTTTACTTTCATAAATCCTCCTTTATATAAAAAATAGGGTAAAAGATAACTTTTACCCTAATATTTTAATTATTTATTAATTAAATAACAAATAATTTATTTATACATCTCTTCTATCAATAAAGACTGCAGGACATTCTTTTGGTGAAGATGATGTTCCAGAAAGAGCAGTTAATTCATCAGCTGTAACAACTGTTAAACCAAAGCAGTATGTTCCAGCGACATTTAAATCACCTCCATCAGCATTTGTAATTGTAAATACTAATGTATTTTGATCTAATGTCCATTTAAATTCAACAGGCGATCCATAAACACTACCTTGATAGAAGTCTTCTGCTACACCAGTTCCACCTTCTTTAAATGTTAAATATAATTTTTCATAATTATTAACTGTAATTGATAATGTTTTTGTTAATAAGTTATTTAATAAATCTTCATAACTTGGTTTTTCAGTAACTTTAAGTGTTAATTTTGCAGTTAATGTTGGATCATCTTTATAAGTTGCAAGTAAAACGACTTCACCAATTTGTGTACCTTTAACAGCAAATGTTCCATCACCATTATCAGTAACTTCAACTTTACCAGTTGATTCATCTTCAACAAATTCTAAGCTAACATTTTGAGTTGCAGATTCTGGTTGAACTTTTGGAGTAACTGTAATTGATTCATTTAAGTAAATATTACTTGCAGATGTTTCAAATTCAATTGCTGTACCTTGAACTGGTAAAACATGTAAAGCTACATCAACTGTATCACCTAAACCATTATCAAATGTAACTGTGAAATCTTCGCTAGCAATAACTTGTTTATTATCGTTAATTAATTCAGTTACATCAGTTGTAATTTGTGGTGTCATAATAAAGCTATTCGTTTTAGTTGCATCAGTAAATTCAAATCCAACATAAGCAGCTTTATATACGCCATTATTTTCTAATTGTACAAATTTATTTTGCCTATTATCTCTTGTAAAGACTTCTACATCATAATCATGAGCAACAAAATCATTAACATCTAATAATTCTTCAAAATCTCTCTTATAATCTCTAACAGCTGTGTATTCTGTTGTATTGACTTCATATGCTACTGCATCATCTTTTAATTCAGCGCCGTCATTTGTTTGATCATAAGTATATTTTGAATTAATGTATTTAACTCCAGAAATAAAGTTATCTCCATCAATTGTAATAACTAAATCAAATTTTTCTGCATCAGAATCTGTCCAATATGGTTCTTCATAACTTGTAGCAATATAAGTTACTGATTTTTTATCTTCAGAAATTGATGAAGTAAGTGTTGAATCTGAATCAAAATCTCCATAACTTGCAAAATATTTAGTTGTAATTAAATCAATTAAATCTAATGGAGCACTTACTTTCATGTTAGCTTCTTCTTCACTAACAGTTTGGAATCCATGATATGTGCCTTCTTCTTCATCTGGTTTTACAACATCATAAATAATTCCAGAATTTCTAATAGAACCACCTGATAAATCTTTAGTTCCACTAAAGAATCTACCATTATCTAATAATTCATTTTCAGTAATAGTTGTTGATGTAATAACCCTTGAATCAGTAAATTGAGTTTCAATTTCTAAAGCTTGAGATTTTGTGCCATTTGTTTTATATGTGGTTTCGACATTTACAAGATTTCCATAAGAATCTTTACTTGTTTCAACCATTGAACCATGACCAAAGAATTTAATTTGTTCATCTTTTCCAAGTTCTTGTAAATATGTTAAAAGACCGTCAACAGATGTTTGGACAGTATCTTCAACGACATCAGAAACATTTAAAATAACTTCATCGGTTAAATCTTTAACTTGAGTTTCAATTATAACGTTATGATTTGGCATTACAAATGTATATTTATCTTGAGAAGAAGCGACTTCTTTCCCATCAACTTTTACACTTAATAAGTTAACATCAGCGTTTAATTCAACTCTAAAAACAACTGTGCTTCCAGCAAGAACTTTACTAACAGATTCGCCTTCAAATTCTTCAACTACAATTGTGCTTCCGGCTTGAGCGTTAGTTGTTATGCTATAAGTTTTATCTACTTCTACAACAGTTGGTGTTGTATCAGTGGTAGTATCTTTACTAGAACTTGCATCGGTTGGCGAGCAGCTTGCTAAACCAAGACCTAAGAGGCAAACTAGTGAGACCATCATTAAGTTTTTCTTCATTTACTTAATAAACCTCCTTAATTTTTTATGTCTTGATTTTAAACTTATTTATAAATTAATCAATAAAAAAATTTAAAAACATGCTATTTTTTAGTTAAAAGTGGGTTATATTTTTAATTTTGTGTCAGTTATTTAATTTTTTTAGATGTAGTTTTTTAATTCATAAATTATGGAATTATTTATAATGTCACTTGTTTGCCAAGTTTTATTATTCCAATCAAAATTATTACTATTAAATTGCACATACACAATTCCATATGTATTATTTGGTATTTTTGCTTTTATAAAATAATCTTGTTTCATAAAATCAGTGAACCAATAACCACTACTTCCTTCTTGCCAAATCCAAAATGCACTATTTTCATTTGCTAAGTTGCAATTATTTTCTAAGTCTAAAAAATATAAGTTATTTTGGTCAGCATTAAAGAATTTATATGTATAAGTTTCTTTAATAGATTTATTTTCGTTTTTTGCTTCAACTACAATATTAATTTCTTCATTATCATTATATTTATTATCATTAAAGGATAAATTTATTGAATTATTAAATGCTATTTTATTTGAATTGTTAATACTACATGTCATAGAACTTGCATTATTAACACTTATTTTTATTTTTGAAGATGGTGTTAAATAATTATCGTTGTTTGAATTAATTATAGTTATTTCATCACTTGGTTTTGAAGTTTCATTTTCATAAATTACCATAATTCCAGATTCATCAAATAAACCATTAGTTATTTTTGAATTATTAACAGTTATAGAATTTCCAGAAACTTGATCTTTATATGTTCCATCTTTTAAACCAGTTAATTCTATATTATTTGCCGTTAATTCATTACTTAAATTAACAATTGAATAACCTAAATTATTATTTTTATCACTTCTTTTTGTAATTATTGAATTATTTGAAGCGTATACTTCTTCAGAATTTCCAATAAATTTATTATGAAATTTATTTATTTCTATAACTTCTTTATTTAAATATGATTTATCCCCAACTTCTCCCATTATAGTTAAATTATTAGGTCTAGCAAAATATAAACTTGTTGCATCAGATTTTGACGCAACAATTGCATATGTTTTATTGATATCTTTAATTGAAACATTTGTCGATTCTTGAGAATCATTTGAGTATGTATCATGAGATTCCGCCCATAAAACTACTTTTGATTTATCATTTCCAGCATTAATTTTATTATTACTAGCATTTGTTAAGTTTTTATTAACAACTGCATCTCTAATATTATTCCCAAACTTATTATCTGTTACCGACATAAAAGAAGTATAACTTTCATAACTTCTATTAACCCCAGATGTATTTAAAATTTCTCCATAATAATAAATATTATTTATGTTATATGCATCTTTTGCATAATTCGAAGTTGAAGTTAACACATTACTCCAAAAATTACTTGAATATATTCCATCATCCATAGTTTCTATATGTTTTGCAGCATCAAATCTAAATCCATCGACTCCACAATCAACATACTCTTTTAATAAAGAAATTACTCTATTTTGGACAACGCTAGATTCTGTTTGTAAATCTGGATATCCACCTAAATAGCCTTTCGTAACTTTATAAACACTAGAGTCATCAACTCCTCCGACTCCTTTATGAATAAGATTTTGATTATAAATTTCTGGTTCATATTTTAAAACATCACTATTTAAAGATTCACTTCCACCACCTGCTAAATGATTTGAAACAACATCTACAATGACTTTAATTCCGTATTTATCAGCTTCTTTACATAATTCAATTAAGTCAGATTTATTTCCTAGTGAGTTATTATCTTTTGCAATTGAAAAAGATAATGGTTGATATAATTTCCACCATTCGTTTTTCCAATTATTATTTTTAGAATAATCTTTTTGTTGTTGCATTGGAGATGTTTGAATTGCAGAAAATCCTGCTTCCGCAATATTTTTTAGGTTATTTTTAATATTATTTAAATTCCAATTAAAACAATGAAGAATTACTCCATCTTGAATATTATTTACTAAATTATAATCATTTAATTCACCACTTGACGTAGTTGTTGTAGTTGAATTATTTGTTGTATTGTCAGTTGTGTTTTGTGTACTTGTATTTGAACTAGAATTAGTAAAAGAATTACTTGTAGTTATCTCACCACAAGAAGTTAAAATTAAAGTTAGAAATACTGTTAAATAAATTATCTTTTTCATTTTAATTTCTTCCTATATATATCTAATTGTTATAGAGGTAAATCTTTTTTAGAAAATACATACACTCCACTAATATAACAAACAATTGTAATTATTATTAAAAACACAAATTTAATAAAGAAAGATGAATAATTTGCATTCATTACAGCTAGTCCATCATTTAAAGATAATATTGTTATATAGTTAAATACATTCATTGCATCAATTCGAATAGTTGAAGGCAAGGCAGGACTTCCAAACAATCCTAAAATTGAACAGATATAAAAGAAAATATTAATTCCTCCTCCACATCCAATTGCAAATTTAGTTTTATTAAATATACAACTTGATAGAAAACAAATCCCAGATATTGCAAACATAACTCCAATTGAACCTAATGAATATAGTGTTAAATCAAGAATACTTAAACTTGAAATTAAATCAGTTCCTCCAATTGCAATTCCAATTCCTCGAGCAGCTAATCCTCCTAAATACATTATTACTCCCATTGTAAATATACTAAATAATAGATAAATTGCTTGAGTTATTACAAAAGTACTTCTTCTTGTTGGAGTTGATAATATAAATGCAAGAGAACCCGTTTCAACTTTGTCACTAACTAATCCATTTGCTAAGATAATTGTATAAACGAGTGGTAATAATAAAGCGGCCATTCCAAAAACTACTACGCCCATTATTAATCCATAAGTATTTAAGTTTGCAATTTCAGTAAGTGTAGTATCAACATCACTTGGTAAACTTGAAATTAATGTATTACTAGCTTGAGTCATGGCGGCAAGCATAGAATCTTGCATACTATAACCTTGAAGTTTATAATCATTATTTAAAGTAATAAAAGAATAA
This sequence comes from uncultured bacterium, assembly GCA_949285665.1. Lineage (GTDB taxonomy): Bacteria > Bacillota_I > Bacilli_A > RFN20 > CAG-826 > Alectryobacillus. The sequence continues at coordinate 677,596 of CASDYC010000001.1, forward strand.
ATACCGCTTGTTACATAATTTTTAACCATAATCATCATTTCTTTTCCAGACATGACATAATTTTCAGCTGTTATTTGGCTAATATCAGTTAGCGTTGTATTATTTTGTTTATTATATTCCTCTAATACTTGTTTTTTAGCAGTAGCTTCAATTTTATTTATTGAATATGAAATAATTTCAGATTCAATTATTTTATTTCCATCAAAAAATTGATTTTGATTATTTTCATCAACTTTAATAAATAAATCTAAAAAAGTGTTTAATTCTTTCATCATCAATTCTTTTTCTTCTTTACAATCTTCTTTAGCTTTATTTATTTCTTCTTTGGTATACGAGACTCCAGTAATTATTTCTTTGTGCATTTTTTCTAGTAAATTAGAACTTGTGCCCATACCATCGTCAAGATATATAAATAAGTCTGGATTATACTCATTAATTTGTACTTCTTGTTTAATTGGATTTCCGTTTGAATCATATTGTCCTTCAACATTTTTATAATATATTGGGTATCCAAAATCATTTGTAATAATATTAACGGTATATGATGGTAAATAATTATAATACATAAAAGAATCTAAAAATGTTGAAATCATTTCAACAACACCATTTTTTACTGCAATACTTTTATAATTATTTGTATTATTTATGTAATCAGTTTTATTCTTGTCATATGCTTGTTTCATATTTGAAGTGATTAAAGTTACATATTCTTTATAATCTTGTTCAACAAAATTATTAATTAAATCAAAACTTAAATTATAAGCATAATCTGTTTTTAAATTATTAACTTCATCTTCACTAGTATTTTCTAATGCAGTTAAAAATTTATTTAAGTTTTCATAAATTAAATTTGTAACATATTCTTCATTATCAATTTCATATCCTAAATTTTGTGACATAATTAGAAAATATTTAGAAATAGATAGTGTTAAATTTTCAATATTATCAATTTCTTTATTTTGAGAATAATTATCTAAATAAATATTAATTACTTCGGATAAAGAATTTAATTCTTCTTCACTTAATTGAGTTTGTAATAATAATTTTATTAAGTTTATTGTGTTTTGTTTTGCGGTTTCATGATCGTTTGTTTGACTAAAACTTGTATCATAAGTTGAATTTAATAAAGGCAACATGCTTGTTAGTTGTGTATTTGAAATTTGATCATAAATTAGTGAAACATTGTTAACAATTGCGTCTTGTCCATCTTTTAATTGAATATATATGTTACTAGACATATTAAAAGAAGAATAATAACCAATTGCTCCTTGTTTTAGAGTTTGCTCCATATTGGAGTTTGACATCATATTTTTGACAGCTGTTTTAGTACTATTTAAATTTAGTGTTGATAAAATCATAACAACTACAATGATAACTAAAGCATTTGCTACTGATACAACGACTTGTCCAATCCAGTTACTTTTTGTTGCTTCTTTAAATAATGCCCATGAAAATATTTTTCTTTTTTTAAATTCAGTTGTTTTTTCTTTATCAAGATTTAATTCTTTTAAATTAACATCTTTCATTTTATAAACTCCTTTCTTCTTTAAAATATTTATTTAAGTCGTATTTAACTTCACTAATAAACTTTAATTCATAACTTGATAAATCTTTAAATAATTGTTCAAGTTTTTCTTTTTCAATTCTTAAAGTTAATTGATTATAAATTACTTGATCTCTAATTATTTGATAATTTAATTTTTTAAAGTTCAAATAATCTTCTTTATTAATAAATTCAATTTTATAATCTCTAAATTTTCTATTTTTAATTTTTGAAATATTAGCAATACTTACAATTTTTCCTTTTGTAATCAAGGCAACTCGATCACAAACTCTTTCTAATTCTTCAACAGAATTTGATGAAATTAAAATAGTTTTGCCTTTCTTTTTTTCATCTAAAATAATATTTAAAAATTCAATCCTCATTAAAGGATCGAGTCCTGTTGTTGGCTCATCCATTAAAATAATCGGTGTATTTGCCATAAGAGCAGTAACAATCGCCATTTTTTGTTTCATTCCTTTTGACATTCTTCTTGGATAAGCTCTAATGTCAAGTTGAAGTTTATTTATTAAATCATCTGCAACTTTAAAATCTTTTATATTTCTTAATTTTGCTTGGTTATGCAAAAATTCTATTCCACTACTAATTTCAGGATAATTAATTTCTCCCGGAACATAACTTAAATATGTTTTAAGTTCAGCAGCATTTTTATAAGCATCCAATCCCATTATTTCAATATTTCCAAAATCAGATTTTATAAATCCCATTATTTGTCTTAAAAGTGTTGTTTTTCCAGCTCCATTTTCCCCAACTAAACCAACAACTTCATGTTCATAAATATTTAATGAAATATTAAAATTACCACGATTATTTTTATAATCTTTTGTAATATTATTTATTTTTATTACACATGGTTTAATTTTGTTTTCGTTCATTTTATAATCCTTGATATTTTTTATCATCTTTATAAAATTTCATGAAATATTCTTCTAAAGTTTCTTTAGATTCAATAAAATCTGAAATTTTATAGTATTCTAAAATTTTTGTTAATTTATTTATATCTTTATCATAAATATGTAAAACAATTTGTTTATTTTTATCATCAAAATTAATTATTTTTATTACATCATCTTTTAAATTTTTAAAATCTTGATATTCATTATGATCATAAAAATTAACATAATATGTTTTTAATTGATTATGTTTTAAATCGCTTGCTTTAAAAATACTAACAATTTTCCCATCTTTTATAACGCCAATTCTATCAGCGCTTGCGTCAATTTCTGAAAAGATATGACTAGACATTAAAATTGTTTTGCCTCTTTTTTTCTCTTCTTTAATTAATTTTACAAATATATCTTGCATTTCAGGATCAAGTCCACTTGATGGTTCATCCATAATAATAATATCTGGATCTGACATAAAACAACTAACAATTGCTAGTTTTCTTTTCATTCCAAGAGACATTTCTTTACATATTAAACTTGTATCTAATTCAAATAAATCAATTAAGTAATTTAAAAATTTATCATTAATTACATTTTTTAGATTTTTTTGAATATTTAAAAAATCTTTTCCAGTTAGTAAATTAGGAAGCGCAATTTCTCCTGGAAGATAAGATACATTCTCCATTATCTTGTCTCTATTTTTCATAACTTCTTGACCGTTTATTAAAAGCTCACCAGAGTCTGGTTTTGAAAATCCCATTAATAAACGTATGGTTGTAGATTTTCCAGCTCCGTTTGGTCCTAAAAAACCAAAACATTCTCCTTTATATACGTCAAAAGAGACACCAAAAATACCTCTTTGTTGGCCATAATCTTTTACAGCATTTTTAATTTCTATAATTTTGTTATTGGTCATATAAAAATAATAAAAATATTTTTTATAAATTACAATAATTTATAAAAAAATATACTAAAAATTAAACAATTAATTACAAAATAATAACTAAATATTTACTAAATTTATACTAATATTTAAAAACACTGCAAAACCTTAATATTTTTTAATAAACTACTTTTAATTCGTATAAGTATGTTTCATCTTTAAATAGTGCAAAATTAATGTTATCTATTGAAAAGACTTTTGTTTCAATATCATCATCTTTTTTATTATATGTCAATAACATTGAATTTAAATTATTAAAAATTAAAGCTTCTTTACTATTTAGATTTGAAGTTACCATTGATTTTAAATATTCACTTTCTTTTTCATAAGTTAATGGAATTGCTTGATATGTAATTTCTTTTATTGGATTAATAAGTTCTTGATCTTCGTGAACTTTATAATACATTTTAAAACTAGCCATTTTTACTGCATCTGGAAAACCATTTGTTTTATCATTATAATGAACAAAAATTTCCATATATCTATCAGCTTTTTTATTTTCATTAATTAAATCAAATACATATGGAACATAACAAGAATCAATTAATTGTTTATAATCTTTTTCTGGTTCAAATACATATTCCATATATTTAGTAAATTCATATTTACATTTTTTATATTGATTTTGTTGATTTAAAGTATTTGATTTGAATCCATTATAATTCATATCTACGTAGTTAAAATATTTGATTGAATCTAATATTTCTTTAAATTCATTAACATTACTTAATTCATTAATGTCTTGAACATTATTTAATTTAGTTAAATCAAATTCTTTTATATTTAAGTTAAGTTTGTATGTTTTATTATTGTATTTAATATTTACAAAGGAATTATTAGTTTCATTTAAACAAATTATTTTATATTTTACTGTACATGTGTTGTTATTATTTTCTTGATGTAAAAATATTAAATTATTTTCATCATATTCTATTTCTATATCATTACTTATTGTTGTATTGTATTCTTCTTTCGGAAAATTAATATTTAATTGATATGTTTCATATTGATCTAATTCTAAAACATTTTCATTTTCAACAATATTTTTAAAATATATATTTGATGTGTATTGATTATCATTTCTTAAATATATTCTAAAGTCATAAACATATTCAATTAACTCATCATCACAATTTGAACATATTAATTTATAATATGGAACATCTCCATCGTTTTCAAAATATAATTTCTCAACAATATTATGTTTGCCTTCATAACAATCTTTTGAAACATAACCATCTTTAGTTATTTCAATTTTAGAATCAAAATTTGGCATTGTAATGTAATAATAACAATATTCTCCAATATAATCATCCACTTCTAAAACAACACCATTAAATAGTAATTCAATATATGAAGTATATCTAAGTCTTTTAACAGTAATTATAGTTCCTTCTTCATAAAATCCTATTAATTCATCCTTATCTTGTATTTGATCAAATTCATCAATAACTTCTAATTTATATTTATTTTCGACGCTTGTAGTAGTCGAAGTTGTTGTAGTTGTGTTTGTTGTTGTAGGATTTGTAGTTGTTGTATCCGTTGTTGTTGTGGTGTTTGAAGTTAAATTATCAGTTGGACCACAAGACCATAATAAACTTAATAATAAAATTCCAATTAAAAATTTATTTTTCATAATAACTCCATTTCAAATTAATTGATGATTTAATAAATTAAATTCACCAATTAATATTATAAATTCTTTTGATGTATATGTATTACCTTTATAAATTACTTTATCAATTTCCAAAAAACCATTATTAACTTTTACAATAATTTTAAAATTAAATAAACTTTGAATGCCACCGTTTGGTAGATATTGTAAAGTTATTGGACCATCATATTTTTTAAACTCAGTAATTATTAATTTTTCATTATTTATATAACAGTAATAATCATTATTTTTTGAACTAAAATCAAAATCTTTACGAAAATCAATTCTTTCCATTAATTTTTATAACCTTCCACTAAAATTTTATTTTATAAACCTACTAAAGTAAATTACCAAACCATTTAAACTGTTAATACATTGAAAATTTTTTGGGTTTACCAGATGAAATTTCAGAAAGGGAATATTTATGGAGATTAAAAGAGACTTTTATTTAAATAAATTAATTAGACACAAAAATAATGGATTAATTAAAGTTATCACTGGTTTAAGAAGATGTGGAAAATCTTATTTACTTTTTAAACTATTTTATGATTATTTAATTTCTTCTGGTATAAATAAAGACCATATAATAACTCTTGCATTAGATGATATAAAAAACAAAAAATATAGAAATCCGGATCTTTTATACGAATATGTTACTAGTTTAATTAAAGATGATGAAATGTATTATATTTTATTAGATGAGGTTCAATTAGTTGATAATTTTGTAGATGTATTAAATGGATTTTTACATATTAAAAATGTTGATACTTATGTAACTGAAAGTAATGCTAAATTTCTTTCAAAAGATATAATTACCGAATTTAGAGGAAGAGGTGATCAAATTCATATTTACCCATTATCATTTAGTGAGTTTATGTCTGTTTTTAATGGTCCAATAGATAAAGGTTGGAATTATTACATCATTTTTGGAGGATTGCCAAAATTATTTGATTTTGTTATTGACGAAGATAAAGCACAATATTTAAAAAATATTTTTAATGAAACTTATTTAAAAGATATTAAAGAAAGAAACAAAATAATAAATGATGCTGAACTTGAGGAATTATTAGATTTTCTTTCTTCTTCTGTTGGATCATATGTTAACCAGAAAAAACTTTCTGATACTTTTAAAAGTGTTAAAAAAGTTTCAATTCACCCAGACACTATTAAAAAATATTTAGATTATTTACAAGATTCATTTCTTATAGATCAAGCAAAAAGATATGATATAAAGGGCAAAAAATATATCAATACTCCATCAAAATATTACTTTACAGACGTTGGACTAAGAAATGCAAGACTAAATTTCCGCCAAGAAGAAGAAACTCATATTATGGAAAATATTATTTATAACGAATTAAAAATTCGAGGTTTTAATGTTGATGTCGGAGTTGTTGAGCATTATGAATTAAATAGTCAAAAGAAAAGTGTATTAAAACAATCAGAAGTTGATTTTGTTTGTAATTTTATTGATAAAAGATATTATATACAAGTTTCATTGAATATATCAGAAAGTGAAAAATTATTACAAGAAAAGAAATCATTGATGAACATAAATGATTATTTTAAAAAAATAATAATTACAAAGGGGATTTATAGATCTCATTATACTGATGATGGAATTTTATTACTTGATTTATATGAATTTCTATTAAATCCAGATAGTATAAATATTTAAATTTTTTAACAATTAATAGGAAGAGGTATTAATAAAATTGTAGTAAATAAAAAAACTATAAAACATTGTGTTTAAGCCATTATTTAGATTTTATTTCACTAAATTCGGGTATTTTAATTTAGCAATTTTAGGTTATCTAAATATAAATTAATAATTATTTTATTTATTTTTTAAAGTTAGTTTACATACAGTTTCAATATGAAATGAAAATGGAAACATGTCAACACAGTTTACATTGCTTATATCATAAACTTCTTTTAATATATTTAAATCTCTTGCTAAGGTTGCAGGATCACAAGATATATAAACAATTTTTTTAGGTTTGTTTTTTAAAATAGAATCAATAAAATTTTTATCTAATCCTTTTCTTGGAGGATCAACAAAAATTACATCTATATTTTTATTAACTAAGTAATTTTTAGCATCTTCACAAATAAATTTAATATTATTTATATTATTTTCTTTAGCGTTATTAATTGCATCTTTTATAGCTTCTTTTACAATTTCAACTCCAGTTACATTTTTTACATATTTACTTGCAATTAATCCTATTGTTCCAGTGCCACAATAACAGTCTAAAACATTATCATTTTTGTTTAAATTAGCTAAATTTATTGCCAAATTATAGAGTTTTTCAGTTTGTATTACATTAGTTTGAAAAAATGATTTGGAAGATATTTTAAATTTTAAATCACATAATTTATCTTCAATATAACCTTTTCCATATAATATAATTTCTTTATCACCTAAAATAACATTAGTATCTCTTTTGTTTATATTTTGAATTATTGTTGTAATTTCTGGGTGAATTTTAATTAATTCTTTTATAAAATTGTTTTTATTTTTAAATTCCAATTCATTAGTTATTAAAACAACCATAACTTGATTTAAATAATAAGAAGTTCTAATTAAAACATGTCTTATAAATCCACTTCTTTTATCTTCATCATAAGCAGGAATTTTAAAATCTAAAAATAGTTTTTGTAAAGTTTTTAATATTTCGCTAGCTCTTTTATCTTGAATTACACATTCTTTATTGTAAACGATGTCATGGGTTTTTGATTTATAAAAACCATAAATTAATCGATGTTGTTTATCATAACCAAATGGAACTTGGATTTTATTTCTAAAATAATATGGATCATCCATTTTTATAAAGTTTTGAACTTTGTTTTCAATTTTGGCAACTCTTTTTAATAATTGATTAACATAATTAACTTTAATATTAATTTGTTCTTCATATTTTAAATTTTGAAAACAACATCCCCCACATGAAGTTGATACACTACATTTAGGTTGGATTCTAAATGGTGAAAATTTAATCAATTTTTTTATTTTTCCAACACAAAAATTTTTCTTTCTATAAATTATTTGAATATCTGCAACTTCGTCTTTTAATAAACCTGGAACAAAAATAACTTCGTTATTTATTTTAACAATTCCTTGTCCATCATATGTGTAATCTACACAAATTCCTTGCAAAACTTCATTATTTTTCATATTATACGGATTTAATATGTTCTTTAATATATTCTAATTCAGTATTTAAATCTAATCTTTGATATAAAATTTCAGTTTGATTTAATTTATTATTGTTTAAAAATTCTTTATTATAAACATCGCTAAATTCAACATTATTAATACCTAAGAAATTAAATACTTTTTCGTTTGAATCAATCAAAACAGGTTTTAATAACATTGTAGAAACAAATATACTTCTTGCTAAATTGTTCATAACAATTTCTAATTCTTCTTTTTTACTTTCATCTTTTGAAAGGGCCCAAGGAGTAGATTCTTCAATATATTTATTAGCACTTGATAATAAATCCATAACTTTACTAACAGCTTCTGTTAATTTTAAATCATCCATTAAGGTTATATATTCTTTAATCGTTTCATCAATTAAAGAATCTAATTTAATATCTTTTTCATTAACTCTTTTTTTATAACTTGGAATAATACCTTTAAAGTATTTATTAATCATTGATAATACTCTATTAACTAAATTCCCATAATTATTAACTAAATCAGCATTAATTCTTTCAATAAATTGATCTGGAGTAAATTGTCCATCTTGTCCAAAAATTATTTCTCTTACCATGTAATATCTAACGGCATCTAATCCATATTTTTCAATTAATGGCATTGGTGAAATAACATTACCTTTCGATTTTGACATTTTTCCATCTTTTGTCATTAATAATCCATGAACAAAAATTCTATCTGGTTGTCTTAAATTAAGGGCTTTTAAAAACATTGGCCAATAAATTGTGTGGAATCTTGAAATATCTGCTCCAACTACGTGAATTATTTCAACATCATCATTATTCCAAAATTTTTGGAATAATGAGTCATCACTACTTTTATAACCTAATGCACTAATATAATTTAATAAAGCGTCTAACCAAACATAAATTACATGTTTAGGGTTTTCTTTTATATTAATTCCCCAAGTAAATGATGTTCTTGAAACACATAAATCATTTAATCCTGGTTTAATAAAGTTATTCATCATTTCATTTTTTCTTGAAATTGGATAAACAAATTTATCTTTTTTAAAATCATCTAATACAACATCTAAATATTTATTACATCTAAAGAAATATGTTTCTTCACTAGCTTTATTAACTGGTCTTTCACAATCTGGACAAACATGATTTTCTCCAACTTGAGTTTCGGTCCAAAAAGATTCACAAGGAACACAATACCAACCTTCATAACTTCCAAGATAAATATCATCATTTTTTAAGAATTCTGAAAATACTTCTTGAACAACTTTGATATGTCTTTCTTGTGTGGTTCTTATAAAATCATCATTGGTTATTTTTAATGTTTTCCACAAATTTTGAAAGTCATTTGCAATTTTATCAACATATTCTTGAGGAGTTATACCTGCTTTTTCAGCGTTCTTTTGTATTTTTAGCCCATGTTCATCAGTACCGGTTAAAAAATATGTTTCAACTCCCATATTTCTTTTATATCTAGCAAATATATCACACATTGTTGTGCAATATGTATGACCTAAATGAGCATTACCACTTGGATAATAAATTGGGGTTGTTATATAACATCTTTTTTTCATTATGATATACCTCCTTATTTATATATAATTTATTTTATTAACACATAAAAATTATAACTATTAAAAAAGCAGATTTTAATCTGCTTTTTAGTTTTTTTAATTTAATTCTTATTTATTTTCTTCTTCAGATTTTAAACCATACTTCTTGTTGAATTTATCAACTCTACCAGCTGCTTGAACAAATCTTTGTTTACCGGTATAGAATGGATGACATTTTGAACATGTATCTACTCTTAATTCTGGTTTAGTATCAAGAATTTCAAATGTGCTACCGCAAGAAATACAAGTAACTTTACATTTGTAAACTTTTGGATGAATACTATCTTTCATATCTTTAACTCCTTCCGCCTTAAATATCATGTGTATCTAAAGTAAGTCGCTTTATGATTATATCATAAAAACATAATTTTTATTAATAATTTTTTAAATTATGTATTTTTCCAATTCTTTCACACTTTTTTAATAAAGCGTATCATCACAAAGTAATATAACGTCGCCAATTAAACTCACAAATAATAAAGTACAGACTTTAAATCCAACTCCTAAAAATTTGTCTCCTTTATAATATTTATAAACTTATATAGTCATTGGAACACACCATAATAATGGAACTATCAATATACCCATAGCAATTGTACTTAATAAATATAAAATAAAAGCTGCTAATTTCATAATCAAAAATCTCTTTACAAAAATTTTACCCCCCCCCGCTTGATATTTTTCAAGACATTTTTTAATTTTTATTCGTTTAATTAAATACTTAAATTTAGTAAAATATTAAAAATTAAGAGGTTTGAATTATGAATAAATTTATGAAAATGGCAATTAAAGAAGCTGAAAAAGGAATTACATTAAATCATGGTGGACCTTTTGGTGCCGTAATTGTAAAAGATGGAAAAGTTGTTGCAAAAGGACATAATCAAGTATTAAAAAATCAAGATCCTACATGTCATGGGGAAATAATGGCCATTCATAAAGCATGTAAAAAATTAAAAACATTTGATTTAACTGGTTGTGAATTATATACAACTGGAGAGCCTTGTCCAATGTGTTTAGCTGCAATTTTATGGGCTAATATTGATAAGGTTTATTATGGATGTAACATTGTAGATACAGAAGAAATTGGTTTTAGAGATAAAAAATTCTACGAATTATCAACACAAGAAAAGAAACAAGAATTTGTTAAAGAATTAGATAGAGCTGAATGTTTAAAACTTTATGCAAAATATGAATCTTTAAAAAGAGAAAGATATTAATAATAAATAACTAAACAAAAAGAACTTAAACAAAGTTCTTTTTTTGTTGTTGTGCTTTATAGAATTTTTTCTTTTTCAAATATTATTTTACTCTCAGTAATGTTTTTTGCAATTTTAGTTTCATTAGATTTTTCAAGTTTTTCAATAACTGCAACATCAACTGCTTCCCAAATAAATACCCAAGCAATTACATCAATTACTTCTTTCCATAAACCTAATTTATTTGGAAAAATAGCATCTAAAATAAACATTAAAGAAAATACCAAAAGTCCAATAACAAACATAATAATTGATAATACATAATTAAATTTTTGATGTCTTTTACCGTTAATTTGGGCATCCTTAAAATATTCTTTAATTGCTTGAGAATATAATTTTTCTTCTTCTTTTGTTATTTCATTAGAGATTATTTTAATAGTTATGCCATTTTTCCATACTAAAATTCTTTTATTATTTAATAAATAATCAGCAACTTCTCCACTGATTAATGGTTTATCAAAATAATATGGTGATAAAAAATTACTTTTATCTCTAATTTTTAATTTTAAGATGGCTCTATTTTCATCATCTAATTCAACATTAAGTTTTTGTGCGATTTTATTAAGTCTTTTTTGATTCATTATTTGTAATCTCCTTATTAAATTCTTTGATATTAAAATTTTTAATTTTGTTAATTAAATCATTATTTAATAATAATATTTCATTTGAATATTTTTTATTACTAATAAAAAAATTTAATCCAATTTTAGCTTCGTTTATTAAAATTGGAATTGTTGAAATATAAATAAAATCATAACCAGAAATTTCTTTATCTAATAAAAAGTAGTGCAATTCCCCATTATTTTTTACTAAAGAATTATAAATTTTCTTTTCTTTAAATGTTTTTATATCTTTAGATAAAAAATTATTTATATTATTTTCAATTTCTTTAAATTTATTAATTTCGGTTTGTATCTCAAAATTTGGTGTATGAATTACATAACCAATTGAAACTTTATTTAGATCTGTATCGTTAAAAATTCTATATAAGTAACCTGTTATTATATTTCCGTTTTTAATTAATTTATTGCGTTTATAAAAATATAAATGTAAAAATCCCTGCATTTTGAGGCCTTTTTTATTATTTACATTAAAAATTTTAAGTTCTTTTTTATCATTGCTATAAACAAAATCCTTATAATTTTTATTTAACAAAACTAATTCATCTTTTAAATTCATTATTTTTATTATATTATTTAACAACATAAAGGTTAATAAATATTATAATATTTATTAATATTTGGGAGGTAGATAATATGATTTCAAACAAATTAGCATTAGATATTATTAATACTGCCTTAAAAACTGGCGGAGATTTTGCTGAAATCTATACTGAAAATATTGATTCAACTACTTTTAGAATTGAAAATACCAAAGTTGATAGTCTAGTTTCTCCAAAAAGAATTGGATGTGGTATTAGAATTTTAAAAGATTTACAATCAGTTTATGGTTATACAAATGATTTATCTAAAAAATCATTATTAAAATTAGCTGATGATTTATCCAAAAGATTTAATGGTGAACAAAAAATTAAATTGTCAAATTTTAAACCATTAAAACACGCAAAACAAATTTCTCATATGAAAATTCCATTTGATCAAGTTAATAAAAAAGAAATTATTGAATTCTTAAAAGATGGTGAAAAACAAATGAGAGATTATTCTAGCGATATTGTTAGAACTTCTGCTTCATTATTTTATGAATATTCATTAATTACTATTTTTAATTCAAATGGTTTACATATTGATGATCACAGAAATATTGCAAGAATTAGTGCTTCTTGTGTTGCATCAAAAGATAATAAAGTTCAACCTCAATTTGTCGCAAAAGGAACAAAAGCTGGTTGGGAATTCTTTAAAAATGAAATTAATTTTAATAAAATGTGTCATAAAAATGCTGAATTATGCATAACTATGTTAAATGCTAAAGAATGTCCATCAGGAAAAATGCCTGTTGTTATCGGAAATGGTTGGGGTGGAGTATTATTCCACGAATCTTGTGGACATCCACTTGAAGCTAGTGGTGTTTCAAAGGGTTTGTCTTGTTTTGCTGGAAAATTATATCAACCAATTGCATCTCCAATTGTTAATGCATATGATGATGCAACAATTCCAAATGCATGGGGTTCTTCAAATATGGATGATGAAGGTCATACTCCACACAAAACCCAACTAATTAAAAATGGAATTTGTGTTGATTATTTAACAGATTCATTTAATGGAAGAAGAATGAAAAAACCTGAAAATGGTGCATCTAGAAGACAAGATTTTAAATATGAGCCAACTTCTAGAATGTCTAATACATATATTGATAATGGAACTTCTACAAAAGATGAAATTATTAAAGCAACTAAGTTAGGTTTATATTGTGTTTCGTTTAATGGCGGAAGCGTTGATCCATCAACTGGAGAATTTAATTTTGGTGCTTCCGAAGCATATATTATTAGAGATGGAAAAATATGCGAACCTGTTAGAGGTGCTACATTAATTGGAAAGGGCGATGAAATCTTATTTAATATTGATATGATTGCCAATGATTTAGATTTAGCTGATGGGATGTGTGGTGCAGCAAGCGGTTCAATACCAGTCCAAGTTGGACAACCAACTCTTAGAATAAAAGAAATTACTGTTGGCGGAGCAGGAGATAAATTAAAATGAAAATAAATTATAATCAATTTTTTAAACTTGCTAAAGATAAAGGAATTGAAGAATCAGAATTAAAATATACTTCTAATTCATCTTTTGAGTGTTCAATATTTAGTCATGAAATTGATTCATATTCTGCTTCTTCTACTTCTTCATTAACCGCTCGAGGAATTTATAACAATGTTATGGGTTTTTCAAATACTAACAATATAAATAAAGATAGTTTTGATTATTTAGTTAATTCAATAATTGAGAGTTCTGAATATATTGAAAAAAATGATGACACTATTATTTTTAAAGGATCAAAAAAATATAAGAAAGTTCATACATTTAATAAAGATCTTGAAAATATATCAAAAGATGAAAAAATTAAAAAATTATTTGATATTGAAAATAAATTATATGAATTTGATTCTAGAATTCAAAACGTAATTGTTGGTTATAGTGAAAATTCAAAAGAATCTCAAATTGCTAATTCTTATGGATTGAAATTAAAATCAAAAACTAATTATTATCAAATTTATGCTCAAGTTACTGCAAAGGACAATGACCAGGTTGTCTCAGAAGGTGATATATTTATTGATAATGATTTTTCAAAATTTGACATCGATGTATGGTGTAATGAATTAGCAAGTAGAGCAATTAAAAAATTAAATCCAATCCAAGTAAAATCTGGAAAATATAAAGTTTTATTAAATCAAGATACCGTTGCAACATTAATTAATAAATTACTTACTTCAACAAGTAGTGAAGAAATCCAAAAAGGCTCTTCTATTTTAATTAATAAATTAAATCAACAAATTGCTTCAAAAAAATTAACTGTTTATGAAAAACCACTTGAAAAAAATATATTTGCTAGAAGTTTTGATGATGAAGGTGTTGCAACTTATAATAAAGAATTAATAAAAAAAGGGGTTTTAAAAACTTATTTATATAATTTAACAACTGCTAAAAAAGATAACGTAGAATCAACAGGTAATGGTTATATGAGTGGACCAAAAATTGGGATTTCATTTACCAATGTTATTATTAAACCAGGAAGGCAAAGTTTTGATGAAACAGTTTCAAAAATTAAAAAAGGTATTTATATTACAGAAATTTCTGGAATTCACGCTGGTTTAAATTCTCAATCTGGTGAATTTAATTTACAATCTCAAGGTTATTTAATTGAAGATGGTAAAATTACTAAACCATTATCACTTATTGTTTTAAGCGGAAATTTATTTGAAATGTTTAATAACATTGCAACTATTTGTAGCGATTCAAAAGATATACTTGATACAAGGGTTCCAAGTATTTTAATCAAAAAATTAAGCGTTTCTGGTAAATAAAATACTTAAAAAACAATACTAAATTAAAAGCATCCATTAATGGATGCTTTTAAAATCTCCGCAAAACTCAAATATTTTTTTATTTTACTTTAAATAAATATAAAATTCCAATTGTTCTAGGTCCACAATGAGATGAAACAGTTGCGCCGGCTCTTGTAATATGTAAATGACCTTTTGGAACATATTTTTCAATTCTTTCTTTTATATATTCATAATCTTTACAATCACTTGGGCCACTATGAGTAATAAATACATTTTCCATATCAATTTTATGAATATCGTTTTTAAATTCGTTAATTTGTTCATCCATGGCTTTTTCATATTTGCCACGAACTTTCTTTTCAACTATTAATTTATTATTAACTACTTTAATAATTGGATGAATATGTAAAAAATTACCCATTAAAAATGCAGCTGTAGAACATCTTCCGCCTTTATATAAATAATCTAAAACATCAACACAGAACTTAACACTAGAATTATCAGCATGTTTATCAATTAATTCTTTAATTTCATGAATATTTTTTCCCTCATTTATATATTTTCTTGCTTTAAGTAATAACAAACCGATGCCAGTTGATAAAGTTTTTGAATCTGATAATTCAATATCATCACTATTTAATTGGTTTTTTGCAAGGACTGCATTTTGAAATGTTGAGGAAATTCCACTTCCAGTTCCCACATAAAATACTTGATTACCTTTTTCCAATTCTTTTTTAAATGCTTCCAAAAATCTTTGTACACTAATTGCAGCAGTTTTTGGTGTACTTTTTTCTTTTTCGACTCGTTTATATATTTCATCTGGAGTAATATCAACTCCATCATAATACTCTTTTTCATCACCTTTAAAATTAACAACTAAAGGAAGCACAGCATCACATTTAACTACATCATATAATTCTTTTGATAAATCACACAATGTATCAGTTATTAGACTTATTGCCATAAGATATCCTCCATAAAACTTATTTTACTAAATGCATTAATATAATTTTATATTATTTTTTATTGTTTTAAAGTGATTTTAATATATTTATAATATTAGTGTTAGGGATTTTTATTATGGAAAAAGAAGAAAAGAAACTTACGCCTGAGCAAGCTGAAAAAGAAAAAGCTAAGGCAGAAAAAAGAGCTCAAAGAAAAAACAAAAGAAAAGGTTTATGGAAAGAATTTAAAGCGTTCATAACACGTGGAAATGTCGTTGATATGGCAGTTGGTGTTGTCATTGGTGGTGCATTTAGTGCTATTGTAACATCAGTTGTTAATATCTTATTAAGTATTTGTACTTGGGGTGTTCCAGGTGGTTTAAGTGGATTATTTACAGTTTTACCAGCATTAAATGCAACTCAAGCAGGTTTGGTTGGTATTGGTCAATCATTCTCGAGTTCTGATTTACAAGATTTAGCTGAAAAAATGTCTTTAACAAGATATGGTGAAACCGAAGGCGCAGATCCATTAATTATTGAAACAGTTAAAAACGAAATCTTATCAAAATATACACTTCATGGTGGAACATATGTTTATAATACTGCTGCTTTAATTGATTGGGGTGCAGTTATTAATGCAATTATTTCATTCTTAATTATTGCATTTACATTATTTGTAATTGTTAAAGTTTATAATTATCTTTCTAAGAAGAGAAAAGAAATGGAAGAAGCTCTTAGAGAAGAATATTATAAAAAACATCCAGAAAAAAGGCCTGCACCTGTTGAAGTTGGTGCTCCAAAACCTACTGAATTAGATGTTTTATTACAAATTAAAGAAGAATTAAAATTACTAAACGGCGCTTCTGAAGAAAAGAAATAAAAAATATAATCTAATAAACCTTTCTGATAAAAACATGCGTTAAGAACGCATGTTTTTTATTTTTAAATAAACTTTATAATTAAAAGCTATAAAGATCATTGGGGTTTAAATATAATATTTTTAATTTTAAAGTAAATAAAAACCGTGGATCTTTATCCCCGGTTTAAATTTTAAATTTAGTTTAGTTTAATCATCATCTTCATCGTCGTCATCGTCGACTTTTGAAGTTTTATTATTAGTTTTTGCTTTTGTTGATGTTGCGCTTTGATTATCAGCTTTTTTATCTTTTTTAACATCTTTTAAGACTAGTTGCCATGTTGGATGTTTTTCTCTAACTTTTACTAATGCATTTTTGTATAAAGTTTTTTCTATTTCTTTTCTTCCAGATTCAACTTTTTTATAAGCGGCATTAGCTCTTGAAGTTGTATATTGAACTTCTCCTTCAGAGTTTTCTAAAATACCTGCAACTAATACATAAGCTCTAATACATTCAATAACACCAAGATTAGAGATATTTTTTCTTTCTTCTTGTGAGAGTTTTTCATAATAGAATTCTTTTGCTTCAGTTAATTTATCATTAATTATTAATAAATAAGTTTTTTGAGCAAATAATTTAGCTTTATTTTTTTCAGATAATTTTTCAGTATTTTGACACATTTTATCTAAAATTTTATAAGCTTCATCTTGTTTATTTTCTAATAAATATTTATAAACTTTTACTAAATTAATATCATAAGTATAATCTGTAACATCATCAAATACTTTTGTATCGCCAGGATCTTGTCCTAGAATATTGCAACTTCTAACTCTTAATGATTCGTTAAAAGCTTCAATATTTTCTTTTTTCATAACAATTGTTAATTGATAACCATCAGTTAATGAATCTAGTTGAGTTGGAACAATATCATAGAATAATAACATTGCAGAAACAAATAAAGATACAACACCAACTGCTTGCCAAATTCCTTCGGTTAAACTATATAAGAAGAAACTTCCAATTAATAATAAGATTAAGAAAATAATTGGAAGCCATAACATAGCCTTTGGTTTTGAAATAAATTTATCGTTTTCATCTTTTTTTGGCATAACAATTGTATCACCCATTAAACCATCAAAAGATTTAAATCTAAATTTAAATTTATTATCTTTTTTATAAAGATTTAACCATAAAAAATTAACTGAGATTATTTGATATTTTCCAATTTTAGCACCTAAAACGTGACCTATTTCTGTTAATAATCCACCAATTATGAGAGTTACTAAAAATCCACCAAGTGAATAAGCAAAACCCATTGCACCTTCAGCACCATTTGCTACATAAATTGGACTAACAACATATAAAAATACAAGGATAGCAGAGACTATAATTATTGCATAAACAATAAGACTCGCCCAATCTTCTTTTTTCATTGATTTTTACCTCCTAAACATCTAATGAATATATTTTTTGAGATTTCTTCATTTAACATTTTGCCATTATGATCAATCTCACGTGTACCATTTTTGACAAATTGTTTTGCTAATTCATTAATGTCACAATCAGTTATGCCTAAATCTGCAAAACTAAGAGGCATACCTAAAATTTTAAAGTAATTTTGTAAATTTTCAATAAATAATTTACCACATTCTCTCTCATTTTCAATAAATGTGTTAAATAAATATTTGTTCAATATTGCTAATTTCTTATAATCTTGTTCAAAAAAATCTTTTAAAAATTGTGGAAAAATAACCGCTAAACCAGCTCCGTGAGCAACACTAGGATAAATTCCAGATAAAATATGTTCTAAATAATGAACTGGCATATTATGATTTTTACCTAAATTTGTTAAGTTATTATGTGAAAACGAACTTGCTAACATAATATTTGCTCTTGCATCATAATCGTTTGGATTTTTAAGTAATTTAAGTGAATTATCAATTACATTTTTTAATAATCCAATAGCTAAATAATCAGCCAACATTTCATCACTGCTTTTAGATAAGAATCGTTCAAAAGTATGCATTAAAATATCAACAATTCCACACATTGTTTGATATTTTGGAAGACTTAAAGTTAATGTTGGATCTTCAATTACAAATAATGGTCTTACTAAATCACTATTAAAACCTTTTTTAATTTTAAGTTCGTCATCTTGAATTACACAAGAATTTGAAAGCTCGCTACCACTTGCTGGGATTGTTAAAATAACTCCAATTGGTAAAGACTTTGTAGGAATTGCTTTTTTTAAATTAAAGTCAAAAACATCTTTATCATAATAATAATTTACAGCAATGCTTTTTGCAGTATCAATTACACTACCTCCGCCAATTGCTAAAATTAAATCAATGTTTTTGTTTTTAATTAAATTTAATCCTTTAATTACATCTTTTTTTATAGGATTAGGTCTAATGTTATCTAATATTAAATAAGATATATTAGATTTATTTAATAAATTTAATATTTGATCTAATAATCCAGATGATTTTATATGATGTTGTCCAATAACAATAAGTATATTATTTTTATTATATACTTTTAAAATCTTTGCAATTCTTAAATATTTTTGTTTTCCAAAATAAATTTTGGTTGGTGAAATAAATTCAAAATCTTCCATAATTAAATTTTATTCCTATTCTCATTGATATATTTAATATTTAGTTCTAAAACTTTTTTATTTATAAATATTTCAATTTTATTTAATGTAATTGAGATATTATAATCATCTTCATCTTTTAATTCGTTTACTATTAAATTACTAATTGCAGTTTTATGATAATTAATTATTTCATTAACTTCTTTTTTTGATAAATATTTTATTTCATCAAATTCATCTAATCTAAATTGAACACAAGGAATTAATAAATTAGATAAGAATTTAATAACTAATTCTTTTAAATTGCCTCTTATTAATTCAACAAAAAATCTCGATTCATCTTTAATAAATTCTAATATTTTTGTTAAAAAATAAGAATTATCAACATTTAAAAATAAATCATTTTGCATATCAACTAAAATTGATTCTGTTAAATCATAAATATCTCTAAAATGATAATAAAACGTTTGTCTTTGAATATTTAATTCTTTACACAAAGATGCAACATTAATTGAATCAAGAGAATAATTATTTAAATCTTTTATAAATTGTTTTTTGATTAAAGAGGCATTATTTTTCATGTTTTTTACCTCCAAATAATGTTATTTCTTCTTTTCTTTGTTGTTTTTGAGTAATTCTTTCAACCTTATCAAGATAACTATTTTTATTAATAACTCTATCTAAACCAAGATAACCAATTACACCAAAACAAACAAAACTTATTAACCATAACCAGTCATTAAGTGATAACCAGGTAAATTCAAATGCAAAATACCACCCACCAAAAGAAGTTGAATTCGTATTTACATCAACAAATGGGATTAAATAAGCGCCAGTTAAACAAATAATAGTCAATAAAATAATTCCAATTACTACAAAAAATCTATATTTTGAAAATGGCTGACTAACTTTAATAAATGAAACTCCTCCAATTGCCGCCATTGCAATTGCGCCCATTGCCTGGAATGACCTACTTAACATTCCATTATATTCTCCATCTGGAAGTATTTGCCACACTCCATTAACGCTTTCATATCTTATATATGGATCACCTAATAACCATAAATCATGATTAAAATAATTTGTCATATAAATTGTATAAAAGCTTAAAATTATTGTTGAAATAACAATCGATACCGGTAGTGCCTTTCGAATAGCATTTGATAAGAACGATCCTCTTAATTTATTTGCGTTAGGTTCTAAAGCTAAGAAGAAACCACCAACTCCAATAAATGCAACTTCCCAAATATAGAAATTAGAAACTGATAATGGGAATTGCATATTAATATCTCGAGAAATAAATACCGCTAAAATTGAAACAAATGTAACAATTACAGAAAACATAGTTTTAGATAAAAATAAAGATGATGTTCTTTGTAAATTATTAATAACTCTTCTTCCCTCAGCGACAACACTTGGTAAAACTGAAAAATTTGAGTCAAGTAAAACAAGATGAGAAATATTTTTGGCGGCATCTGAACCACTTGCCATTGCAATACTACAATCTGCTCTTTTTAAGGCTAAAATATCATTAACTCCATCGCCAGTCATTGCGACTGTTTTCTTACTTTCTTTCATAGAAACAACAAGCGCTTCTTTTTGCTCTGGAGAAACTCTTCCAAAAATTGTGTAATCATTTGCGACTTTTTTAACTTCTTCAATACTTTTTCCTTCTAAATTAATATATTTATCAAAATTTTTAATGCCAGTTTTTTTAGCAATTTCACTAACGGTCATTGGATCGTCACCTGATATAACTTTAATATCGACACCGTTTTCCATAAACCAATTAAGTGTGCTTGGTGCATCATCTCTAATATGATCTTCTAGTAATAAAACCGCAATACAAGTCATTGTTTTTGGAAGTTTTTCTTTTTCAATTCTTCCTTTTGAAACAGTTAAAATCATACAACGATAACCTTTTGTTGTATATTTTTTAATTATTGATTCCACGTCGGTTTTATTGTCAATTTTTATATAACCAAAAGCACCTAATCCAACACTCCCAACTTTTTCTAAATAACATCCACTATATTTAGTTTCGCTCGAAAATGGTAAAACTTTACTGGCCATAAAAACTTCTTCATCAGTAAATTTTTCAACCAATGCTTTGGCAGTGTAATTATCATCTTTAGTAGCAAATAATAATGAAGAGATAATTTGTTTTATTTTTTCATTTGTATATGATTTATCAACTCTTATTAAATCACTAACCGACATAGTTCCATCAGTGATTGTTCCAGTTTTATCAAGGCATAAAGTATCAACTCTTGCAAGCATTTCAATACAATATAATTCTTGAACTAAACATCTTTTTCTTGCAAGAGCTAAAACTCCAACTGATAAAGTAACACTAGTTAGCAAGAATAATCCGGCTGGAATCATTGAAACCATTGAACCAACAAATCCAGAAATATATCTATGACCTTCACTTGGATCAACAAACCAACTCCAGAAATCCATCTTAATCTCCATTGTTTCAGCTTGCAAAATATATGAATACCAATAAGATACAATTGATAAAGTAAATAATGTAATAACAACAATGGCAATAATTTTAAATAAGAAATTTAAAGATTTTAAAATTTCAGATTTTGGCTTATTAAAAGCGGCAGCTTTTGCTTGAATAATTTCAGCTTTATTACAAGCTCCAATTCGATTTACTCTTGCATAACAATTTCCGCTTGAAATATAAGTCCCAGATAAAATTTCGTCATCAACTTTTTTTCTAACAGCATCAGGTTCTCCTGTCAACATTGCTTCATTAACGGCGCATTTTCCTTTAATTACAATGCAATCAGCTGGAACTTGATCTCCATTTTTTAAGAATATTACATCATCTAAAACTAATTCATTTGCATTAATTTCAATTTCTTGTCCATTTCTTACAACCGTAGTTTGTGCTTTATTTACAATTGATAATTTATCAACTAATTTTCTGGCTCTAATATCTTGAATTAAACCAATTAATGAGTTACATAAAATTACTCCTAAAAACATTAATTGTGAATAATATTCGATTCCAGCAATTAAAACCATGACTGCCAATGCATAAATTAAAATTGAAAAGAACGGAAAAAAGTTATCAAAAACAATTTTAAAATATGATTTAGTTACAACTTTTTTCTTTTTATTAACAAGGTTTTTACTAATTCTATCTTTTATTATTTCATCATCTAATCCAGTATCAAATGAAGGATCAAATCTTTCTGCTTCATTAATTTGTTTTTCTAACTGATTTCTTTGCTTTTCAATAATTTTTGCATAACCAAATTTTAAAAATGAAAAATCCATATTATTCACTCCTTAACGCTACTACTGGATCTTTTTTAGCAGCCATTCTTGCAGGTATTAAACCAGAAATATATGATAAAAATGCAGATAATAAAATTAATAATATTGCAAATATAAATGAAATATTTGCAATTGATCCAATATTATAATCTGGGAATAATGAATTAATTATTACATTAATTGGAACTTGTAAAATATATGTAATAATTACACCAAATAATCCACTTACAAAACCAATAATTAAATTCTCGCTCTTAAATAATCTTCCAACATCTTTTTTTCTTGCACCAACTGCTCTTAAAATTCCAATTTCTTTAGTTCTTTCAATAACGGAATTATAAGTTATAATTCCAGCCATTACACAACTTACGATTAATGAAATTGAAGCAAAAGCAATTAAAACCCAAGAAATAATATTAATAACTTCACCTAAAGAATCAGTTAATGTTCCTATTAAATCGGTATAAATTATTTTATCTTCTTCTGCTTTATTTATATTGTAATTATCTAAATATTCTAAAAGTAGAGATTTGGAAGTTAAAGATGATGGAAATAAAATAATTGTATTAATATTTTGGAAATTATTCATTTGTGATAACAAATAAACAAGAATGTCTGAATCAGATAAAATTTCATAAACTTGAGTCAATGCTTGAATTGGATTATTTACAAAATCTAAATCATATAAACTATTCAATTTATCTTCTTTTTCTTGAGACAATTTTAAATCTGCACCAACTTTTACAATTTGAGTTAAAAATCCAGTTTGTGTTGTATAAACATAATTAAAATTAGGAATAAATTCATAATCGGCAAGTTCTGGATCAACTTCATCATCAAGTGCTTGTTTTTGCTGAAATATCGCATAACCCGTAAAAATATCATTAAAAGCAGTTTTAAATTGTTCCAAAGTTGGAACCATTAAAGATTCCGCCCATGATGGAACTTCTAAATTCGTCCCAAAATATGTATTAAAGAATTCAAAATAATTCATATTGGTTAATATTGTATTTAATTGACTAAAATCACCAATAACTAAATTATTTTTTGATAATTTTCCAATATCATTATTAAAATTATCTTGTAATATAAAATCTTTTAAAACTTCAGTATAACCAAGACTTGCTGGCATATAATCTAAAATTGAATCTTGTTTAACTCTCAAAATTCCAGTTATTTTTACTCTTAATTTTGAATTTTCATAAACTTCTTTTCTATATGAATAATTTGATAACTTTTCTTTAAATTGATACATTGTTTTTTCAGAAGTTACAACCGGAATCGAAATTATATTATCTTCGCTTGTTTTAATTTTTAAAGTTTGAGTTTTGCTAGGATAAGTTGCTGTTACGGCCTCTTCTTTTTTATATAAATCACTATTTAAAATAAATCTATATTCTTTTCCAATGATATCATCAAATGAAATTTTTTCTTTATTTTCTAATTCGTGTTTTGAAAATAATCCCAAATCTTCAAGAGTTGTTTTAGAAAGTCGGTTATAAGAATCTAAAATTAAAGCAGATTCAAAAACCATTGTTCCATCTTCTTCATAAATTATTTCGTTTCTTGGAAATTCGCCTTGTAAAACATCATAAGAAGTTAAAATATAATCTTCATCTCCATATAATTCATGAAAAATATAATTTGGAAGTCCTGTAATATTTGCAATTCCACTTGTAATTGAAGAAGAAACTTTATCATAAGGATTAACTAATTGATAATTATCAAATTCTTTTCCTTCTTCACTTTTACTGGTATTTTTTGCAATTAAATTTATATCAAAATCTCGATAATTTATTAATTTACTTGCTAATGAAGAAGAATATTTTGGATCATTAGCAATATCATCTAAATAATTTAAGAAATTACTATCTAATTTATTAATATGTGCGATACTTGTTACTAAAGTTTTGGTATCATCATAAACATATAAATTATTATCAGTTGGGAATTTTTCAAAATCTGGTAAATCATCATTTACTTTATAAGAATAAGATACACTTGAAATAGTAATTGGTGAATTACTAGCAGTTGCCGCTTGAACTCGATCAATATATCCACTAAATCCGCTTGAAATTGATAAAACTAAACCAATACCAATTATTCCAACGCTCGATGCAACTGCTGTTAAAATTGTTCTTCCTTTTTTTGTTAAAACATTTTTAAAGCTAATTCTTAAACTTGTTAAATAAGACATTGATGTCTTTTTAGTCTTTTTAGTGAGGTTTTGATATACTTTTTCAGTTAGAACATCTACAATATCTTCTTTTTGAGGGATGTTTATTGAGTCATTAATAATTTTTCCATCAAGCATCGAAATTATTCTATTTGAATATTTTTTGGCAAGATTTTCATTATGAGTAACCATTATTACAAGTTTGGTTTTAGATATTTCTTTTAAAATATTCATAACTACAATGCTTGTTTTAGTATCTAAAGCACCAGTTGGTTCATCAGCTAAAATAATTTCTGGATTATTTACGATTGCACGAGCGATTGCAACCCTTTGCATTTGTCCTCCAGATAATTGATTTGGTTTTTTATTAACTTCTTTTTCTAATCCGACAATTTTTAATGCTTCTTTTGCCTTTTTTACTCTGTCAGATTTTGATTCACCATTTAAAATTAATGGCATTTCAACATTTTCTAATAATGATAAGTGCGGAATTAAATTATAGCTTTGAAAAACAAAACCAATTCGATTGTTTCTATATACATCCCAGTCATAATTTGAGAAATTTTTAGTTGAAATATTTTCAATAATTAAATCACCAGAATTATAGTGATCTAAACCACCAATTACATTTAAAAGCGTGGTTTTACCGCATCCCGAAGGACCAAGAATTGACACAAAACCAGAACTTTCAAATTCAATATTTATGTCTTTTAAAGCTTCGACTTTGTTTGTTGAATCTAATTTATAATCTTTATTTATATTAATTAATTCAAGCATGTAATAATTATAGTTATTTATGTGCAAAACCTCAATAAAATAAAAAATTAATATAAAAATTTAAACTTTTTAAATTTTTACAGTGTAAAATTTATTGTTTTTAACTCTTATTTTAATACAAAATAAAAAACCACTATACATAAAGGGACTTGCTTATGGCTGCTACATTTCTGTCCTGACCAGGTTCACTAGTATTTATTATAGTGGCATTTATTATTATACTATTATTTTTTAATTGGTGAAAGTTTTTCTAATCCACCCATGAAAGGTCTTAATACTTCTGGAATAATAACACTCCCATCTTCTTGTTGATTTTGCTCAAGAATTGCAGGGATTAATCTTGAAGTTGCAAGACCAGAACCATTTAATGTATGACAATAATGAACTTTTCCATCTTTATCTTTATATCTCATCATACCTCTTCTTGCTTGATAATCTCTTGCGTTTGATACACTAGAACATTCTTTATAAATACCCATGCTTGGAATCCAAACTTCAACATCGTATGTTCTTGCCATTGAAGCACTACAATCACCAGCCGCTAATTTTGAAATTTGGAAATGTAATCCTAATTTTTCAACTAATCTTTTTGCTTTATTAAGCATTTCTTCAAAAATTTGGTCGCTTTCATTATCTTTTGTATAACAAACCATTTCAACTTTGTTAAATTGATAACCTCTAATAGTTCCTCTTTCTTCAGTTCTATAAGATCCAGCTTCCATTCTATAACAAGGAGTATAAGCAAAAAATTTTCTTGGTAAATCTTCTTCTTTTAAAATTTCGTTTCGATATAAATTAACCAAAGCAGTTTCAGCAGTTGGTAGTAAAAATTTTCTAGGTTCTACATCTTTTAAAAAGAAAACATCATTTTCAAATTTTGGGAATTGGCCAGCTGTATAACCACTTTCGTAATTTAATAAATGTGGAGGTAAAATAAATTCATAACCATCTTTTAAATGCTCGCTAATAAAGAAATTAATTAATGCCCATTCAAGTTGTGCACCTAAACCTTTATAAATCCAAGTCCCTCTTCCAGAGATTTTTGCAGCTCTTTCATAATCTATTAACCCAAGTAATTCTTCAAGTTCTACGTGATCTTTAGGTTTAAAATTAAATACAGGTTTTGTTTTATAAGTATAAATTGGTTTATTATTTTCTTTTCCTCCAGGAAGTAAATCTTCATCTGGTAAGTTTGGAAGAACCTTTAAAAAATCAAAGCAATATTTTTCAAGTTGTTCTAATTCTTCTTGGTTTTGTTTATTTTCTTGCGCCAATTGTTTTACTTTATCAAAAATTTCTTGGACATTTTTACCTTCTTTTTTATAAATAGGTACTTGTTTTGATAAACTGTTTTGTTGAGCTTTGTTTGATTCAACTAAAGCAATTAATTCTTTTCTTCTATTGTTTTTTGCTAAGAACTCATCAAAATTTACATCATATAATTTTCTTTTTAATAGTTCTTCAACTTTTTTTGGATCTTGTTCAATTTTTTTAATATCAATCATAATTGTTTTCCTCTTCTAATTTTGAATAAATCTCATCTAATTTTTCTCCAAAATTTTTAACATCATTTTCTACTACATAATCATACGCCTTTGAAATCGTATTTGAAATCTTATAATCAAGAAAATCTGTAATTAATTTATATAAATCTTTCAAATCGTCACTATGGAGCAGTAAATCACTTTCAATATATCTTCTTGGAAGTGCTTGATCAAGGGCAAAAACTTGAAGTTCACTAGAAAACGCCTCAAGCAATTGTACTTCGTCAATTAAATATGAATTAAAATAAACTAAGCATCGAGCATTTTTTAAAATTGACCTATAAATATTTATATCAACAAAGTTTGTAAAATAAATATTACTAGGTTTTTTAGAAAACGCTAATCTTATTTTTAAATCTAGTCTCTTTGTATTAATATTATTAGTTATGAAATAAATAATCTTAATATCAGGTCTCATTTTAGCTAGTGTATAAAGTTTATCTATACAACTTTTATCATTTAAATTTCCAAATGATAAGACAATTCTGTCGTTTTCATTAATTGAAAAATACCTTCTAGCAAGTTGCATATCTTTTTCTGGTAAATATTTATAAATTTTATAATTTGCTCCAGGTGGTAAAACTTTAATTTTATTTCTACTAACACCTTTATTAATAAGAACGTTTTTAAATTCGTCGTAGGGAACTAAAACTTTATCAGCTTTATAAATTTCGTTTAATTTAAGTTTACTAATTGCTAGTTTATTTAAATCATGAGATTTTACTAAATCAGATAAAGCACCTTTATATTCACCCTCGGTATAAAATAAACTCATTACGATTTTTTTATTGTTATTATAAACTAAATCAAATTGACTAGAAGAATATGGATATAAGATATGAGCAATTTTTGCATCTTCATCATATTTATTATAAACATAATAAATTCCATCTTCTTCTAATGCGGCTTTAATTACTTTTCTAAGTCTTTCCGATTTAAAAAAGCAATTTTTTTGATCTTGTAATAAAATAATTCTTTTTTCTTTCATTAATTATCACTCTCTTTTTTTGTCTCAGCATTTTCTTCTTCATCTTCTTGATGAGGAACGACTGCAACGCTTGAAACTTCGTCGTCTTTGTTAATATTAATAACTCTTACTCCAGACGTATTTCTTCCAGTTAGATTAATTTGATTTAAACTAATTCTAATCATAATACCTTCTTTTGTAATAATTAATAAGTCTTCATCACCTTTTACAATTTTAAGAGTTACAATATCACCACGTTTTTCACTACCTTTTAAAGTAATAACGCCTTTTGAACCTCTATTTGTTTCTCGATAATCTTTAAGATTTGAAATTTTACCATAACCAAGAGAAGTAATAACTAAGACATTATCACCTTCTAAAGAAGTACCTAAAGATATTGCATCATATTGTTTTGATAAATTAATACCTTTAACACCACTTGCATTTCTACCACTTGGTCTAATATCACTTTCTTTAAATTTGACCATGTGATTGTTATTGCTTGCAATACAAACTAAACCTTTTCCGTTAGTTTCTTTTACATCTAATAATTCATCGTCGTCTTTTAAGGCGATAGCAATTTTCCCATCTTGTCTAATTAAACGATATTCCTCAAGATTTGTTTTCTTAACTAAACCTTTTTTAGTAGCAAATAATAAGTAGTGATCGTTTTTATAATCATTAATTGATACAATACTCTTTACTTTTTCGTTTTCTTCAAGATTTAAGAAATTAGTAATTGGAATTCCTTTTGAAGTTCTATTTCCTTCTGGAATTCTATGGCCTCTAACTCTATAAACTTTACCTAAATTTGTAAAGAATAAGACATCTTGGTGAGTATTACTTCTAACCATCATTAATACATCATCATCTTCATGAGTTGACATTCCTTTTACGCCTTTTCCGCCTCTATTTTGAATATGGAATGTATCAATTGGCATTCTTTTAATATAATTTGAAGTTGTTAATGTAATTAAAATATCTTCTTGTTTAATTAAATCTTCATCTTCAATTAAAGAATCATCACTTGAAATTTCAGTCTTTCTTTCATCACCATATTTATCTTTAATTTCTTCTAATTCAGAAATTACTTTTTCTAAAATATGTTCTTCAGATGATAAAATATATTGCAATTCCTCAATATTTTTTTGATTTTCTTGTTTTTCTGTAAGTAAATTTATTTTTTCAATTCCAGCTAATCTTCTTAAAGTCATTGATAAAATAGCATCAGTTTGTTCATCTGATAAATGATATTTTTCTTTTAATTTATTAGCAGCTTCTTCACTTGTTTTAGAATTTGTAATTAAATCAATAATATCTTTAATGTTTTCACTAGCTAAAATTAAACCTTCTAAAATGTGTTCTCTTGCAACGGCTTTTTTAAGTCTAAAAGTCGATCTTTTTCTTACAATTTCTTCTTGGAAATTAATATAAACTTCTAACATATCTTTAAGAGATAAAAGTTTTGGGGTTCCATCAACTAAAGCAATTGATTGAACATTAAAATTAGATTGAAGCGGAGTTTGTTTATATAATTGATTTAAAACAACCTCTGGTACAGCTTCTTTATTTAATTCAACTATAATTCTGATTCCTGTTTTATCACTTGATTCATCTTTTACTTCAGTAATTCCAGTAATTATTTTTTCATCAGCTAATTGTCCAATTTTATTAACAAGAACAGATTTATTAACTTGATATGGAATTTCACTGATTAATATTTCGCTTTTTCCATTACTTAAGTGATTTATACTAGCTCTACCTCGAGTTACAATACAACCACTTCCAGTTTCATAAGCCTTTTTAATGCCACTTCTTCCTAAAATAATTCCGGCAGTTGGAAAATCTGGACCTTTAATAATATCCATTAATTCAACAACTGAGATATCTTTATTTTTGGCATAAGCGATTGCTCCTTCAATTACTTCTTTTAAATTATGTGGTGGAATATTTGTCGCCATACCAACCGCAATTCCACTTGATCCATTAACTAATAAATTTGGAATTCTTGCTGGTAATACAACAGGTTCTTTTTTACTACCATCATAATTGTCAATAAAATCCACTGTTTCTTCTTTAATATCACTAACTAATAAGGAAGCAATTTTTTCAAGTCTTGCTTCAGTGTATCTATTTGCGGCAGCGCCATCACCATCGATATTTCCAAAGTTACCATGGCCATCAACTAAGACATAACGCATTGAAAAATCTTGAGCTAATCTAACTAAAGCATCATAAATCGCACTGTCACCATGAGGGTGATATTGTCCCATGACATCACCAACAATTTTTGCACATTTGACATATGGCTTATCTGGTGTATAACCAGATTCATTCATAGCATAAATTATTCTTCTATGAACTGGTTTAAAACCATCTCTTGCATCAGGTAGCGCTCTTGAGACAATAACCGACATTGCATAATCTAAAAATCCTTTTTTGACATTATCAGATATTTCAGAATCAATTAATCCGGCTTGAATACCTTCTTTTATTTCTTTTACATTTTCATCCATAATTTTTTACCTCTTTAATTAGATATCTAAATTTTCAACAAATTTTGCATTTTTAATAATGAATTCTTTTCTTGGTTCTACTTCATCTCCCATTAAATCTTGGAAAACTTTATCAGCTTCAAGAGCATCAGAAAGAGTAACTCTAATCAATTTTCTATTATTTGGATCCATTGTTGTTTCACTTAATTGAGATGCATCCATTTCACCAAGACCTTTATATCTTTGGAATGGATAATTTCCTTTTAAATTAAGTTGTTTTTTAATTAATTCAAGTTCATCATCGTTATATGCATAATATTTTTTCTTTTGATAAGTTACACAATAAAGTGGAGGTTGAGCAACATAAACATTGCCGTTTATTATTAAATCTCTCATAAAATTAAAGAAGAATGTTAATAATAAAATTCTAATATGAGAACCGTCAACATCAGCATCGGTCATGATAATAATTTTATGATATCTAATTTTATTTATATCAAAATCAGGACCAAAACCAGCACCTATTGCTTGGATCATATTTGCGATTTCATTATTTGCAAAAATACGAGATTCATTCGCTTTGGCAGTATTTAAAATTTTTCCTCTCAAAGGAAGAATTGCTTGAGTTTTTGCATCTCTTCCGTTTTTTGCACTACCACCTGCTGAATTACCTTCAACAATAAATAATTCGCATTCTGCAGGGTTTTTACTCGAACAATTTGATAATTTTCCCGCTAATGTTGCAAGTTTGTTATTATTTCTTGCCTCATCTCGAGCTTTTTTAGCTCTTAATCTTGCTCTTTGTGCTTGTTCAATTTTATGAATTAAAATTTCAGCAACTTTTTTATTTTCAATCAAAAATCTATCTAAACATTTTTTAGTAACTTGATAAACAGCAGGTCTTATTTCACTGTTTCCTAATTTACCTTTTGTTTGACCTTCATATTGTGGATCTGGGTGTTTAACTGAAATTATTGCAGTAACTCCTTCAATACAATCATCAATTGTAAAAGAACCATCTTTGTCTCGATCTTTTGATTTAATGAAGTTTCTATCATATTCATTAATTGCATTTAATAATGCGTTTCTAAAACCAACTTCATGAGTTCCTCCATCAATTGTTTGAATATTATTACAAAATGAAAAAATTCTTGAAGTATAATCGGTTGTATATTGTAAACAAACTTCAACGTAAATTCTTATTTTTTTATCTTTGGCAATTGTTACTTCTTCTGCCCCTTCGGTATAAATAATTGGACAACTTACAATATCTTTTTTAACTTTTTCAGAATATGGAAGTTTAGTTTTATTTAAGTATGTAACAAAATCTTTAATACCACCTTCGTTATAAAAAACTTCTTCTTTTTCTTGTCCAGGTCTTGAATCTTTTAAAGTAATTGTTATACCTTTATTTAAATAAGCCATCATTCTTAAACGATCTTTAATAGTGTCATAATCAAAAGTTATTGTTTCTCTAAAAATTTCACTATCTGGCATAAATGAAACTTTACTACCTCTTAAATCACTGTCACCAATTCTTTTTAAAGGTTCAACAATGTGACCGCCATCTTCAAATCTCACAAAATATTTTCCACCATCTCTATAAACTTCAACTTCACACCATTTTGAAAGAGCGTTTACAACACTTGCGCCAACCCCATGAAGTCCACCAGAGACTTTATAAATATTATTATCACCAAATTTTCCACCGGCATGAAGAATTGTAAAAGCAGTTTCAACTCCACTTAAACCTGATTTTTCAACCTTATCAACCGGAATTCCTCTTCCATTATCAGTTACACTAAGTGAGCCATCAGCATTAATTTCAACTAAAATTTTCGTACAATATCCAGCCAAGGCTTCATCAATTGCGTTATCACAAATTTCCCAAACTAAATGATGCAAACCAGTAAATCCAGTTGAACCAATATACATTCCAGGTCTAATTCTAACCGCTTGTAAACCTTCTAAAACAGTCATATCTTTCCCAGAATATGATTCACTTGCTTTTTCTCTTTCTCTTTCATTTGATACATCAACATCAGTTAATTTAAGTTGTTCTTCTTCTTTTTTAATTTGATCTTCAGTTTCGATTTTTTCTTTAACTTTGTTTTCTTCTTCCATAATTTTCTCCTTTAGCTTTGGGATTTCTCTATATTAACTTCAAATTCTTGATATTTTTCATCAACGCTTGTTGAAGTTATAAATACTTGATTTAATTTTTTTAAGAATTCTAATAATCTAATTTGATTATTTTTATCTAATTCGCTTAAGACATCATCTAATAATATAATCGGCTTTTCTACGTCTTTTTTTAATATAAAATAAGGGGATAAGACAAACGATAATACACCGAGTCTATTTTCTGCTTGAGAGCCAAATATTCCAATATCTTTATCATCTATATTTAACTTATAATCTTCTTTATGAATTCCAATTGTTGTCGTTTTTTCTTTAATATCTTGAATGTTTGCCTCTTTGTATAACTTTGCTAGATTTTCAATATATTTATCATCGTTTTTAACAATTGAATTATAAATAATTTCTAAATGTTTTGAATTATTTGAGATATTTTTTGAAATATCATTTAAGACTTTATTGATTTTGTTTATAAAATTTTCTCTAATATAATCAATTCTTTTTGAAACTTCACATAATTGACGAGTGAATGTTGTTAATAATACTCGATCAATTACTTCTTGTTTTAATAATTCATTTCTTTCTTTCAATATCTTTTTGTATGTTTTTAAGTCATTTAAATATAAGTCGCTTTGTTTACTTAATAATAAATCAAGATAATTTCTTCTTTTTTGTATACTTGAATTTTTAAACAATTCAACCATTTTCGGCTCAAATAATAAGACATTGATATATTTATTTAATTGAGATAATTTAGTGACTAATTTATCATTGAAATAGAATTTTCTTTCGTTTTTCGAAACATAGATTAAAAATTTATTTTCTTTATCATTATTTTGAATTATTCCTCGAATTACAAACTCGCTACAATCGTGTTTTATTAAGTTTAACTCATTTTTTTCTTTAAAACTTTTCCCAAAACATATGTAATAAATAATTTCTAAGATACTCGTCTTTCCACAACCGTTGCTCCCGGTAATAATTATTAAATTATTCGTTGGAGTTAAAGTTAAGTTTTGATGAGATCTAAAATTAGCTGCCTCAATCTTTTTTATCTTCATATTTAATGATATATTCTTTGTCTTTTATTTTAATTTTTGTATTATTAAATAATTTTCTCCCCCTTCTTTTTTCAATAACTCCATCAACATAAACATCATTTTCTTGTAAATAAATTTTTGCTTGTCCACCATTAAAAATTAGGTCGACTAATTTTAAAAATTGACCTAGAGTAATAAATTCTGTGTGAATGTTGACGATGTTATTTTTTTCCATATAAAATACATCAAAATTATACCATAAATTTCTTAAATAATGAATATTATATATAATATTCATTTAGATTTTTTGTTTAAAATTTTAATATTAAAAAAGCGAGATTTAACTCGCTTTAATTTTTTTATTATTTTTAGTTTAAAATTCTAAGAGGCGTAACTACTTGAACTAAATTTGGTTCATCATCACTTCTAATAAACATTGGTTTAACTTCGCCAGTAAATTGAAGTTTAACATATTGACAATCAAATGCTCTAAGAGCACTAACAACGTAATCACAATCAAGTGAGATTTCAAATTCTTGACTATCAAATTTATAATCTTTAATCTTATCTTCAATTGATCCAAATTGTGGACTTCTTGCAACAATTTTAAATTCATTAGGACTAATTACTAATCTTGCAGCAGTTTGTCTATCGATAAATAACAAACTAACTCTTCCCATAGCATCAATTAATTCTTTTGAATTAACAAGACAATCAATTGTATATTTTGGGCCTAAAATTGTATCTAAATTTGGATAACTTCCAGTTAATAAATTTGAAAATACAATTGTATCATCAATTTTAAAAGTAGCTCTTCTTGGATCAAAAGAAATTAATAATGAATTTTTGTTTTCGCACATTCTTGAAATATCAATCAATGTTTTGCTTGGAATATTAATTTCAATTTCTTTATCACTATCAATATCGATTATTTTTCTTGAAAGTCTATTTGCATCAGTTGCGCTCATTATTAATTTTTTATCTTTAATTTTAATATTAACAGCACTTAAAATATTGGCCATTTCTTTATTACTAGCTGCAAACGAGACTTGATTAACAGCTTTAATAAATTGGTTAATATCTAGATTGACAAAATCTTTATTAATACTTAAATCTAAATCTGGATATTCTTTTACTCTTTCACTATTTAATCTAAATTCTGAATTACCATCCGAAATTAAAATAAATGAATTATCAATCAAATCAAATTCAACATCGCTTCCGGCAAGTTTTCTAATCATTTCAGTTGATCGGTTATTAAGTAAAAATTCACCTTCAGTATCAACATTAATAATTTGATCACCGTTTTCATCAGTAGTATCAATCTTTGTCTGAATTGTTGTTTCTCCATTTGCAGCAACTATTATTAAATTATCTTTAGATACACTAATTTTAAAATTATTTAAAATAGGCAATGCAACCTTACTTGTTTGGAATACTCTTCCGACAGTTGATAATGCATTTAAGATTAGTGGTTTTTTGATCATGAATTTCATATAGTATTTATTCCTTTCTTTTTTATTTATTTAATAATATTAATAAGCTATGTGGAATTTGTGGAAAACTCAAAATTTTTATTAATAATTTTCTTAAAAACCCCTTCAAATCCTTATTATTTTTATCCAATCATTGTTTTTAAATCGTGGATAACTTTGTTGGTAATCTTATCGGTTTTACACAATTTATCCACACGATTGATTGAAGACATAACAGTTGAATGGTCTTTACCTCCAAAAATTTTACCAATTTTAGTATAAGGAGTATTTAAAATGTTTCTAATTAAATACATCGATATATGTCTAGCGTTTGCAATTGCCTTAATTCTTGATTGACCTAAAATTTGACTACTTGTTAATCCGTAATAAGAAGCAACCGTATTTATGATTCTTTTTTCTGACAATTCTGTATTAACATCTTTAATATTTAAAATATCTTGTAAAGCTTCGATTGTTGTTTTTAAATCAACGTGAGTTGTTGGTTTAAAATTAATTGTAAAAGATAACAATTTATTTAAAGCACCTTCTAATTCTCTGACAGAATTTGATTTATTTTCAGCGATAAATTTAAGTGCATCCTCATCAAAATTTGCAATATTTAGGCCGTTTTGAGTAATTTTATTTTTTAAAATTTCAATGCTTGTATCAATACTTGGAGCAGAAATTTTAGTTAATAAACCTTGAGAAAATCTCGTAACCAATCTTGATTCAATTCCTTTTAATTCGCTTGGTAATTTATCACAAGTTATAACAATTTGTTTTTCATTGTCGACAAAATAATTGAAAATATCAAAAAAGTAAGCTTCTGTTTTTTTATGGTCAACTAAACCTTGAATATCGTCGATTAGCAACACATCAAATGTTTTAATGTATGATTTTAAAGAATTTAAATCTTTTTCACCTCTTGCACCATTGATATATTCATCAATAAATGAAGACGTGGACGAAATTAAAATATTTTTTCTAGGGTTGTTATCTTTAATATAATTTCCAACAGAATGTAATAAATGTGTCTTTCCTAAACCACTATCAGAGTAAATAAATAGCGGATTGTACATCGTTCCAGGAGAACAAGCAACAATTAAAGCGGCTTGTTTTGCTTCTTGGTTTGATGTTCCAACAACAAAATTATCAAATGTGTACTTAGGATTTAATTTTGAGTCTTTAAAGAAGGTTTTATCATCTTTTTTTGAAATATTCTTATCATTTTTTAATACATCTTCTTTAAAAAATAAAAGTTCATAATTAGTTTGTGTAATTGAATGAGTTAAAGTGTCTAATAATGTACTATATTTTTGAGAAATAATTTTTGCAGCCAATTCGCTTGAAGTTGCTACATAAATTTTATTTCCTTTAATTGCATAAATGTATGAATCTCTAAAAAAAGTATCGAAAATATGAGCATCAATTTCGTCTTGTAGAGATTCTAACACCTTACTCCAGAGAGTTTCAAATTCGTTCATTTTTAAATACCTGAAAATACTTTTAATATATTAACATATCCACATATAAAATAATATAGAAAAATAGTAAAAATTTAGTTTCCCACATTTTTACTTTTTAAAACCTCGATTTTATAGGGAATTCCACATAAAAAATATTTTCAACTGTGGAAAACTTTTTTAACAAAATATTAATTTTTAATTTTTATGTGGAAAATGTTGAAAACTATAAAACACTGATAAATGCGCTGTTTTACCAACAAAGTTTCCCACATTTTGATTGTGGAAAACATGTATATATGTGGATTTCAAATTGTTGAAAGATTTATTCTTAGAAAATTAAAATTAATTGATTTTATATATTTATATAATATATAATAATTGAGCATAATTTTAAGGAGGCCGATAAAATGAAAAGAACTTATCAACCAAGTAAATTAAAACATAAACACGTACATGGTTTTAGAGCAAGAATGGCAAGTCATGGTGGCAGAAAATTAATTGCTAGAAGAAGAGCAAAAGGAAGAGCTGTTTTAACTGCTTAATTAGATGAATTTAAAAAAAAGAATAAAGAAAAACGAAGAATTTAAAGAAATAATTGACTTACACAAATTAATAAGAGCTAAAAGCTGTAATATTTATTTTAAAAAATACACTGAAGAAACAAGATTTGGAATATCTGTTTCAAAGAAAATTGGTAACGCTGTTATTAGAAATCGTATTAAAAGAAGAATTAAAGGGATTTTAAAAGATTTAAATGTTAAATCAAATATTGAATTTATATTAATTGCTAAAAAAGAAATAAATGACATGAATTATCAAGAATTAAAATACGATTTAGAAAATTCTATTAGCAAAATTTAAGGAGAAAAAAATGAAAAAAATCTTCAAATATATGTTAGGTTTTTTTGGATTAGTACTTGGAATTGGTGCTTTATCTAGCTGTACTGCCAATTTTTGTAGTGCAATGGATACATCAAGAATCCTTTATGTTCTTGATAAAGGTGTAACAATTTATGCTGATGAACCAACAATTACATATAATTCAAAAGAATTACAAGGCAGTAAAGTTGATTTAAGTCAATTTGGAATTAATGCAGAAAATGACATTTATGCATTCTATACTTTTGATTATTCTTTGGTTTTAAGAGATCAAATTATTCCAAACGCTGAAACAAATAATTTTTTTGTTCCCTCAATGGAATTTTTTAAAGCTTTTGATCAAAAAGTATTAGAAAAAGCAATTGAAGTATCTAAATTTGATGTTTCAAAAATTAAATCTGCTGGAGATCCATCTCTTGAAAAAGTAGATGGTGAAATTGATACCATCAATGAATTTTTAAAATCTTATGGATTTGTAAAGTTTTTAGATACCGAAGATGTAAATGATGCTTCCAAAGATAACAGTCATACTTTAATGGTAAATTTTGATTCAATCATTAATGAAATGAGAAAAGAAGTCAGTGAATCAACTACTTCTTTAAATTATGTTGTCCCAGGAAGTGATTTTTTAAATCTGTATAAAAATTATTTAAATCAATCCGCTACTACTTATCGATCTTGTATTTCTACAATTGAATCAAACGAAAATAGATTGTTTGGTATGTATCAAAATTCACAAGGTCAATATGAACAAGTTCAAATAACTCAAAAAGATTGGGGCTATGCTTGGGGTAAAGGATTTTTAGAAGGGTTATTAATTTATCCAATTGCTGCATTAATTGACTCAATTACAATGGGATTTGTCGGAGGAGACACTTCTTTATTAATTACTGGAAGTGGCTGGGCTCAAGTTGGTGCTATTTTATTAGTTACAATTATTATTAGAGCTTTATTGATGTTGGTTACTCTTCCATCGACTTTATCTCAGACAAAAATGCAACTAATTCAACCAGAATTATTAAAAATTCAACAAAAATATCCAAATTCAAATACAAATCAATATGAAAAACAAAGAATGAGCCAAGAAACGATGGCGCTTTATAAAAAGCACAAAATCCATCCATTTACGCAAATCCTTGTTTTAATTGTTCAATTCCCAGTATTTATATGTGTTTGGGGTGCGCTAAGTGCATCTTCTCCACTTTCAACTGGAAACTTCTACAATATGAATTTAAGTATGTCGATTTGGACTGTGTTAAATAATGTTAGTGGATTACCAGGTAATGCAAATGGTTGGTGGACAGCGTTTGCCTTAATCATTATTATGAGTATTTGCCAATTTATGGCAACTTTAGTTCCAACAATTATTCAAAAAATTCAACGTAAGAAAATATCTAAACTTGGGAAAAATCCTGCTGAAGCAAAGCAAAATAAAACTATGAAAATTGTACAATGGGTTATGCTTGCAGTTATTATTGTAATGGGATTTACACTTCCAAGTGGTATGGGAATTTATTGGATTGGCGGCGCATTATTCTCCGTTATCCAAAGCTTATTAGTATTCTTTATTGGAAATAGAAAAAAGAAAAAGAAGGTGAAATAAAATGAAAGATTATACTGCAAAAACATTACAAGAAGCAATTGAACTTGCATGTCTAGATCAAAAAGTTGAAGAAAAAGACTTAATTTATGAAGTTAAAGAAGAAAAGAAGGGTTTATTTAAAAAAACTGCTACTATTTCTGTCTACGAATTAGCTGATGCAATTTCTTTTGGTGAAAATTATATTAAAAAAATATTAGAATCTATTAATATTGAAGGTAGCGTTAAAACTCAATATAAAGATGAATTAATTAAATTTATCTTAAATACAAATCATAATTCAATATTAATTGGAAAAAACGGGAATGGATTAAAAGCTTTAACTGATTTAACCAGGCTTGCAATTTCTGTTAAATTCAAAAGAAGATATAAGATGATTATTGATATTAATGAATACAAAAATAATAAATATAAGAGAATTATATCTTTAGCAAAAAGAACCGCAAGAGAAGTCTTAACTAGTAAAAATTCTGTTAAATTAGATCCAATGACTTCTGATGAAAGAAGAGTAATTCATAAAGCTTTAGCAAAATTTGCTCATATTGAAACACAATCAGAAGGCGAAGGAAACTTAAGAGCAATTGTTATTAAATACGTTGATTAATTTATAAAAGTCCTCTTGTAGGACTTTTAATTTATTATAATTAATATATATATGAATCAAGAACCAATAGTTGCACTTGCAACCGCACCACTTAAATCTGCCCTAGCTATTGTTAGATGTTCTGGCGATGGTATTTTTGATATTGTAAATAAATGCTTTTCTAAAAAAATAAAATTAATTAATGAAAAAAATAAAATATTTTATGGTTATATTGAAAATAATAAAGAAATAATTGATCAAGTAATTTTATTAGCATATAAATCACCTTACTCATTTACCGGAGAAGATAGTGTTGAAATAATTTGTCACGGATCTATTTTAATTGCTAATGAAATTATTGAAGCTTTAATTAAAAATGGTTGTAGATATGCCGTTAATGGAGAATTTTCTAATCGCGCATTTTTAAATAACAAAATTAATTTAATTGAAGCAGAGGCAATTAATGATGTTATAAATTCTGTTTCAAAAGAAAGCAAAAACTTATCAATGCTATCTTTAATTGGAAAAAGCAATGATTTAGTTATTAATATTAAAAATAAAATTGCTGATATTATGTCATTAATTGAAGTAAATATTGATTATCCAGAATATAACGATATAGAAAACGTAACCAAAGAAAAAATTGAAAAAGATATTAGTGATATATGTGAAAATTTAAAACAAACAATATCAAATGGAGAAAAAGGAAAAATAATTAAAGATGGATTAAAAGTCGCAATTGTTGGAAAACCAAACGCTGGAAAATCCAGCCTTTTAAACGCATTTTTAAAACAAAATAAGGCAATTGTAACAAGTGTTGCCGGAACTACTAGAGATGTTGTTGAAGGTGAAATTATTTTAAATGGTATTTATTTAAAATTACTTGATACTGCCGGTATTAGAGAAAGCGAAAATTTAATTGAAAAAGAAGGAATTAAGAAAAGTAAACAAGCAATTAATGAAGCTGATTTAATAATTTATGTGGTTGATGTAACTGATAAAGATGAGGATTTAGATATTTTAGAAAGCATTAAAGATAAAATTGTTGTTAAAGTTTATAATAAATCAGATTTAGTTAGAAAAGATGATGATAAATTATATATCAGTGCTTTAACAAATGATATTGATCCTTTAAAAGATGAGATAATTAAAAAATTAAATTTATCAAAAGAAAATTATCAAAATCCATCAATCAATAACGCAAGAGAATTGGGTTTATTAAAAAAATGTTATGAATATTTAAATCTTGTTTTAGACGAAAATAAAAATGATTTAAGTTTAGATTTGATAAGTATTGATTTAAAAAATGCTTATAATTGCATTCTTGAAATTCTTGGAGAAGAAACAGATTTAGATTTTACAAAAGAAATATTTAAGAGATTTTGTGTAGGTAAATAATTATGTTTGATGTTCATGTGCACTTTAATAGTAATGAAATTTATGATGAATTAGAAACAAATATTAAAGAAATTAAAGAAACTTTTAATGATAACTATAAGGCAATTGTTGTTGGTTATGATGATAAATCAAACCAAAGAGTAATTGAATTAATTAATAAGTTTGAATTTATGTATGGAGCAATTGGAATTCATCCATCTGATTGCAAAAATTATGAATTTAGTATTTTAGAAAAAATTAAAAACGAAGTATTAACAAATAAAAAAATTGTGGCAATTGGGGAAATTGGTTTAGATTTTTATTGGGATAAAAACAAAAATGTTCAAGAATTGCAAAGAATTTGGTTTGAAAAACAAATTGAATTAGCAAAAGAATTAAACCTTCCAATTGAAATTCACACAAGAGACGCAACTCAAGAAACATTTGATATTATTAAAGAATCTAAATTTAAAAATAATATAATTCTCCATTGCTATAATGCTTCTATTGAAATTACAAAAGAATATTTAAAAATGGACAATGTGTATTTTTCTTTTGGTGGGGTTTTAACTTTTAAAAATTCAATAAATGTTAAAAATGCATTTTTGATGATACCAAATAATAGAATTTTAATTGAAACTGATGCTCCTTATTTATCACCGGTTCCTTATAGAGGACAATTAAATAGACCAATTTATATAAAAGAAACATTAAAATATATGGCAGAACTTAAAAAAACGCCTGTAGAAGAATTAGAAGAAATTTTAGATTCTAATGCTAAAGCCGTTTTTAAAATTTAAATGGAAAACAAAATTAAAATTGATGGTTATATTGTTGTAGAAGGAAAATCAGATATAGATTTTTTATCTTCATTTATTGAATCTAATTTTATTATGACAAATGGTTCTGAAATTAGTCAACAAACATTAGATTTAATTAAAAATTTAAAAAATAAAGGTAATAAAATAATAATTTTAACTGATCCAGACACTCCTGGGAAAATGATAAGAAATAAAATAAATAATTATATTGAAGGTTGTTATAATTGTTTTCTAAATAAAGAAAATTGTATTAAAAAGAATAAAGTTGGTGTTGCTGAAGCCGATAGAAACGAGGTTATTTTGAAATTAAAAGATTTAAAATTACTAGATAATTATTTTAAATATGATGAAAATATTAAATTAAAAGATTTATTAAACTTAAATATAACCAATCAAAAAACTAGAAATTATTTATCAAATTATTTTAATTTTGATTATTGTAATAATAAATTGTTTATTAAAAGAATTAATCAATTACATTTAAGTTTAAATGATTTAAAAAAGGCTATGGAAGAGATGAAATAATATGAATGAAGAAAATATTTATAAGAAAAAATATGGACAAAACTTCTTAATTAACGAAGATTTATGCAAAAATATAGTAAATTCATTAAAAGTTAAAGATGAAAATTCTTTAATTTTAGAAATTGGTCCTGGCGATGGAGCAATTTCTAAATATTTATATGATAAATATAAAAATAATTTTTATTGTGTGGAAATTGATGAATTTTATGTTCAAAAATTAAAAAATAAATATGAAAATATTCAAGTTTTGCAAGGAAATTTCTTAAAATTAGATATTTCAAAATATAAATATATTATTGGGAATATTCCATATTATATAACAAGCGATATTTTATTAAAATTAGCATCAGATTATAAAAATTTAAATCAAATAGTTTTAATGATTCAAGAAGATGCATATAAAAGAATAATTGTAGCTTTAAAAAAAGAAGAAAAAACTCCAATTAGTATAGTTTTAAAAACATTTTTCACTTCATCCTTATTATATAAGGTTTCAAAAAATAATTTTTATCCTGTTCCAAATGTCTCAAGTGTTGTTTTTGAATTAATTCCAAATAAAATAAATATTGATTGTAAAGATTATTACAGCTTCTTATTAAAATGTTTTTCTAGTAAACGAAAAACTTTAATAAACAATTTAATTAAATTTTATAAAAAAGAAAAAATTGAAGAATTGCTAGAAAAATTTAATATTTCTAAATTAGTTAGACCTGAAGATTTATTAAATAATGAGTTATTAAATATTTATTTAGAATTAAAAAAATGATATATTAAAAAGGTTATGATAGTACAAGCAAATGCAAAAATAAATTTAACTTTAAATGTAATAAAAAAACAAGATAATGGATATCATAAAATTAAATCTTTAATGATACCTTTAAATTTACATGATACAATTGAGATTAAATTATTAAAAGATGATACAGAATCTTATGTAACTTATGATTCTTTTGATTTAAATGGTGATAAATTTAATTCTGTAACTACTGCTATTAAATTATTTAAAGAAAAATATAATATTAAAGAAAATTTTAATGTCACAATTTATAAAAGAATATTTGTTTCAGCTGGTTTAGGTGGCGGATCTAGTGATGCTGCTAATGTTTTATTAGGCATTATAAAATTATTAAAATTAGATATTAAAAAAGAAGATTTAATCGATATTTGTCTAAAAGTCGGCTCTGATGTTTCCTTCTTTTTATATGATAAGATGTGTTTAGTTGAAGGAATTGGAGAAAAAGTTATTCCTATTGATAATTATTCAAAATATTATGTTTTATTAATCAAACCTAAGGCTGGATTAAGTACAGAAAAAGTTTATGCAAAATATGATGAAATGAATTTAAAAGACAAAAACATTAATTATGACAAAATATTAAATGATTATAATAGCGGCGATTTTGAAGCATTAAGAAATGAAATTTATAATGGGCTTGAAATTCCTGCAATTGAATTGTGCCCTGATATTGAAAAAATTAAAAATAGATTAATTAATGAAGAAAAAGTTGATTTGGTTGCGATGAGCGGATCTGGAAGT
This sequence comes from uncultured bacterium, assembly GCA_949285665.1. Classification (GTDB taxonomy): domain Bacteria; phylum Bacillota_I; class Bacilli_A; order RFN20; family CAG-826; genus Alectryobacillus. The sequence goes on from CASDYC010000001.1 coordinate 721,746, forward strand.
TGTTTATTTGTTTTAGGGAAAAATAAGCGATTCTTATATAAATTATTAAAAAAATATTATCAAAATTATCAAATCGAGTTAACAAAAGTAATTTAAAAAACACTAATAAAAAAAGATGAATCATGTTAGATTCATCTTTTATTTTTATGAATAGCTTTTATTTATTTACTATGTTTTCTTTTTTGAGTAATTGCAGCTTGAGCAGCAGCTAATCTTGCAACTGGAACTCTGAATGGAGAACAAGAAACATAGTCTAAACCAGCTTCTTGGAAGAATTGAATGGAAAGTGGATCACCACCGTGTTCACCACAAACACCACAATGTAATTTTGGATTTGCAGCTTTTCCATCAGTTACAGCCATTTTAATTAATTTTCCGACACCTTTTGTATCAACGTGTTGGAATGGATCTTGTTCTAAAATTTTCTTTGAGTAGTAATCTGGTAAGAATTTACCAGCATCATCTCTTGAGAATCCAAATGTCATTTGAGTTAAATCGTTTGTACCAAATGAGAAGAATTCAGCTTCAGTAGCGATTTCGCCTGCTAATAATGCAGCACGAGGAATTTCAATCATTGTACCAACGTGATAATCAAGTTTTTCACCGGCTTCTTTAATTAATTTATCAGCTGTTTCACAAATTAATCCTTTAACATATCTAAATTCTTTAACATCTAATGTTAATGGAATCATGATTTCAGGATGTAATTCTTTACCTAAATCTTTTTGAGCTTTAAGAGCTGCAGTAATAATTGCGGTTGCTTGCATTCTAGCAATTTCTGGATAAGAAACGTCTAATCTACAACCTCTGTGACCCATCATTGGATTGAATTCGTGTAAATGTTCGATTCTACCTTTAATATCAGCAACAGATTTATTTAATGCTTTTGCTAATTCTTCAATCTTTTCTTCTTCTTGTGGTAAGAATTCGTGTAGTGGTGGATCTAATAATCTAACATTAACATTCATACCATTCATTTCCATATATAAGTGATAGAAATCATCTCTTTGATATGGAAGTAATTCATTTAAAGCAGCTTCTCTTTGTTCGACTGTATCAGATAAAATCATTTTTCTCATATGGAAGATTCTATCTTTATCAAAGAACATATGTTCAGTTCTACAAAGACCAATGCCTTCAGCACCAAATGCAGCAGCTTGTTTTGCATCACGTGGAACATCAGCGTTTGCTCTAACTTTAAGTGTTCTATATTTATCTGCAGCTTTCATCATTCTTGCAAAGTAACCAGATGAAATATCTGCATCAACTTTCTTAATATCACCAGCATATACATTACCAGTATTTCCATCAATTGATAATGTATCTTTTGGACCATATACTTTTCCATCGATTGTAACAGTTTCTTTTTCTTCGTCAACAAGAATTGAGCTACAACCAGAAACACAGCATTTTCCCATACCTCTTGCAACAACAGCAGCGTGGCTTGTCATACCACCTCTCATTGTTAAGATACCTTCTGAAGCGACCATACCTTCGATATCTTCTGGAGATGTTTCGGCTCTAACTAATAAAACTTTTTCTCCTTTAGAATGTCTTTCTTCAGCTTCTTTTGCTGTAAATGCAATGTGGCCAGTAGCAGCACCTGGAGATGCAGGTAAACCTTTTGCAACTGGAGCAGTTGCTTTTAATGCAGCTGGATCAAATGTAGGGTGTAATAAACTATCAAGTGCTCCAGGTTCAACTCTCATAACTGCTTCTTCTTCATCGATAATTCCTTCATCGCATAAATCCCAAGCAATTTTTAAAGCTGCAGCAGCAGTTCTTTTACCATTTCTTGTTTGTAAGAAGTATAATTTTCCATCTTCAACTGTAAATTCCATATCTTGCATATCTTTATAATGGTTTTCCATTAATTTGATGGTTTTTACAAATTGTTGATAGACTTCTGGCATTCTTTCATTTAACTCTTCAATGTGAAGTGGAGTTCTAATACCGGCAACAACGTCTTCGCCTTGAGCATTTGGTAAATATTCAGCAAAGATTTTATTTTCACCAGTAGCAGGAGATCTTGAGAATGCAACACCTGTACCACTTGTTTCACCTTTGTTACCAAAAGCCATTGATTGAACGTTGACTGCTGTACCCCATTCATATGGAATAGAATTCATTTGTCTATAAGTATTTGCTCTTGGGTTATCCCATGATCTAAAGACTGCAGTAACAGCTTCAATTAATTGAACTTTTGGATCTGTTGGGAAGTCTTCATTAAATACTTTTTTATAATATGCTTTGTATTGTTTGACTAATTCTTTTAATTCGTCTGCAGTTACTTCTGTATCTAATTTGTAACCTTTACTTTCTTTTAATTGATCTAACATTTGATCCATTGCAGTTCTTGGATGTCCTTTTGCAATGTTTGTAAACATTAAGATAAATCTACGATATGAGTCAAATGCAAATCTTTCATTATTTGTTTCTCTTGCTAATGCTGCAACAGTTTCATCATTTAAACCTAAATTTAAAATTGTATCCATCATACCTGGCATAGAAACTCTAGCACCAGATCTAACTGAAACTAATAATGGATTATGAGTTCCTCCGAAAACTTTTCCTGTTTTCTTTTCAAGAACACTCATTGCATCATAAATTTCTTTAATAATTTTGTCGTTTAATTTTTTACCATCTTGATAATATAAATTACATGCTTCAGTTGTAATTGTAAAACCTTCTGGAATTGGGACACCAATATGTGTCATTTCTGCTAAACCAGCACCTTTTCCACCAAGAAGTTCTTTACCTAAACCATAAGCTTCATCAAATTGGTAAACATACTTTTTATTTGCCATTTAATTTAATTTCCTCCTAGGTTAAATCTTCTTTAAACCGCTAATATTTTATCATAATTTATAATAATTTTGTTATAGAAAAATAACTTCATATAAATTATTATATTTATATGCAAAACATAGATGAAAATAATTTGATATTAGTAATTGATGTTGGAACCCAATCACTAAAAGTTTCAATCGTTGACGATAAAGGTGAAACAATTGCAATTCATAAAAACGTTTATAAGGATCCATATTTTTCACCAAAAAACGGATATGTTGAGCAATATCCAGACTTTTATTACAATAAAATTGCTGAAAGTTGCCAAATAATTAAAAAAAGTAACGAAAAAGAATTAAATAAATGTAAAGGCGTTGTTTTATGTGCCTTTAGAGATACAGCAGCACTTTTAGATAAAGATTTTAATGTAGTAAGACCAAGTATTTTATGGCTTGATCAAAGAAGCGCAAAATTAGAAAAAAACATACCATTCCATTATGAATTAATTTTTTCCATTATTGGAATGATGCCAACTGTTATTTATAACAGAAAAAGGACTCCTGCAATTTGGTTACAAGAAAATGAAAAAGAAAATTGGGAAAAAATTAAATATTATGTACCACTAACTGCATATTGGAATTATAGATTAACTGGAAAATTAGTTGATTCTGCCGCAAATACTGTCGGTCATTATCCAATCAATTTTAAAAAAGGAACTTGGTATAAAGACGGAAGTATGCGAAATACTGTCTTCCAAATACCAAATTCAAAACTTTGTCCATTAGTAAAAGTTGGTGATATTATTGGACATATAACAAAAAAATCTTCATTTGAAACAGGAATTCCTGAAGGATTACCACTAATTGCTTCTGGAAGCGATAAAGCATGTGAATGTTTTGGAAACGGTTGCTTAAAATCAGATCAAATTGCTTTAAGTTTTGGAACAGCTTGTACTGTTGATGTTCCAAGTAAAAGATATCATGAACCGGAAGCTTTTTTACCAGGCTATTTAGGTGCTTATAAAGATATTTATAACTTAGAAGTTCAAATTTATCGTGGTTTTTGGATGCTAAAATGGTTTATTAGTGAATTTGCTGAAAAAGAACAAGCTGAAGCAAAAATAAAAGATATTAGCGTTGAAGAAATACTAGATACAAAAATTCTAAACATTGAACCTGGAAGTAATGGATTAGTTTTACAACCATATTGGGGACCTGGATTAAAAAGACCAAATGCGCGTGGAGTTGTTATTGGATTTTCAGATTATCACACAAAATATCATTTATATCGTGCAATTATTGAAGGAATTTGTTTTGCTTTAAAAGAAGGTTTGGAAACAATTCAAAAAAGAATTCACTATCATAAAGTTGACTATTTAGTAGTTTCTGGTGGTGGTAGTAAAAATGATATTATTTGTCAAATTGTTGCAAATATATTTAATGAAAAAGTTAAAAGAATTCAGACAACTGAATCATCAACTTTAGGAGCCGCAATGGCTGGTTTCTATTCTTTAGGAATTTTTAAAACACCTGAAGAAGCAAAAGAAAAAATGGTTAAATATCAAAAAGAATTTTTACCAGAAAAAGAAGCTGTTGATAAATATAATTATTTATACAAAAAAGTTTACAAAAAAATATATCCTAAACTTAATAAAACATATGCAGATTTAAAAGAATTTTCCAATAATGAAATTCAATAACCTTGCAAAACCTTAATATTTTTTAATTTTAATTATTTATTTCAAAATTATAATAAATATTCATGCTTGATTTAATAGGAGTAATTATTTCTTGTTTGTTTTCTAAATCAAAATAAATGTTGCATTCAAAATCATTTGAATTAAGTTTAATCTCATACTTATCAAATATATATGAGATTTGTGACTTTAAAAAAATTTTAATATTAATCGGATATATCATATTTCTATTATTATTTATTGAAGCTATGAATGTTAAGTCGTTTTTTGGTGAATATATAAAAAACAATTCATAACCTTCATTTGTTTGATAATTGTAGTTATCAAAAAGAGGATTTTTATCCATGTTTAATTTTGGTGACGAATTTGAACAACTTGTCAAAAATAGGAAGTTTATTAACAATAAAAGATATCGTTTAAAACGCATGTGTTATTACCTCAAAATATATAAAATTGTATCAGTATATATTGGTTTGTAGTCATATTCAATAAAAGGTTCAGTAGATATATCGGTATAAATTAAATATGTATTTGTTTCACCACCTCCAATTGGACCTTTTGAATCAAAAAACAATCCTAAATCAATATAAATATCATTTATAACAAAACCCTTTTCCACTGTTAAAATATCTAATTCTATAATTTTATATGAAAAATTATTATAATCTATAAAAATTAATTCGTTGATTTTAATGTCGATAAAATCATTATTATAATTTTTACCACAAGAAAATAACAAAGGCAAAAGTAACAATATTTTTTTAAGTTTAATCATAAATATAATCTCCAGCTATTTTTTTGTGTTTACAAAGTAAACATTTTTGCAAGTTCTCTTCTAATTATGTTGTAAATAACATTGTGTAATTATAGCTAAAAAATCAACAATAAAATATACCATTTTCTAAAAATGAATTTTAATAATTTATTTATAAAGATTTTTTAGTTAATTTAATTTATTTTAACAAGAGATCGCAAATAAATGTTTTTCCAGGCTCTTTTTTCATTTCGAAGGTATTATTACCTTTTGCAATATAAGCATGTAATAAACCAACGATATAAATAATGTATGTTTCTAAAGATTTTTCCTTGTCAAATCTTAAATAGTCGCTTTTTTCTAATTCTTCAAACAAGTGAACAAAACAAGAGAAGAAAGATGGATAATTGTTTTCTTCTTTCATCTTTGCAAAGACTGCTTTTGCTTTTTCATCATTGAAAATTGATAATGCTAAATAAAATTTATAAGTATTATATTTGTCCTTAGAAATAAAAGAGATAATTCTTTCTGTAACTAAATATAATTTGTCTTTTGCATTAACGTCTTTAAATTCAGAACAATCTAACTTAATTTCATCATAGAAAAGTTTAATCATTCTATTAAGAAGATCTTCTTTATCTTTAAAGTAATGATAAAAGAGTCCATGAGACATTTTTAATTCTTTACAAATGTCGTCAACTGATGTTTTAGAATAAGAATCTTCGACAAACAACTTCAAAGCTGTTCTAACGATTTGTTTTCTTCTTGCTAAATTAACTTTTTGTTTTTTATTCATCTTCATATACAATTATGATAATGAATATTGACAAGAATGTCAATGAAAACTTATTTGTTTTCTTCTCTATTTTCAGATTTAATTATTAGTAAAAATATTAATATAAATCCTATAACAAATAATATTGGACCTAAAATTAATTCTACATAATATTTAGTATCTCCAATATAATTAGAAAATTCTTCATAAGCTTGAAGTATTTCTGGATTATAAAACATAACAACAATAGATGAGATACTCAAACCCAAAACAAAATAGTAGAAAGAATTTTTAAAATGTGCAATTACATAAGTAACTAATTTAGAAATACTAAAAACTCCAACTACAAATCCAACAACTAAGATTAAATAAAATAAGAATATTATTGGATTGTTTGACCAAGCAGTTAGTGATACCGAATTTATAAGTGGTTTATATAATCCAAAAGACATAAAAAGTGAAGTTGCACTTAATCCAGGAATAATTTGAGTAAATCCAACTAAAATTCCAATTAAAAATAATGCAATATAAAACCACCAATCAGTAGCTTGAAATTGTGATTCTAGTGAAAATTGTGTGTAAATAGAAACTAAAGATAAACCTAATGGTATTAAAAATCCAAGCAAAACCCAAATTATTTTCTTAATTTTAAATTTTTCAGTTTTAAGTTCGCCAATTATTGAGTAAGTTCCAGCTGACATCATTCCAGCAAATAAAGCAACTAATACAATTGTTGAAAGTTGTAATAATTGGTCAACTGCAAAAAATCCTAAGACAAAACCAACAATTATTCCAATAATAATAGGTAGTAAAAACAATAAACAAGTAATGAATTTTTTAAATATATTTGAAATTGCGTATGTTAATTTATCATATAATTTAAAAATTATTGAAATTTGAGCGCCGCTAACTCCTGGAACAATAACTCCGATTCCAATAAAAAAACCAAGTATTGAACTTTTTATCCAGCTTTTTAAATTATATTTAGGTAAATTATTCTCTTCTTGCATGCTAATATTTTATAATATTATTGTTAAAAATGTATGAATGAAATTTATTTAATTGTAGGTTTAGGTAATCCTGATAAAAAATATGAAAATACTAGACATAATACTGGTTATATGGCAGTAGATTTTTTTGCAAAAAAACATAATGTTGATATTAATGTAAATGATTTCTTTTCATATTATGTAAAGTTTGATTTTTTTGACAAAACAATAATTTTACAAAAACCTTTAACTTACATGAATAACTCTGGAATAGCTGTTAGTCAAATAAAAAAATTTTTTAAGATTAATACTGATAATATTTTAATTATTCACGATGATTTAGATTTAAATGTCGGCGAAGTAAGAATAAAGCCAAAAGGATCAAGTGGTGGGCACAACGGTTTAAAGTCAATTTTTCAATATTTAGGAACTGAAAATATTAAAAGAATTAAGATTGGAATTGGAAAATCGGAATTTGATACAATTGATTATGTTTTAGGAAAATTTACAAAAGAAGAAAAAGTTAAAATTGACGAAGCAATTTCTTTAACATCTGATGCAATTGATGATTATTTAAAACATAATTTTGATTTATGTATGTCACACTTTAATAAAAAATTGACAAAATGAGCGAATTAAAAGTTTCTGATATTTTTTTAAAAGAAAATTTATTTATAAAAGATAAATATAAATTTTCATGTAATATTTTTACATCAGATGTAGTAGGAATTAGTTATTATGCTGCTTACTTATATAAAAAATACCAGCAAAACATCATTATTTTGTGTCCAAACTTATATAATGCACAATTAATTAGAGATGAAATAGCTTCAATAATTAATGATGATGATATTATTTATATTCCAAGCGAAGAATTAGTTGCTGTTGAATACGTTGCAGCAAGTAAAGAAATTCAAGCTGATAGAATTTTTGGGATTTATAAATTAATTACATCTAATAAACCTAAAATCATTATTTTGAATGTATCATGCGCTTTAAGATATTTTTGTGATCCAAATATTTTTAAGAAAAATATATTTAAATTAAAAAAAGATGATGTAATTGATTATGAAAAATTTAAACAGCAGCTAGTTGAAGCTGGTTATATTGTTACTAATAAAATTGAAAAAACAGGTGATGTCTCTTTTAGGGGCTCAATTATTGATATTTTTCCAATAAATTTAAATAATCCAATCAGAATTGATTTGTTCGATGATCAAATTGAAAAAATTAAATATTTTGATGTATCCAATCAAACTTCATTTGAAGAAATTGATGAAGTTGAATTTTGCCCAAATAGTGATTTTTTAATTGGAAAAGATATGCTTTTAAAAAATATTGAAAGATTAAAAAAACTAACTATCGAAGAATCAAAAACTAAGAAAAATCCTAATGTTTTTATAGAAAATATAAATAGTGATTTAGACGAACTAGAAAATTTTTCATTTTCTCAAAAAGATTATAAATATTTTAAATTGCTCAGTGAAAAAGTTTTCAGTATTTTTTCATACATCAACGATGGGATTTTACTTTATTCTAACGATGAACAAATCGAAATATCAAAAGAAAGCTTATTACAAGATGCTGAAAAGTTTAAAAACGATCTAATTAATAAAGATGAATGTTTAAATTATGTAAGTTTATTTTATGATGATTTTGATTATAATTATCAAAAAGTCTGCAAAAACAAATTATTTTCTAATGTAAATTATCAAGAAATTAAAGTTAGAAACCCAAATTTAAAAGGAATTGATAAAAGTGTTGTTATAAATTTTTTAAAATTAAGTCTTAGTGAAAATTATAAAATTTATTTGTGTTTTGATTATAAACAACAAAAAGATTTTTTTATTACAACATTTTTAAGCAATGATAATAAAGAAATTTTAAATAATATTAATTTTGTTGTTGACGAATTAAAAGCCGGGTTTGATTTTTATGACGATAAAGTAATGATTTTATCTTCTAAAGAAATATTCAATTATAAAACAAACACATCAAGATATATTTCAAGATTTAAAGAAGCAACGATCATTAAAAATTATGAAGATTTAAATATTGGAGATTATGTAGTTCATGAAAAATATGGTATTGCTAAATATAATGGGATTGAAACAATAAAATCTGGCGAAAATACAAATGATTATATTAAGTTGATTTTTGACAAAGGTGACGCACTTTTTATTCCACTTGAACAATTTAAAATTATTAGAAAATATATTTCAAAAGAAGGATATGTTCCAAAGCTTTCAAAATTGTTTTCTAGTAAATGGGAAACTGCAAAAAACAAAGTTAAAGAAGATGTTGCTGAACTTGCAATCAAGCTATTAAATTTGTATTCAGATAGACTAAATATAAAAAGAAAGCCATATCTTCCAGACGATGAATTTCAAATTAGTTTTGAAAAACAATTCCCATATAAATTAACAAACGATCAAATTATTGCGATTAAAGATGTCAAAAACGATATGGAAAAAGATGTTCCAATGAATAGATTAATTTGTGGAGATGTTGGTTTTGGGAAAACTGAAATTGCATTTATAGCGGCATTTAAAGCGATAAATTCAGGAAGACAAGTTGTAATGTTGTGTCCTACAACTCTTCTTGCAAAACAACATTATGAAAGAGCGGTTGAAAGATTTAATGGTTTTGATGTAAAAATTGCATTATTTACTAGATTTACAACAAACAAACAAATTAATGAGGATATTAATGAGATTAAAGAAGGTAAAGTTCATTTTGTAATTGGAACGCACAAAGCACTAAATAAAAAAATAATTTATAAAGATTTAGGTCTTTTAATAATTGATGAAGAACAACGATTTGGAGTTGAACAAAAAGAAAAAATCAAAATAGCTAATAAAGATGTTGACGTTTTAACATTATCGGCGACACCAATTCCTAGAACTCTTCAATTATCTCTTGCTGGAATGAGAAGTATTTCATTAATCACTACCGCTCCAATTAATCGAGCTCCTATTCAAACATTTTTAATTGAATACAATGAAAGATTTATTGTTGAAGTTATTTCAAGAGAACTTGGAAGACGTGGACAAACTTTCTATTTATATAACGATGTAATTACAATGCCAGAAAAAATAAATAAGTTAAGGTCAAACTTACCAAATGCAAGAATAGAAGGAGTTCATGGTCAAATGGATAAAATGTTAATTGATGAAATAATGAACGACTTTTATAACGGAAATATCGATGTTTTAGTTACGACAACAATTATTGAAAATGGTATTGATGTTAGTAATGCTAATTTAATTATTGTTGAAAATGCAGATAAATTTGGACTTGCTCAACTCTATCAAATAAAGGGAAGAGTTGGCAGATCAAACACTCTAGCATATGCCTATTTAACATATAGAGGAAACAAAAACCTAACATCAGATGCTAAAAAAAGACTTAAAACAATCAAAGAGTTTACCGAACTTGGAAGTGGTTATAAAATTGCCCAAAGAGATTTAATGATAAGAGGAGCCGGTGATATTTTAGGAAAAGATCAATCTGGTAATATTAACGAAGTTGGGATAGATTTATATTTAAAACTTCTTAATCAAGAAATTAATAAAGTTAAAAATAATACCAACTATGAAGAAGAGCAAAAGATTGATTTTGCTAAAATTTCTATCTCGGGTTATATTCCAAATAGTTATGCAAATGACACAAATAAAATTGAAATTTATAACCTTGTTGATAATTCAAATTCAATAAATGAGTTAAATAAGGCGATTAAAAAAATTACAGACATTTATGGTGCAATTCCAGAAGAATTTGTTAATTTAATTAAAATAAGACAATTAAAAATTAAATTAAAAAATCCTTTATTCTTAGATTTCAAAGAAGAAGGAGATTATATTGTTATTGTTTTAAATAAAGAATTTTCACAAATTGATGGGATTGGTTATAAATTATTTTCACTATTAATAAGTTATAAAGAAAAAATTAAAATTAATTTTGAAAGAGGATCAATTAAAATTATTTTATATAAAAAATATAAAGATTGGTTTTTATCACTAAATAATTTGGTTGATACACTGTTAAAATTATATAATGATGTATATGAGAATCGATAAATATTTAAAAGTTTCACGTTTAATTATTCGAAGAACAATTGCCAACGAATTATGTAATAATGGCAAAGTTTTAATTAACAATAAAATTGCAAAACCATCAACAGAAGTTAAAGAAAATGATGTGATTACATTGATTTTAGGTAATAAAAAAATAACTACTAAGGTTTTAAAATTATTACCATATGCTAAGAAAAAAGATGCTGATGATATGTATCAAATAATATCTAGTGATGAAATTAAATCTTAATAAAAATCAAAAATATATTCTAGCTTGTTCTAATGGTCCAGATTCCATGGCATTATTTGATTTGTTATTGAAAAATAATTATTTTTTTATTGTTTGTTTTGTGAATTATAAAACTAGAATTGAATCTGATATTGAAGAAGAAAATTTAAGATTAATATGTAATAAAAATAATATTAAACTTGAAACATTAACTTATAATTTAAAAGATAAAAAGAGCGATTTTGAAAATATCGCTAGAAAAATTAGATATGATTTTTTTGTTAAAACCGCTAAAAAATATAATATAAAAAATATTTTAATTGCCCATCATTTAGATGATTTAATTGAAACATTTTTATTTCAAAAAAACACAAATAGATTATCAGAATATTATGGTCTAGTTTATAAAAGATTATTTATTGATGATATTTATTTAATTAGACCATTATTAAGTTATCCAAAAGAAAAAATAATCGAGTATTGCAATGAAAATCAAATAATTTATTCAACTGATTACACTAATTTTTCTAATATTCATACTAGAAATAAACTTAGAAATGAAGTGATAAATAATATGAATTTATTAGATAAATATAAGATTTATTTATCGATATTATCTAAGAATTTAAATCTATCTTATTTATATAAATGTACTATAAATTTAAATGAAAAATATTTATTAAATAAATCAAATTTAAATAAATTATCAATCGATGATAAATATAGATTAATTTATAAATGGTTAAAAATTAATGATGTCAAAAAAACAAAAAATAATGATGTAGATTTTATTTTAAATAATTTAAATGAAAGAAATAAATATCACATAAATAAAAAAATAATTACCTTTTGCAGGGATTTTTATTATATTTTTGATGAAAATGTATTTGAAGATACATATAGTTATTCCTTTGAAAATTTAAAAAATAATAATATTTTTAATATAAATTTTGAAATTTTTGGGAAAAAATTCAAAATTGATACGACTTATTTATATGTAGAGCCGTTAACTAATTTCAACAAGATCAAAATTTCAAGTTATGAAGTTAATTTAACAAAATATTTAAATGATATTCATATGCCATTAATTTTAAGAAATATATGGCCTTGTATTGTTAAAAAAACGGAAGATGAAAAAGAACTCATATATTTTCCAAGATATCAAGAAAATTACACAAATCAAAATGAAAATATTTTCAATTTTGACATCAAAAACTTAATTAAAGTATTGTTAGTTGATTATATGAATAATCAATAATTGATGTAAATGCGTTGTAATTTATTTAATTATTATGTAAAATTAAGCATCGTTTATTTATAAAATAAACGAATGAAAGGAGAAGGCAAATGAAACAAAAAAGATCATTATGGTCGCAAATTTTAATTGGAATCATTTGTTTATCATTAATTGGATTATTGATTTGGGGTTTTATTTCTTTGTTTCAACCTCGAACATATGCATTAATGGAAAAACAACTTTTTAATGAAAATAAAATATCTTTACAAGTAGATATTGATATATTGACTGTTAATGAAACTAATGACGGATATTTAAAAACTATAACTGGTTATTATACTCAAGATAAAGATGTTGATGCAGTTAATGGTAGATTTGTTTATCGACAATACACAATAACTATTGATAGAGAATTGTGGTATCAAGAATTTGAAATTGACACAAATCAGGATACAAACTATTTTATTCCAGAATATGCGCAAAATTCTGAAACTACAGAAGCTCCAAAAATTACAATGGAGAGATATTTTAAAGAAGCTGCTTTAAATAGTGCTGAAAAATATTCTTGGATTAATGTAAATTCTTTACCATTTACTATTGGCTCTACATCAACTGCTAATGTTCAAGCCGATACATTTATGTCTTGGCTTCCAACTATAATTTATTTAGCAATTATTATTTTTGGTGGTTACTTCTTATTTAAATTTATTGGATCTAGTGTATCAAGCGCAAGTAAATCGCTTGATTTCAATAAATCAAGAGCAAGAAGAGTTGAAGCAAGCACTGTTAAATTTAGTGATGTTGCTGGATGCGAAGCAGAAAAACAAGAAATGGCTGAATTGGTAGATTATTTAAAACATCCAGGAAAATATACTGAAGTCGGTGCTAAACTTCCAAAAGGAGTTTTATTAGTCGGGCCTCCAGGCACAGGTAAAACTTTACTTGCAAAAGCTGTTGCTGGTGAAGCTGGTGTCCCATTCTTTTCAATCTCTGGTTCTGACTTTGTTGAAATGTTTGTTGGAGTTGGTGCTGGAAGAGTTAGAGACTTATTTAAAAATGCTAAACAAAATGCCCCTTGTATTATTTTCATTGATGAAATTGATGCTGTTGGAAGACAAAGAGGTGCTGGTTTAGGCGGTGGAAACGACGAAAGAGAACAAACATTAAACCAATTATTAGTAGAATTAGATGGTTTCACTGATAATAATGGAATTATTGTTATTGCCGCCACAAATAGAGATGACGTATTAGATCCTGCTTTATTAAGAGCTGGAAGATTTGACAGAAAAGTTACTGTTAGCTTACCAGATAAAGAAGGAAGAGAAGCAATCTTTAAAGTTCATGCTAGAAATAAAAAGATTTCTCCAGATGTTGATTTTTCAAATTTAGCAAAAAGAACAGTTGGATTTTCTGGAGCTGATATTGCAACGGTTTTAAATGATGCTGCAATTTTGAGTGTTAGAAATAATACTCCTGATATTACAGTTGCAGAAATTGATGAAGCAATTGATAGAAGAATTGCAGGTCCTGCAAAATCTGGAAGAACTATGTCTGAACAAGAAAGAAAAACAGTTGCTTATCATGAATCTGGCCACGCAATTATTGGTTTAAAACTTGAATATAGTGATAAAGTTCAAAAAATTACAATTATTCCAAGAGGAAATACTGGCGGACACGTCTTAATGACACCAGAAAATGATCGATTCTTATTAACAAAAAATGAATTAATGGCAAGAATTACTGGTTATTTAGGCGGTAGAACTAGTGAAGAAATTTTCTTTAGTGATGTATCAACTGGTGCTAGTAATGATATTGAAGTTGCAACAAGAATTGCTAGAAGTATGGTAGTTGAATACGGTATGTCTAAATTAGGTCCTATTCAATATGAACAAAATTCTGGTAGTGTATTTTTAGGAAGAGATTATACTTCAACTCAAAGAAACTTCTCACAAGAAATTGCAATTGAAATTGATAAAGAAGTTAGAAGAATTATTGATGAATGTCATGAACTTGCAAGAAAAATTATTACTGAAAATAAAGATGATGTAATTTTAATTGCTAATACTTTATTAGATAAAGAAACAATTACTGCTGAAGAAATTGAATATTTATTAGCCCATAGAACTTTAGATGGCTATAAATCAATTAATCAAAGCGAAGTTGCCGCAAGTTTATATAAAAATAGTGATTTAAATGATTCAAAAAAGAATGAAGATGAACCAATAGATGAAAATAAACCTGAAGATAAAAATAAAGAAAGTTCAAATTTAGATATAAACCAAAGCGAAAAAGAAGAAAACAACTCATCAAATGATTCAAATTTAGAAAATAAATGATATTAACTTCTGAAAAATTAAAACAAATATTTAAAAAAAAGAAAGTTATACTGGCCCCAATGGCTGGTATAACTTCTTTTTCATATCGAAGTTTTATGTCAAAATTTGGTGTTTCATTACAATATTCTGAAATGATTTCTGATTGTGGATTAATTTATAATAATAAAGAAACAGAAAACTTACTTTATACAAATAACAAAGAAAAATTATTTGGAATTCAAATTTTTGGTGGATCAAAAGAAAGTATAATTAAAGGAATAAAATTAATTGAATCAAGAAATTTAAAATATGATTTTATAGATTTAAATTTAGCGTGCCCTGTTAAAAAAGTTATTAAAAATAACGGAGGTTCTTCTTGGTTAAATGATCTAGAAATATTAAAAGATATGGTAAATGAAGTTGTTAAAACTTCAAAGAAACCTGTAACTTGCAAAATTAGAATTGGAATTGATGATAATCATATTAATTTATATGAAGTTTGCAAAATTTTACAAGATGCTGGAGTTATTTTTATAGCGATTCACGCAAGAACTCAAAAACAACTCTACTATGGCGAACCAGATTATAAAATTCTTGCAAAACTTAAAGATTTTTTAAAAATTCCTTATGGAATTTCAGGAAATATTTTCAGTGTTGAAGATGCAAAAAAGGCTTTAGATGAGTCAAAAGCAGACGCAGTTTTAGTTGCAAGAGGCGGCGTTGGAAATCCACTTTTAATAAAAGAAATTAATTACTATGTAAAACATAAAAAAATAAAGCATTTTAATAGAAATTCAAACTTACAATCAAAGTTTTTATTAAATTTTGCAAAAAGATTAATTAAAGAAAAAGGTGAAAGAAAAGCAATTTCATTATTAAGAGGAATCGCCCCAAAATTTTATTCAAATTTTAAAAATGTAAAAGAAATAAGATTTAAATTATCAACAATTACTTCTTATAAAGAATTAATTGATATTGTAAATAATGTCAAAATGATGGAAAAATAGTATAATTATTAAGATTTAAGGAGAAATTTATGGAAGAACTTAACGATCAAGAATTGGTTAGAAGAGAAAAATTAGAAAAATTAAAAGAATTAGGTGTAGATCCTTATGGTAGCAAGTTTGAACGAACTGATACTACAAAATCTTGTAGAGAAAAAGTTTTAAACAAAACTAATGAAGAATTAAATGAAAATCATATTTATGTAAAAGTAGCCGGCAGAGCTATGTCCATTAGAAGAATGGGCAAAGCTAGTTTTTTAAATATTCAAGATAAATATGGAAGAATTCAAGCTTATATGGGCATTGATGTTGTTGGAGAACATGCCTATGAAGTTTTTAAATTAACAGATATTGGTGATATTGTTGGACTTTATGGAAGATTGATGTTTACAAGAACTGGTGAACTTACAATTAGAGTTGAAGAATATACATTTCTAACTAAATCTTTAAAAGTTTTACCTGAAAAATTCCATGGTTTAACTGACACTGAAGAAAGATATAGAAGAAGATATCTTGATTTAATTATGAATGAAGATGCTAAAAAAGTAGCACTTTTGAGACCAAAAATTATTCGTGATATACAAAGATTTTTAGATGAAAGAGGTTATGTTGAATTTGAAACGAGTGTTCTTCAGCCAATTTTAGGTGGGGCAAATGCAAGACCGTTTATTACCCATCATAACGCCCTTGATAAAGATTTTTATTTAAGAATTGCTACAGAATTAGCATTAAAAAGATTAATTGTCGGTGGTTTAGAAAAGGTTTATGAAATTGGTCGATTATTTAGAAATGAAGGAATGGACACAAAACATAATCCTGAATTTACAACAATTGAATTATATGAAGCATATGGTGATTTATCTTCAATGAGAGATATTGCTGAAGGTTTATTAAAAAGTTTAGCAAAAAATGTTTTACATTCAGAAAATGGTTTTGAATTTAATGGAAATTATATTGATTTAAGTAAACCATTTAGATGGGTTTCAATGAGTGAACTTGTTAAAGAAAAAACTGGTCTAGATTTTACAAGCGATATCAGTTATGAAGAAGCAAAAAAGTTTGCAGAAGAAAAAGGAATAAAAATCGAACCTCACATGACTGGTGTTGGACATATTTTAAATGCTTTATTTGAAGAATTTTGTGAAAAAGATTTAATTCAGCCAACATTTGTTTATGGACATCCAATTGAAATTTCTCCACTTACAAAAAAATCAAAAGATCCAAGATTTACCGAGAGATTTGAGTTATATATTTCTGGATTTGAGATTGCAAATGCTTATAGTGAATTAAATGATCCAATTGATCAAAAAGAAAGATTTATTGCTCAGTTAAAAGCAAAAGAATTAGGTGATGAAGAAGCAAATGAAATGGATAATGATTTCTTAGAAGCTTTAGAATATGGTATGGCGCCAACTGGAGGTATGGGAATTGGAATTGATAGACTTGTAATGGTTTTATTAAATCAACCAAGTATTAGAGAAGTAATTTTATTCCCAACAATGAAAGATAGATAAAATTTTTAGGAAATTTATCAAATTTATTACGACTTATTTATTAAGGAGGAAATTATTGATTTTTTGACATAATAAGTAAGTTCATGTATAATATTTAAGCACAAGTTGTGCATCCTGATATTAACAAAGTTAATATCCGTTAGACCAAAGGAGGAAGAAGTATGAAGAAATATGAATTACTTTATATTTTGAGACCAGATCTTGAAGAAGACGCTAGAAAAAAAGTAGTAGAATCTTTATCTGATTTACTTACAAAAAACGGCGCAAAAGTAAACAAAACTGAAGAATGGGGCTTAAAACAATTAGCTTACGAAATCAAAAAGTTTACTAAAGGTTACTATGTTCTTGTTAAATTTGAAGCTGAAAAAGCAGCTTTAGATGAATTTGACAGAATGACAAAGATCAATCAAAATGTATTAAGATTTTTAATTACTGTTGATTATCAATAATAAATTAGGAGTAAATTATGATTAACAAAGTAGTACTTATTGGAAGATTGACATCTGATCCAGTGTTAAGAACAACAGCATCAAACAAATCTTTTGTTTCGTTTACAATTGCTGTAGATGATAGAAGAACTAAAAACCAAGATGGAACATCATCAACTTTATTTATGAGATGTACCGCATGGAATGCACTTGCTGAAAACATTAATAAGTACACAAAAAAGGGATCTTTAATTGGGGTTGATGGTCGATTAGTACAAAACAATTTTAAAAGAAAAGATGGTACTAATGGTTCAACAATTGACTTAGTTTGTGAAAATGTTGAATTTTTAACTCCAAAAGGCGCACCAACTAGTTCAAACGAACCTGGTGGTGATATGTTAAATGAATTTGAATCAAACATTTCATCTTCAAATGATAATACAAGTGACGTATTAAGCGACATTACTGAAGATGATTTACCATTTTAATTTTAGGAGGTAGATTATGCCATTTAAGAAAATTAGACCTAAGAAAAAGGTTTGTTATTTTACAAAAAATAATGTTAAACATATTGATTATAAAGACGTTGAATTATTAAAGAAATTTATTGCTCCAACTGGAAGAATTGCTCCAAGAAGAGTAACTGGAACAAGTGCTAAATATCAAAGACAATTAGCAGTTGCAATTAAGAGAGCAAGATTCATGGCTTTATTACCATTTGTAACTGATTAATTTTTGAAAAATATAATAAAATTAAAAGTCTCTTTAAAAAAGAGACTTTTATTATTCTTTATTGTTATTAAATTAAATAATATAATAATACTATATGAAAGATTTTTTAAAGAAAGTTAAATTTATATCGTTAATTTTAATTCTATTAGAAATAATTGGAAGCGTTGTTTTATTTTTGCTTTATTATTACAATGTTTCAAATATTGACGAGACTCTTGAACCAATTATTTTAGTCTATATTTTACTAGGCTTTATTATTTTAGATGGTTTGTTCTTGGTTTTTATATTTTATAAAATTCAAAAATCAAGATATAAAAATGACCTCGCAATAGAAAACTTATTTGGAGAAAACATCAAAGGTTCATTTAATTTTGCAAAACTAGGAATTGCAGTTGTTAATGAAAAACAAGAAATTATATGGACTAATGAAGTATTAAATGAAAAAGGAATTAACATTTTAGATGAAAATATTCTTGATATTTTTCCATTATTAAGAGGTTTTGAAAGCGATGATAGTCAAGAAATTAAAATAAAATATAAAGATAAAAGTTATGCAGTTTCATATTTAAAAAAATCTAATGTTTATTTCTTTAAAGACACAACTGATTATGATAATTTACACACATATTCAATAGAACAATCAATCGTTTTAGGTTTAATTATGATTGATAATTATAATGATTTAAAAAGCGATGATGATCAATCTTCTGATATTATGGCTAGTGTCAGAATGAAAATATTAGAATATTTTAAACAATATGGAGTTTTATTAAGAAAATATTCAAACGATTCATATTACGCAATTTGTAACCGTGAATCTTTAATGAAAATGCAAGACAATGGATTTGAAATTCTTGATGACATTAAATCTTTAGAAGTTGAAAATGAACTTACACCAACTTTATCAATTGGTTTTGCATACGATTTTCCAAACGTTTTAAAATTAAATGAAATGGTTTCTAATGCTGTTGGTATTGCAATTTCAAGAGGTGGTGACCAAGTTGTTGTTTCAAAATATGGATCTGAACTTGCTTTTTATGGCGGAAGATCAGAAAGTGTTGAAAAACAAAATAAAGTCCATGTTAGATTGAAAGCTGATGGTTTATTAAGTTTATTAAAGAATGCTAAAAATGTTTACATCATGGGCCATAAAAATACTGATTTAGATGCAATTGGTTCATGTTTTGGGGTTTTAGCAATTTGTAAGAGAATTAATGTTCCAGCAAAAATTGTTTATGATAATAAATTAGCTGATAGAAATACAAAAGTCGCAATTACAACGAGTTTTACAAAACAAGAAGCTAGTGAAATATTTATTACTCCAAAAGAAGCAATGAATAAAATTACTAGCAAAACAATGTTAGTTTGTTGCGATTTCCATCGTCCAAGTCTTGCAATTTCAAAGTCTTTATTAGATTCAATTGATAAAGTTTTATTAATTGATCACCATAGAAGAAGTGAGGAATTTTTAGATAATCTTATTTTTAATCATCTTGATTCTAGTGCATCAAGTGCAAGTGAATTAGTTGCTGAGTTAATAAAATATGCAAGTATTAACCCACCAATTACAATCCCAAGCACATATGCAACTTTAATGTTAGCTGGTATTTTCTTAGATACTAATTTCTATAAATCACCAGTTTGTGGTATTAGAACATTTGAAGCTTCTATGACTTTAAAACAATTTGGAGCCGATAATTTAAGAGCTGATGAATTTTTAAAAGATGATTATGAAGAGCATCTATTAATTTCAAAAATTATTTCTTCAATTAAAACACCTTATCTTGGTGTTGTTTATTGTGTAGCTGATGATGATATGATTATTGATTCTGATACTTTATCAAAAGCTGCTAATGAATGTGAATCAATGAAAGGCGTAAATGCTTCATTTGTTATTGGAAGAATTGAAGATAAAAAAGTTAAAATCTCTGCTAGAAGTGATGGTTCAATTAACGTTCAAATTTTATGTGAAAAACTCGGTGGCGGCGGACACTTTAATATGGCTGCTGTCCAATTTGATACAAAAGATTTAAAAGAAGTTGAACAAAAATTATTAGATTGTTTAAGAGATTATCTTGATGAAGCAAGGGCAAAAGTTGATAATAAGGAGAACTAATTATGAAAGTTATAATGTTACAAGATGTTAAAAAAATTGGTAAAAAAGACCAAATTGTTGAAGTAAAAGATGGTTATGCCGCAAATTATTTAATTCCAAATAAATTAGCAGTTAAATATACCGTTGGTTCAATGAATGTGTTAAATAAGCAAGAAGAAGCACGAGCTAAAAAAGAAGAAGAACTTAAAGAATTAGCTTTAAAAAACAAAGACTTATTAGCAAATATTGTTCTTGAATTTAAAGCAAAAGCTGGGAAAGATCATAAAATGATTGGTTCTATCTCTTTTAAAGAAGTTACAAATAAATTAAAAGAAGAATTCAATATTGAAGTTGATAAAAGAAAAATTAAAACTAAATATTTAATTAATGCTTTTGGTTATACAAATCTTGAAATTGAATTATATAAAGGAATCATTGGTATAATTAAAGTCCATGTTAGTGAGGAAGAATAATGGCTAATGATAAAATAGCTTGCAATTTACAAGCCGAAACTAATGTATTAAGCATCGCTTTAACGGATAATGATGCTGCAAATTTAATAATTAATGCGTTAGATGTTGATAATTTTTCAAATAAAAAATACCAATATATTTTTGAATGCTTAAAAGATTTATATAGAAGAGGCGTTTCAGTTGAAATCAACTCACTTGTTTCAACTCTTGAAGAGAAAAAATATTTATCACTAATTGGTGGGATTGATTTTATTTCAAATTTATTACTCGAATATAAAGGTAGTGATGGAGTTGAAGAAAATATTAGAATTTTAAAAAATAAAACAACTATTAGACAATTATTTAATCAGTTTGATGATCTTGAAACAAAATATTTTTTAAATGATTTTGAAAATGATAATGAATTTTTAAATATTGCAGACACAAAATTAAACGAAATAATCCAAAATCGTACCATTGAAGGATTTAAAAATTTAAAGGAAGTATCTAGAACTGTTGTTGAAAATATGCAAGCCGCAAGAGCTTCTGGAAGTTCAATTGTTGGAGTTGATACTGGTTATACTCAATTAAATAAAATTACTTCTGGTCTTCAAAAAGGGGAAGTATGGGTATTAGCAGCAAGACCAAGTGTTGGAAAAACAGCTCTTGGAATTAATATTGCATATAAAGTTGCTCAAAAAACTAATTGTCCAGTTTTATTCTTTTCTCTTGAAATGGATGCTGGTCAAATTGGAAGTAGAATTTTATCAAGTGTGAGCAATGTATCAAGTGATAAAATAGCAACTGGTTTATATAATAAAGAAGATGGTGAAAGAATCGCCCAAGCTTTAAAAGAAATGAGTTCAACACCAATTTTTATTGATGAAACTCCAAATATTGACTTAAATGATTTAGAAGCAAAAACTTATAAATTCCATGCAGAACATAAGAATTTAAAGCTTATTTTAATCGATTATTTAGGTTTAATTAAAACATCTGGCCGATTTGAAAATGAAAGAATAAGAATTGGAAATATTTGTCATAGAATCCATTCTCTTGCAAAAAAATTAAATGTTCCAATTATTTTAATTTCTCAATTAAGTAGAGCTCCAGAAAAAGGTGGAGGTGGTCAAAGAAGACCAATTATGTCCGATTTAAGAGAATCTGGCGATATTGAACAAGATGCCGATAAAGTAGTTTTATTATATAGAAGTGATTATCAATCAAATGGAGCAACAAATGCTTTTGATGGAGATAATACACAAGAAACTGTCAACAATAATCCAGTAGATAGAAATTCGTCAAGTGTTGTTGAAGTAATTGTTTCAAAAAATAGAACAGGCCCAACTGGAACCGCTTATTTACTATTTATGAAAAGTTATTCAAGTTTTAAAAATCCTGCAGATGATGTTATTGAATCATATAAAAAACAACATAAATTATGAAAAAAATAATTTTTATTGGTAGTGGTTCAAAAGGTAATTCAACTCTAATTGAATATAAAGAAAATCGTTTTATTTTAATTGATTGTGGTTTTTCAAATCGATATTTTAATCATGTGTTAGAAATAAATAATCTAAATATTAATCAAATTGATTATATTTTTATAACTCATAATCATATCGATCATATTAAAATGATTAACACACTTGATGGAAAGAAAATATATTCTTTTAAAAATACAATTCAAGATGTTAATTATAACTTTTTAAATGAAGGAGTTAATTATTTTTGTGATTTTGAAGTAAATGTTATTAAAACATCACATGATGCTCCAGATTCAATTGGATTTATTTTTAAAATTGATGATAAAGAAATTGTTTATTTAACAGATTTAGGATTTATTAAAAAAAGCATTTTAAATTTAATTAAAAATAAAGATTATTACATTTTAGAATCAAATCATGATATTGATATGCTATTAAATTCAAATAGACCAAAATCTTTAATTAATCGTATTAAAGGAAGAAGTGGTCATTTAAGTAATCAACAAGCAATTAATTACTTAAATAAAGTGATAAACGATAATACAAAACATATATTCTTGGCGCATTTATCTCAAGAATGTAATAATGAAGATCTTTTAAATAATTATATTAAAGAAAATTTTAAATATTATAAAGATAATTTTGTAACTCTATTAAAACAAATTGATGGAAGTATTTTTTATTATGATTAATATTAGATTAATTTGTGTTGGGAAAATAAAAGAAAATTATTTAAAAGAAGCAATTTTAGAATATAAAAAAAGATTATCTAAGTATGCAAATTTTGAAATAATTGAAGTTAAAGATGAAAAAGTAAGTGAGAATCCATCACTTAAAGAAATTGAAACAATTAAAGATAAAGAATTTGAAAATATTAAAAAATATATTAATTCTGCGGACTTTTTGTTAATTTTTGATTTAAAAGGAAAAGAATTTAATTCGATTAGTTATGCAAAATATTTAAATAACATAATGATTAATAATTCAAAAATTACTTTTGTAATTGGTGGATCTTATGGAATAAGTGAAAAAATTAATTCTTTTAAAAATGAAAAAATCAAACTATCAAGTTTGACTTTTCCTCATCAATTATGTCGAGTGATTGTTTTAGAATCTTTATATAGATGTTTTAAAATAATTAATAATGAAACGTATCATAAATAATTAAATTAAATTAAAGTGCTTCATGGCTTTTGCCCAACCGTCATTATCAATATCATCTGTTACATAATCAGCAGCATCTTTTACTTTTTGATTGGCATTTCCCATTGCAACTCCAATTCCAGAAAATTGCAAAACTTCAATATCGTTATTACCATCTCCAATTGCAAGACAATTTTCTGGTTTTAAATTTAAATATGTCAAAAGTGCAAGAACGCCTTTAGATTTATCGCTATCTTCAGGCATAATATCAACGGCATATTCATCCCATCTAGCACTTTTTGCCCCCTTAATATGTGGTAAAAATAGAGATTCATCTAATTCATCACAAAAACAAATTGCTTGATAAACAACTCGATCATAATGATCTGGAAAACTACGAGGTTGTGGGAATCTTGTTCCATATTTTTCATGAGCAGAAATTACTCTTTCATCAATATAATTAATATGGCCTTCGGTTTCTTCAATTAATGTTAAACCAAATCGTAATCTTTTAGAAAATTTAATTAAAGCATCAACAACATTGCTTGGAATTGGATATGAATAAATTATTTTGTCATTTATAATAACAGCAGCACCGTTCATTACAATATAACCATCTGGTTTTACATAATCTAAAACGCCAGATTTTCTAATTAAATATTTATTTCTACCAGAACATAAAAATACTTTAATTCCTCTTTCTTGTAATTTTTTAAATGCATCAACAGCGGATTGAGGAACTTTATTTGTATTATGTGAAAATAATGTTTGGTCAATATCAGTAATTACAATTTTAATGTCTTCGTTAAATGTTTTTTCCATTTATGTTCCTCCTAGGTTTAAAATATTTTATAATATTTAACATGGAAACGTATGAAGAATTTAAAAAATTTAAAAGAATTGACGGAGATAAATATCCATATCTTCAAGAATTTGAATTAGATGATGGTTCAATATTTTTTATTGAGCCAACATTTTATACTCAACTAGTTGGTATGAAAGCCCATCACCAAGATAAATTTGATAAAATTATGGAAAAATTATTATCAATTGTTAGAAAAAATAAAAAAGTAATATTTACTGGCGATTATGAATTTCCATACATTGAATTAGATGGATTTATTTATCAAGAGATAACCGATATAACTGATCCTTTATTAATTTTTGTAGAAGATAAATCTAGAGGATCAGATTATGGAGATTAAAAAAAGCGATGTAACAATCGCTTTTTTAATATAGAATTTTTATTTTTTATTTTATTGATTATTATAAACTCTAAAGTTTTTAGTCCACATAAATAGAGCTCTAATACCATAAGTTAATACAAATAAGAATATTCCAATAACAGATGGGAATACGAATCCAAAGATCAATGTTAATATTGCAGGACTAAGTGCAATCCAACAACAAATCTTGAGGCATTCATGATATTTATAAACTTTAAATGGATTATTTTTACCTCTAGTTACTAAGAATATAACTAAAGACATAATTAGAATAATTGCAGAATTAACAGCCAATACGATAGAAATTTGAATAACAGCTGTTTGAATTTTAATTGATAAATATCCATCTCTAAAGAATATTTGCCAAGATTCAATTACTCTTTGATGAGAATCTTCATTTTTAGATAAAGATAAAATATTATTAATTTGTTTTAAGTTAATATTTACATAATCTCCAGTCATTGCTTGAGAAAGTGTACCTTTAGCATTATATTTATAAAGATTAAATGTGTATTTTCCAAAAGCTAAAAATGAAGTTTGTCTTGTGGAAGTTGAGTTTGAATTATTAGTTTTATCTTGTAATAAAACGATAATATCATCAATGTTTTGTGGAATAGAAGAACCGCTTGATAATAATGTAATCATATCATTATATGAAGGCATTATTATTTTTTCGCTTCCATCAGCTAATTTTTCAGTTTGTCTTTCTCTTGGAAAATATGTAAAATCCCAAACTTCTAAAATTGTTCTTTCTTTATCAATTGTGTTATTATTTTCATCTTCTTCTAAATAATATCCATTATAAGAAAATAGTGGTTTAGTATAATTTTTATTTGAATAACTTCCATCGCTTGAAGTAATTGTTAATGAATTATGAACATCTATATCATCATAATTTTTATTTTCACCATTTGCTTCATTAATTAAGTTAAATTCTAATTCGTTTGTTGCTAAAAAGTTTTCTGTAAATGCAACTAAACCATTATCAACTTCATAAGTATTAGATGTTATTATACTTCCGCCATCAACAGTGCAAGTTTGCACCGTAATTGGAATTACTGAAATAATTGTTGCTAATAAAAAATATATTAAAGCTGCCCACCATTTAAATTTACGGCCAGCTTCAATACAGACATCATTTTTATAAAAACTTTTTAAAATATAACCAAATACAGACATAAATGCTTTAATATTTTAATAAATTATTTAAAAAAATACAATTAAATTATGATATAATTTAAAAGCTTGGGGAAGTACTGGTTTTCGACATAGGTACTGGTCTGGCTTAAATTGCAGTCGAGTGGTGACGTTATCACTAAAAAATAAATATCTGGCAACAGAAATTACGCTTACGCAGCTGCTTAATCTTAGCCTAATAATATAAGTCGTATTTAATACGAAGTTGCGTGTCTTATTATTTGTTTATCCTTAGACATTTAATAAGGCAAGTCTAATTAAGGATATATAAGTTTGATGATTATAAAGACTTATGAATATTTATAATCTAGTTGGTATGAATTTGGTATGTTTATAATATCAATAAAATTAAAAATATGCCTAAACTGTAGAGATTTTTGTGGGACTACTTGTGGACCGGAGTTCAACTCTCCGCTTCTCCACCATTTTATAACTAATATTTTGATACAAAGTAAGGGTATCAAAGTGAACAATATTTGCTCGAGAAATCGGGTTTTTTATTTGAACTTAGTTTTATTAGTTGGTGGTTATTAGTGCTCATCACCCTCGGCGGTATGTATTTATATGTCTATCCATATTATATGACTGCGAAGAGCAATATATATTTCGACGAAGCAAATAAATCGTAAATAATAATCAAATATTATAAGACTGTTATTATAATTGTATTATTTGACAAAAACTTACATTATTGTAACAGTTTTTTCTTTGCTCACGTTTTTTCATACTTCAAATAGCTCCTTTCTAGTAGGCAAAGAAGGTGATTAAATTATAAAACAAAGAAAGAAAGCAAAATGAAAACAGTTAGGTTGCACTGAGTTTGTCAGTTAACTCATTTATCAAAAAAGAAAAAAACACTTGTCAAAAATGTGCGGGGGGGGGGGTATAATTTTTAATGATGAGCGGACCAAAAATTGAGTATAGTTTTAATAGCCAATCTAACCTTGATAATAATACCAAAATATTAATTGTTGGCACTTTTACCAGTCCGTTAGGGATATATAATGGCTACTTTTATGGTGCCCAGCGTAATTGCGTGTATAAAAGATTAGATGAATTATTCAACACTGGAAATATCTTTCAAACTTTAAAGAAAAGATTAATAGAAACAAACAACAAAAAAGAAGTTGTTGAACAAATAAATAAAGAACTTAGTGAAAGAAATATTGCTTTTTTGATGTCGTTGAAGAATGCAAAAGGAAAATTCCGTGCAGTCCTTATGATAAAGATCTTGAAGTTATTAGATTTGCTCTTGATACGTTTAAAGAAAAAAGTTGTTCACTCAAATTTATTATTTTTACTTCTAATACCGCAAAAAAATGGTTTATAGATAACGGATTTCAAAAATATTACGCTCTAAAAGAAACCAATCATGCTGTTTTAAATATGAGAGGCAAAAACAATATAGAAGATGTAAAAAAATTATTATTTTTAAGTTCACTAATAAAGGAGGAATAAATTATGGGACTTATTAAAGGACTTATTAAAGGATATTTTAAGTTATTATCTAAGATATTTGGTTTTAAGCAAGAAGAACAAACACAAAATTATTATTCTAAAAATCCTGAGCTAGTAAGAACCGAAGAACAATTCAATAAAATAGTTGATTCGGTAAAAGCGTATCTTGATGAAGACTATGAAAATATATATGGCGTATATGTTGCATATATTTATGAGCAAGATGGCGTTGAGTATAATCCTCGTGTTAATAATGACAATTATTATATTTTAAACGATGCCATTACCGCAGCGGTTTTGGATAAAATTTTTGGTAGGCACGATTTATTTGATTTTGGTGATAATTTTACTAAAAATGAATTTCCTTCGATAATGTGGCATTACTATTACAGTGATTGGTATGTTCTTAAAGGCAACCCTATGCTTCTTTGGATTAAAAATTATAGTGAAAAATACCCAAATATTAAAATTACCCATCCGATGCTTTGGAGTGTTAATGCCTTTTTAAAAAACATAGTGAAAGCAAATCAAAAAAAAGATGAAAATGAAGAATCTTGTATGATTAGAATTCGCAAATTGTTGCTCGATTATGTTAAAGACAATCCGCTTAACAAAATTTTATATGCATCAAATATAAATAAATTTGAGAGTAATTGGACTTTGTATAATGATTATATTTTGCCTTATTATCGTTGTTCAAAAAATAACTATAACGAGATATTTTTTGGTAACAATTCTTCTTATGAATTATTATCTCTCCAAGATATTCAAAACAATTTATATTAAAAATTAGGTTTTATATTGTGATGAATGCAAATAAACAATATTCTACGTCTTTGGTTCTACTAATTATTGCTGGGGTATTTCTTTTCGCCGGCATAGTAAATTTGGTTACTATAATCTATATGCGACTAGCAATCATTGATTTTTGTATTGTTTTTATCTTGTTATTGCCTGGTATATATTTACATACCAAGTCGAAAAATAATCACGACACCAATATAAAAGCAAAATTATCCGACTTTAAGCCACCGTTTCAAAACGTTTTCAAAAATGAACACGCTAGTAGTTCGAAAGGAAGAGCGATTCTAAACGCCTTTATTCAGATTGTTTTACCAACAATTGTTGTTTATAGTTTAGTTCTTGTTGACGCTATTATTGTCCTATTTCTTGTAGGTGCATTGTCATATATTTTAATATTGCCATTAGGAATTTTAGTTTTTCTATTTATTTTTGGTGCGTTCGGTATCATGGGTTTTGCTCACGGATCTAAAAACACTCAATATTTAGAGATTGATGGTAAAATAGTAAAAATAAGTAAGCCAGGCCAAAATGGTGGTGCTGGGGTAGCCTTTTTATTATCGATGTTTTGTTTCGTTTTTTGTGTTCCCATTTCGATTGTATCCTTCATTTTTAAAATAGTAAAAATAAGCGCTAGTGAGGAATATTGTAAGCAAGTAAATTCGTATAAAAATAATTCCTATTTGCGTTTTATGCTAGCGTTTATTGTTTCTTCAATTGTGTTATTAATTGCCTTTGTCATTTCTTTTGTTAACATTAATGTTTTAATGTTTGGCGAATCATTTGAGATTATTTGGCAAATGTTTACTGCTAGATTTAATGAAACTATGAGTGTTATTTCTAATTTCTTTTAGTTATTAGTAGTTTATTAACCGATATCAAATCATTTTGTTAATTATGAAAGTTTTGAGTTTAGATAGCTAAAAATAAATAATAACAAGAACAGTAAGGGAATTATTCATGACCATATGGAAGGAACAAAAGGTGTGGAAGCAGTTGTGATGTACATCTATCTTGCATTAAAAGGTGTTTCAAAAGAAAAAATAAGAAAGAGAATAGTTAATTAACGTTATTCAATAATAGAAACATTAGATTTTGATGATTTAGTTAAACGTCATAAATTTCCTGAAATATGTTAAAAATCTGTACCGTAGCTTTCTATTGGTTTTAATTGTAAATCACGAGTATAAAATGTACATAAGGGGATGCGGATATTTTTTTGTACAAAATTAGCTCGTGATTGACATATAAAACTGACAAATTAAAAATATTCTAAGAATTCTTTTTTTGATTTACATAATTCAAAATTTACTTTTTTAAAATTGAACAATCATTTTTTATTCTTTATTATAAAAATATTGACAATTTCTAAATTTTATTAATTTTTTTGCAGTTGCAAATAACTTGAAAATGACAAATTTAGCGTTTATATTATTCGTTGCACTGAAAGGAGAATTTATTGATGAAAAACAAATTATTGTTAGCTATAAATACATCACTTGTTTTATTTTTGCCATTATCTTTAACCTCTTGTGGTGATTCACAATCTACTTTACAAACTTATAGTATATCTTTTTACGACGACGATACTTTGATTAGTGAAATATCTACTAGCGGATATGAAATTATTACATTACCAGAGTCTCCAATAAAAGATAATTATACATTTAAGGGATGGTATTTAGATAAAAATACATGGAATGAAAAATTAAGTGAAGATTATTTTATTAATAAAGCACTTACACATGATATTAATAGTTATGCATATTATGAAGAAAATGTAATTCCTGAACCACAAGAATATACAATTAATTTTTATGTTGATGATGACATTTTTTCTACATTACAGACATCTGGAAACGAGTTAATTACTCTTCCAGATGCTCCTAAAAAAGAATTATATGAATTTGTTGGTTGGTTTTTTGATAAAGATACATTTAATAATCAATTAAAAGAAGACACATATTTAAATAAAAGTTTGGATCAAAATATTAATGTTTATGCCAATTACTTATTTAAAGAAGAACCAGTAAAAGAATTTACAGTTACCTTTGATACTTGTGGAGGTGATAAGATGGATTCTATTACTACATCTATTATATCTAGTGAACCTTTACCTACAAGATATGGTTATACATTTTTAGGATGGTATTTAGAAAAAACTTATGTTAATAAAGTTACGTTCCCATATGAAGTCAAACAAAACATAACTTTATATGCAAAATGGGGAGAAAATCTTCCAACTAGTATTAGTTTTGTTGTAAGTGCTGAAGGAGTTTTAACTGAAGTAAATGGTATTAGTGAAACAAATAATGTAGTTATTATTCCTAATCAAGTTAATAATATAGAAGTAAAAGAAATTAAAAAAGAATTATTTTTAAATAATATTTATATTGAAAAGCTTGTAATTCCAGAAACTGTTACAACTTTAGGATATAGAATGTGTTATGGATGCACTAATTTAAAAGAGGTTAATCTTCCAGATAATATAAGTGTCATTCCAGATTATGCATTTGAAAAATGTACTTTATTAGAAAAAATAAATATTCCACAATCATTAGTTCAAATTAGAAATGACGCGTTTGCAGAATCTGGAATTAAAGAGTTTATAGCACCAGATTCATTTAAAGAAATTTGGGGATATGCTTTTAAGGATTGTAAAAATTTAGAAAAAGTTGATTTAAATAAAACTACAAGTATAGGTGACATGAGCTTTGAGAATTGTACAAAATTAAGTTCAATTGTCTTACCAAATACTTTAGTTGAACTAGGAACATACGTTTTTAGTGGTTGCACATTACTTAATAATATAAAAATGCCATCAAATCCGATTGAAATAACTAATACTTCTATATATGAATCTGGATATTATAATGATGCAAAAAATTGGGAAAATGGAATTTTATATGTAGATAATTATTTGATTACTACAAATAATGATTTATTAAATCAACAAAGTATTAATGTAAAAGAAGGAACAATTGTTATTGCAATTAATGCGTTTACTAACAATGGTAAAAATTTGAAAAGTATAGTTTTACCAGAAGGCTTAAAAATAATTGGAAGTTCAGCTTTCTCTAGCTTATATTCTTTAAGTCAAATTAATATTCCATCTAGTGTTATTTCTATTGGAAATAATGCATTTGGTTCAACTGATTTATATAAAAATCAATCAAATTGGGAAAATGGAGGTTTTTATATAGATAATTGGTTATTAGCAGTTGATAATGTAAAAATGACTGAATTTACTGTTAAAGAGGGAACTGTTGGAGTAAGTGATGGTAAATCTGATACTTCATTGTTCCCAACTAAAGCAACTTCTATAAGTAGCCTTACTCTTCCTAGTACATTAAAATATATAGGAAATAGAAGTTTTGCCAGATTAAAAATTACTAATTTAGAATTACCAGAAACACTTGAAACAATGAAGGAAGGAGCTTTTATGACTTGTGCTTTCCTAGAAAGTGTAAATTTAGAAGATTGTATAAATTTAAAATCTATTGGAAATCAAGCTTTCTCTAATTGTGCAATAAAAGAGATCACAATTCCTTCAAATGTCTTAGAAATGGGAGAATTAATTTTTAATCATAATAGTGTAGATTTATTAGTTCATTGTCAATTTAGTGAAAAACCAGAAGGTTGGAACAATAATTGGGATTATACTTATAGTACAAAAGCAAAAATTACTGTTGAATGGAACTAATCTTCAAAATAATAGGTTTTCGCAAATAATTTACATAAATTTACGTGATTTTAATTTAAAAAGACATCACTTTTGTTAAAATGATGTCTTTTTTTATATTGATATATAATAATCGCAGAAGGTCTTGTGGAAAAAAGTAAATTCTTATTATTTTTTGTAATTACCTCTATTACTTACTTCGTGTAGTAATCCAGGTACAATTAGTAAAAATTCATTAACAAGTTCTAGTGATGAAAACGAAATTAAAACAGCTAATATTCCTCTTAATTTTGTATTTGAACATGTTTATGATAGCGAAGACAACCTACCTTTAACTTCTTTACTTTATAAAAGCAATTATCTTTCTGATGATTTTGAAGAACTTGAAATTCCACAAGATTTAATAACTGGTGATTTATTAAATATAGAATATACTGGAGAAATAATTGCAACTAAATCTTATCCAGGCACATTTTATTTAAACGGTAAAATTATTTCATATAACTTTGAAAAGACAAAGATTATAGAAATTGATATTAAAGAAGATTTATTAACGATAGATAATTTATCTCAATCTTATATATTTGAAAATGAGCTTGTAATATTAAATAAAGATTATCAATATTTAAAATTAGAAGATTATACCGGAGATAAGTTATATCTTATTGTTGACTTAAAACATTTAAAGACTTACAAAAAGCATTTCCTGACAATTTACAAGGTTCTAAAGGAGTCGTTCGATTAGAAAGCGATATTTCTGAAAAAGATAAAGGAATTAGTGGACAAAAAAGATATTTTGTCGATGCTGGTGGAGAAATAAAATTACCTGGAGAAAAAGAAAATATTTTTGTTTGTACTCAATGGGGAGCGGCCGGAAAAAATATAAAAGGGAATATAGATATATTTATTAAATGCACAAATGAATTAGGTTATTCAGTTACAAAAACAATTTAACTGATAAAAACTAAAAATTTTAAACATGATATAGTAGTAATTAAATTAAACATAAATATTTCAGTTCATTATTTTTAATTTTTATTTTTTAAAATATCATTTTGCATATCTTTACTGGCTTTTAAAAAACCTATCAAAACTGAATTATAATATTTTTTATAATCTTCGTTTTTAATCTTCTCTAAATTTTTTATTAACATTTTTTCTTCTCTTGAAGAATCTAAAACTGGGATATTATTTTTTATTTTAAATTCAATAACTTCTTTTACAATATCCATTCTTTTTTCATATAATTTAATAATTTCAGAATCAATTTGATCTATAATTTCTCTGCAATTCTCCAATATTTTCATAATTCCTCCTAAAAAATAAGTAATCCTAATGGATAAGAAATAACTAGTGATAAGATAATTGATAATAACATTAAAATACTTCCAAAAATTAATACATCTTTGGTATTTGCTGATTCACTTGCACTAATTATTGCAATATGAGGCATAGAAGGAGGGGTAGCAAATGCAAAACTTGCAAGCATTCCAATAATACAAATAACAGCCGGTGTATTTAATCCTGTATTCGAAGATACTAATATTGTACTTGCAACGGTGCTAACTAATGTTGCAGTTACCATATTAGATGATAAATTAGTTTGAATTGCCGCCCAACTTGCAAATATAATTAATAATAAGATTGGTGATATATTTTTTAAAGAACTACCTAAATTATTTTGAAGAAAACTAATTAAGCCAATATCATTACTTTTTATTGCTTCTCCTAAAGCAAGAGTTGCAGCACACATAATTAAACTACCCCATGGAATTCCATTTTTTAAAGCATCATCTATTTTAATTAATGGTTCCTTATTAATTTGAATAATACATAATAAAACAGTACCAAGAAGTGGAGGCATAGCTGTTCCATAAGTATTAAATATTTCATAAATTGGATAATAAATATACTCAAAAAGTGATGGTAAAATCCATAAAACTAAAACTACAATAAAAATAATTAAGATTGCTAAATCTTTTTTATTTAATTTAGGTAATTCATTTTTTAATTTTGATACATTGTTATAATTTATTTTTTTAACGTTCGGTCTAATAAATAAAATTAAAACAAAATACATTAAAATAAATAAAACTAAACCACAAGGAATAGCAATTCCCATATATTGGAAGGCAGAAACATTAAGATTTGCGGCGTTTATTGCAAGAATTGGAAAAACATGAGCAATTGGAGTCATTCCACTACTAATTGAAATACTAAAACCTAAGCCAAGCATCAGAACTTTTGCAATCTTATCTGTTTTTTCAATTTCAAGAATACTAAGAATCTCATTTAATATTGGTAAAAGTACGATAAATAAGACACTTGGAGATATAAAAAGACCTAAAAATAAACTTGAAAATAAAAAGAAAAATATAAATAAATATCCATTTTTTCTAGCTAGTTTAAAATTTACAAAACCAATGGCAACTTTTTTAATAATTGATGTTTTTGATAAGGCATAAGTGCAAACAAACGTAAATAATAAAAAAGCAAAAGTAGAATTTCCAAAACTTGAAGAAATAACCTTACCAAAACCAAAATTATTTATAAATCCTAAAGCTAATAAACATAGTAAACTTGGCCAATCTATTCCAATAGTTAACCATAAAATTAAAACACCAATAAAAATAAATATTACGCCAAATGCTTCACTAGTTAAACCATTAACTGGTGGAATAAATTGTCCAACAAAACATAAAATTATACAAATTGGAATAATAATTGATCTAAAAATAATATTATCTTTTAATTTAGTTTTCATCTTGTTTTTTTATTCTTAAAATATCAAATTTTGACACTTTATATGGACATTTTAAATAAACTCTTTGTTTTATTTTTTTAACTTCATCAATTGGATTTTTATTTTCATCTAGTATTTCACTAACGATAAATTTCTTATTAAAACTGTCACTATTTGACAATATTTCAAGTTCATCATTTAATTTAAATTTATTTCTATGTTCGACTAAAATATAATTATCATCTAATTGTTTTAAAACTACTGCTATATATTTATAAGTTTCAGTTACTTTTGAGGTGGTTAGATTTTCTTTACTAGTATCATTAAAATAAAATCCAGTAGTAAAATCTCTATTAGAAGTCTTTTTTAACTCTTCAATATAATCAAAAGTTGAAGTTTTATTATTATAATAATTATCAATTGCTCTACGATAAGCATTAGTAACAACTGCAACGTAATAATTTGATTTCATTCTACCTTCAATTTTTAAACTATTTATACCATTATCAACCAATTCTTTTATATGATTAATCATACATAAATCTTTACTATTTAAAATATATGTTCCTTTATTATCTTCTTGAATTGGATAATATGATATATCATCAATATTGTCTTTAATACCAAGAGCAAATTGCCATCTGCAAATTTGAGCACATTTTCCAGCATTTGAATCTCTACCTGTTAAAAAATTTGATAATAAACATCTTCCACTGTATGAAATACACATTGCACCATGAGCAAAACATTCAATATCTACATCACTTATTAATCCATTTCTAATTTCATTTATTTCTTTTAAGGATAATTCTCTTGCTAAAACTAATCTTTTTGCACCAAGATTTTGCCAAACTTTTGCAGAATATAAATTTGTAATATTTGCTTGGGTTGAAACATGCAATTCTAAATGAGTATTATTAATAACTAAATTTGCAATTCCTAAATCGCTAACAATTACCCCATCAATTTGGTTTTTTTCTAAAAACAATAAATAATCTAATAATCCATCAAAATCTTTATTATGTGCAAGAATATTTATTGTTACATAAACTTTAACATTATAATAATGAGCGTATTCAATCGCTTCAATTAACTCTTCATCACTAAAATTATCGCAAAAAGCCCTTAATCCAAATTTTTTTCCAGATAAATAAACAGCATCACATCCAAAATGAATTGCTGTTTTTAATTTTTCAAAATCACCGGCAGGAGATAATAATTCAATTTTTTTCATACAAATATGATACTTTAAATTGTCTATTTTTTAAATAAATACCTAAATATTATAACATTAAATATATTAAATTTATTGTATTTTAAAAAAATATTGGTATTTTGCAGAGTTTTTTATTATATTGTTAATTTTATATAATTATTTTTCATTAACTAATAGTTAATACAAACATATTTACAAATTTTATAATTTGTGTAATTATTAAAATTATTAATTTTCAGGAGGTGATTAGATGAAAAAATTAAACGCATCAATCTTACTATTAGCTAGTTTATTAATAACTAGCTGTGATAATGTTAACGATTTATCTAGTAGTAGTTCTAACACTAGTAATTCAACATTAACAACAACAACTACAACAACTACAACAACAACAACTACAACAAGTCATGTAAATGAATCTCTTACAATTGATGAATTATTTTCAATTTTAAAAGAAGTTGGAAAAAGCGAATCGTTTCAAGTTACTTTTTCTAATGATGATATTTCTTCTGATGTAATTTATGATTCAAGTTATTATTTAAATAAAACAACAGAAGAAGGAATTATTATGATTAATAATTATAATTCTTCTTCAATTTATGAAAAGTTAGGCTATCATTTCACTTTTAAAAATAATGAAGTAAAAGTTGGAAGTATCGCAACTGCATATGACGAAAATTATAATGAAACAACAGTTTTAAGTATAAAAGATGTTAATCCATTAAAAGTATTTAATGACAATTTAATTAATGAAATTAATGACTTTGAAGAAGTTAGTGATGCCGGAAATGGTGAAATAATTATAAATAATTTCACCACATTAAATGTATTTTTAGAATTTTTAGGAATTGCAAATGATTATGAAAATATCATTACAAATCTTTCAGCTGGATTATATTTTAAACAAGTAAATCAAGGTGAATTAGTTTTTGGATTTTTAACTTATGATGATGATTTTAATTTAGTTAAAATAGATGCTGGAGAAGGTGTTATAAAATATCAAAATCCAGAAAAAAATGAAGAATTAGCTAAGTTTTCTAATGAATTTGAAATTCCCGGAGAAGAATTAAATAATTTAGCATTTTCTATTTATTCAGATGGAGAATATAATACAAAAACAACAATAACTCAGTTTGAAAATGATAATGCGGTATTAAGTCAAACAATTAATTTTGATGTTTCAAGTTCTTATTACCGATTATATAGTGATAATTTAAATGGAATGCCAACAGATGAGCTATATGTTGCAGATGAAAATGGAACTGCAATTACTCAATACATTGATTATGAAAATAAATTAGTAGAAGAAAGTGTTGGTCAATCTTTAGGATTAGGGATGGATATTCCACTTGCTCTTTTAGTAGCAAGCCAAGATTTAGATACAATGGGATTTAGATCAACTTCCGAAAACACATATAAATACTGGGGGGCTGATGCTCTTACAATTGCAAGTGCATTATCAGGATTAAGTTTTAATATGACCTTAGATTCACTAACTTTAGAAACTGTTAATAATAAAGCTAGTAAATTAACTTTAACTTCAACTGTTAGTGAATATGAAGATATGGGTGGTGAAGTAATAAAAGGATATACAGAAATAGTTATTGAATTAAATGACCATGCAAAAGCAAAACCTGAAATTAAACCTTATGAAACAACTGCAGAAACTCAAGAAATAAAGACTATTTTAGATAATTTTGAAAGTGCTAGAAATTATGTCATTGAAGCACTTACTAATACTGAAGATAGTTATGTTAAATATTTTGTTACGGACGATGCAATTGTTGATATCTCAGTCGATGTTATGGGAGATAAAAATATTTACGGATATGTAAATAAGGAAAATGGTTATAGTGATTTTATGTATGTAAATAATAAACCTATTCCAACTGCACCATTAATAGAAGGAAGTATTTCTGATTTATTAAAAATAGATGCTGCTCCAGAATTATTTGAATTAAATGAAGATAAAACTGAATTAAAAATTAGAAATTATGTAAAAGGAGCCACAGATCATATAATTCTTGGACCAGATACTGGATTAGAAATTGTTGAAAATACATTTACTTATCAATTAAAAAATGGAACTATCAGTGGGATTAAATACACTGGAAGTTTTGCAGCATTTGGAATTGTTGGAGAAGCTGAATTTAAAATAACATATGCGAATTCAGCTGAAGAATTAGGTGGTAGTGAATTAGTTAATATATTAAATGACTTAAAAGGTATGTCTTCTGATTGGAGTGAACCAACTAACTTTATGACAATACCTTCTGTATATGCATTATTAGTTAAAATGTATGGAGAAGAAGTAGCTTCTGAAATTCCATATTTATATAATAAAGATTTCTATTTAGGCATGGGCACAAGTACAATTTCTGATGTTCTTCCAGATGGTAGTGAAGGCGATATATATTCAATAACATTATTAAAATTTAATGGTAATTTAGAAGATACTGATAATTATTTTGGAAGATATAGAGATTTATTAGTTGAAAAAGGTTATGAATATGATGAAGAATCTGACAGTTATATTAAAGGTATTGTATCAATAACTGTTGGTAGCAATTATGGAGAAGGAATAACTTTTAGAAAAGTATAAAAAATAATAAATTATAAAAAAACGTCCCTAAAAAGGACGTTTTTTATTATTTTTTTGATTTTAATGATTTATGATATAATTTAATTATGGATGTAGAACAACTAATAGAAGGATATATTTCAAGTAATTTTTCTATATCAAAAAAATCTAAAAAATTTAAAAAATTATTAAATAATTCAATTGGTTATTATAATCATTGTTTAAAAAACGAAAATGATGAAGAAGTAGCAATAGCAAAAACATTTTCTTTTATTAATGATCAATTAACATTTCATTTTAAATTGTTTAAAGAAAATAGTTATTATACAATCTTTGTTGTTTTAGTTAGTTTAGTTTATTCAATAATAATTCAAATTTATGGATTAGTTAATGATGCAATGTTATACACATTATATCCATTAGCA
Organism: uncultured bacterium; assembly: GCA_949285665.1. Lineage (GTDB taxonomy): Bacteria > Bacillota_I > Bacilli_A > RFN20 > CAG-826 > Alectryobacillus. The sequence continues at coordinate 760,791 of CASDYC010000001.1, forward strand.
TTTTTTACATTATTAGCTTTATTTATAATCAGCTTAATTAATATTAAAAAATTTAAAATATTTGATTTTATTACAATAACGGTTTTATTTTTATCATTTTTTATAATATTAATTGAAGAATTATTATTTTTTTATAGACCAACAACATATGAATTTCATCATGATTTCCAATTTTATTTTCCAGGTGTAATACTTTGTTATAAGATTTGGGGAGATCCTTTTGGTCATGTTATCAATGACATTTATTTAATAAGTGTATTAATTGATCCTACATTTATATTTTCTATAATTTATGCAATTATTTATTTAATTAAGATCATAAGAAAGAATAGCAAAAAGGATAAAAATAATTTAAGTTTTAATAAAAAAAATAATAAGGAAGTAGAAAAAATAATTAGAAAATATTTAGAAAACAATTTCAAGGATTTATCAATTAATGAAAAAATATTTAATGAATGTTTCGAGCATTCTTTTAATATTTATAACAAAGAAGCATCATGCGGTAAAAGCGAAGAAGAAGCATTAACTTTTGCTTTATATAAAACTAATCAAAAATATTTGTTTAAATTAAAATCAAAAAAAATAAATTATTTATTTCCGCTTATTATTAGTATTATTTCATTAATTTTTTCTTTGATTTTATACTGTTTTGAACAATTTATGTACTATTTCAATTACTTATTTTTATTAGGAATTTTAATCTTTTTTATTTTTTTAATACATTTATCGTTTTTTGTATATTCTATAAAAACAATTAAAATAAGGAGTAAATTTGAATTAATAATCTCGCTAGTTTTATTGGTTGGATGTTCTGTATTATTAATAGAAAGTTTTATATATTTTTATTCAATCCCAAATGATGATATATCGTACAGTTTATATACTAATTTAAGAGGAAAAATTTTGTATTTTTATATTTATAATAAAAATTCTTCAGTAAATACTTTAGAGATTATTTTAATAGACCCAACAATAATTTGTTCAATTTCTTGTCTTATTTCGAGTTTAATTTATTATTCAATAAAGATAAATAAATTAACTAAATATAATAATTAATTCATAAATATATGGAAAATAATAAAAATAAAATCTTAAATAAATATTGGGCCTATATAATAATGTTAAATCTAAATGTTGACATATTTTATAAATTATCAGAAAGGTAAATTATAGAAGTTAAAAAATTAATTAAAAATTATTTAAAAAACAATTTAAGTGTATTAGAAACTGATTCTGAGAAAATTTATAAAGAATATTTTAACTGTTGTTTTAATGCTTATAGTAAAGATATATTTTGTGGTAAAAATGAAGAAGAAGCTTTAACTTTTAGATTTAAATAAAACAAATCAAAAATATTTAATTAAGTTAAGGCCTAAAAAATTAAATTATATATTTATATTAATGGTTAATGTAATTTTTTTAATTTTATTATTTGTTTTGTTTCCTTTTTAGCGACTAATGGACGAATACCAAAATTTATTTTCATTAGATCTTGTAGTTTTTATATTTTTTTAGTACTTTCATCTTTTTATATATCCAATTAAAACAATAAAAACAAGAAACAAATTTGAACTATTAATATCTTTTGTATTATTGATTGCTTATTCTGTTATTTTAATAGAAAGTTTTATATTTTCTTTATAATTCCCCTTGGTGATTTTTATATTCGTTGTATTTTCCTATGCAAGGTACATTAATTTATTTTACATTTGAAAAAAATAAAATAGATTTAATACTCATTGATCCAACGACGTTTACGTCATTTTTATGTATAATTTTAAGTTTATTTTATTATGTAATTAAATCAATTAAATTATCAAAATATAAATAAATAATTTTTTAACTTTTATTAATGAGAAAAAATAAATATAATTTTTAAATATGGAAACAAAATATATATTTGTAACTGGCGGTGTTGTATCTTCTCTTGGAAAAGGAATTACAGCATCTAGTTTAGGTTTATTATTAAAAAAACATGGATTAAATGTATTTATGCAAAAATTTGATCCTTATTTAAATATTGATCCTGGAACAATGTCTCCTTATCAGCACGGAGAAGTATTTGTAACAGAAGATGGAGCTGAAACGGATTTAGATTTAGGACATTATGAACGATTTATTGATGTTAATTTAACAAAAGAAAGTTCTGTTACATCTGGAAAAATTTATAAACACGTTTTAGATTGCGAAAGAAAAGGTAATTATTTAGGCGCAACTATTCAAGTAATTCCTCATATTACAAACGAAATTAAAAGAAGAATATTATTAGCTGAAAAAACTTCTAATGCCGATGTAATAATTACAGAAATTGGTGGAACGGTTGGTGACATTGAATCTCAGCCATTTATTGAAGCAATTAGACAATTTAGAATTGATAAAGGTTTTGAAAACGTTGTTTTTATTCATAATACATTAGTTCCATTTTTAAGATCTAGTGAAGAATTAAAAACAAAACCAACTCAACATAGTGTTAAAGAATTACAATCTTTTGGAATACAACCCGATATTATTGTTTTAAGAAGCGAGAAAAAAGTTAATGAATCTCATAAAGAAAAAATATCAATGTTTTGTAATATTTCAAAAGATGCTGTTTTTGAATCGCTTGATCAAAAAATTATTTATGAAATAATTACATCACTCCATGAACAAGGTTTAGATAAATACATTTTAAAGAGATTAAATATTACTGACGAAAAATATACTAAAGAAATTTGTTTAGATGATTATAAAGATTTAATTAAAAGAATTAAAAATTTAAAAGAATCTGTCAAAATTGGAATTGTTGGAAAATATGTCGAACTTCATGATGCTTACATTTCAATAATTGAATCTTTAAAACATGCCGGTTATAAATTAGACACAAAAGTTGACATTTATTGGATAAATTCCAGTAATTTAAATGAATCTAATATAAATGATGTAATTAGTGATGTAAATGGTATTGTAATTCCAGGTGGATTTGGCTCAAGAGGAACTGAAGGAAAACAACTTGCAATTAAATATTGTAGAGAAAATAACATTCCACTTTTAGGAATTTGTTTTGGTCTGCAACTTGCAATTATTGAATATGCAAAAGATGTATTAAAAATAGAAGATCCAAATTCTACTGAAATTGATGAAAGATGTGAAAATCCAGTAATTGATTATTTACCAGAACAATATAAAGGTATAAATCTTGGTGGGACAATGAGACTTGGAGCTTATGAATGTAAACTTAATAAAGATAGTAAAGTTTATCAATTATATAATAATCAAGAACTTATTAAAGAAAGACATCGTCATCGTTTTGAATTTAATAATAAATATTTAAATATATTTAAAAAAGATCCTAATTTTGTAATATCTGGGGTGAATCCACAAACAAATTTATTAGAAATATTTGAATTAAAAAATAATGATTATTTTGTATGTTGTCAATTCCATCCAGAATTTAAATCAAGACCTTTAAGACCTCATCCATTATTTGTTGGATTAATAAAAGCAAGTTTAAACAAAAAATATGAACAAGAATGCTAAAAAAAGAGAAAAAGCCTCTTATAATAAATTTGAAAAGATTAAAAATGAAAGCATAAAAGAATATAAAGTAAAAAATAATGAAGAATTGCTTGAGTTTTTAGTAAATAATGTTAAATCTTTATCAAGAAATAATATTAAAAATATCTTAAAAAGAAAGTGTATTGGCGTAAATGGAGCATGTGTTACTCAATTTAATTATCAATTAATTCCTGGAGATGTTGTTTTAATATCTAAATTTCCGTTAAGCTCTTTTAAAGATAAAAAAAATAATAAGCTTGAAATAATTTATGAAGATGAAGATTTTTTAGCTATAAATAAACCGGCTGGTTTATTATCAATATCAAGTGATAAAGAAAAAGTTAAAACTGCTTATAAATACGCCCTAGAATATGTTAGAGAAAAAAATAAATTTGCTCGAATTTATGTAGTTCATAGAATTGATAAAGAAACAAGCGGAGTTTTAATTTTTGCAAAAAACGAAAACTTAAAAAATCAATTACAAGAAAATTGGAATGATTTAGTATCAAAAAGAGGATATTATGCAATTGTAGATGGTGTTTTAGATAAAAAAGAAGATACATTAAAAAATTATTTAAAAATGAATAAAGAAAATTTAATGTACGTTACAAAAGATAAAAAAGATTCTCAATTTTGTATAACACATTACAAAGTTATTAAAGAAAATGATAAATATTCCTTACTTGATATAAATATTGATAGTGGTAGAAAAAATCAAATTAGAGTGCAACTTGGAAATATTGGTCATTTTGTATGTGGTGATGATAAATATGGAGATCCAAGTGATCCAATAAATAGACTTGCATTGCATTCTTATGAATTAGATTTAATTAATCCAATAAATAAAAAAGAATATAAGTTTAAGGCCCCAATGCCAAAAATATTTAATTCTGTTTTTAAATAAATATTTTTGTTTATACAGTTTAATTTTTGATGAAAAATTCTTCATAAAAAATTATGACTTTTATTATCATCATAAAATTGACAATTGAAAATAATTTTTAATATACAATAAATACATTTATTGTATAATAATACCAATGACTGAATTAATTAATAACTTTAAAGTTAAATTTGATAAATATAAGAAAGAAAAAATGAAACCATATTTTTCAAATCCAAAAAATATGTTTTATTATGTCTTATTTTTAATTGTATTAGCGTTTGCCTTTTATATTATCACAATTTTAACTAATTCATTTACTGCACCAATTACAGGCGATTATACTGTTCAATCAATTCCATTTTTCTATAATGGTTGGGATGATTGGTGGCATTTTTTTACAACTGGGGAATTTCCGTTTTGGGATTCATCTCTTGCATTAGGCGGAGATAATATTGCTAATAACTCATTTTATTATATTTTTGATCCATTCTTTTTAATTGTTTTATTATTCCCAAGAAGTTTTATACCTCATGCGATGCTAATTTCTATGATGATTAGAATGATTTTAGCAACGCTATTTTTTAGATTATTACTTAAATATTTTGGAGTAAAAGAAACAACTGCTAGAGTATTTTCTGTTTGTTATGGATTTGGTGGTTGGATGGTATTTTATCAATGGTTTGCTGGGTTTAATGGAATTTGTACCTTCCTTCCAATTGTATTATTAGGTATTGAAAAATTATTAAAAACTAAAAAACCATATGTTTTAATTCTTGGATTATTTTTAATTGGAATATCTAACTTCTATTTTTTAATTCCAGTTGGAATTGGTGGAGTTTTTTATGCTTTATTTAGATATTTTCAAACAATTAAAACTAGAAAATCATATGATAATTTTATTGTTGCAGGGCTTGGAATTTTAGCATTTGCTCTTGGAATTTGTTGTTCTGGATTTGTTACTCTTCCAAGTATTTTGAATGCTTTAACTTATCAAAGAGCAACAAATGATTATTTAAAAGATTTAATTGGTTATATTCAAGCAGGGGATGTTACAAATACATTAAATCAAATATTTGATTGGGGATTTGTTTTTGGAGATTATTATTCATTTAGATGGATTTATCCGTTAATGGCATTTTTATTCCCAGCAACCGATGGAAGAAATGTTCCAGTAATGAATTTTGACGGAAATAGATATGATACATTAGCAAGCTCAATATTTGTTTTTACGCCATTAATTTTAATCTTCTTTGCTTCAATTATTAAATCAACTAGAGAAAGAAAATTCTCTCATCTTATTGCAATTGCTTTCTTTATGTTGGCATTATTTACTCCATTCTTTTATTATTTATTCTTAGGATTTAGTGAAGCTTATGGTAGATGGGAATTAATTCCTTATGCATTTATCATTTTATATTGTGCAATATCATTTAATAAAAGAAAGAAATATAAAATTTATGATTTTGTAATTTCTTATTTAGTGACAATTATTTTAATGGGAGTTTGTATATATTATGCAATGATACTTCCAGATGAATCCACAAGAATAGAACCAATTGGAGCTAGATGGTTAGTTATTATTATTTCTTTAATTTATGTATCGGTTTTATTCTTCTTATTTATTAAATATTATAAAGATAAAAGATTTGTTAAAACGGGAATTTTATTTATTGCTGCAGAAGTTGTTTTAATGGGTGCATATTATAATTACTTCCATGGATATACTGATTATGAATCAATTTATTTTTTAAATGGTAAAGAAAATGTTGCAAGAGAAACTGAAATATTTAAAACAATAAATGAAGAAGATAAATCATTTTTCAGAGTTCAATCAGATAGAATTTATGATTCTGGAACAAACTTAAATATGGCTGAAAATTATAATGGTTTATCTTATTTCCATTCTGAATATAACTCAAATACTGATCAATTTTTACATTGGTCAAATATTGTAACATCTTATGGAAACTGGAATGGTAATGCTATTGAAAAAAGACCTTTATTAGATACATTTTTAGGTGTTAAATACTATTTAACAAATGCTGTTGAAACAAATTATCATGTAATTTATGATACAAATGATGAATCTAATTCAAAAGTAATTCATTATGATCCAAATATTCCGTTTGGTTACAAAGTTAGCTATCAAGATAGTGATTACACTGTTTATGAAAACGAAAACTTTATTGAAATGGGATTTTCGTTTACTAATTTTATTGATCCTCAAGTATCAAGTAATGAAGATGGCGCCAATCCAATGGGTGTTTTAGGTGATTTTTATTATTTTACAAATTCTGGAAGAGGTCATTTTGATGCCGATTATAATTTCTTAAAAGGTGCTATTTTAGAGACTCAAGATATTAATGAATTAAAACAAAATTATACTTATTTATGGGATGAAGGTTATTTTAGCCAAGCTAGATCATATTACACAACTCCAACAAAACAAATTAGTATAAAAGTAACAGCATATGATTTAAAAAATTCATATTTTAATCCAGATGATCCACTAGCATATCAAACAAAAGGCGAACAAATTTATACTCTTCCATCAACTGGAAGTTATGATACAGATAGTTTAATTTTAAAACCAAATACTAATATTATTGTAATTGAAAATAGAGATGGTGGAGCATTAGTTGATGATATTGATGTTGGCGCTTTATTTATGAATGCTCCAATTAGAGATTATAATGTCTTTTCAACATTTATATTAGATAAAGATAATAATGTAATTTCTTATGATAATTTTAATCAAATGGATAATTATTCAAAACGTTATCGAACATTTTATTTTGATAATTATGTTTCAAAATTAATTATTGTTCCAATGAGAGATAATTTTACTTTAAGTCCAACTGTACCAACAATATATGCTTATTCTTATGAAGATTATTTAAGTTTAATTAATGAATTAAAAGAATATCCATTAACTGATGTTTATCATACATATAATACTTATGGATTTAAAACAGATTATCAAAATTATCGATTTATTGTTACAAATTTAGCATATGATAAAGGTTGGGATTTAACACTAACTGATAGCAATGGAAATATAACTCATCCAAAAGTTTATAAAACAACTGGTGGTTTCGTTGGCTTTATGTCTGGAATTAGAGAATGTTCTTATGAATTAAATTTTGTTAGCGAATATTTTGTTCCGGGTTTAGGTTTATCAGCTATTGGTTTTGGAGGACTTGCCTTATTTGGAATTTATCATACACTTAAGAAAAAAGCTAAATTAAAAGAAGCAAATAATGCAGATCAACGAGTTAAAATAGTTAAAGAAATAATTGATGAAGATTTAAAAAAATATATTGACGAAATTAAAAAATAACAGCGAATCGCTGTTATTTTTTTATGTCAAGTGATAATTTATAGACAATATTTTTATTTATATTATAATCTTTTGATATTTTTAAAATTGCTTCTTTATTAGTCAATTTTTCCTCTTTAATTAGTTTTATTAATTTTTCTTTTATTTCATCATCACTCATATTTTCTTTAGATATTTTATTTTCAATTAAGATTACAAATTCACCTTTTACTTTTTCTTTATCTAGTGAAATATTTGCAATTTTATCTCTAATATATTCTTCATGAATTTTTGTTAATTCTTTTGCAATACAAATATTTAAATCATTATTAAAGGTTTGTTTTATATCTTTAATTGTATCTAAAATTCGATGAGATGATTCATAAATTACAAGTGTTGAATTTATCTTACTTAATTCTTTTAGTTGATTTAATCTTGTTCCACTTTTATTAGATAGAAATCCAACAAAAGTAAAATTGAAGATATTTAAACCACTTCCAACAAGTGAAGTTAAAATTGCACTTGCTCCTGGAATTACGGATACTTCTATTTTTTCTTTAATTGCATTGCTAACTAAAATTTGTCCTGGATCTGAAATACAAGGAGTTCCAGCATCAGAAATATAGGCAATATTATTTCCATTCTTTAATAGATTTAAAATATTTGAAGTATTATTTTCTTCAATAATTGCATTTAATTGGATTAATTTTTTATTGATGTTGTAGTGATTTAAAAGTTTTTTTGAATTATTTGGATTTTCGCAAACAATATAATCAACACTTTCTAAAACTTCAATCGCTCTAAAAGTTATGTCTTTTATATTTCCAATTGGAGTTGAAACAATATATAATTTTCCAAAATTATTTTTCATCATCATTATTAGTTTTATCTTTTTTTTCAAGTTTTGCTTGTTTTTTGATTAATGTTTTGACCTCATTTAATGGAAGATATAATTCTCCTTCAAGATTATTTTTTAATTTAATTACTTTTGAAAAAACATTATAACCTGCAACTAAATATTTAACGCCTTCCACATAAACTTCAGATTTAAGTGGCGGAAAGTCTTTTTTTGCTTGAGAGTAACCTTCATTTTCAAATTTTAAACAACATAATAATTTATCGCAAAGGCCACTTAATTTTGAAGTATTTCCAGATAACATTTGATTTTTTATCATAGAAGTAGTGATACCTTCAAATTCTCTTAAAAATAATGAGCAACAAGTTATTAATCCACATGGCCCAATTCCGCCAATTTTTTGAGCTCTATCTCTAGCTGCGACTTGTCTCAATTCAATTTTACATTTTATTTTAACAATTAAATTTTTTAACAAATCTCTAAAATCTACTCTTTGATCAGAAACATAAGAAAAAACAACTTTACTTTGATCAAGCATTAATTCAGTTGATAATAGTTTCATACCTAAATTTAGCTTTTTTTCTTCTTCCATAAAGATTTTTCCATATTCAGCAGCTTTTATTTTATTAAGTTTATATAGTTTTATATCGCCTTCATCGGCTTTTTTTAAAATTGGTTTAAGTTCAAATTTTAATTTATACTTATTCATTTCTTGAGGTTCTTTTGAAATTTTTCCAATTTCTAAACCTCTTGTTGTGTCGCAAACAACAAAATCACCAACTTTTAATGTATTATCTTGGCATGAAAAGCAATATCCTAATGTATTATCTTCAAATTTAACAGTTATAAAATAATCCATAACACCTCTTAATGAATAAGAAAATCGATATGTTCAAACAATAATGTGGTATTAATATGAATGTTTATATATTTTCTTATTTTGTATATTTCTAACAAACATTGGTTAATGTTTGTAATATTATTATATATTTTTATTAATATATTTTCATAACTTTTTAGATATGTTTGATTACTTGAATGATATGAAATTGATTCACTTAAAAATAAAGTTAATAAGTCTATTTCAAATCGAGCATAAAAATCAGTTTTTGTTAGTGGAATTATATTTGTTAATAACAAATATCTAGTTTTATTTTTATCATCAATATTTTCTAAATATTCAATTGTTTTATCAATTAAATTTATAATATTTTTATCTTGATAATAACTTAATAAATCTTTATTAGATATTGAAAAATTAACAAGGATTTGCAGGTATTTTTCATCAATTTCTTTATTATTTAGATATGAAATTAACCTAGTTTTATCTTCAGATTTTATTTTTAAAATTTGACATCGAGAAACAACTGTTTGAATAACTTGGTTAATATTTTTACTTGTTAATATTGCATAAACATTTTCATTTGGTTCTTCTAAAAACTTTAATAATGAATTGATTGCTTCTTTAGTCATGTGTTCTGCAAGATTAATTATATAAACAAATTTTTTATTTTTTTCAATTGAAGTTTTGGAAAATCTTTCTTCAATTTGTAATATGTCATCTTTAAGGATTGTTTTTTCATTTCCATCAATAATAATTAATGATAACAAAGAATTAATATTTGTATTAATTTTTTGACAAGAATCACAAGTATCACAATCAAATTTTTTATTTTGGCATAAAATAAGTTTTGCAATAAAAATTGCTATATCTAATAATGGAGAATTAAAATTTCCTGATAATAAATATGCATGAGAAAAATTATTAGATTTTAAATTATTATCTAATAATGTATATATATTTTCTTGGAAAGTCTTTATATAGGTTAATATATCCATTATTTATTTAATATATTTTCAATATAATTCAATGTTTCTTTACAAACTTCATCAAATGGTTTTGATGCATCAATTATATGATATCTGTCTTTATAAATATCGGCTAGTTTTAAAAATGATTCTCTAACTTTATTATGAAATTCAAGTTTTTCTAAATCTAATCTATTAACTTCTCGTTGAGAATTTTGAGCTATTCTTTTTAATCCCAGTTTTGGATCAATATCAAATAATATTGTTAAATCTGGGAATGTTTTATCAGTTGCAAAATTATTAATGTTTAAAATTTCATCAATTCCTAGGCCTCTTGCTCCACCTTGATAAGCTAGAGAAGAATCTAAATATCGGTCACATAAAACAATATAGCCATCTTTTAAACTAGGCCAAATCTTTTCAACTAAGTGTTGTCTTCGACTTGCAGCATATAATAAAGCCTCGGCTTTTGGATCAAGAGCGGTATTTGATTTATCTAAAATAATATTTCTAATTTGTTCTGAAATTGGAGTTCCGCCCGGCTCTCTTGTTTTAATTACTTTATATTTTTTTTCTTTTAATTTTTCATAAACATAATTTAAAACAGATGACTTTCCGCTTCCTTCAGGTCCTTCAAATGTTATAAACATATTAATTTATCTCCTTTTATATTTTATTTCTTCCAGATATTGCCTTTTCAAGAGTTAATGTATCTAAATATTCAAGTTCACTTCCCATTGGAAGTCCATAGGCAAGACGTGTTACTTTAACTTTATTTTCTAAGATATTTGATAAATATCTTGCAGTTGTTTCTCCATCAAGAGTTGAACTTGTAGCAAGAATAATTTCTTTGATATTTTCTATGTCAATTCTTGTTAAGAGAAGTGGAATATTTAATTTATCTGGTGTTATATTTTTTAAAAGTGAAATATTTCCATTTAAAACAAAATATTTATATTTTTTTGTCGCTTTTTCAATTGCTAGGGCATCTTTTGTAGAACTTACAACGATTAATGTATCATTAATTCTGCCTTTATCTTTACAAACATCACAAATGTCACCATCACAATACATTCCACAAATTTTACATCTTTTAATTTTTGTTTTAGCATCAATTAAATTTTGGGCAAATTCTTTAACATATTCATCGTCTAAATCAAGAACAGAATATGCTAGTCTTTCTGCGGTTTTTGGCCCAATTCCAGGTAATTTTTCAAAAGATTCAATTAAATTTTCTAATATTTTCATAATTAAAATAACTTTCCAATTTCACTTTTCTTAGGCAATTTATTAACTTGTCTTAAATTATAATAATACATCGTTAAGCGATTTGCTTCGTTTAATGTAATTGCATAAATTCTTACTTTTCTTCCAAGCAATTTTGAAATTAATTCAACTACTAGGGCATTATTTTGTTTTTGATTAATTGTTTCAACAACTGAATTATATTGAGTTTGTAAAATCAATAATTCATCACACAAAGAAAACAAAGTAGTAGTTTGAATTTTTGAAATAAGTGGAGCAAATTTTGGCTCAATTCGATAATCGTCTAATAAATCCCATTTTTCATAAAGTTGAACTTTTTCTTCTTTAGAACTTTTTACAATTGCCTTAATAATTAAATCATCTGATAATGAAATAATTTCTTTTTTGTCATTATCTGGTGCAATATTTGGTTTATTTTGGTCAATGTTTTCTTTATAATCGCTTGGTTTATAAGTGTTTGCCATTTCTAATTCTTTAGAATGACTTAAATTAGAAGTTAATTTTTCATTTTCATTTTCTGTTTTATTTTCTAATTCTTCTTGGTTTATTTGATTTATTGAAGGTTTATTTTCTTCAATTTTATTGTTTTGAGTTGTTTCGTTTATAAATAAATTAATAGAATTTTGAGTCGATTTTTCTAAATTTGATTTATCTAAATTATTTAATTCATCTTCAATATTTTGTTTATTATCTTGCACTTTTTCTTCTTTAATAATTTCTTTTTTTATAGAAGTAGAAGTATTATTTGCATGAATTTTTTCTTGTAATTTATTTTTATTTTCTTTTAATTGTTTTTCAATTGGATTTTCTTGTTGTTTTAAAATAACTTTATTTTCTTCATAATTTATTTCTTTACTTGTTGCAACATCAAGTAAGACAATTTCATAAAAAGAATTGAGATCTGCAATGTTTTTGAATTCATTATTAGCATCAATTAATTTATTTATGATAATTTTTAAATCAGAAATAGTAATTAAATTACTTAATTTAATTAATAAATTTTCATTAATATATTTAACATTTATAGTATCTTTTGTAATTTTATAAATTAATAAATCTTTTAATATATTTATTAAATCCCCATTAAAGTGTTTAACATCAACTCCTTTTTGAATATATGATATAAATTTATTTAATACTTCATTAATTTGTTTATTAAAAACATCTTCTAAAAAATTAACTTTTTCTTCTTTAGAAATTAATCCAAAAATATTTAAAATATCAGAATATTTAATATTATTTCCACAATATGCAATAATTTCATCTAATAAAGATAAAGCATCTCTAATTCCGCCATCTGCTAAACTTGCTAATTCATTTAATGCCTCATCTTCAATTGAAATATTTTCTTTTTTACAGATATCTTGTAATCTTGATTTTATTGCTTCATTATCAATTTTTGTAAAATCAAATCTTTGACATCTTGAAATTATTGTTGGTAAAACTTTATAAGGTTCTGTAGTTGCTAAAATAAAAACAACATTTTCTGGTGGTTCTTCAAGTGTCTTTAATAATGCATTAAATGCACTATTTGAAAGCATATGAACTTCATCAATTATATATACTTTATATCTAGCTTTTATTGGAGCATATTTAACTTGCTCAATAACGTTTCTAATTTCTTCAACTCTTGAGTTACTAGCAGCATCAATTTCAATTATATCTGGATGAGCATTAGTGGAAATCAATTTACAAGATTCACATTCATTACAAATATGTCCAATGCCTTGTTCACAGTTTAAAGCTTTAGCTAATAGCCTTGCAATCGAGGTTTTACCAGTTCCTCGAGGTCCAGTAAATAAATAAGCATGAGCAATTTTATTATTATTTAAGGCATTTTTTAGTGTTCTTACAATGTGCTCTTGGCCATAAACTTCATCAAAGTTTTGTGATCTATATTTTCTATATAATGCTTGATAACTCATATTTAAAATTATACTTTTTTTGAGTATAATTTTTAAGATATAAGTAAAAATAAAATTATAAAAATTAAAATAACTTTTGATTTCTAGTATAATATTTAAGGTATGGAAAACGAGTTAAGAATTAGATTAAATCAAGCAAGAGAAAAACTAAAAGAAATAGATGAAAAATTAATGGATTCAAATATAATGTCTGATATTTTAGTTTTTAAAAATTTATCAAAAGAAAAAGCGAATTTAGATCCAATTATTGAAACTTTTGATAAATTTGAAAAATTAGAATCAGATTTAGAAGATGCAAAATTAATGTTAAATGATTCAGATGAAGAAATTGTTAAATTTGCAAAAGAGTCTATTATAAATTTAAATGAACAATTACAAAAATTAGAAGAAGATTTAAAAGTTTTATTAATTCCAAAAGATCCAAATGATGACAAAAATATTGTTGTTGAAATAAGAGGTGCTGTCGGTGGGGATGAAGCAAATATTTTTGCTGGCGACTTATTTAGAATGTATGTAAAATATGCCGAGAAAAAAGGCTGGAAATTACAAATGATTGAAGAATCATATGGAAGCGTTGGAGGTTATTCTTTAGTTTCATTTATGATTAAAGGGCATGGTGTATATTCTAGATTAAAATTTGAAAGTGGTGCTCATAGAGTTCAAAGAGTTCCAAAGACTGAAGCAAATGGAAGAATTCATACTTCAACTGCTACAGTTTTAGTTATGCCAGAAGCAGAAGATATCGATATTCAAATTAATCCTGCTGATTTACATGTTGACACATATAGATCTCAAGGTGCAGGTGGTCAAAATGTTAATAAAACAGAATCTGCTGTTAGAATTACTCACATTCCAACAGGTGTTGTTGTTTCTTGTCAAACAGAAAAGAGTCAAATTCAAAATAGAGAAATTTGTATGCAAATGTTAAGAGCGAAATTGTATGCTTTAAAAGAACAAGAACAAGCAGAAAAAATTGGAAATGAAAGAAGATTGAAAGTTGGAACTGGTGAAAGAAGCGAAAAAATAAGAACTTATAATTATCCTCAAAATAGAGTTACCGATCATAGAATTGGTTATACAGTTCAAAAATTAGATCGTATTATGGAAGGCGATTTAGATGATTTATTAGATGCTTTAATCGCTTATGATTTAAAAGAAAGATTAACTAGTGAAACTAAGTGAAATTTATAAAAAATATCTTATAAAATTTAAAGAAAATAACATTGAAGAAATTTCATTAAGAATTTTATTATGTTATTTTTTTAATTTTAAAGACATGTCTGAATTTTATATTGAGCAAGATAAAGATTTTAATTTAACTGAGGAAAATTTATATTCAATTCAAAGAGTTTTAAATGGAGAGCCAGTTTATTATGTAATAAATGAATGTGAATTTTATAATTTTAAATTTTATGTTGATAAAAGAGTTTTAATTCCACGTATAGAATCAGAATTTGTTTTAAAAAAATGCATAGATAAAATAACTGAAAAATTTAAAAGTAATGAGGAATTAAAAATATGTGATTTAGGGACTGGTTCTGGATGTATTGCAATCATTTTAGATAAATTATTAAATTATAAAAAAGAAATATATGCCGTAGATAATTCAAAAAAAGCTTTAGAAGTTTGTAAAATTAATAAAGATAAATTTAATTCAAATATTAATTTAGTAAAGAGTGATATGATTAAATTTTTAAATAATAATTCAAATTTTAATGTTGTTTATGCAAACCCACCATATATTTCAAAAAAATATGAAGTTGATAAAAGTGTTTTGATTTACGAACCTAAAAATGCTTTATTTATTAGCCCATCTTATTATTATTATGAAAAAATAATCGAGAATCGCAGACTTTTTTTAAATGAAAAATACATTATTGTTTTTGAAATTGGTTATGATCAAAAAAATATTCTTGAAGGATTTTTAAAAATTGTATTAAATTTTAAAAAAGAAAAGTATGAATTTTATAAAGATTTAGATAATCGTGATAGAATTTTAGTTGTAGAAAGTTTATGAAAACAGAATTTATTGATTTTAGTCAAAAAGAATTAATTAAAAAAGTTCTTTATAAAAATGAAGTAATTGCTTTTCCAACTGAAACTGTTTATGGTTTAGGTTGTCTTTCAAATAGTGAAATTGCTTTTAACAATTTAGTTAAAGTTAAAAATAGAGTTCCTAATAAACCATTTACAATGATGATATCTAATGTTGATATGATTAAAAATTATTGTGAATTAAACGAACTGTGTTTAAAAATTGTAAAAAAATTTATGCCTGGTTCAATTACTTTATTAGTCAAACGAAAAAATAATATTCCTCATTATTTATATTTAGAAAGTAATTATATTGGTTTTAGAATTCCAAAAAATAAAGATTTAATTGATTTAATTGAATTTATTGGAGAACCATTATTAGTTCCTAGTGCAAACAAATCAAATGAAAAACCTTGTTTAAAGGCACAAGAAGTATATGATGTTTTTAAAAATGAAATATCATTAATTATTAAAAAAGATGATGATTTAATTGATGATGTTCCATCAACAATACTACAAATTGATGGAAATGATATAAAACTAATTAGAGAAGGAAAATTAAAACTAGAAGAAATTAAAAAGGAGTTAAATTTATTATGAAAATTGTTCTTGGTTCTGATCACGGTGGAGTTGATTATAAATCACAATTAAAAGATTTTTTAATTGAAAGCGGATATGAAGTAATTGATATCGGAACAAATTCAAAAGATCCAGCAAGCTGGAGCGAATTTGGTTTAAAGGCTGCAATGTGTATAAAAAATAAACAAGCTGATGCTGGAATCGTTTTTTGTAAATCTGGAGAAGGTGTATGTATTGCAGCTAATAAAGTAAAAGGTGTCTATTGTGGAATTGCATATAACGATGAAACGGCAATTAAATGCAAAACCCATGACGGATGCAATATGATTGCTTTTGGATGTGAATATATGTCTATTGAAGATGTAAAAAGAAGAACAATTCTCTTCTTAAATTCAGAATTTGAAGGCGGTCGTCATTTAGAAAGATTAAATTTTTTAAAAAATTTTGAAAATAGTTCAAATTAATTACGACTTATTTAGTGTAAGGGTAATTAATGTCTTATAGATGTCCGATTTGTGGAAATACAAATCCTATTTATATAGGTTATTTTAAAAACACGCCGTATTGTAGACGATGTTTAAAATTTATTGCTAAACAAGAAGTCGAAAATATTAATTTTAATAATGAGATAGTATTAAATTTAAATTACGAATTAACTCAAAAACAAGAAGCAATATCTAATCAAGTAATAAATAATTTTAAAGGTAGAAAAAATACACTAATTCATGCTGTATGCGGCGCTGGGAAAACTGAGTTAACTTTTAAATTAATTCAATATTGTCTTAAAAATAATCTTAAAGTAGGATTTTCAATACCAAGAAAAGATGTAGTAATTGAATTATATAATAGATTAAAAGATGTATTTATTAATTCAAAAGTTATTTGTTTATATGGAGGAAATACCAATGACTTAGAAGGAGAATTAACTGTTTTAACAACGCATCAACTTTATAGATATAAAAAGTATTTTAATTTATTAATTTTAGATGAAATAGATGCATTTCCATTTAAAAATAATCAAGTTTTGCATAGTTTTTTAAATAGATCATTAAAAGGGAATTTATTATTGATGACTGCCACAATCTCAGATTATGAAAAAGAAACATTTAGAAATAATAAATTTGAAATAATTGAACTATATCAGAGGTTTCATGGATATAAAATGCCTGTCCCTAAAATTGTTTTAAAAACTGGAATATTTAAATTATTATACCTATTAAAAAAAGTTAAAGAATTTGTGGATAACAAAAAACCTCTTTTAATATTTGTTGGTTACATCAAAGATTCTATAAACTTATTTACCTTTATAAATATTTTTGTGAAAGGAGGTGCATATTTAAATTCAAAAGTTGAAAAAAGAGAAAATATTATCAATGAATTTAAAAGAGGTGAACTAAAATATATTGTTACAACTAGTGTTTTAGAAAGAGGTGTAACATTATCTAATTTACAAGTAATTGTTTATGATTCTTATAAAAATGTATTTGATTCACAAACTTTAATTCAAATATCTGGAAGAGTTGGAAGAAAAAAAGAATTTCCAAATGGAGAAATAATTTTTTTATCATACAAAAAAACAAAAGAGATGGAAAATGCAATTAAAACAATTATTGAAGAAAATAATATCCGAGGATGATATTTACTGTAAAGTTTGTTTTAAAAGAATAACAAATATATCCTTACATAAGTTATTTGGGAATCCATTAATTTGTGATAATTGTTTTAAAGAAATGGATCCGAAATTTATAAAGTTTAAAATTAAAGATGTTTCTTGTCTTGCGATATATGAATATAATCAAAAAATTAAAGAGTTATTATATCAATTTAAAGGATGTAAAGATTATGAGTTAAAAGATGTCTTTTTTGCAAACTTTAAAACCTATTTAAACATAAAATATCAAGGTTTTGTTGTAGTTTTTGCACCATCTTATAATGAAAGTGAGTTAGAAAGAGGTTTTTCACATCTTCAAGAAATGTATTCTTTTTTAAGGTTTAAAAAAATAAATATACTTGAAAAAACAAGTAATATTAAACAGGCAAATTTAAATTTTGAAGAACGAAAAAATATTTTTAAATACATTAAATTAAAACAAAATAATGATGTTTTAACTAATAAGAAAATATTACTAGTTGATGATGTGTATACAACCGGAAATACAATTAAAGCTTGTATTAAAGAATTAAAGAAATTAAATCCTAAAAAAATTTCTATTTTGGTTATGTCAAAAAGAATAATAAAAAAAGACGAAATAAGATGAGCTTTATTCAAAAATTTATAGTAAATATGTTATTTTATATTTATATAAATAAATATATAATATTTAGAGTGTTTAGAAACGGAGTAATTATAAATGGCAAATATTATTGATAAAATATTTCAATTTGACAAGATAAGATTAAATAAATATCGAAAAGAATCATTAAAAGTTCTTGCATATGAAGACGAAATGGCAAAATTATCTGATGAAGAATTAAGAGCAAAAACTCCATATTTTAGAAATCGTTTAGCAAATGGAGAAACACTTGAAGATATTAAATATGAAGCTTTTGCAGTTGCAAGAGAAGCTGCAAAAAGAACTTTAAATCAATTTCCATTTCAAGTCCAAATTATTGGTGCTTTAGTTTTAAATGATGGTGATGTAGCTGAAATGAAAACAGGTGAAGGTAAAACCTTAACCGCTACTATGTCAGTTTATTTAAATGCCCTTGAGGGAAAAGGCGTTGATGTTGTTACAGTAAACGAATACTTAGCACAAAGAGACGCTGAATGGATGGGACAAATTTATAGATTTTTAGGATTAACAGTTGGTGTTAACTTAAGAGAGAAAAATACCACTCAAAAACAAGAAGCACATAATTGTGATATTACATACACAACAAACTCTGAATTAGGTTTTGACTACTTAAGAGATAATATGGCTCCAACAGTTCAAACCCGTGTTTTAAGAGGTCTTAATTATGCTGTTATTGATGAAGCCGACTCTATTTTAATTGATGAATCAAGAACTCCTTTAATTATTTCTGGTGGCGCAAAAGCAAGTGCTAGTCAATACACCGTAGCAGATAGATTTGTAAAAACTTTAAGAAGAGACAAAGATTTTGTTGTTGATATAAAAACAAAAACTTGTAATTTAACTGATGAAGGTAATTTAAAAGCTGAAAAAATGTTTGGTATAAAGAATTTATATGATCCTGAATTTAGTGATTTAGTTCATAGAATTCACCAAGCATTAAAAGCAAACTACATCATGACAAGAGACGTTGAATATCTTGTTGATAAAGATAATGAAATCCAATTAATTGATCAATTCACTGGCCGTGTATTACACGGAAGAGAATATAGTGATGGTTTACAACAAGCAATTCAAGCAAAAGAAAATGTAAAAATTAAACAAGAAACTGTAACATTAGCTACAATTACTTATCAAAACTTCTTTAGATTATTTAAAAAGTTATCCGGTATGACTGGTACTGCTAAAACCGAAGAAGAAGAATTTAGAAAAATTTATAACATGAGAGTTGTAAGTATACCAACAAATAGACCTATTCAAAGAGTTGATGCAGTTGATTTTGTTTATGAGAGTAAAGAAGCAAAATTAAAAGCATTAATTAAAGAAGTTATTGAAAGACATGAAAAAGGACAACCAATTTTAATTGGTACAACTAGTGTTGAATCAAGTGAAGAAATTTCAAGACTACTTGATCAAGCTGGTTTAAAACATGAAGTTTTAAATGCTAAAAACCACGCAAGAGAAGCTGAAATTATTTCTCATGCTGGAGAAAAAGGACAAATTACTCTTGCTACAAATATGGCTGGAAGAGGTACCGATATTAAAATTAGTGATGAAGTTAAAAAATTAGGCGGTCTTTGTGTATTTGGTACCGAAAGACACGAATCAAGAAGAATTGATAACCAATTAAGAGGTAGAAGCGGAAGACAAGGTGATCCGGGTTTTTCAAGATTCTATGTTTCTCTTGATGATGAATTAATGGTTAGATTTGGCGGTGATAATCTTAAGAAAATCTTTAAAGGTTTAGGCGATCAAGCAATTGAATCTCCAATGATTATGAAAGCAATCACTTCAGCTCAAAAGAAAATTGAAGGTAAAAACTTTGATATTAGAAAAACATTACTTGATTATGATGATGTTTTATCAAAACAAAGAAAAATTATTTACACAAAAAGAGATAATATTTTATTTGCGAAAGATATTAAAGATTTATTAAATGAAATGTTTGATACTGCTGGATTAGCACTTGCTAAAAAAGCAATTGATCCTCAATCACCTGATAAATTAATTTCGGGTAATATTCTTGGAAAAATTTTAATGCCTAGATTTTTACCAGATGGAAGTTTTGATTATAAAGCATATGATTTAATGTCTGTTGATGATGCAAAAGGTGATATTACTGCATTATTAAAACAAATGTATGAAATACATTCTAAAGATTGGCCAGAAGATATCAAAGAAAGAGTTGAAAGACAAATTATTTTAAGATGTATTGATAGAAACTGGACAAATCATATTGATGCTATGACAAGTTTGAGAGAAAACATTTATTTAAGAAGTTATGCTCAAACAAATCCTTTACAAGATTATGTTAATGAAGGTTATCAAATGTTTTCTGATATGCTTGAATTAGTTGCTATTGAAGTTGTTTTAAACCTTGTAAACGCTCAATTAAGAATTAACCCATCAGCCGCAAAACAAACTGATGATAATTCTCAACCTCAAGAAACCGAAACTAAAATTGAAAGCAAAAATAAAGAAGATGAATCTTTAATTGATACAACTAAAACTCCAACAACTACAACAAAGGAAAATTAAAAAATGAGAGAGTTATTTGAATTAAAAACTGTTCTAAATAATTTAGGCCATGTAGTCAAACAACTCGGAGACTCTCTTTGACCTAGATAAAAAGAAAAAAAGAATTGATGAATTAGATAAAATAATGAATGAAGATGGTTTTTGGAATGATAAAAACTCATCTTTAAAAGTGGTCAATGAATTAAATAATTTAAAATATTTATATGATAATTTAATTAGCATTAAAAAAAATTATCAAGATTTGCAGGACTTTTTAGTAGCTATTGATAATAATGATCCAGAAATGATCAATCTTTTTGATGAAGAAGTTTCTCAATTTGAAAAAAGAGTCAATGCATTTAATAAAGAAATTCTATTTTCTGGAGAATACGATTCATTAAATGCGACTGTTGATATACACCCTGGAGCAGGTGGTACAGAATCACATGACTGGGCTAGTATGTTATATAGAATGTATTTAAGATATTGTGAAAAAAATAATTTAAAAGTAATAGTTGTTGATTATTTAGATGGTGAAGAAGCTGGTATTAAATCAGTTACCTTTCAAGTTAAAGGAAGAAATGCTTATGGACTATTAAAATCTGAAAAAGGAGTCCATAGATTAGTTAGAATTTCTCCTTTTGATGCAAACAAAAGAAGACACACATCATTTGCTAGTGTTAATGTTGTTCCAATTTTTAATGATGCAAATAATATTGAAATCAATGATAAAGATTTAAAAATTGATACATACAGATCTGGTGGTGCAGGTGGTCAAAATGTTAATAAAGTCGAAACCGCTGTTAGAATTACACACCTACCAACTGGAATTGTTGTTTCTTGCCAAGTTGAAAGAAGCCAATTATCTAATAAAGAAATGGCTATGCAAATCTTGAAAAACCAATTATATCAAAGACAACTTTTAGAAAAACAAGCTAAAATGAAAAATATTATTGGTGAGCAAAAAAATATTGAGTGGGGATCGCAAATTAGATCATATGTATTTTGTCCATATACCTTAGTAAAAGACCATAGAACTGGTTATGAAGAATCCGATGTTTTCAAAGTTATGGATGGAAATATCGAAGGATTTGTCAATGCTTATTTAGAAAAAGAAGTTAAGGAGAGACAAAATGAAGCTCAAAATTAATATGACAAAAACTCAATTAATGCATCTTATTAATAAATATTTAGTTTTGTTATTGGCCAACTTAATTTTAGTTTTTGCGACTGTTATTTTCTATAATGGTTTTAATATTGTTGCGGGAGGTGTAAGCGGTGTTGCAATTATAATTAATAATTTTTTTGATGGATTTCTTGATGTAACAGCTTATGTAATAACCGGAATTTTATTAATAGCCTCCTTTTTTACATTAGGTAAAAAAGTAACGGTGAGAAGTTTATTTTCAACTTTAATGTATCCAGTTTTATTAACTATTGTTTATAGAATTTTTGATTGTTTTAGTTTTGATGAATGGTTTACTGCAAATATTGCAGCAATGGGAAGCGAATATTATTTAATAAATTATTTTCTTTGTGCAGTGTTTGGAGGACTTTTATGCGGTCTATCTGTAGGTTTGGCTTTTCTTGTAGGAGGAACTACTGGCGGCTTTGATATTTTAGTTTTAATTATTAAAAAATATTACAAAAACTCCAACGAATCCTTAATAAATTTCATTGTTGATGGAACAATTATTGTTGCTGGAATAGTAGTGTCAATTTTAAAACCAATTTTTTATGATGGTGTTGAAGCATCATCTCTTAATTATGGAATTATATTTGCTGAATCTGGTTTAAATATTTTAAGCGCTATTTGTTGTGCTGCAACAATTCAAATTGTTTATATTACAAGAAATAACTCAATTTCATGTGAAATAATTACTGACAAATGGGAAGAATTGAATAAATATTTTATTAATGAGCTTGAAAGAGGAACAACAATTTATGATGTAACTGGTGGTTATAAATTTGAAAAAAGAAAATTAATTAGAGTTGTTATACATAAAAAAGAATATGAAAAAGTCATTGAAAAAGTTCGAGAAATTGATCCAAACGCATTTTCAACATTTACTTTTACTAAACAAGTTCTTGGGAATGGATTTAGTGTTAACAATCCATATGAATAAAAATGGAATATAGAAAATTTGAATTAATTAGTAAATATAAACCAACTGGCGATCAACCTCAAGCTATTGCAAAACTAGTTGAAGGTTTAAATGAAAATAAAAAATTCCAAGTTTTATTAGGAGCAACTGGCACTGGAAAAACTTTTACAATGGCCAATATTATTGCAAAAGTTAATAGACCAACATTGGTTTTAGTTCATAATAAAACTTTAGCCGGACAATTATATACAGAATTAAAAGAATTATTTCCAAATAACAGAGTTGAATATTTTGTTTCTAACTTTGATTTTTATCAACCTGAAGCATATATTCCAACAACTGATACATATATTGAAAAAAACGCTGTTATGAATCAAGAAATTGAAATGTTAAGAACTGCTGCAATAAATTCTATTCTTGAAAGAAGTGATACAATTGTTGTCGGTAGTGTTGCATCAATTTATGGATTAAGTGATCCAGATGAATATTATAGATTAGTTTTTGAAATAAGAGTTGGAGAAAAGATAAATATAAAACAATTTTTTAAAAAACTTGTCGATGCTCAATATCAAAGAACTAATATGGATTTGGAAAAAGGATATTTTAGATCAAGAGGCGATATAATTGAGTTAATGCCCGCCAATTCTAATGACACATATATTAAAATCGATACTTTTGATGATGAAATTGAAAGTATTAAAAAATGTAATTATGTAACTGGTGAAGTATTAGAATCTTTTAAAACTTTCCCTATTTTTCCAGCTTATGATCATGTTGCAACTCATGAAAGAATATTGAAGGTTTGCGATAAAATTTTAGATGAATTAAAAGAAAGACATCAATATTTTTTAGATAATAATAAACCTCTTGAAGCTGAAAGAATAGATATGAGAACACGACAAGACGTTGAATCAATGAGAGAGTTTGGCATGTGTCCTGGAATTGAAAATTATTCAGTTTATATTGATGGAAGAGAAAGAGGCTCAAGACCGTTTTGTTTAATTGATTATTTTCCAAAAAATTTCTTATTATTTATTGATGAATCGCATGTTACTTTTCCTCAAATTAAAGGAATGTATTTTGGAGATCGTTCAAGAAAAGAAAATTTAGTTGAATATGGATTTAGATTACCAAGTGCATTAGATAATAGACCTTTAAAATTTGAAGAATTTGAAAGTTTAATTAATCAAGTTATATGCACATCTGCAACTCCTGGAGATTATGAGCTAGGAAAAACAAATAATGAATATATTGAGCAAATTATAAGACCTACTGGATTACTTGATCCAATTATTGATGTTAGAAAAACAGAAGGTCAAATTGATGATATTATGTCAGAAGTCAATTTTAGAATTAGTAAAAACGAAAGAACAATTATCATCACATTAACAGTTAAAATGGCTGAAGATTTAACGTCATATCTAAAAGGCAAAAGTTATAAAGTTGTTTATTTACATCATGAATGTAAAACTCTTGAAAGAAGTCAAATTCTTTATGAATTTAGAAAAGGCAAATATGATATTTTAATTGGTATCAACTTATTAAGAGAAGGATTAGATATTCCTGAAGTTTCTTTAATTTGTTTATTAGATGCAGATAAAGAAGGATTTTTAAGAAGTTCTAGAAGTTTAATTCAAATTGTTGGCCGTGCTGCTAGAAATGAACATGGTATGGTAATTATGTATGCTGATACAATGACTGATTCAATGAAATATTGTATTAATGAAACTTCAAGAAGAAGAGCTATTCAAGAAAAATATAATCTTGAAAATGGAATTGTTCCAACAACAATTCAAAAACCAATATATGAACCAATTAGAAACAGCGAATCATTAATCAGTACTTTTAAAAACAAGAAGTCAATGTCTAAGAATCAATTAGATATGAAGATTAATGAATTACAAAAAGAAATGAAAAGATATGCTGATGAATTCAATTTTGAAAAAGCGATTGAAATTAGAGACGTTATTTTTGAACTTAAAGATAAATATGGTAAAAAATAACATATTCAATTTATTTTTAAATCTAGTATAATATTACGAGTAAGGGAAATTAGTTATGGATTGGTATGATTACGTATTATTAATAGTCTGCGCTGTTATTATTGTCTTATCATTACTTCAAGGTGGTAAATCAGAAGGTGCTTCTGGTGCTATTACTGGTGGTGGTATGAATATTTTTGCTAAAACTAAAGAAAGAGGCAGTGATTTAGTTGTTTCTTATATGACTCTTGGTTTTGGTATTGTATTTTTATTCATTTGTATTTTGATGAGTGTAATGGGGTTATAGTTTTTAGTCTCCTTATTATAGAAAAAAAGAATTCATTTGAATTCTTTTTTTAATATAAATATATAAAATTTTAATATATAATTTTCTTATTATGTTAGACATTAAATCTTATGTAGTAATTAAAAAACAAGAAATAAAAGAAAAAATAAGTAAACTTGTTATCAAGCCATGTCTTTGCGTTGTTCAAGTTAATGATGATGAAGCAAGTTGTGCCTATATTAGAGGCAAGAAAAAAGATTGTGAAGAAGTTGGAATTATTTTTAAACTTATAAAATTAGATGTAAATACAAGTGAAAAAGAATTAATTGGTTTAATTGATAAATTAAATTTGAATGATGAAATTAATGCAATTTTAGTTCAAATGCCACTTCCAAAACAAATTAATGAAGATAAAATTAAACAATCAATAATTCCTAGTAAAGATGTTGATGGATTTAATAAATTATCAAATTATATTCCTTGTACCCCAAAAGGAATTATTGATTATTTAGATTATTTAAAATATGATTTTAAGTCAAAAAATGCTGTTATTATTAATAGAAGTAATATTGTAGGAAAACCTTTAGTTAATTTATTATTAAATAAAGATTGTAATGTTGTTGTTTTACATTCAAAAACAAGCAAAAAAGATATGCAATATTATTTAAATAATGCTGATTTAGTTATATCAGCTATTGGAAAAAAATATATTCTTAGTGAATATAATTTTAAAAAAGATGCAGTTTTAATTGATGTTGGTATATCAAGAGTTGATGGGAAATTATATGGTGATTTTTTACCAAATTTAGATGTAAAACTTCAAACTCCAGTACCAGGCGGTGTTGGATTATTAACTAGATTAAGTTTATTAGAAAATGTAATGGAGGGAGTAAAAGATGGAATTTAATATTTCTAATACATTTGTTTATGGATTAGATCATGCAATTAAAGCAAGTGGAAATCCAATGAGAACAGTTATTGATGTAAGTGGAGTTACTGAAAAAGATATCAAAAGAGCTGTTAATTTAGGAAATTGTCGACAAGGTGAAGGCCATGATAACTACCTAAAAGGAATTCTAGTTCAATTAGATGTTACTGCTCCACTTTATTGGTGGAAACAAGCTCAAAGATATCACTGGTTTGACTATATATCAAGTCAGTCAACAATGCACTGTTTATTAAAATTTGATATTGAAAAACAATGTGTTAGTGAAACAAATAAAGAAATACTTGGTATTCTTAAAAAATTAGTTGATGGATACAATCAAATTAATGATGATGATTCAAACAAAAAAACAAAATGGAGAGAATTAGTTGCAAGTCTTCCATGCGGATTTTGTCTTGGGGCTTCAATGACAACTAATTATCAACAATTAAAAACAATGTTTAATCAAAGAAAATATCATAAATTAAAAGAGTGGCATATATTTTGTGAGTGGTGTTTAACTCTTCCAAGATTTTCTGAATTAACTGGATGCAAATATTAATATTAGGAGGAATTTAAAATGGTTAGTAAAACTTTATTAAAAAAATATGCAAATTTATTAATTAAAACTGGAATTAACGTTCAAAAAGGACAAGATGTCTTAATTTTTGCAGATGTCTGTGCAGTTGATTTTGTTCGTTTATTAGTAAAAGAGGCTTATAAAGCAAAAGCAAATGAAGTAAGAGTTATTTGGGAAGATGATGAAATAACAAAAACTAGAATTAACATGGGACCATTAAAAACTTTAGAAGAATTTACTTCAAGAGATAAGGCTGAAATGGATTATAGGGTTGAAAAAGTTCCATGTATGTTACATATTTTATCTTCATCCCCAGAATCATTAAAGGGCCTCAATCAAGCAAAAAGATTAAAAATTATTCAAAAAAGAAATGTCTTTTTAAAACCTTATCGAGATGAATTAGATAATAAATATCAATGGTGTATTGCAGGATATCCAAGTAAAGAATGGGGCAAAGTTGTATATCCACATTTAAAAGCTAGTAAAGCTCAAGAAGAATTATTAAAACAAATATTGTTTGTTTCTAGAGTTTATGAAGATCCAAATTTAGAATGGGAAAAACATAATAATAATTTAATTAATCAATGTGAAAAATTAAATGCCTTAAATTTAGTATCACTTCATTATAAATCAAGTAATGGGACTGACTTTAAAGTTGGTTTAATGAAAGAAGCAAATTGGCTTGGCGGAATGGAAATTACAAAAGATACTAAAATTAAATTTAATCCTAATATTCCAAGTGAAGAATGTTTTACTTCTCCAAAAAAAGGTGTTGCAGAAGGTATTGTTTACGCAACGAAACCACTTTCTTATAATGGAGAGTTAATTGAAGATTTTTATATTAGATTTAAAGATGGTAAAGCAGTAGAATGGGATGCTAAAAAGAATAAAGATTTATTAACTCATTTATTAAATGTTGATGAAAATGCTAAATATCTTGGAGAATGTGCTTTAATTCCATATGATTCTCCAATAAATAATACAAACATTTTATTCTATAACACTTTATATGATGAAAATGCATCTTGCCATTTAGCTGTTGGAAGAGGATTTACAAACGTTATTAAAGATTATGATAAATATACAAATAAAGAATTAGAAGAAATGGGTGTTAATTCTTCTTCAAGTCATGTTGATTTTATGATTGGAAGTAAAGATTTAAGTATTATTGGAACAGACATCAATGGAAAAGAAATTGTAATTTTCAAAGATGGAAATTGGGCAATTTAATCAATAATATCGGTAATATCTGAAAATTTAATTTTTAAATTATCACTATATAAAAGAATCGATTTGTTTACAACATCGATTCTTTTTATTTTGTCAGTTACATTATATAAATAACCATCTTTAAAAAATTGAATTGTTAATTCCTGGTCGTGATAATTTGTTAAAATGTAATTAATTTCTTGTATTTTATCATCAAAAAGAATTGGTTTTTCAACTTTTTCTTTATTAACTCTCATCTTTTTTAATTCAACTTCTTGTTCAATTAAAGAAGCATAAGGTTGCCATTTTTTCATTGTATTATCCTTCATTTATTATGGCCTCCAATTTGTTTACTTCTTTCAATAAAAGTTGACTCATCTAATAAACTTTCAGCATAAAATATCTTATCTTTGCCGTACTTTTCTTGTAAATATTCAAGAGTAATAGAAGCATTTCTTGATTTAATATCTTCTTCCTCGTTTGTAAATAAACTTAATTGAACTTTGTTCCTTTTTATTAAATTATTAAATGATAAATATAATCTTCTAATTGGAAAATCTCTGACATTTTCTTGATAAATTTTGTAAACTATTTCAAAAATTCGCTCATTAATATCAGTTGGATTTATTAATTTTTGTTGTTTTGCAAAACCATGAGTTTCTTTAATTCTTAAAGAATACATAACACAAATTGACACACAAGAAGTTAAATAATTAGCTTTATGTAGTCGTTCACATAAATTATTAACCATTTCAAAAATTAAAGTTTTACATTCTTTATAATTGTAATCTCGATATAAAGTCTGCCCATTTGAAAAAGATTTTGCCATTGGTATATATTTATTTTGAATTAGTGAATAATCTTCACCATTTGCCATATCATGAAGGGTTAAACCAACTTGACCAAAATTAAGTTTTAAATAATTTATATCAGCTTTAGCTAAATCCTCCATTGTATTAATTCCCATTTGATCAAGACGAGATTTATAACCCGTAGAAATTCCCCAAACAGAAGATAAATCCTTTATTTTCCATAATTTATTTTTAACATCATCTCTTGTCCAAACACATCTATATGGTGAATTCTTTTTTGCTTCTAAATCAAGGCAAACTTTTGCCATAAATACATTATAAGAAATTCCACAAGTAGTTACTAATTTTAACTTTTCATAAATTTTATCTTGTATTTCTTTAACAATTTCAATTGGTGATTTATTATAAAGCATTAAATATGGAGTTAAATCAAAAAAACATTCATCAATTGAATAAATATGTAAATCTTCTTCGGCAACATAATTTAAAATAATTGAAAATACTTCACAAGATCTTTTCATATATAAAGCCATACGAGGTTTTGCAAGAATTAAACCTTTTATATATGGTAAATCTCTTCTTCTACAAACAGATTTTACTCCTAATGATTTTAAATAAGGAGTACAGCTTAAACAAATTGTTGACATACCTCTTGTTGTATCACAAACAACAAGTGGAGTTTTAAATATATCTAATCCTCTTTCAACACATTCAACCGAGGCATAAAATGATTTTAAATCTAAAGCAGCAATTACTCTATCCATAGATAATATTCTATCATAAATAACTTTGTTTATTTATGATAAGAATTAAAATAATTTCTATTAAATTATGAACTTTATTTTAATTATTATTTAATACAACTATTTTTTAATTTAAGGTATAATAAATGCGCTTAAAGTAAGCAAGAAATAAAAAATATTGAGGTTTTGCAAAGAAAATGGAATTTTTAAATAGCCCTATTACATTACCAAATTATTTGCCAGACTTAGTAATAGCAATTTTTTTATTACTAGGACTTGTATTTGGATTTTTATTTAGAAGTAAATTTGTTTATATAAATTGCTTCATATTTGGCGGATTATTAATTGCGTGCTATTTTACAGTTTATCCATTTTTAAGAAATTTAGTTGATGTTGAATTAATAAAAATGATTAATTCAAGTGGTGAAATAAGTGTATCAGAAGTAGGAATTACTCTTGACACCTCGTCACTTCAAAGTTTGTTTGGTTCAGTATATGACAATTTATTAAATATTAGTTTTCAAATTGGTTCAACTCTAAATCTTTCAAGAGAAGCTTTTGTTGCAAATATTGAAAGTTTATCTGGTGGTATTTGCATGTTTGTAATATTTATAGCTGATTTTATCGTTTCATTTTTATTAACAATTATTGTTTATATATTTGTAAAAATATTTGAAAAAAAGAAAACTGGAAAGAAAAATTCTGTTTTAGTTGGTGGTTTTGTTAATTTAGTATTTGTTTTTGGAGTGATATCAGTTGCAATGTATTTTGTCTATGGAATTTCAAATTGTGCAGTTGAATTAAGTCATGTTGGGGATGGATTAACTGATCGATTAGATACAATTTCTAAATTAAGTGATTCAATTACAAAATTAAGTGGTAATTTAAATACTCTAAAAGATCATTATTCATATTATTTATCAAGGGATTTAACGACTCAACTTAACAATATAGATGGATTATTAAAACAAGCCGGTGATTTAATTACAAAATATACATCTAAAGATAGTCAAATTTATCAAGCTATTGTAAATATAAATACTCAAATGGGAAACCTTAGAGATACAATTAATTCTGTTGTTATGAAACCAACTTATTTAACATTCATGCCTGATATTGATTATGGATTTTTAAAAGTTAGTTTATCAAATGGTGAAAATTTATCACTAGCTGAAAATATATCAAATTCAATTGACGCAATTAAGAATTTAATTTTAAAACCTGTTGATTCAATTGCTTCAAATGCTGATTCTTTATTAGATTTTGCAAATGATTTCTTAGTGGATGTTGATCAACAATTCCAATCAATGGGTTTATAATATTTGTGTGGGACATTAGCTTAATTGGTAAAGCGTATCCTTCGCAAGGATAAGACCGTGAGTTCGATTCTCATATGTTCCACCATCTTCGAAAAACGCCTATAATGCCTAGTTATTATAGGTTATTTGTTAATAAATCTTACTGATTTATGCTCACTATGTCATAACCTAAAATTTTAGGATTCTAGCTCTAACATTAAAATTAGTCAAAAATACCACTAAAATTTAGAACCACCACAATACGCACACCTCAATAGCGCAACGGGTTCGAACATTTGCAATTTATAAATATGAATATAGGGAGAGATAATAGGGTTGGTCGTTTAAAATTTATATTTCAAAAATTTTTGGATTTTCGACAATTTAGCCAAAACCTTGGTTGAATCTAGATTATATGTAACAAAAAGTCCTAAATCATCGATGTAGTAATCACGTTTAATAGAGAAGGTTTTGATAAAACAACCAGAAAATCAACCACAATACAACCTGAAAACATAGAAGAAGAAATAATTCAATTAATTAAAAATAATGAAAAGATCTCTAGAAAAGATATAGCTATTGTTTTGCGTAAAACAGAAGGAAGCATTAGGCACCATTTAAAAAAATTACAAGAAAAAAAGATTATAAAGCATTCAGGACCACACAAAGGTGGATACTGGGAAATAATCAAATCAAAATAAGAACAGAATGTTTTTGTCGAAGAAATAAAGTCGTTCCCTTATCGATTTCAAAGGCATTTCCCCAGCACGTTAAATTTATTCATTTGAATATCATTTTAAAAAAAGGGAGTTGAACTCCCGAAATTTCTTAAACTAGGAGTTAAAAACATGAGAAAAATATACATTGAAACAAAAAGAACTATATTAAGAAACATTACTTTAAATGATGTACATTCTATATTTAAAAATTATGCTACTAATTCTAATGTAACAAAATATTTAACTTGGGACAAATATGATAATGAAAAAGACTTATTTAACTATA
Organism: uncultured bacterium; assembly: GCA_949285665.1. GTDB lineage: Bacteria > Bacillota_I > Bacilli_A > RFN20 > CAG-826 > Alectryobacillus. The sequence continues at coordinate 792,752 of CASDYC010000001.1, forward strand.
TAAACGAACAAGTTTTGCCAAGCTATGAAAAGAATGATGAATTATATTTACATTGTGGTATTGAATTAAAAGAAATTGGTGAAATAATTGGTGCGATTAATATTGTTAAATTAGAAAATAATATACCTGAAATTGGTTATGTACTTTCTCAAAAATATTGGAATAAAGGAATAATGAGTGAAGTTTTAAAAGCATTTTTAGTTCAACTTTATATTGATGGGTTTAAAATTGCTAGAGCAAGATATGTTAAAGAAAATATTGGATCAAAAAAAGTATTAGAAAAATTAAATTTTAAGTATTTGTTTACTAAAGAAGAAATTCAAAAAGGCAAAAAATGGCAAATAGAATACACTCAAGTTGATATACCGGCCGTTATTTTTAAATATATGAAAAAAGAACAATTCTATGGAGCAGTTATTTTTAATAAATTTGGCGAAATTTTAATTGAAAAAATGAAATTAGGACATATTTCTTTGCCAAAAGGACATATGGAAGACAATGAAACTCCACTTCAAACTGCTTTAAGAGAAATAAAAGAAGAAACAAATTTATCTGTTAAAATAGATACTAATTTTTCATATTCATTTTCTTATTGTCCTTATGAAGGTATTTTAAAAGATGTAACTTTCTTTATTGGATTTGTTGATGATATAAGGAACATAATTCCTCAAAAAGAAGAAGTTAGTGAAATAGAATTTTTAGATTATAAAAAAGCATTTAATATTTTAACTTATGATGGAGATAAAAAAGCATTAAAAGGAGCATATGAGTACTATAAAAAATATTACAAGAAATAATTTTTAATTTTATTTTTATTATTGTTAATATTAGATACTATTTATGCAATTTTTTAGCTATAAATGTTCAATTGTGATGCTAGTTATAAAAATACAACAATTTATTAAACTTATTGAACCACCAAATATTAGATCATATTTTTTAATTTTAAATGATTTATTTAAACTAGCTAATAAACAATAATACATAACAAAGAATACTAAGAAAACAACGATTTTTGAGGTTGTATCATATCTTGTGATTGTATATAAAGAGAAAGCAATAAGCATCATTGTAAGATGAGGTAATAAATAATCAAAAATAGTATTATTTCTTTTTCTGCCATAGTTTTCTTTATATTTATCTTTTATAAAAAAGATATAGAGAGCAGCAAAAATTCCAATCATTATAATAAATGTAAATGATATTACATATCCTACATATTGATATTTATATGAATTTGAAATGAAAATATCTTTTGTATCAAAATATCCAAGAGATATTAAAGAGCTAAATACCGCCAATATAAAAGATATGACTGGCATGATAGTTAAACTCCAATTAAAAATATTAAAATCATATTCTATAATATTTAAATTTTGCATAAAATATTGAGGAATTGCATATAAAATTAACATTCTGAAAATAAAGAATAAAGAAATGTAAATTAAAGCATCAATTGTATTATTTGCAAAATTAGCAGCAAATGAGTTTAAACTATATTCAATAAATACCATGAATAATATAAAAAACATAAATAATATTAAATAACCATAATTGTAATAAAACGTAATATGGGAATCATAAGTCATACCAGGATTTTGAGGTACTACAACAACATGATATGGATTATTAATTAATTGTGTTATATAAGTTGTTAATAAACCAATTAAGAAAATAACTATAAAAGGTAAAGTAAGACATAAATATCCAAGAATAAAATTAGTAATTTTTAAATTATTATTTTTAAATGGAGATTGTACATAGGTATCTGCTTTTCTAATTGAATATTTATAAGAAAATACAAATAAAGGAACAAAGAATGTTAAACATAAAACACAACAAGATGTAATTATAAGCGGATTTTGATAAGAAACATTTGATTTGAGTGTTTCGTAATAATGATAATTCATTGGATCTTTTGAAAAAATAAGATCAATAATTAAAGTTATTATTAATATACCACTAATAATACCAATAAGAGGTAACCACTGTTTAATTTGATACTTAATATATTTTTTATTCATGTCTAAATTCCTCCATTTTTGCATCTAACATTTGTAGAGTAATAATTTCATTATATGTTAAAGGAATTTCTTCTAGTAAAATTGGATCTAAATTATCTTTAATTATTTGATATGAATTAATATTTTTATCAACTTTTATTACAAGTTCATAAACTGAACCAATTTTATTTAACGAGACAACATGCAAATCTAATTTTTTAAATAAATCTTCATTAATTTCAATATATAATTTATTAGAAGTGCTTAATTTTAAATTTTTTAAGTTAAAAATAATTTGATATTTAACAAAAATATGTGACATAGATGCTTCATCACCCTGCGCAACCATTTTTCCATTTGAAATGATAATAAATTTATCACAAAGTTTTTCTAAACTTTCAATATTGTGTGAAGCAATAATTAAAGTTTTATCATTATTAGAATATTTTTTAATAATTTCTTGTTTAATTAAATCAATTGCAAGTGGATCAATCCCATCAAAAGCTTCATCAAGTAATAAATATTTAACATTTATACTTAAAGCTAAAGAAATAAAAGCCTGCCTTTTCATACCTTTTGAAAAGCTTGATAATTGTTTATTAACTGGTAAATTAAGTGTTTTAAGTAATGAATTTAAATATTCTTCATCTATTTCATAAAAGCATTTATAAAATTCAGTCAAATTTTTTAATGTTGAGAAATTTGCATAATAAGGATCGTCTTGTAAGAAAAATAAATTTGATTTAATTTCTTTTTCATAATTTGGTTTACCGTTAATTAAAATTTCACCTTCATCTTGGGAATAAACATCTGATAGTAATCTAAAAAGAGTTGATTTTCCTGCTCCGTTTTGACCAACTAATCCATAAATTCCATTAGTTATAAATAAATTTAAATGATTAATTGCAATTGTTTTATCTAATTTTTTAGTTAAATTAATTATTTCAATCATTTTTGTAAACCTCCTCAAGAGCATTAATTATTTCTTCTTTTGTATATCCTTCTTTTTTAATAACATCTAATTCATTTATTAAATTTTGATCTTTATTATTTTTTGTAGAATAAATAACTAAATATCCTTTTTTATTAATTGCTTGAATTAATCCATCGTTAATTAATAAGTTATATGCTTTAACAACAGTATTAGGATTTATTTTTCTTGCTAAAGCAACTTCTCTTACAGAAGGTAGATATTCATCTTTTTTTATAACACCTTTATAAATTAATTTTTTATAAAAATTATAAATTTCTTCAAATAAATTAACTGTTTTATTCATATATTATAACTGTATCATCTGTATTACTAATTTTCAACTAAAAATTTCCTAATTTTACTATTAAAAAAATGCTAAATATTTACTAAATTAAAAAATATTGAGGTTTTGCAGAGTTTTTGAAAATAAAAAAAGCGCTATAATTAGCGCTTATTTTATTAAATTTAAATTAAAATTTATTCAACTTTAATTGCTTCAACTGGGCATTGGCTTGCTACATCTTCAGCAGTAGCTTCTAAATCACCATCAACTGTTGCAACAACTGGTTCTGATTTTCCTTCGTCATTCATTGCGAATAAATCAGCATTAACAGCAGCGCATAATCCACAACCAATACATGCTTCTTGATCTACGACGAGTTTTTTTGCCATTTTTTAATCCCTCCACTTAAATAATATACAACTTAAACAAAAAAAGCAATTTTAGTTTTAATTATTTTTTAATGGAAAAGAAATATTAAAATTAATAATATTTAAAATGTTAAGGAGGTTTTATGGAAAATAAAGTTTTAATAACCGTTAATAATGATAAACCAACTGCATTAATAGTATTGGGAATTATATTTTGTATTACTATTGTTTTATCAATTATTGGAATTCCATTATTGGTGCTAGCGTTTAGTAGAAAAGAAACGTTAACAATTTCAACTTGTTCAATTCAAGGAGAAGGGAGATTAAAAGGAAATAATATTGGAACAAAAGTTGCTAGTAGTAATTATGTTATACCTGTATCCTATATTTCATACATATCATTAAAACGAGAAAAATCATTATTTAAAAAAGCTAAAGGTACAATAATAATTGGCTGCGATTCTAAAACTGTATATTTTGGTCCAACAAAAAAATGTGATGAGATATATAGAGTTTTAAATGAATTAGTAAATAAAAAACATTTTGTAAATACTAATAATAATGAGAGTATAGAAAACGACACTATCAAAATTGATGTAGATAATACACCTATTGAAAATACTGAAATTAATGAATCATCTAATGTTGAAATTGCTAATAAAATTGAAACAAATCAACAAAAGATAAACGAAAAAGTAGCAAACGGGGAGGAAAATGAATAAATGGAACCAAAATTAGAATTACTAGAAAACGAAAAAATATTAGCGCAAGATAAAATTAAAGGACAGATTGGTACAATTGTTGCAGGAATTTTTCTATTTATTTTTGGAATAGTTGTTTTTGCATTATATTTTGCTGAAATTTTACCAAAATTTAGTTTTGATTATATTTACTACATATTAGCTAGTTTATTCTTTTTAATTGCGATAATTCTTATAGTATTTGGCATTATAAAGTATCTCCAACAACCACGTTTATATGTAACTAATATGAGAGTTTTTGGAGAAACATATTTAAGTCAAGGAATGTCTAAGTATTTTGCTACTTTTTCAATTCCTTTATCAAAGATCAGTTATTTATCAACTTCATCATTTAAAAATGGAGCTTTTAGTAAAACTGATTCTTCGCTTTCAATTGGTTGTAGCAGCATCACTGTTGTTTTTGGTCCTGGCAAAAAAACAGCAGAATTATATACCAAATTATTATCATTAATTAATGATATTGAATTGAAAAAATATGGAGAAAATCAATGATTTTCTTTACTTTTGTGTCAAATATAGTAAAATTTAATTAAATAAGGAGAAAAAAACATGAAAAATAAAAAATTATTTTGTGCTTTATCATTAGTTACATTGTTATCATTAGGATTAGTATCTTGCTCAACTGATGTTCAAACTACTGTAATTACTGGTGAAAAAGGCGAAACTGGAGCTACCGGTCCAAAAGGCGATACCGGTCCAAAAGGTGATCCAGGTGAACAAGGTGAACAAGGTCAACCTGGAAAAGATGGCCAAGATGGTGAAAAAGGCGATACCGGTCCAAAAGGTGACAAAGGTGAAACTGGTGAAGCCGGAAAAGATGGAGAAGATGGACAAACTGCATGGGGAAATACAATTTTAAGTACTGCAAATGGTACTGTTAGTGTATCTCAAGGTAGTGCATTTGTTGGTAGTGAATTTAGTTTCATAATTATTCCAGATGAAGGATATTATTTACAAACACTTTCTTTAGATGGAAAACTTATTGAAACAAATGATACTACATTAAAATATGATTCTGAAGCAAAAACATATTCATATACTGTTAAACAAAAAGAAAATGGTTATGTTGTAAGAGCTACATTTAATAATGCATCTATTGAAGGTGGTTATGTTGATGGTGTTAAATATGACACAAAGAAAGTTGATCCATGGGGCAATTTAATTGCAGTTGGAACAAAAGTTGAAGGTTCAGTTGAATTTGCTAGCGGAACTGGAACAAAAGAAGATCCTTTAGTAATGAAAGAAGATTCAGTTGCGAAAGATGTTTTAACAAATCAAGATTTAGTCGATGCTGATGTTTATATTAAAGTCGTTGATGAAGATGGAACTGAGCATGTTTTAAAACCAATGGAAGCTGTTGATGCAAAAAACCAAGATGTAGAAATGGTTGTTTATGAAGCAACAGATTTAGAAGAAGTACTTCAAGGAAAAGAATTTTTAGAAGTTATTGGAGAAGAAACTGGTATTGTTACTTCTAATGATGGTTATATAATGAATGATTTAGAAGGATTAACAGTTGATGAAGAGGGAAATTATACATACACAGTCGATTCACTTGATGATTTATTAACATATAATGGTTTAAGAAATGTAACTAAAGGAACTGATACTGTTATTAATGTTGTATTACCAGAAAACAATGAATTTGTTTTACAAGATGATGTTAATTTAGATAAGATTGAGGATTCTGGCTATGGTTTAAACATTAAATTAGGTGAAGCATTCAAAGATGGAGATAAAGTTAGCATTGATTTAAATGGTCATTCATTAATAATTTCAAATGGTGTTGATTTTAACTCTACAGAATCTACATTTAGTCAAGTTGATATTGATGTAACAATTTCAAATGGTGAAATTGTTAATAAATATAAAGTCGGTGGAACTTTTAGAGTAGATAATTTTGGTGATTATACATTTGATAATGTTACATTTAACTCACCAGATTCATTTAATTCTTCTATGTTTAAGTTCTATAGAGGTGATAAACTTGAAAAACCAACCGAAGAAGGATTCTCATATAGCAACTTCTTATTCAATGACTGTAAGTTTATTAATGCTGGTTTAGATTTCTCGCAAACTGCTGAAATGTTATATCAATTAGATTTAAATGTTAAATTTGATGGTTGTTCATTTGAAACAAGTGAAGGAATGAATACTGGAACAGCACCTAGATTTATTACTCTTGATGGTCGTGCACTTAACATGATTGTTGATGTAATTGATACCGATTTTACATTCTCTGCTACACGTAGTATTTATCTTATTGATATTGGTGGTATGTATTCCGATGCTGAAGATTCAGTTAATTCATCATTAAAAATTAATCTTGATAAAGTATTTGCAGTTGGTACAGCTGCAACGAGTGCTTATGGGGTTTATATTGATGATTATTATTTAGATGGATTTGATCGAAAAACTTCTGTTACCGAATCTAAATATAATGCATTTGTTTTAAACGGCGAAGCTAAAGATTTAGTAACTATTAGATAAATCAATTGTTATAAATTTTAAATTTATATGATTAGAGCATTAGTTAACTAATGCTCTTTTTATATAAAGTAATGTTTTTTATAATTAAGAGAAATAATTTATAATATTACTAATAAGGAGCATAAGCTATGGAATTTAATGATGTAATTTATAAAAGAAGAAGTATTAGAAAATACTTAAATAAAGATGTTGAAGATTCTAAATTATTAGAATTAATGAAATATGCAATGGCGGCTCCATCAGCTATTAATAAAAAACCAATAGTTTTTTATATTATTAAAAATAATGAAATAATAGAAAAATTATCTGATGGAGTGTTATTTTCAAAAATTATATCTCCAATTATGATTTTAGTTGCCGTTGACTTAACAAAAAGTATATCAACAAATCCAAATGATTTTTATAATCAAGATGCATCAGCTTGTGTTGAAAATATCTTATTAGGCGCGACAAATTTAGGTTTATCAACTTGTTGGATTGGAACTTATCCAAAAAAAGAAAAAGTAAATAGAGTTAAAGAAGTTTTAAATCTAAATGAAAATATATTACCATTTGCTTTAATTCATGTTGGTTATGGGGATGAAATAAAAGAATCAAGAACTCAATATGAATCAAGTAGAGTTACAATAATTAAGTAATACCATAAAATTTTATATTTGTATTTATTATTTTGTTTGTATGTCATTAGTTTCTTTTAATAATGTTAGTAAATATTATGGAAGTGATCTCATTTTAGATCATATTTCTTTTGTTATTAACAAAAATGAAAAAATTGCATTAATTGGAAATAATGGCGAAGGCAAAACAACTATTTTAAAATTATTATTAAAAGAAGAATTACCAACTTTAATTTCAAAAGAAGATAAGCCTGGAGAAATATCAATTATTAAAAATCTCAAAATTGGTTATTTAAATCAGAATTTAATTTCTGATTTAAATAACACGGTTATTGAAGAATTATTATTAGCTTTTAAAAATACTATTAAAAAAGAACAAGAATTAAACGAATTTTTAAAAATATTAAATGCTAATCCAAATGATTTAAAATTAATTGAAAAATATAATAATTTATTAGAAGAATTTAAAGAATTACGAGGTTATACATATAAATCTGATATTAAAAATTATTTAGCAAGATTTAATTTTGACGAATCATATTATAATAAAAAAATCTCCACCTTATCAGGTGGAGAAAGAATGAAAATTGGTTTTATTAAGTTATTGTTATTTAATTATGATTTATTATTATTAGATGAACCAACTAACTATATAGATGTTAGTAGTATTGAATGGTTAGAAAACTTTATTAAATTATATAAGGGCACTGTTTTATATATTTCTCATGATATTTATTTTATTAAAGAAACTGCAAATAAAATATTAGAATTAAATAATCATAAATTAACAACATATAACACTAATTACGCTAACTATATAAAATTAAAAGAAGAAAGATACAAAAATTTATTAAAAGAGAGCAAAAAACAAGATGAAGAAATTGAAAAACTACAGCGATTCATAACTTTTTATAAACCAAAACCTAGATTTGTATCAAGAGCTAAAGATAAAGAAAAGAAATTAGAAAAAATATTAAATAATAAAGTAATTATCGAAAAAGAAAACCACAAAAATATAAATATAAAATTATCATCAAATAATTTAACAAATAAAGAAATATTAAATGTAAAAGATCTTGTTGTTGGCTATGATAATAAAGCTTTATTAAAAAGTATCTCATTTGATTTATATTCTAATGATAAATTAGCAATTATGGGAGATAATGGAATTGGAAAATCAACATTATTAAAAACAATTGCTAAAAAAATAAACCAAATAAGTGGTGATGTAATTTATAAAAGAAAATTAAATATTGGTTATTTTGAACAATTTGATATTGATCAAAAATATTATACTTACACAATAATTGAATACTTAAGAAGTCAAAATATTGATGTTAATGATAATAATTTACGAGCAGCATTAGGTAAACTTTATTTTAAAGGCGACGATATAAATAAAAATATAAGTTTATTATCAAATGGCGAGAAAAAAAGAGTAATGTTATGTGATTTAACACTAAAAACATATGATTTATTACTATTAGATGAACCAGCAAATCATTTAGATTTAGATACAAAAGAATCATTAATAAATTCTTTAAAAAATTATAACGGTGCAATAATTTTTATTTCTCATGATCGTTTTTTTGTAAATGAAATTGCAAATAAATTATTATTTTTAACAAATAAAAATAATTATTATATAGATGGAAATTATGATGATTTCTTATTACAAAAAGAAAAACTTGATAATATTTATAATAAAGAAAAAAATCATGAAGTAAAAATTAAACAAGAATTTCAAAATGTTGAATTGCAAAACGATAACCAAACTAATAAATCAAAACTATCAAAAAATTCGATAAATAAAATAAATAATGAAATAAAAGAAATAGAAATTAAATTAAAAGAAATTGAAGACTTTTTAAATAATGCAAATTATAATGATTATGAAAGAATAAAAAAATTGCAAGAAGAAAAAAATGAACTTGAAGAAAAATATGTAACATATTTAGAAGATTTAGAAAAAAATACTTAGGTTTTGCAGAGTTTTTAAAAAAATAATAACTTTTGGAGGATAAATTATGTCATATAACGCAATAAAAAAAGAAGATAAAGAAATATATAACTTAATAAAAGAAGAAGAAAAAAGACAAAATAAATATAATGCAGAATTAATTGCTAGTGAAAATTTTGTATCAAAAGCTGTTTTACAAGCACAAGGCTCCATATTAACAAATAAATATGCTGAAGGTTATCCTAGCAAAAGATATTATGGAGGTTGTCAATATATTGACCAAATTGAAAATCTTGCAATTGAAAGATTAAAAAAATTATTCAAAGTTAAATATGTAAACGTTCAACCTCATTCTGGAAGCCAAGCAAATATGGCTGCAATTAGAAGTTTAATTAATCATGGAGATGTAATTTTAGGAATGTCACTTGATTCAGGTGGTCACTTAACTCATGGTTATAAGTTATCATTTTCTGGACAAGATTATATTTCTTATACATATGGAGTTAATAAAGATACAGGTTTAATTGATTATGATGAAGTTTTAAAAATTGCAAAAGAAGTTAAACCAAAATTAATAATATGTGGTGCAAGTGCATATCCAAGAAAAATATCATTTAAAAAATTTAAAGAAATAGCTGATGAAGTTGGTGCATATTTAATGGCTGATATTGCACATATTGCCGGACTTATTGCAACTGGTTTTCATGAATCTCCAGTTAATTACGCTGATATTATAACAAGTACAACTCATAAGACTCTAAGAGGTCCAAGAGGCGGTATTATAATGACAAATAATGAAGAAATTGCAAAGAAAATGAATAAAATGTTATTTCCAGGCTGTCAAGGTGGACCTCTTGAACATGTAATTGCTGCAAAAGCTATTTGTTTTAAAGAAGATTTAATGCCAGAATACAAAACTTATATTAAACAAGTTATTTTAAATGCAAAAGCAATGGCCGATGAATTTATAAAATTGGGATATAGTATAATAAGTAGTGGGACTGATAATCATTTATTTTTAATTGATATTAAAAAATCAAAAAATTTAACTGGTTTACAAGCTCAAGAATTGTTAGAGAGTGTAAACATAACTTGCAATAAAAATTCAATTCCAAATGATCAAGAAAAACCAGCTTATACAAGTGGTTTAAGAATCGGAACACCAGCTTTGACAACTCGAGGTTTTAAAGAAAAGGATTTTATTAAATTAGCTCATTTAATTGATGAGACTTTTAATAATAAAGATAATAACGAAAAACTAAAACTTATTAAAAAAGAAGTAATTAAATTAGTTAAATCCCATCCATTAAGATATAAATATTAAAAAAGCGGATTAATATCCGCTTTTTTTCATCTCTTTATATTTTATTAATCTTTAATTTCTAATTCTTTATAAGTTTCTTTTAATTTATTAGCACTTATAATTAATTTTAATACTTCTTCATAAGAATATTCTAAATGTAGTCTTGTTATAATTCCATTTCTTCCAACAACACATGGAAGTGAAATATAAACTCCATCAATTTCTCCATCAAATTCATTTTCAACAAGTGTAGATACTGTTAAAACTGATCTATTATTGTTTAAAATAGTTGATACAATTTTTGCAGTTGCTAATCCAATTGCATAATATGTAGCACCTTTTTTCTTAATAATTTCATAGGCTGCATCTTTAACTTTATCATGAAGTGAAGATAAAAGTTTTAATCCTTCAGATCCTTTTTCTTTTAATAAATATTCTTTTAAAGGAATTTGAGCAATATTTGATACTGAAAAGGCGCTAACTTCACTATCACCATGTTCTCCAATTACATAAGCGTGAACATTTCTTGGATCGACATCTGCAACTTCTGAAATTAAATATCTTAATCTTGAACTATCTAATACAGTACCAGATCCAATAACTCTATTAGGGCTAATACCTAATTTCTTATATGTATAATAAGATAATACATCAACTGGATTTGAAACAACTAAGACAACTGCATCTTCATCTAAGTTTGGTTTAATTTGATCTAATATAGAATCAAATATTTTCATATTTCTTTTTAATAAATCAAGTCTAGTTTCTCCTGGTTTTTGAGCAGCACCAGCTGTAATTATAATAATATGAGCATCTTTTACATCATTATAATCTCCAGCTTTAATTAATTTTGGAGAAACAAATGGAACTCCATGCATCATATCAAGAGCATCACCTTCAACTTTTTCTTTTACAATATCAATAATTACTATTTCATTAACATAATCTTTCATCATTAATGTATAAGCAATCGTACTTCCTACCATACCATCGCCAATAATTACTACTTTTCTATTATCCATATGAATCTCCTTTTTATTTACAAAGATATAATAACATTTTTCTTTTTATTTATAAAAATAAATGGTAATAAAAAAATAATAAATTTTAAAAAAAATTAGCACTTTAGTATTGACAGTGCTAAATATAGATATATAATAATATTAGCATTCGAGATAAGAGAGTGCTAAAAAGATTAATTTAGGAGGATTTAAATTATGTCAAGATATTTACCAAGAAAAAATGATTATTTAGGATTATTCGATGATGAGGATTTGTTCCCAGATTTCTTTGGAGAAAATAATTCAAGTTTAATGAGAACAGATATTCATGAAACTGATAGTGCATATAACTTTGAAGTTAACTTACCAGGAGTTAAAAAAGATAATATTAAAGTTTCATTAGATGATGGATACTTAGTTATTCATGCTCAATACAAAAATAATGTAGATGAAAAAGAAAAAAGACGCTACATTAGAAAAGAAAGATTTGAAGGAAGCTATACAAGATCATTCTATGTTGGTGAAGATATTAAACAAAATGATATTCAAGCTGAATTCAAAGATGGTGTATTAAACGTTTCTATTCCAAAGAAAGTTGAAGAAAAGAAACAAGAAAGACAATTCATTGATATTAAATAATTAATAAATTGATTATTAAGTAAAGAGGGTTGAAAACCCTCTTTTTTTATTGTTTAATAAAAAGTATGGAACTTAAAAACTTGTCAAAATCTTTTAATCGAACATTATTTAAAGATGTTTCACTAAAAATAAATAAAGGAATTCTTGAGTTTTATGGACCTTCTGGTTGTGGAAAATCAACTTTAATAAACATTATTTTAGGAATTGAAACATCAGACACAGGTGAGGTTATTTTTAATAAAGATAAAGTTGTTTTTTCTTATTGCGGACAAGATAATTCTCTTTTTTATGATTATTCTTTAGAAAAAAATTTAAAAATATATGATATCAAAATTGATAATTTTGCAAAAAAAGTAATTAAAGATTTTAATTTTAATAAATTTTTTTCTAAAAAAATTTTATATCTTAGTGGCGGAGAAAGAAGAAAAGCTGAAATTATCTTTTCATTATTAAAAAAATCTAATATTTATATTTTTGATGAGCCATTTTCATCTCTTGATGAGAATTCTAAAAATATAATGAGAGATTATATTAATAAAATTAGTAAAGATCATTTAGTAATTTTAGTTAATCATGATGAAAATATTGATAATTTAAATATTTCTTTAAGAGTAAATTTTGATGGTTTAGGAAATCACAACATAGAATATTTGAATTTTAATGATTCAAATTTAGAAAGTGATAATTCTGTAATTATTGAAAAGAAAATTAATTACTTTTTCTTAACATTTAGAAGTTATTTAAAAAGAAATAAATTGGATGTAATTTTAAGGTTTGTTTTAAGTAGCATTTTAATTACTTTTTTTGCTTTAACAATTGTCACTATGTATAGAATTGAAAGTGATGAAACAAATATTTCCTTGCAAAACGATCCTTTTACTTATCAAAGATATTTAACAACTAATAAAGAATCCATTAATTCTGATCTTTTTAACTTTATTGAAATTAACGACGATAAATCATATCAATATCTATTATTAAATGGAATGGATAAATTAGGAGAAGATTATCAATATACAGAAGTAATGTATATTGGATTATTGGATGATGATGTTAAAGATTTTTATGTATTTCATAAAGAAGATACTCAATATAATCTTTTAGATAATTTATCTAATACTAATCAAACAAATTCAGCAAAACCAATACTTGTTGCTGGCGAAAATACATATAATTTAAATCAAATTTCAATAGATGAAGCAAAAAAAGTAACCGAAGATAAACAAGATATATTTTTAAAAAGCTATTTAGATGATGAAGATACAAGAACGGGTTTATTTAATCAATATGAATTAGAAAGATTTAACATTGTATTATGTAATGATAAGTTTATTGATGAGGTTATTCTTCAAACTCCTGAATTAACATATGCTACCATAAGTAGTAATAAATTAAATAACCTTAATGAAAGAAATTCTATTAATTTTTCTTATATTGATCCTTTGATTAAAACTTACTTAAACAAAATTAAGGTTATTAATAATAATTCAAATGAATTTTATTTTGCAACTAACGGATTAAATATTGGAGAAAAATATAAATTTGAATATGAAACTACTGATTTTCTAGCGGATAATACAGTTGAATATATCAAAGTAACTGATAATTTAAAGGATACTACTTTAAATAAATTTGTTATGAATCTATCTCAGTTTAAGGATTTGATGTGGCATTCTAACTATTGTGAACCGATGTTGAAATATTCTTATGGATATTCTTTTGATAAGGAATTATATTTAGATGTTCAAAAATATTATGATTTTGAAGTATTAGATATAATAAGGCCTTTTAATATGGAAAATTCGTATTTGAATTATATTTACTTAATTATTTTTTCAATATTTACTCTTTCATATATGATTTTTACTTTAGTTTCATTTAAAGGAAAAATTAAATGGGCTTATTCAATTAAAAACACATTATTGCATAACCAAGTAAAAAAGAAATCTGTGTTAATATATTTTCTATCATTTAATTTTATAGAAATATTCATTCAAAACGTCGTTGTTTTATTTACTTATATTTTTTATATGATACCTTACTATAACACGACTATTTTAGGAATTTATAAGGAGGCTAATTCTTATAGTCAACTTCTTTATAATTCATTTTATGAAAACGTTAATTTTCCAATAAAATTTATTCATTTTCAGTCAATTTATTTATTAATAGTTTTCTTTTTTATATTTGTCAGTTTATTACTTGGATTTTATTTATATAAAAAAACTAATAAAAAATTAGTTTAGAAAATATTGTGATATAATAAAAAAAGAAGTTGTCAGGTTTGTTTATGGAAAATAAAAGTTTGTTCATACATTTACAAATAGAGCATGGGAAAACTATTGGTGGGAACAAAGCAAGCCTATAAGTAGTATTAATCGAACATTTATGGTGAATGATTAAAATGAATTGTAAATTAAGTGTTTCAATAAATAAATATTCATACAATTCTTTGCTTGATGATATTTTTGATAATCTCAAAGTCGATTTTAATATAGGTATTAATATTATTACAGGACCTAATGGATCTGGTAAAACCACTTTATTAAATTTAATAAGTGGTAATTTATTAACTAAGAAAAACAGCAAAGATATAAAAATTAATTTTGATAATAATGATATTAATTATAAAAATAAAAATGAATATTTTGCGGATTTTGTTAATTATGTACCACAAGATCCTCTTATTATTGATAATATGAGTGTTTTGGATAATTTATTGTTACCATTTTTAGATAAAAATAAACAAAAAGCAATTGATATCTTAAAAAAATTAGGTTTAGAAAATCAAATTGATAATAACGCAAGCGCTCTATCTGGTGGAGAAAAACAAAGGTTAAGTTTTGCAAGAACTTTATACAAAACAAAAAAAATAATATTATTAGACGAAATAATTACTTATTTAGATAAGGAAAGTAGAGATATAATTTTTTCTGTTTTGCAAGAACTATCAAATAACCACATAATTATTTTAGTTACACATGAGGAAGTCGATGATTCTATTTTTAAAAATTATTTCCTATTTAAATTTGAAGATAAAAAATTAATTGAAACAAAAAAAAGTAATGTCATTAAAGAAAACACTAAAATAGAAGAAATGAATTTTAAAAAAGGCAATATTTTTATAACATTAATTAATATTTTTAAAGAAAAAAAACTATTAAATATTATCAATGCTATAGTTATTTTTATTTTAGTAACACTAAGTAATGTTTTTTTCACTTTTTATTTTTCAGTAGGTAATGATAAATTAAATGATTTATCTTTTGATACTTATAAAAACAGTGCGCCTGCATTTTTCCTTAATCGAATGGAATCAAACGATTACGAAGAAAACACAGTGTTTCCTTTTGAAAAAACTGATTTTGACATAAAGTTTCAAGATGATGATTTAAGTTTAAGTAATAAAGAAACTAGTTTTGAAAATCTTAATATAGGTGCTGTTTATGCTACAAACGAGCAATTAGAAGATACTTTAAATATTGAATTAATTAATTTTAATGGATTAGATTTTGATTTTGCTAAAACTGAAACTGGTAAACAAGGGTTTTTAATATCGGACTTAACTTTTAATTTCTATTTTAACGCTTTAAAAGAAAAGTATCCTAAATACGAAAGTAATGAAATTATTTTGATGATTAAAAATAATCTTAAATATAAAGTATATGATAATATTTATGATTTATGTGGCATCTATAAATCTTCGATAAATGAAATTTATAAAGATAATTTTAATGTTATTATAGATAATATCCTTATGCGAGAAGCGCTTTATAGTTATGGATTTATGTGTCAAAACGTTTTTATACCATATGATGAAGCTAATGCTAATAACCATTTTTATCATATTGTTCTTAATACAGAATATAATAGAAAAGTACTTCAAAAAGATATTCATTTTGAAATGTTTTCTAATTTTACTTTATTGAATAATAATGGAACTAGTGATTTTTGGATTTTATATAAAGCTAATAGTAATTTGGATTTTGCAATTACTTTTGTTGTAGCGGTAATTGTTTATTTAATTGTAGTTTCTACTGGTTATTATAATGGTGAAAATAAAAGATTTTTAGTATCAAGAATTGCTGGACAATCAAGAAGTAGTCAAACTAACAAATATTTATTATTCAATTCAATATGGGTTTCTATTTTTTATTTTATATCTGCAGCAATTAGTAGCCTAATTGTTTATATATGTCAAATTTTAATTACTAATTCGACAATTTTTTCAATAACAAATATATTTATTTTTAGCCCATATTTAATTTTAATATATGTGCTATTAATTGGGTTTTCAGCATTAATTTATTATATTTTATATTATAAATTGTTATCTCCAAAAGATATTTCAAAACAATTATATAAGATAAAACAAAAGTAAAAAATAAAAATATATGACAAAAATAAAATATTTAGCACTCTCTATTGACAAGTGCTAAATATTTTTTTATACTTATACTTGATTGGAGGTGATAATATGAATAACTATAATTATCAAAATAACAATCAACAAGAACAAGACTGTTTTCATAAGTATGGAAGAATCGTCAATGAAGATGTAAGAAATAATAAAATCGATCCTATTATTGGACGAGATGAAGAAATCAGAAAAGTTATTGAAGTGTTAGCTCGAAAAACTAAAAATAACGTTATTCTTACAGGTGAAGCTGGTGTTGGTAAAACAGCTATCGTTGAAGGTTTAGCTCAAAGAATTGAAAATGAAGATGTTCCAACAAGTTTAAGAAAGAAACAAATTTTTGAACTTGATATGGGTTCTTTAATCGCTGGTGCTAAATATCAAGGCGAATTTGAAGAAAGATTAAAAGAAGTATTAAATAAAATTAAAGATTCAAATGGGGAAATAATTTTATTTATTGATGAAATTCACTTAATTATTGGAGCCGGAAGAACTAGTGGTGCCCTTGATGCTAGTAATATGTTAAAACCAATGTTAGCAAGAGGTGAAATTCACTGTATTGGTGCAACAACAACTCAAGAATATAAGAAATATTTTGAAACTGATAAAGCATTAGTTAGAAGATTCCAAACTGTTTTAGTTAAAGAGCCAACTGTAGATGATACAATTTCTATTTTAAGAGGATTAAAAGAGAGATTTGAAACTCACCATGGTGTTAAAATTACAGATAGTGCTTTAATTAGTGCTGCAACTTTATCTAATAGATATATTACAAATAGATATTTACCAGATAAAGCAATTGATTTGGTAGACCAAGCATGTGCTTCAATTAGAGTTGATATGGAAAGTATGCCATTTGAACTTGATGAATTAAATAGAAAGATTAGACAACTTGAAATTGAAAAAGTTGCTTTAAGTAAAGAAAGCGATGAAGCAAGTCAAAAAAGATTAAATCAATTAGAATTTGATTTGAGTGATTTAAAAAAAGAAAATGATGATTTAATGGCAGAATGGAAAAAAGAAAAAGAAAATTATGCCAAAATTAACGAAATCAAAAAAGAAATCGATCAAAAGAAATTTACTTTAAATAACGCTTTATTACAACAAGATTACAAAACCGCTTCTGAACTTCAATATGCAGTAATTCCAAATCTTACAAAACAATTAAAAGTATTAGAAGAAAATACAAAAAGAGATAAAATTATCTCTCAAGTTGTTGATGAAGATGAAATTGCTCAAATTGTTTCAAAAAATACTGGAATTCCAGTTTCTAAATTAATGAAAGGTGATCGAGAAAAAGTCTTAACTCTTTATGATACATTATCTAAGAGAGTTATTGGACAAGATGAAGCAATTAAATTAGTTTCAAACGCTATTATTAGACAAAGAGCTGGTATTCAAGATGCTAATAGACCAATTGGTTCATTCTTATTTTTAGGTCCAACTGGTGTTGGTAAAACAGAAGTTGCAAAAGCACTAGCTGAAGCTTTGTTTGATAATGAAAATAATATTATTAGACTTGATATGTCTGAATATATGGAAGACTTTACCTTCACTAGATTAATTGGATCTCCACCAGGTTATGTTGGTTTTGATCAAGGTGGTCAATTAACAGAACCAGTTAAAAGAAATCCATATAGTATTGTATTATTTGATGAAATTGAAAAAGCTCATCCTCAAATATTTAATATATTATTACAAATTCTTGATGATGGAAGATTAACTGATAGTCAAGGTACTGTTGTTGACTTTAAAAATACTATTATTATTATGACTAGTAATATTGGAAGCCAAGAAATACTTGATGGTCATAAAGAATTAGTTGATGTGTTATTAAGAAAGAAATTCAAACCAGAATTTTTAAATAGAATTGATGAAATAATATACTTTAACTATTTGAATAAAGATGTTCAAATTAAGATTGTTGATAAAATGCTTAATCAATTAAAAGAAAGATTAAAACAACAATATTATTCAATTGATTTCTCACCAGAAGTTAAAAGATATATTATTGACAGTTCATATAATGAAGATTTTGGTGCAAGACCTATTAAAAGATTTATACAAAATGAGATTGAAACATATATCGCAAAAGAAATCTTGAATCAAAATATAAATACAACAAGCGCTTATATTTTAGATTATAAAGATAACAAACTTTGTATAAATAAAAAATAGCTGGGTTTTGCAAAGATTTTTAAAATAAATTACGGCCTTATGTTAAATAAGGCCTTTTTTATTATTTTTTTATATACAATTTTTTAATAATTGATATAATTAAAAACAATTGGGAGAAAAAAATCATGGCAAATAATGATTACATGGAATTTAATCCAGTAAAATTTTATAACACTGTTGGAAAAAAAGAATTTAGTGATAATGCTAAAGCTTATTTTGAAGAATTAACAAAAAGATCTAATATTAATGTTGACGAGAATAAAGCAACTGTTAAAAAAATAAAATCATTAGAAGAAAAATTAAATAAATTATCAAAAAAACTTAATAAATTAAGAGGTTTTACAGCATTTTTTATAGTTTTGTGTGTTGTTTCATTTATCGTTGCAGCAATTGGCATTGTTATGTTAGTTGGTGATGGTGATTTATTAACTGGCGTATTAATGATAGTTTTTGGAATTTTATGTGGTATTGGTTTTATTTTATTAATTGTTTTATATTTTAATAAACAAATTAAAAACAATAGTAGTATCGAGGCAAATTTAAAAAAAGAATTTAATACTCAACTTTTAATTGCTAAAAATCAACTCGCTCCATTAATTAATTCTTTTACATTTAAAGATTTTGTTAATGTTGTTAATAAAACAAATAATAACTTTACCCTAGATGATCAACTTGAACCAGAAAAATTATTAATGCTTGATAATTTATTTAATTTTAATCCGAAATTACAAGATAATGATTCTTTATTCGAAGTTGAATCAGGAAATATTGAAAAAAATCCTTTTATAAGATTATTAATTTTAGAAGAAGTTACAAGAGATAAAGTTTATACTGGAACAAGAGTTGTATCTTGGGCAGTTACTGTATCTGATGGAAAAGGTGGCACATATACAACAACAAGAACTCAAACTCTGGTTGCTCATTATAGTGCTCCAGCGGCATTTTATGGAAAGTGTTCTTATGTAATTTATGGAAATGAAGCTGCTCCAGATTTAAAATTTTCTAGAAATCCAAGTGGTTATAATTACAATAAAGGGGAAAAAGACTTAAAGAAATTTATTAAAAGTAGAAGTAAAACAATTCAAGATAAATATAGTGATTCTATGTCAAAAGGTGGATCATTTACTCCAATTTCTAATATGGAATTTGAATCATTATTTTATGCATTAGATAGAAATAATGAACAACAATATAGATTACTTTTTACTCCACTTGCTCAAAGAAATTTAGTTGATTTAATTTCAAAAGAAACTCCTTATGGTGATGATTTTAGTTTCCAAAAATTTAAAAAATTAAATATTGTTAGTTGTAAACATTCACAAACCAAGATTTCAATGAATTTAGATCAATATATTGGTTATTGGGATTATGAAGTTTTAAAAAATGATTATTTAAGCGAAATGAATAAAGAACACACTTCTTTATATTTTGATTTAGCTCCACTACTTTGTATTCCATTATATCAAATGAGTGAACCAAGCGTCTTTAATCCAATGGAAAATTTAACACATATTTCAATATATGAAGCAGAAGCATTTGTTAATCATATGAAAGAAGAATTATTTATTCATCCGGATGCAAAAACCCCTCAAATTTTAAAACTTAACTTTATAAATTCAAAAAATAATACCGATGTATTTGAAGTTTGTTCATATGCATTTGATAAAATTCAGCGAATTGCTGAAGTTCCGGTAGTAGCAGGTAACGGTTCTACATATTTAGTTCCAGTTGTTTGGTATGAATATATTCCTGTTAGTAGAACTACAAAAGTTGCAATTGCTAAGATTCCTGAAAAAACTGATGAAGTTGAAGCTTATTCTGATGATAATATAATTTCATATAGATATAAAAACTTTGCAAGTTTATATTTGGGTGATGAAGAAGATTTAGATGATACAAAAGAATCTATCTTTGAGAAATTGATAAAAAATAGATATAATTTATTTAAGTAATTAACTAGAAAAGGAGGAATTAAAAATGGCTAATGAATTAGATGAATTAAGAGATCCAGTTAATGAACAAGGAAGAGATGTTGGAGTAATTGAAAAACAAGTACCAGTAAGTTATGGACTTGGAACAAAAATCTTCATTGTTTGTATGTGGACAATACCAGGATTTATTGTTGGTGGTTTAATTCTTGAATACTACAAAATGAGAGCAAAGCAATACCTTGCTCAATTACAACAAAAAATCCAACACGATGCATCACAAATTGATAACTACTTAGAACAAAGAGTTATGATTTTACAAAATGCTGCTAAATTACTTGATAAAGCAATTGATTTAGACAAAGATGTTATGACTAAAGTTGCTCAATATCGTGGTGGTAATAATGCTGAAAGCGATAATGCAAGAAATCAAACAAGCCAAGCTGTTGACAGATTATTTGGTCAAATTAATGTTGCTTTTGAACAATATCCAGATTTAAAAGCTCATAATGAAATCGAAGAATGTTTAAAACAAAATAGTTATCTTCAAAAAGAAATTACTGCAGCTAGAGAACTTTATAATGATACTGTTTATCAATGGAATGCTGCTATCCAAGAATGGCCAGCAAAATTAATTGTTGCTACTAAAAAAGGCTATACAACAAGAGTTCCATTTTCAACTAGTAAAGAAATTAAAGAACAAGCAAGAGGTACATTTTTTTAAAAAGTAAAAAAGATTTTAATTGTATTAACTTTTTGTTATACTGAGCGAATTTTATTGAATATTATATAATATATAATATAATTTTATTTGTATACGCAAAAAGTTATACTTTTAATAAACTAAAGGAGATAAAAATATGAAAAAAAGTTTATTAGCATTAAGTCTATTAGCTTTTGTCGGATTAGGATTAGCTTCTTGTTCACCAAGTGATTCCACAGCAACTAGTGTTAGTGCTCCTCAAGGTGATAAAGGTGACACAGGTCAAAAAGGTCCAACAGGCGACAAAGGTCCAGTAGGCGATACCGGTCCATCAGGAAGCCAAGGATTAGATGGACAAGATGGAAGCAAAGGTCCAACAGGCGACAAAGGTCCAACAGGTGAAACTGGTGACAAAGGTCCAGATGGTTCAGATGGTGTTGATGGAGAAAAAACATATTCAACAACAGTATTAGGAAACGAACATGGTTGGATTGATGTTAGTGTTGCAAGTGCAACAGTTGGAACTGATGTAACTTATACAGTCCATGACTATGATACAACTGATGTATGGCAATTTAAATCATTAACATTAAATGAAACAACATTTACATTTGATGATATGGAAAAAGCAGAAGATGGAACTTACAAAACAACTGTTAAAATGGTTGAAGGTGGTTATCTTGCTTCTTGTGAATTCGTAGAAGTTGAAGCAACCGCTGCTGATGTTCTTGAAGCTTTAGGTTCATTAAAAGAAGGTGAAAATGTTATTAATTTAAAGAGTGATTTAGTACTTGGAAAACCAGAAAGTGGAACAACTGTATTAAATATTACTACAACTGAAAATCAATCACTTGTTTTAGATGGTAATGGCGCAACTATTGAAGTTGAAGAATCTACTGAAGCAAGCGCTGGTTATAAATACATTGATTTAGCTAATGCAAAAGGTGATGTTACGATTAGAAATATTAACTTTGTAAAAGATACACAAGGTTCAGGTTATGATGATTATGGTATCTATATGGGTGCTAACACAACTGGTGATATCATAATTGAAAATTGTACATTTGCATCTAAAGGTCAAACAGGAAAATATTTAACTGCTAACATTTGGTTAGATGGTGGCAACACAAATAACATCATTATTAGAAATAACGTATTTAAAAATAGAGTTATTAATATGCATGGTGGAACAGGCACAGTTAATAACGTAACTATTGAAAATAACGACTTTACTGGTATTTCATTAGTTGGTTATAACTCAATTACAGTTTCTAATTATTTACACAATACTAAAATTGTAAACAACACTTATTCAAGTGACACATCTACATATGATGATGGTTGCTTCATTTTATTCCATAAAGATTTTGCACTTGTTGCAGATGAATCTGAATCATTCAAAGATACATTAATCTCTGGAAACGTTGGAAATCCTGAAGCATTATATGTTGTCCAAAATAACCCAGATTCAGTATTCGACGATGCATTAAATTACAAGATCTTAATTCAAGATGGCATCGTAATCGAATAAAATAAATAAAATAAAAAATTAGTTTTACGGAATTTTCTAATCAAAAAAATTCTACCTCACACATATAAAAAATACACGCATACATACAAAAATGTACGGGATTAATCCCGTACATTTTTTGCTTTACACTTTCTGGGTTATTTTATTATTTGTTATTTTTTATTAGTCTAATAGTTAGTGCAAATAATAGAGATAAAATTAAAATACCAACATCTCCAAATATTGCAAGCCATAAACTGACATCACTTACAATTGCTAATATCATAATAATTACTTTTACTAAAATACTAACAATAATATTAGTTATTACGACAAAATAATTGTATTTTGCAACTTTTTTTAAGAATGATATCTTAGATATTTTATCATCTGTAATTGATATATCACTAGATTCTATTGCAATATCGCTTCCAATGCTTCCCATAGATATTCCAACACTAGCTAGTGATAAACTTGGAGCATCATTAATTCCATCTCCAACATAAGTTACATATTTATCATTATTTTTAATTTCTTTTAGTTTATTAACTTTTTCTTCTGGTAATAATTCATAATAATAATTGTTAATATTTAAATCATGAGCTAAATTACTAACAGCATATTTATTGTCACCAGATAATATAAATGTATTTTTATAACCAGATTTATATAAATTATTAATATCTTCTTTAATATTATCTTTATATTGATCTTTTAATGATATATAACCAATTAAATTATGATTTTTAAATACAAATACATAAGTAGAATCAAGATTTAGTTTTAAATTGCTAAGTTGATTGCTGTCTAATAATTTTTTACTACCAATTTCATATAAATTATTATTTTCATCACTAGCTTCTATTTTAATACCAGCTATTTCTTTAATATTTAGTTTTAGTTCTTTAATGCTTTTATTTTTTGAATAATTTTTAATAGCTTTTGCAATAGGATGATTACTATTTAATTCTAATGAATAAATAATATTATTAAATTCATCAATATTATTAAAATTATTAACTAATTTTACATCATTAACATATAATTCACCTTTAGTTAATGTCCCGGTTTTATCAAAAACAATCGATTTTGATTTTCTAATAATATCTAAATAATTACCACCTTTTATTAATATTCCATTTTTAGAACATTTAGCAATACTTAACATATAAGCTAGAGGAATTGAAATTACCATTGAACAAGGACAAGAAACAACTAATAATTCGCAACCTTTATAAAACCAACTACTCCAATCACTTGGATTTAAACTAGATCCAATAACAATTAATAATATTGCACCAAATATAACAATAGGAGTGTAAAATTTTGCAAAAGTGTGAATAAATTTTTCTGTTTTTGCCTTATTTGAAGTGGATTCTTTAATTAAATTTATAATTCTTGTAATTGTAGAGTCTTTATTTTCTTTAATTACTTTTCCTTTTATTGTATTAGTTAGGTTAAGGCTTCCAGAATATATTTCATCATATTTATTTTTTTCTACCGGTATTGATTCACCAGTTAAGTTTTTTTGATCAATTGAAGCAACATCTGATAATAAAATTATATCAAGAGGTATATTTTCTCCTGCAAATACGTATATTTCTTGATTAACTTTAACTTTATTTATATCTATTAATTTATATTCATTATTTTCTTTAATTCTAGCATTGTATGATTTTAATTTAACTAAACTAGATATATCTTTTTTACTTTTATTTATTGCATAATCTTCAAATTCTTCACCGAGTTTATATAATAAAATAACTGCTAAACCTTCGGCATATTCTCCAATAATAAATGCTCCAATTGATGCAATTACCATTAAAGTGTTTTCATTAAATATATCTTTATTTATTATTCTTTTAATTCCTTGATAAATAATATCATAAGATAATAATAAATAAACAATAATACATATTGGTAAGATTACAGCATATTTATAATTGATATTAGAATCATCAATTATTCCATTTTCAAATAATTCATGTGTATAAGGAATAAAAGATAATATTATATAAACAATAATAAATATTGCAGAAAATATCATTACAGAATATTTAAAAAATTTTTTATTAAATTTAAATTTCATAATCATTGCCCTTCTATAGAAATAAGAGTTACTCCACCCTCAAATTTATCACAAACCTTTAAAATATCTTGCAAAACTTCCATATTTTCTATATCTAAATCAATTGTATTCATAAAATAATTAATATTTACATTATTAACACCTTTAATTTTCTTTAATTTATTTTCTAATGAATTAGCACAATTTATACAATCAATTCCTTCAAATAAATAATTTAATATCATTATTATTTTTCCTCCTCATTAAATAAGTGGTCATAAGCTAAGTCTAATATACTTTCAACATGTTCATCATCTAGTGTATAAAATACTTTTACACCTATTTTTTCCCACTTAACAATTTTATTTAATTTTAAAATTGTTAATTGATGAGATAAGTTTGATTTTGTGATATTTAATAAATCACATAAATCATTACCACATAATTTTTGATTTCTTAATGCATATATAATTTTTAATCTTGTCGGATCTTTAAAATTAGAAAAGAAATTCCCCATTGCGTTCAATTTATCAAATTGGTTTAATTTTTTTCTAGTTAAATCTAATGAATTGCCCATATACTACCTCTAATAGTTGAATAGTTGTTCAACTATTAATATATTAGTAAATTTTAATATTTTTTCAATATTTTTTTTAAAAATTTAGTAATAAAACGAAAAAAAGATAAATATTTTTAAAAATTTAGTTTAGCCAAGAATTAATATAAGGATACAAGATAACAGATAAGATAACATACAAAATAATTTTTTAAATAACTTTTAAAAATATTTGTATTAAAAAAGATAGCAAATTTTGCTATCTTTAAAAATTTATCTTAAATAGATGTGTATTTTATCTTTTTTAAAGCGTCTTATTTTCTGAATCTATATTTTCTTTTGTGTCTTCTTTAACTTCTTTTGTATCAGTATTTTGATTATTTTCAATTGTATTAATGTTTTCTTTATTATTTACAAATACAAAATCAAATAAAGTATTAAATATACATAAAGTAACATCAACAATTAATAATAAAACAATTGCAACAATAGTAAGCACAGTATTGATCATAATTAAGTAACAAATACTAGTAATTAAAAATATTACAGTTGAAATAATTTTAATAATATTTCTTGCATGATCATTAACTTTTAAGATATTTGGAAATGAAGTAATAAATAATAAAATTGAGAATATCATTGTAAATACTGAGGCAACTACAACAGAAGTTGTATTATAAAAGGTTGTAATTGCTATAAATGCTACAACAAACATTAATAAAGCCATTAAACTTTTAACTAAAATTGAAATAAAATATTCTTTTTTTAATTCTTTTTTATTGACTAATGAAATAACATAATAAATAACAAAAGCTATTATAGAACAAGAAACAATTAATTCCATTATTCCAAGAAATAAAGTGAGCATTCCATATGGTACAAAACTTTCTCTTAAAAATTTAATACCATTAATTAGATTAGCAAAGCCATCAATAAGTAGTAATATTGAAGCAATACTTGCAAATGAGACATAAACAATATCTAATATTGTTTTTGTCAATTTAATTTCGTTTTCTTTCATAAATAAAATAATCTCCTTGATTGATAATATTATATCATTGTTAAAAACTAATGATTAATTTAATTAAGTTTTGAAAATACTTTTCCAACTTTATCTTTAATAAATAGTTTTACTTTTTTATTACCTATATTTAATTCATCATTATTAATAACTACAATATTATCTCCAAAAAAGTAATTAATTAACCCATTTGCCGGGTATACACTTAAAGAAGTGCCTGCAATTATTAATAAATCTGCTTCTTGTAAGGCAATAATTGCTTTTGTTAATACCATTTCATTAAGTGGTTCTTCATATAAAACAACATCTGGTTTAATAATTCCATTACATACACTACATCTTGGGACCCCATTAGAATTTAAAATATAATCTAAATCAAAAAATCTCCCACAGTTTTGACAGTAATTTCTATAAATTGATCCATGTAATTCAATTACGTTTTTACTACCAGCTAATTGATGTAAGCCATCAATATTTTGAGTAATTATTTTAATATTTTTACCTTCTTTTTCTTTTTTTGCTAAGTATAAGTGAGCATTATTTGGTTTGGCATCTTTTTTAATCATAAAAGATTTATAAAATTCATAAAAAGTCTCTGTATTATTTTTAAAATAATGATGAGATAACATCTCTTCATATGGTTTATCATAAATTGATTTTAATTTATATAAACCATCTTTACTTCTAAAATCTGGAATTCCACTTTCAGTTGATACTCCAGCTCCACCAAAGAATACTATTTTATTAGCATTATTTATTAAATCTTGTAATTCTTGTATTTTTTTATCTTGTATCATATTTTTATTTTAAATTTATATGGAAATTTTGTAAATATAAATAAAACATATTAATAACTTGGTTTATAATATTCTTTATATGAAAACAATAATTATTTATCACTCTGAATGCGGTCATACAAAAAGATATGCTGAAGATTTAAAAATTAGAATTGCCGCCGATGAATTAATAGAAGTTAAAAAAATGTCATTTAAGAAATTAAAACAATATGACACTATTTTTTATGGTGGAAACATAAAAAATAATGAAATTGTTGGATTAAAAAAATTAATGAAATATTATGATAAATTAACTAATAAAAACATATTTATCTTTGGAGTTGGAATGACTGCTCAAAATAATGATCCATATGTTAGAAATTTAGTTATTACAACTAATGATTTAGATGATAAACATGTTAGATTATATTTATTACCTGGCGGAATTAATATTAATTTATTTTCTCCATTAAAAAGATTTATGTTTAAAACTGCTTTAAAAGTTGCCAAAAAGAATGATAAAAATTTAGGTGGAAATTCTAGTCAACAAGATATGGCTTTTAATATGTTATTAAAAGATGGAATTGACTTAGTTAATATTAATAACTTAGATAAAATGGTTATTGTTTATAATAAGGTAAAAGATAATGGATAATATTAAAATAATATCAACTAATAGAAGAGCAAATCATGATTATTTTTTATCTGATTTTTTAGAAGCTGGAATTGCCTTAAAAGGTACTGAAATAAAATCATTAAGACATAATAATGTTAGTATTAAAGAATCGTATGTCTTTTTAAAAAATAATGAAGCTTATATTATTAATATGAATATTCCAATTTATGAAAAAGGAACAATTTTTAATCACGAACCAAAAAGAGATCGAAAACTATTACTACATAAATCAGAAATTTATCGCTTACAAAGTAAAATTAAAGAAAAAGGTTATACAATAATTCCAACTAAAGTATATTTAAAAAAAGGCAAAGCTAAAGTTGAAATAGCACTAGCTAAGGGTAAAAAATTATACGATAAACGAGAAACAATTAAAAAGAATGAATCAAAAAGAGAAATAGATAAATTAATGAAGGAAAAAAATAATGAAAAACGATAAAAACTTATTAGAATTCTTAAATAATAACTTAAATTATGAATATGATAATTATAACTTTTTATCATTTTTAGATAAGATTAATTTTACCCTAGATATTCCTTTTATTCATGTAACCGGAACAAATGGTAAAACAACACTATCAAAATTACTAAATTATGTTTATTTAGAAAATAATTATAAAGTAGGATTATTTTCTTTTAATGAATTTAATTTAATTAACTCAATAAATATAAATGGAAAAACAAAAAATATTGAGGAATTGCAAGGAATTTATGATGAATATTATAAATTAATTAATAAATATAACTTAAATTCTTATGAGGTTTTATTCTTTATTTCATTAGTGTTGTTTAAAAAAGAAAAACTAGATTTAGTAATTATTGATACATATATGGGTGGAGAATATGATTTTACAAACATCGATGAATCTCCAATTCTTGCAATAATTAATAATGTAGAATTAGAACATAGTGATATCTTAGGAAGATCAAAATCAGAAATTGCTTATACAAAAGGTGGAATTATAAAACCAGATTCACAAGTTTTAATTAATGTACTTGATGAAGATTGTGAATTTGCAATTAAAGAAATTGCTAAAAAATATAAAATAAATGTTCATAAAGTTAATGAATACTATAATTATGATGTTAAAGATGAAAAATTACATGTTTCATATTTCCCATTTAAAGAATTAACATTTAATAATGCTGGTTTATATAATAGATATAATATTGCATGTTTATTAGAAGCATTATTAATATTAAAAGATAAATATAATTATGATGAAGATTTAATTCAAAAAGGAATTAATCGCTTTAATGAAATTGGCTACTATAATATTTTTAATGTTAATGATAAAAAAATAATCCTAGATAATGCTCATAATCCGGCAAGCTTAGAAGTGCTTGGAAAAACACTAGCTTATACTATAAATCAAGATATAAAAGCAATTGCAGCGGTTGATAATTCTAAAAATATTGAAAAAATGCTTGGAATTATTCAAAAAAGAGTATCTAAATTATACCTAACAACATATGATGATATAAATGCACGAGATAAAGATGGATTTATATTATTTTTAGATGATTATGAATATTTTCAAGATTATCAAGAAATATATGATAAACTAATAAACGATGAAGAAACTAAATTTATATTATTCACTGGTAGTGAAAAATATATATACCAAGTTTATAACAAACTATTTAAAAAATGATTGAAAAATTTGAACTAACAAAAATCCAAAAATTAACAATAAGCGCCTTTTTTATTGCTCTTGTAATAATATTTTCAAAATTATTATCTATTGGAAATATACCTGGTGTTCCATTTTTAAGAGTATCACTTGGACCAACGCTATTAATCTTTGCAAGTTTATTACTAGGTCCAATTTATGGAGGAACAATTGGATTTTTATCTGATTTAATTGGATATTTCACACTTGATAGAACCGGTTATGCATATAATCCATTATTTTCAATTACTTATATTTTATATGGAATATTACCAGCAATTCTTGTATATATCTTAAAATATAATAAAAAATTTAAACTTCCTATAATTCAAGTTATTATATTTTCTATTTTAGATATTTTTATCTTATATTTTATATTAACAACAAGTGAATTTAAGTTATATGGTAAAACTTATAATGTTGATTTAATTATGAAAATAGTTGTGATTTGCGTTACTTTTTTATTTACTATATTATATTTTTTAATATATTTCTTCTTATACAAAAAATTTAAAACTAATAAAGAAAACCTAGTTCTATTAAATAACATATCAATAATTAACTTCATTGTTTTATTTATAGTTCAATTAGTTATTGGAATATTAATAAAACTATTTACATATGATGTTGATGTTTTAGTATTACTAGCAACTCAAATAATTGCTACAATTGTTGAGATTTTTATTTCTAACTATATTGTAATCTTATTATATAATGCATGTTTGAAAATATTTAAAACTACTACAAATATCAAACTAAAAAAATCTCAACAATTAAAACAAGAAAAAATTGATAAACTAAAATCAATAATAAAAGAAGAATTAAATGACTATAAAATAAATAAGTGATTAATATTATATCACTAAAATTTAGTAATTAATATCTTTTATTCTTGTTTTAAAAATAAAGTATTTATTGATTTAAAATTATATTTTAAAACTTTAAAATATTAATAAAGGAAAAACGGAGGAGTTTTATAATGTTTAAGAAAAAGTTAATCCTTATTCCTGCGTTATTGCTTGTGTTAAGTGCTTGTGGTCCTACAGATACTACATCTGGAACTACTACAACAAACACAACTACAACAACGGATACAACAACTACAAATCCTACAACAACAAACACAACTACAACCACGACTACTACAACAACTACAACAACTACAACAACAGTAGCCGAACTTGAAAGTTTAACAATCTCTAACAAAGATGAACTTCTTGCTCAAATGTCAGCTGGTTGGTCAGTAGGAGATGCAGATTTAACACTTGAATATACTGCAGTTCCATCAAGCATTGATACATATGATACAATGCTAACTTCTGGTGATACTTCAATTGTCACAACAATTGGAAATAGAATTCATGCTGTTGGTGTTGGAACAACTACAGTTACTGCAGAATTATTAGGTAAAACAGATACATTAACTGTTACTGTCAGTGAAAGATCAATGAAAACAGTTACTGTTAGTGAATTAGTTGATGCTCCAGCAAATGCTGCTCAACTCTATCAAGTAACTGGTATTATCTCAAGATGGCAATATGATGATAGCGAAGGCCCTGGATCATATGGAAACTTCTATTTAAAAGATTTAGTAACAGAAGATGAAATTTTAGTATATGGTTTAAGTAAAAACGAATCGTCTCTTCAATTTGATGAAGCAACTGGAAAATATACATTTAGAAATGACCAAACTGCATTACAAATTGATAACTTATATTTAAATAACAAGTTAACAATGATTGGTTTTAGATTAGATTATAATTCAACAAAAGAATTCAATGGTTACTGTGTAAGTATTGAAGTCGAAGAAAGAGATGAAGTTACAAGTATTGAAGATACAAGTAATTTAACAAATCTTGGTGTTGGCTCTTCTTATGATTTAACATTCAAAGATTCTAATGGTGATACACAAGTTGGAAGATATGGAAACTTTGAATTAGTAAGTGGCCAAGAATATGCAACTTTAGAAGGTAAAACATTAACTGGTAAAGCAGTAGGTAGTGTTACATATAAAGTTACATCTGCTACAAAACCAGAAATTTCTGATGAAACAACAGTTCAAATTGTTGAACAACCAGATCCAAAAGATTCAACATTAGCCGATGTTATTGCTTTAACTGGCGATGCTATGAATTCAGATTTATATAGAATTGATGTTACAGTTAAAGGATATTCTGATAATAAAGGAACTATCGTAACTGAACCATCCAATTATGGAAATATGATTGTTACAGATGATTCTGGTAATGAAATCATGGTCTATGGATTAAATAGATATGTTGATGATTCATTTAGATATTACAATAGTCACTTCTCATTTACAAATGCTAAAAACTTTATTGTTGATAATACTCCAGCATTAAAAGTTGGTGATAAATTCACAATGTTAGCAATTAGATCTGACTATCAAGGTACAAAACAAATTACTGGTAGTATCGATCAAGAAAGACCAGAAGTTCAATACTCAACAATTGCAGAAGTTTGTGAAATGGGTAAAGGCGCATCTGCACAAACTCAAGGTATTATTGTTGCTAAAAACCAAAGAAGTTTATTAATTAACGATGGTACTGCTTCAATTTTACTATTTGTTTATGAAGATGCTGCAAATTGGGATGTTGGCGACTTTATTAATGTTTCCGGTACTTTAGATGTTTATAATGATCTTCCACAATTTGTTGAAGGTGCAAAAATAGAAGAAGCAACAGGAACTAAACCAACAATTAATGAAACTGTCACTACTTGGACAGCAACTGAATTTGATGCATATAGTTCAGATAGAACTTATGGAAACTCAAAAGTAAGACTTGAAAACATCACATTAAAAATGAGTGGTAATTATCCATTCTTTACAGTTCCTGGTGCTACAACTGAAGGAAGAATTGCATATCCTGAATCAATGTATGGATTTGATTCTGCAAATGATGGTAGACAATTTAATATTGAAGGATATATGATTGGTTATGCTGTAAATGATGGTAATATTTCAAGAAACTTAATCATTGTTACAAAAGCAGAAGATGCAAATACAGCTACTCCAACTGGTATTGAAATCACTGGACAAACTAGTGTTGTAGTTGGCGATACATTACAACTTACAGCAAACGTTGCTCCTTCAAATGCAGATAGAAGTGTTACTTGGGAAAGTAGCGATACATCTGTTGCAACAGTTGATCAAAACGGTTTAGTTAGTGGTCTTAAGGTTGGAACAACTACAATTAAAGTTACTTCTAAAGTTGTTGCTACAGTAACAGCAGAATTAACAATAAATGTTATCGAAGGTGAAATTATTCCTTTTGATAAAATAGAAGAAGTTACTCAAATGTCAAATGACTCTACATTTACAACTAGAGGCTATTGGATGGGAAGCTGCTTATATTCAACTCAATATGGCAACTACAATGCTTCATACATCGCTGATGGTGAATTTGGTTATCAATTATATAGACTCACTGGTTCACAATTAAATGGATTAAACTTAGTAGTTGGTGAAACAATTGTTGAAGTTACAGGTACAGTTGCAAATTATAATGGTTTATATGAAGGAGAAGTAAGCTCAATTAAAGTTATTACTGATGATTCTCATTTAGAAAAACCAGTAATTCTTGAAATTAATGCAGCTAATCCAGATTATACTTTAACAAATGCTGATCAAAATAGGATGGTTAAAATTGATGACGCAGTTGTCACAAATGTAAGTGTTGCAGATTTTGATAACACAACTATTACATTTAAAGTTGGAACAGGTTCAATCCAATATACACTTTATCTTGATTCAAGATATTCTGATATGGATTTAATTTCTGGTTTAAAAGCTGGAGATACATTCTCTTGTACAACTTATGTTGGTTATCATTATGGATTCCAATTCACTTATATTTCAGAATTTAGCATTAAATAATTAAAATAATTATTTAATATATTAGTTAAAAGGAAGTTGAAAAACTTCCTTTTTTATTTACTTATGATAAAATAATTTTAGCCATTATTTTATTAAAGGAGGCTTTTATATGAAAAAATTACTAACTTTAACAAGCAGTGTTGTATTATTATCTGCTTTATTAGTTGGATGTGATAATACAAGTGTCGAAGTTAATAGTATTAAAATTGATGAAAGTAGTATAAATACTAGCTATACCCTCGGACAAGAAATAACTGATGTGTATTATTATGATTTATTAATTACTTTAAATAAATCAGATAATACAACTCAAAATTTATTGTATAGAGATAATAAAAATTCAATTAAAATAACAAAACCTATTTCTACTGAAAGTGTTGGTGAATTTGATTTTGAAGTTAGTTATACATATACGTTAGATAATGTAGAAACAACTTTAACAGATTCAATTAAATATAGTGTAAAAGAAAAAACAAATACTGATGAAGCAATTCCAACAAACTGGACTTATAACATAAATTACGCTAATTATTTATCTAAAAAAGAAAATGCTTCCTTTGAAAATGATGGAACATCATCATTTATATCTAATGAAGGTAAGTTTTATATTGGAAATTATAATGCTGTTAATTTATTACCAACTATAAACTGCATTATTCCATCTACTGGTAGTGTATCTACACTTAGTGAATTACCAGATGGAGTTGAAATATCTCTTGAATCTCAAGATACTACTCCAAAACAATTAAATCTAACTGATTATTTTGCTCAAGATGCCATTGATAATTTAAAACCAAGTTTAAGTATTAAATTTAAAGATGAATTAGATACTAGCTTAACAAGAGACGTTACTTTAGTTTTAAAATATACTAATTCAAGTGATGAAGATAGTTTCCCTGAATTAAGATATAATATAACAATTGTTGATGGTTATAACATAACTGATGCTAAAGAATTAATATTAATTGATAATTATTATAATGATGAAAATACTCTTAGTATGAAAAAAGAAGTATTAAATAATAATTCTTTAGAAGACGCAAAATTTTCATTTGAAAATTTTGTATTATTTAATGATATTTCAATTGAATTAGAAGATTTACCTGAAAGATTAATATACAAATCTGAAAATTATGTAAGTTTACCAAAAGAATTAAATAATACTCTAAAAGATTGGCAATGGGTTTATGCTCACACTCCAACTTTAGCTACTGGAAATTGTACAATTTATGGAAATTACAACCATATTGCACTTGGTGAAACATTTCCATATATATTAACAGAAACAAAAAATTATAGTGCACCAACTCTACCAGATTCAAGTGCAACAGCTATTAATTCTCATACGACATTATTTGGAAATCCTGTAATAAGTCCAGAAAATTGTAATTATCAATTTAGATTCTTTGATATATCAATTACGGGTAATCAAGGTGTTTTAGAAACAGATCAAAGAAATGAAGAAACAGGATTACTTGAAGGTGGTTTATTATTAACTAAATTTAAAAATAACTTATTATTTAATAATACTGTTGTAAATAATTTCTTTACAATTAATGTTAATGATGGTCCTGGTGATAAAAATTCTCTTGGAGAAAATGGATATCAACCAACAACAAGTATTAAAGATTCTAAGATGTTTGATTGTTTCTCAACAATGTTATTTAATTTTTCTGAAACAAAAACTGAAGTTGAACATTCAATTTTATCAAATAGTGGTGGTTTCTTATTTCTTAATCAAGCAAATCCATACGGAGATAGTAATAATAAAGATTGGTATGGAACTGATTCAAGTAAAATTAAAGGAACTATTATTAACATTGATGAAACTACAATTCTTGATAATTATGTAACAGGTCAAGGCGGATGGTTCCAAATTTACGGCGCACAAAGTGCAATTGCATTATTAAAGAGTTTAATTAATCCTGGATTTAAAAAATATGGAAAAACATTTACAAAAGCTGAAGGTGATTATGAATTATTTAATGCAATTGCATTAAATATGAATTCGAATATGGAATCAGCCAAACCACTTGGTAGTGGTATGGTTGCTCAAATTAATATTGGAGAAGATATTTCAATTGATACAATCGGTGATAAAGATAAAGTTGATAGTGATTATAAGAGTGTAAATCCATCAGATCCAATGACAATGTTAGGATTTGCTCAAGATTTATACAACACTGAATATGGGGCATTATATTTTTCAAAATTAATGACTGAAGG
This sequence comes from uncultured bacterium, assembly GCA_949285665.1. Lineage (GTDB taxonomy): Bacteria > Bacillota_I > Bacilli_A > RFN20 > CAG-826 > Alectryobacillus. The sequence continues at coordinate 828,780 of CASDYC010000001.1, forward strand.
TATTATATTTAAAACTCATGGTACAAGTGATTTATATTTAGCTTTAGCACCAGCTGATACTCAAATGACACTTTCTCCAGTTGTTAATTTAATTAGTGGAGCAATTAAACAAGAATATCCAGAATATGCTAGCATTTTAGATAGTATAATAACTCCAGTTGATGATCTTAAAAATTATAGTGATTTTAAAGATTCTAAATATTTAACAATTTATTTTGATATTAATGCTGTATCAATGGAAAGTGAAGCGACTTCAAGAGCTGGTGTTAATGATTTAATTACTGGTTATGCTAACTTTACTGGCACTAATTCTTATGGGTTAATTGTCGAATTATTAGATGAGTAATAACTATTAATTTAAAAAATTATTTATTAATTTATTTAAACTTAATTAAATTTATTAAAAAAAATGAATCTTATTGCAAATATAAAGAAGTATTTAACAAAAGAAGTTTTATTTATAAGTATTTCAAGCTTTATTATACTTATATCTTTAATTTTACTTACTTCTTTATATGGAGCAATGAGATTTTTTTATTTAGCTAGTTTTATTATTTTTATAATTTATTTAGCTAGTTTTTTATGTTTAGATTATTTTTTAAAAGACTCAAATCCTAATTTTAAAGAATCCAAATATCGATTAATTAATAAAATAAAAGCATATTTTGTTTTTAAAAAGAACAAAATTGCTTTTATTAGAAAAGTTTTAGTTGTAATTTTAGGTTTATTTTTACTAGCTAGAGTAATTGGTGGACAAGATTATTTTAGATATGTAAATAATTTTGATTCAACCTTTATGAACTCAATTGAAACAGGATTTGCAGTGTTTTTTAATCAGTGGTATATCGCATGTATTATTTTAGTTATCATAAATGAGTTTATAAATTCAGAATTATTTAATAAAATCATTAAATATATAGTTACACCTCTTATTATTATCTCAACTTTTATTATGCCTTATATGGTTGAAGGAATAATTGGAAATATATATGATTTAGCAAATAATAATTATGATCCATATGGATTTCGAGTTATTTTACTTGGATTTGAATATGGAATATTATTAAGTTATTTAGTTTATACATGGTTTAAATCTTTTAAATGGGATTTTAATAAATCATTTTTATATACATTTTTTATAACTATCTTTTTAATTTTAATAACTGGAATTAATGCTTATACTCCAAAAACAATATTTCCAAGTTCTTTATATTTTTTAGAATTACCACTTGATTTAAACTTTACTCATCGATTATTAGTTTATATTTCATTTATTTTACCAATTATATATTTTGTTATTTTGTATCGTTATGATATAAAACATAGAAGAGCATTTCTATTATTTATATCTTTAGCAGTCTTTTTCTGCTACATTGGATTTAGAAGATATGATAATACTTGGAGTAGTGTTTCTGGTTTACCACTGCATTTATGTAATACTGCAATGTATATCATTCCATTAACATTAATATTTAAATCACATCAAGTATTTTACTTTACAATGTTTATTAATGTTATCGGGGCATTTTTGGCTTTATTAATGCCAAATTATTCAGAATCTCTTGGTATTTTTTCAATGGAAGTCAGTGAATTTTATATAAATCACTTATATGCATTCTTTATGCCAATTTTAATCGTGCTTCTAGGAGTATATGAACGACCTAAAATGAAATATTTCTTTTATTCAATGGTCGGATTTTTATTATATTTTATTTTATGCGTTATTATAAATGCTTTCTTTGATACAAATTTCTTCTTCCTAAATGATGATTTCATTGTATCTAAATTAGGTACTTTGGCAGAGGATATTTTTGATATATCAATAATTATAAATACTAGTGATAAAGAAATTATCTTTAGGCCATATTATTTATTAACATTTTATTTAGTTTATGTAATTCTAGCCTTATTTATGTGGTATATCTATGAATTATTATTTAAAATTGTTGATGGTTTGGTGTTACTTCATGAAAAAAATATTGTATATAACAAAACGTATTATGAATTTATTAATTCTCAAAAGAAAGAAGGTATAGATATGAAAAAAGATAAAAACAAAAACAATTCAAGCATTGATTATAATAATTTAGTTATATCTTTAGATATCGAACATTTAAAAAAGAAATACGGAAATAATAAATTCTATACAATAAATGATTTTTCACTCCATCTTGATGGAGGAAAAATCTATGGATTCTTAGGTAAAAATGGTGCTGGAAAATCAACAATTATTAAATCAATTGTTGGAATGCATACCTTCGATGGTGGAAGTATTAAAATTTGTGGATATGATAATAAATTCCAAGAAGTTGAAGCTAAATCATTAATTGGATTTGTTCCAGATCATTATGCTTTATATGAATCATTAACTGGCCGAGAATATATTAATTATATTGCAGACTTATATAATGTTAGTAAAAAAGACCGTGATGAAAGATTAAATAATTTACTAGATAAACTTGAACTTAAAGATAAATTTGATAAACAAATTAAAACTTATTCTCACGGTATGAAACAAAAAACAACAATAATAGCTGCATTAATTCATGATCCAAAAATTTGGATTTTAGATGAACCTATGACTGGGGTTGATCCAATTTCTATTTTCCAAATTAAAGAAGTTATGAAAGATCACGCTAAAAAAGGTAATATTGTCTTTTTCTCATCACACTTAATTGATGTTGTTAAAAATTTATGTGATGAAGTTATTATTATTAAAAAAGGTGAATTTATATATCGAGACACTTTAGTTAACTTAAAGAAAAATAAAGTTGATTTAGAAGAGTTATTTATTGAAAAAACTGCGGATAGCCAAGAAGAAGTAAGGGAGCTAATTAATGCAGAAAGTAAACAGTAATAAAACTAGTGATTTTGTACTAAATTATGGAATAAGCTTTAAAAAATTATTCATTTTAACCTCAATGTTATTAAAGGATAAAATGAAAATTTCTTTTAAAGCTAACAAAAAACAATCACTTGTTAAAATTATTTCATTAGCTATTTTATTTATTGTTTTGTGTGCGGTTTCAAATGTATTTTATCAAGTGGCAGTTATGCTTAATATTTTTTCTGTTTTAAAATATATTCCATTAACAGTTCCTAGTTTAATAATGTCATTTTTATTAATTTTTGGTTTCTTTTCTTTACTAATTAATTTAACAAAAGCGTTGTATTTATCAAAAGATAATCAAATAATGATTACATATCCATGTAATGGAAGTACGATATTTTTTGCAAGATTATTAGTCTATTTTATTAATGAATATATAAGAAATATCACAATTCAAATTCCATTATTAATTGGTTATATGATAGTTATGAATGCTCCAGTTGTGATGTATTTTTATATATTTGTAGCATTTATTTTTATTACTTTATTTGAAGTATTATTAGCAAGTTTATTTTCAATTCCAACTTATTATATAATGATGTTTTTAAAAAGATTCTCTTTATTAAAAACAATATTATATGTAATCTTTTATATAACAATAATATCTCTTGGAGTTTATGTTGTTTTATTAATTCCAGAAAATATTGATATATTTACAAATTGGGGGCCATACTTTAATTCAATTCAAGCCTTCTTAAAAGGATTTAGTGATTATTTTGCGGGGTTATATTATTTAAGTATGTTTACTCTTGGAAAATTAGATGGATTTTCTTATTTAATATTCTCTTTTGAAGGATTATATACATTTATTTTCTTAATATTAGCTATCTTATTATTCTTTACACTAGCTTTATTTATAATAAATCCAATATACTTTAAACTAACATCAAGTGGATTTGAAGTTGAAAGTAAAGAATCAAATCGGATAAAAGTTAATAAAAAACATAACTTTTATATCTCTCAAATTAAAAAAGAATTATTGTTATTTAAAGATGGAGATTCAATTATTCTTTCAATACTTGCTAGTTTTATTACCCTTCCAATAATAATTTTATTAATTTCAAAAGTATTTGGAGCAATGGGTGTAAATACAAGAGGATTTATGTATAGTCAAGTTATTGTTTTAGCAATTATTTTATTAATTGCACTAAATACTAATACAATAATTGCAACTGCATATTCAAAAGAAGGTGAAGCTTTTAAATTAAATAAAACATATCCAAATAAAGGATATTTTATGTTAACTAGTAAATTAATAATTCCAATGATTATTGGAAGTTTATCAATATTAGTTTCTAGTATTATTTTTAATAACTTCTTTTTAAATGATATAATTAGCAGTTTGTTTTTAACTCTTGGAGTAATTTTACTTTACATTGGCCATATGTTATATAGTGCACAAGTTGATTTTTCTAGTATTTCAAGTTTATTTAATAATACTGGAACAACAAGTAAAGCTACACGAAATTCGACATTTTTAGCTTTCTTGTTATCAATTGTTATATGTTTATTGTTTTATTTATTCTTAACTAATAGTGGGCAACAACCATTATTTGCTCATTATATTAAATTATTTGTTATTGGTTTAATTTATCTCTCTGCAAGTATTTGGATTTATTATTATAAAATTAAACTAATCTATAAAGAAGGTGATTAATATGAAGAAGTCAGTTATGTTAATTATTGGATTAATATGTTTACTCGGTGTCATTATTGTTGCCTTTTTTGGTGTACAACCTCAAAATATTTCTCCAGTTGTTTATATTGAAACAGTTGAAATACTTGATATGTCTGGTAACAAAATAAAAACTCAAGAAGATGGGCAAAAAGTATTAAATTTAGAATTTAATCCTGATTTATATGACCAAAATACTGATACTTATTATATGCAATACTTCTTTAATGTTGAAATTAATGAAAATGATCCAAAAAAAGTTCCAACAAATGAATCAGTTTTATTTTCAACTGATGCTGCAAATTTAGTCAGTATTCCAAAAGAACCAGCAGGAGCTGCTAGAAAAGGTGCTTTTTTAATTCAAGAGAAAAAAGGTGTAATAACTCAAGATAATCGTTATTTTATATGTAGCATTTCATGTAAAGCTAATGATGGAAGTCCAACAAATCCAGTTGATAAAATTACTTTAGTTATTACATATCCATTAACATCTATTAATTAGATGCAATTATTTTAAAATTAATTAAATATTTTAAAGTTATTCAAATAGACTTAACTAACCGCAAAAAATTAATTTTTTAAAGTTTTGCGGTTATGTATTATTACATTAATAATGAAAACTAATTATTTTTTTAAATATTTAACTAAATTTAATTAAAAGTTTGATCAACGATGTGTATTTATTAAATATTACATTTAAAGATTATTTTATTTATATTAAAATTAATTAGAGGTTTTAATTATGGAATATCGAGAAATTAATAATTGTAAAATATCATTACTTGGATTTGGATGTATGAGATTTCCAACACTAGAAGATGGTGTTAGTGTTGATGAAAAAAAGACTGAGGAAATGCTAGATTATGCAATACAACATGGAGTTAATTATTTAGATACTGCCGTTCCATATATGAGTGGAAAAAGTGAAGAATTTGTTGGAAGATATATTAAAAAATATGATCGAAGTAAATTATATATTGCAACAAAACTTCCTATTTGGGATGTAAAAACACTTGATGATGTAAAAAGAATTATTGATGAACAATTTAAAAGATTACAAGTTGATTATATAGATTTTTATTTAATTCACGCCATGAACAAAGAAAGATTTGAGACACTTGCTAATTTAAATATTTTTGAATACTTAACAACTTTAAAACAAAAAGGAAAAATAAGAAATATTGGTTTTTCATTTCATGATGAATACGAAGTATTTGAAAAAATAATTGTTAATTATGAATGGGATTTTGCTCAAATTCAATACAATTATTTAGATGAAGATATTCAAGCTGGAAATAAAGGATATTCAATAGCAGAAAAATTAAATGTTCCATTAATTATTATGGAACCTTTAAAAGGCGGGACTCTTGCAAATCTTCCAAAACATTTAGAAGATATGTTTAAACGAATTAATCCATTTGCTCCAGTTGCTAGTTATTCTTTTAGATGGCTTGCCGCTCATCAAAATTGTAAAGTTATTTTAAGTGGAATGTCTACAATTGATCAAGTTAAAGAAAATATTGAAATTTTTAATCATTTAACTCCACTTAATACATATGAAAAAGTAACTATAAAAGATATAAAACATTTAATGCTTAAAAACTTTAAAATACCATGTACAAAATGTCAATATTGTATGCCATGTCCAAATGGAGTCAATATTCCATTAAATTTCTTCTTATATAATTTATATAATTTTAATAAAGATATAAAAATGTTTTATAAACAATACACAATTTTAACTGATGATAGAGCAAGTAGTTGTATTAATTGTCATTTATGTGAAACAAAATGTCCTCAAAAAATTAAAATACCTGAATTTTTAAAAGAAATTACAGAATTTTATGATTCATTAGAGGTTAAATAATAATGTCTAAATATTATTTTGCTTATGGATCTAATTTAAACCTTGAACAAATTAAACACCGCTGTAAAGATGTAATTAAAGTTGGATCAGTAATTTTAAAAGGATATGAATTAGAATTTAGATATTATTTAACAATTAAAGAAAATAAAAATAGTGAAGTTCCGCTAGGTATTTTTAAAATATCTAGTGATGATGAACTAAATTTAGATGTATATGAAGGCTATCCTCATTTTTATAGAAAAGAAGAATTAAGTATTGATTTTAATGATGAGAAAATAACCGGTATTATTTATATAATGAATGAAAATACAAGAAAAATAATGCCTCCAAGTCAAACTTATTTAAATACATGTTTAAAAGGTTATCAAGATTTTGATTTTGATGAAAAATATTTAAGATTAGCATATAAAAAAAGTTTAAGCGAAGTTAGAAAATAATTTGCTAACCTTTATAATACCGTGCTTTTTATTATTTATTGTTCTTATAATATAAAAAATCCTAACTAAAAGTTTTAAAAAGTGTTAGTATATTATTGCTATGAAAGGGCTTTCATTTTATTATGAAAAATAAAATAATAAAAGCGTGTGGTTTATTAACGCTAATAATTACTAGTATTACCTCATGTGATAATACAACAACTGGTGATAATAATTCTTCAAATACCACTTCATATTTAGATACGTCGGTTACTAATACAACAAGTGGTGTTACAAATACTACATCAGATGGTGGGGATGAAGTAATTAATCGAGATTATACTGATATTCCTCCAGTTAATGTTACTATTAGATTTCATAATGAATCTAATTCATATGATAATTTAAGATATTGGTTATGGACTGATACTGTTGAACTTGACAAAGAAATTGAAAAACTGGTGTTGATGATTTTGGAATGTATTATACATTTAATCCAGATGAATTATTTGGAGAAGGTGTAGCTGATAAAGGTTTTTATTTCTTAATTAAAGAAGCTGGAACTTGGAATGGGAAAACAACTGATACTCCAATAATGTATGAAGATTATAAACCATATTTAGTTGATGGAGTATCAACACTAGAATTATTTGCTGTTAGTGGAACCTCCGGTAGTTTAGATATATTTGATAATAAAAAAGATGCTCTTGGCGATAAAATGAGTGTAAATGAAGTAATTGATGATTTTAAAAAACTTCATTTAGTTGGAACAAACGCTATTAAACGAGTTAGAGTTTATCGTTATGATTCAACTTATTATGCACTACCTGAAAATCAACAAAATATTTTAAGAACTAAATATAAAATATTTGATGAAACATATACACAAGAAGAAAATATAACAGAAATTAATATTCCAATTGAAGGCTTTAAATTTAATTATACATATGAAGTTAGAAGTAGTTTTCATAGCGATCAATTTAAAACAAAAATATCGACTGTAACATATCAAAGTTTATATGATAGTGAAGAATTTTCATCTTTAGTTTATAACGGAGATGATTTAGGTGCTGTAGTAGCTAGTGATAAAGAAAGTACAACATTTAAATTATGGGCCCCAACTGCATCTTTAGTTAGATTAAGTTTATATAAATATGGAAATGATTCTTCATTTGAGGATGAAAATTTAACAACTATTCAAAAAAGTGAATATGATGATCCATATATTACTTATAATATGGAATTAACTAACACCGGAGTATGGCAATATACTGTAGATGAAGACTTAAATGGTGTTTATTATACATATACAGTAATTGGAAGTATGGGTAATAATAAAGTAGTTGATCCATATGCAAAATCAGCTGGATTAAATGGTGTTAGAGGAATGGTAGTTGATTTTGAAAGTGATGAATTAAAGGATGAAGAATTTGATAAGGTTCCACAAGTTTGGGATGGAGTTGAAGGCTATGATATTATTTCAAGTCAAGATTTAATAATTTCAGAAAATCATATTAGAGATTTAACAATGGATGAAACTTGGTCAAGTAGAGAAGAAGATCAAGCATTAAAGGGAACATTTTTAGGATTTGCAAAATCAGGAACTAAATATACTGATACTGAATCTGGTGTCACTGTTAAAACTGGAGCAGATCACTTAGAAGAATTAGGCGTTAATGCTATTCAAATTCTTCCATTTTTTGATCAAGATAATTATGAAATAAATAGTGCTTATAACTGGGGTTATAATCCACTTAATTATAATGTATTAGAAGGAAGTTATTCTTCAAATCCAAAAGATGGATTTGCTAGAATTAAAGAATTTAAACAACTTGTTACTCATTATGCAAATAATAAAAATCATACAAGAATTATAATGGATGTTGTTTATAATCACGTATCTAAGGTAGCTTTAAGTAATTTTAGTTTAATTGTTCCATATTATTATTTTAGAGTTGATGATGAACTTAATTATTTAGATGGAGCCGCATGTGGTAATGAATTTAATTCTCAAAGACCAATGGCATCTAAATTTATTGTAGATAGTGTTACTTTCTGGGCATCAACATATAAGATAAAAGGATTTAGATTTGACTTAATGGGATTACTTGATGTAAATACCATGATTAAAGTAAAACAAGCTTTATATGAAGTTGATCCAGATATTGTAATTTATGGAGAACCTTGGAGAGCAGATGGAGTTTGGGATAATACCGAATACGCCTTAAAACCACAAGTTTATTCTATGTTTTGGGATGGATATAACGGTACAAGAGGTCAAGTTGGTGGATTTAATGATGAAGGAAGAAACGCCTTAAAAGGTGATAATACTCCTGGTTATGGATTTATTTCAAAAGGTGAATCTGATATGACAACTGATATATTAAATCAAATGGCTAATATGTTTAAAGGTTCAACTAATTCAGGTGCAAATCCAAGACAAACAATTAATTATGCATCATGTCATGATAACTTTACATTATTTGATCAACTTAATTGGACTTTATCTCCAGATGGAGGAACAACCAAACCTGATGAATTTGAAGTTGCAAGAGCAAGTGTTGCTGTAAATGGCTTTATATTAATGTCAAATGGTGTTGCCTTTATTAATGGTGGAGAAGAATTATTTAGAAGTAAAGTTGAATACGATGATTCAGCACTTGAATCAACTTATAAAGAAATGTATGGAGAAAAAATTTCTCATAATTCATATTCTAGTAGTGATGAAACAAATGCTTATCAATATGATAGAAAAGTTAAATTCTTAGATTACTTTAATATGTATAAAGACTTAGTTAATTTAAGAAAAGAATTATATATGATTCCATATCCAAATAATATTGATTCTACTGATGATATTGAAGTTTGGGATAATACTGCAAATACTACAAGACTTGCTGGATATAGAAGAGGTAAAGATAATGAAACTTATGTAATCTTATTAAATGGAAGACATAATGGTTCATGGTTTACAAGTAATTCAAGACATCAAGGAAGTAGCTTTAGCGATCCAAATTTAAGTTTAATATTTAATAATTCATCTACATCTCCAGTCTTCCATAGTGAAAATGGTGTTGATTATTATGAATTACAAGATATGTATCAATTAGTTATATATAAGAATAATAACTAATTACTTACTTATTTAATTTGAGGTTAAATTATGAAAAAGAATAAATTATTATTACTATCAACTTTATTTGTATTATTACTATCTTCTTGTGGACCAACAAGTCAAGGTGAATCATCCACTACTACAAGTAATCAAACAACAACAACTACAACTATAACAACAACTACAACTAATACAACATTAACTATACCTCCAGGTCCAATTGAAAATTATGATGAATATGCCGATAGTTATAGTGAAGCAAATCACTTATATATCCATTATTTAAGACCAGGAGCAACTATTGAAGATTATAATCAATATGGTTTATGGATGTGGCCAATTGCAAAAGATGGTGTACTTTTTGCAAATTCTCTTCCCTCAACTATATCTAATCTTGGTGGTGCTGGTTGGGTTGATAGTATTGGAGACTCAGGTGAGCCAGTTGATCAAGCTGGAGCCATGATTGATATTGATTTAACTAAAATATATAAGTCTGGAAAAGCTGGGACAGATATTAGTTATGCTGATGTTAATAGAATTGGTTATTTAATTGTTCAACTTGATTCAATGGGTGGTGGAACTCACTGGACTAGTGATGGAGGAGCAGATTCATTTTTAGAAGATGTTCAAACATCTTTTAGAGATAATGGTTCAATTCATGTATTTTTAGTTCAAGGAAGTGTTACATTTCCAAGATATTATTACAATGAAGAAGTTTATGAAAATCCAATTGCAAATGATACAACTGGTAAATATAGAAGTGAAAGTAATTTAGATTCAAGTTCTTCTAGTTATCCAAATCCAATTACTAGTCAAAAATTTAAAACAAGTGCAAAAGTTGGCTATCAAATATTTGTTCCATCATTTTGTGATTCTAATAATGATGGATATGGTGATTTAAGAGGCGTTATTAATAAACTTGATTATTTAAAAGAATTAAATGTTGATACTTTATGGTTATCTCCATTTTTAAAATGTAATTCGTATCATGGTTATGATACAGTTGATTATTATGAAGTAGATGAAAAATTTGGTACTATGGATGACTTTAAAGAATTAATTTATAAAGCTCATCAAAAAGGTATCAAAGTTTTAATGGATTTAGTTATCAACCACACATCAACCTCATCTGTTTGGTTTAAAAAAGCTCAAAGAGGTGAAAAAGGTGTTGATAAATTTGGAAACGAATTTAATTATCGAGATTTATTTCATTTTAAATTTAAAGGTGATGTTGTAAATGGAGTAAAAGTAGAAGAATCTAGTGATTGGTATCAAGATGGAGAATCAAATTATTACTATTTTGCAAAATTTGCAAGTGATATGGCTGAATTAAATTATGATAATCAAGTAACTAGAGATTTTGTAATTGATATGGCACTTCATTATCTTGGAATGGGAGTGGATGGCTTTAGACTTGATGCTGTTAAACATATTTATATGAAAGATGAAGTTGATCCAAAAGCAAGTGATGAAATAGAAGAAGATGTTGGAACAAGAACTTATTTTGATGAAGAAATGAATGATTTTGTTACAACAGAATATGATTATTCAACAAATAAAACTAAAAATATTAATTTCTGGAAAGAATTTTCAATTAAATTAAAAGCACAATACCCAGATTGTTTCTTAACTGCTGAAAACTTAGATGGTTGGGATCAAAGAGTTGCTCCATATTATCAATCTTTAGATTCACAATTAGATTTTTGTAATTATTATGATTTAGCAAATAACTTATTTGCAGGAATTTCTGGAATGGGCGCAAATACTTTAGTAGATAAAGTAAATAATAAAGATGATATATTTAGAAGTTATCGAAGTGATTATATTAATGCCTCATTTACATCAAATCATGACTTATTAAGAGCTATAAACCATGTAAATGCTAAAAAGACTAGTGAAACTGGTGTTGAAGAAAATATAAAAATAACTGGAAATACTATTCAATTAAATAAAGCCAAATTATATGCAGCTTTAACAATCTTACAACCTGGAGTTAGCTTTATTTATTATGGTGATGAACTTGGTATGTCTTCAAATACAACGGAAGATGTTCCAGATATTGCTGGAAATACAAATAATATAGATAGATATTATAGACAAGCATTTAAATGGGCTAATGTTGATGAAAGACCAAATTATAGTTTTGCAGGTGGTTATGATATTAAATATGATGAATATAATATGCAATTAGATAATCTTGATCTTCAAAAAGAAGATCAAGATTCAATGTTTAATTTCTACAAAGCAATTTGTGAAATTAAAGGATCAAGTGATTTTCCAAGTAATGGTGATATGGTTGCATATAAATATGATGCAGCCCTTCAAAATTGTTATCATTATGTAATTAATCCTAGCGAAAGTTATCAAAAAACTTACAAAGTATGGGTTAATATTGGAAATAGTAGTGTTGATTATGATATTGGAGATGCGGAAGTAGTATTTAAATATAATGCAAGTGATACTTCACTTAATCAATATGGTTTAGTTGTTGTTAAGGAGTAAAGATATATATGAAAAAGTTAGTATTAGTTTTAAGTTCTTTATTAGTATTAACATCTTGTGGTAATACTAATAGTGATAATTCAATTAAACAAGAATTAAAAAATAATCAATTAGTTCAAATGCTTGAAGAAAATCAAGTTATATTAAACTTAACTCCAAATGGTTTATATAATGGAGCTAAGGGCAATAATTTAGAAGATTATTATGTTGAAAATGGATTATTATTAACACTAAGTGTAGGAGAAGCACTACCTGAAAAAGATGAAATAACCTCAAGTGTTAAAGATAATGAATTTGCCGGTTGGGCTTATATTAATGATGAAGATGAAACAATATCTTATACGACAAGTGTAATTGAAGGTATAAAGATGTATCATGCAACTTGGAATTATACTGGAGATTATAGTGATATTGGAAATCAAACCACTCAATCTACAACAACTACAAATCCTACAACTGATACTACAACAAATACAGATACAACTTCTAGTACCACAACAAGTGAGATTATAGAAAGAATTTATTTTGTTGATAAATATTGGTGGCATCTTGATGGAGCAGAAACATATGTTTATGTATGGAATTCACAAGATGATTCTATAAATAATGTATGGCCTGGAATTAAAATGACTCATTTAGTATGGGATGGAGAATATATTGCAGATGAGACAAAACCAAATGAAAAAGGTTGTAATTTAAGATACTTTGATTTTGATACTTCATTATATGATAGTTTGATATTTGTAAGAGTTAGTCCAAACTTTGATAAAGAAACTGATGATTTTAATGGTAAAGATGAAAATGGTGGGGATTATAATTATGGTGCTCAAACTGTAGATATAACTTACGATCCACAATATGATTTATATGAATTAGATAATGATCCTAAATGGATGAGTGAAAATGAAAAAGCAACAGTAACTCCAGGAGTATATGATGAAGCTTACTGGAATAAAATTGCAGGCATTTAATTGTTTAGTTATTTATATACTTTATATCTAATTATACATTTCTAATGATAATTAGATGTTAAGTTATTAAATATAAAAATTATTTGTTCGGGAGGAGAATAATATGAACAAAAGAAAGAAAACGCTACTAGCATCGGGTATGGTTCTTGCTCTTGCTGGTATAGCAACCTCAAGTGCTTTCATTTATAAAGCAGCAAATGAGACTGTTTCTGGTAATTTAGATTCAGCTATTTATTTAGACTGGGGAGATGATGAAGAAGGTTTTAAAGCCGATCCAGGTACAATGATTTATGGTGAATCTAAATTTAAATCATTAACAGTTAAAGCACCACAAAAGTCTGCAAGTGTAACTAGTGGTACAGTTGATTTAACTTTCACATTAGCTACAAATGATGGCTTTATGGTAGAAGTATCAGATGAAGACTTTACAAAAGGTTCTGTAGCAACTGAAGATATTTTTTTCACAGTAGATAAAGAAAATTTAGATGAAACAATGAGCTTTTCTGTTACAGAATTTACAAATGACATCACATTATATTTTAGATTGTCATTAAGTCATGCGCCTGAAGAAGGTCAAGAAGAATTAAGTGCAACATTTAATGCATCATTAACTTACAATAGTGCTGGTGTAGCTAATTATACAATTAGCGGAGATGGTATTACAGCTGTAGCATAATGGGAGGATATGAAGATGAATAAAAAATTATTAGGTTTATTAGTTGCTTCTGTCGGTTCAGTTGCTGCTGTTTGTACATCATTAGCTTTATATATTAGTGCTCCAGATGATGTAGGTTTTACAGTTGGTATTTCAACAGACACAGATGTAGCTTACACAATTACAGAACAAGAAGTTGAAACAAATAATACAACTATTAATCCAGATCAATGATTATCAGTTGAATATAAGTTAGGTGCAACTTTAGGTGATAACTATACTCAATTATACGTAACTGGAAGATTAACAGTTACTGTTAGTGGTAATGAAGATACACTTAAATATCTCCAAGGTGGAATGAAATTAACTTATGAACAAACTCCAGGAGATGAAAATGCTTCTACATATTTCTTTAATAGAGAAGATCAAACTACCTTTAATACATTAACTTTAGCTCCAGTTGCTGAAGGTGATTATTCATCATTAACTGGTGTATTAAATGCAACTGTTGATGGAACAAGCGGAACAAAAGCAGTTCTTTCATTAGGTTTAACAGAAGATGGAAAAACTAACTTCTTAAGTGTTGCTGAAAGTGAATTAACTATTAATATCTCATTTACACAAGTCGGTGATGATTATCAATCAGCATATCTTGTTGGTGATATGAATGGTTGGGCTGAAGAAGATGCTTATAGAATGGTTCCTAACATTTATTCATCCACTGGCTTTGAATGGATGTGGAAAGGTAATAGCACTTTACTTCCAGAAGGTACTGAATTTAAAGGTAAGAACGGTGGTACTTATTCACATAATGGCGCAAATCAAATTGCACCTGCAAATGTTGACACTATTTATTGGGGTGGTGGTGTTGTCGACGCTGAACAAAATCCTTCCAATTGGTACGTTGGTACTACAACCGGTGCATAATTAATATTTAATTTAGTAATTCCTAAGGACTTCGGTCCTTAGGAATTTCTTGTAATTATTTGTTTATTTAATTAATATATTATTTTGTAATATATATGAAAGTTTTATTTAATATATATAAATGGTTTATTTATATAATTTTAATATTGATTATTGGAAGTTCATTATGGAATATAATTGATAGAGCTAGTGGATATAACTTTTCTTGTTTTGGTTTAAGAAGTTGTGTTATATCTTCTGATTCTATGTCATATGTTAGTGAATCTAATAAAGAATCATTAGAAGGTATTAATAATAGATTATATAAAAATGATCTTATTTTTAATATGGAAGTAAATTCTATAGATAATCTAAAAGTTAATGATATAGTTACATATGTTACCGATAATAATCAATTAGTAACTCACAGAGTATATGAAATAGTAATTCAAGATGATAAAGGATATGTAGTTACAAAAGGTGATGCAAATAATACTGTAGATGGTTTAATTCCATTTGAAAATATTAAAGGTAAATATGTAGCTAAAATTCCTGGTATTGGAATAATAACTTTATATATTAATTCATATTATGGATTATTTGGTATTAGTTTTGTTTTGTTTTTTATCTTTTTAGGTTTATATATTGCTGAAGATAAAAAAGATGACGAAGAAAATAATAATAATAAAGATAATGTAATAGATAAAAAACAAAACAAATATTATTTAAGTTTTAAAAATATATTTAATGATGAATTTAATAAATATGTAAGTGATAATACGGAGGATGTTAATAATGCCTAATAAATCAAATAAATTATTAATAACTTCTATAATATCTATATTTAGTTTACTTACAATATCTTTAACAAGTTCATTATTTATTAGTGTTCCAGATCATGATTTATCATTTAATATGAATGCTAAACCAGATGATCCTATTAAGACAATATATTTTATTTCACAATCGTGGTGGAATGTTGATACGGCTAATACATATGTTTATGAATTTAAATCTGGTTCTAGTACAAATAATGGGAGTTGGCCAGGTAATTCTACAAATTGGGTAATGAATTTTGTTGATGGAAGAAAGCTATGGAAATTTGAACTTGATACTAGTAAATTTGATTATTTTATATTTTCAAGAAGAACTGAAGACAATCAAGATGGTAATGCTCAAACAAGTAATTTGGCTTATGAAGTTGGAATTAATTGTTACAATTTAGGTAGTGAATGTTGGTATAATGGTTCTTATCCAGCTTCAACTACAAAAGGTACTTGGACTTGGAATGATGAAGAAAATAACGATGGTTATTTTACACAAATAAATTGACAATTATTAGATTAAAAAAATATTTGACACAAAGCACTCTATTTATTTAGAATAAATATATAGAGGAGTTTTTTATATGAAAATTAATGTTATTTTAGTTATAAATATTTCATTTATTGTTAGGGGTGTTAAATATGAATAAGAAATTATTAAATATATCTTTGTTATTGTTACTAAATTTTTCATTAATATCTTGTGGTGAAACTTATTATGAAATTACATTTCAAAGAGTAGAAGTTATAAATAATAAAATTACTTTTACTGATAAATTTATACGAAATTTAAAAGAAAATATTGAAATTAAAGAAGCTAAATATTCTGAAGATGATGAAAATGTCTACGGAATAGAAAATTTATTAGAAGAGGAAGAGAAATTAGTACCTATTGATTTTATAGATTATGATTATGCCATTTATAATTTAGCTATTTTTGATAAATATGAAACGATAGATGATTCCAAAATTTTAATTAATTTTTCATCTTATATTTTTTCGCATATAGTAAAAGAAGATGCGACCATATACTTTTATAGTTTTGATAAATTAGTAAAAAGGGAGTCTTAATTTATGAAGAGAATATTGTTTTTAGCAATGATTTGTTTATTATTAACTTCTTGTTCAAATAATAATGAATATACAACATTACCAGGTGATGATTTAACTCCAAATCCAAATGAAACACTTTATAATTTACATCAAATTGATAGAGAATTAACTTTTACTAAAGATGAATATGGAAGTTATTTGGAATTATATAATGTAAGAGTTTCTGAATGCAAAGGTTCTTTTATAGTAAGAACACCAGGTATGGAAGTAAATTTTGAAACACTAATTAAATATGATATTGATTATGAAATTAGTGAAAAATATGAAAATGAATCGATCTTTGTCGTTAATTATTTTGTTTTATTAAATTATCATATATTGCAGCAAGTATCTTATGTTCCTCAACATTCTTTTTATCATACATTATATTTTGAAATAGTACCTTTTAGCCTTTGATATTATTAATAATGCCAGTACTATTTAATATATTTTCATAAAAAAAGACCTTTAATATAAAAGGTCTTTTTAAATAAATTAATAAATTATTGTATTAATTATGCTCCAACAAAATGACCAGTTTTTTCATCTGTATCAAAAACCCAACTTCCTTTGGTTACTGTGGCGTATTGTCCATTACCTGTCCACATTTCAGTCGTTGTTAGTATATAGCAATTATAACCTTCTTCATATTTAATATCTACTGTTTGAGCACCCCAGTCTTGATCGCCAGTTCCATTTCTTCTACTAAATGTAAATGTGTCATTATTTAAATAGAATTCAAATTTCCAAAGCTTTGTACCATCTGTAAAGTCATTAACCCAAGTAGTTGAAACCCACTCAGGTGTATCTAATTTTTCAGATTCTTTAAATTGATAAACAAATGTATTTGCAAAATCTTTACTCCACCATTGTTGAGTAATGAAATAGATAGTAGCGGTTTCAATTGGTTTTTCACCTTCTTTAAATACACCTTTAACTTCAACTCCACCTATTGGCATATTAATTTTTACTTGATTGTTATTATCAACCTTGTATTCTTCTTCATTAATTATAATTGAAGCAGCATAATAACCTTCATCTGGAGTTGCAGTATAAGTTACTGGTTGACCATATTTAACTTCATCAGCACTAGCAGTAACACTTCCTCCAGTTACTTCAGTAATTGTTGAAGTATATGATTCTCTCATTGGTTGCCAATCTGTATTAACATAAGCTTTTGCAGTAACTTCTGCATAATCTTCAGATTGACCTTCATCATAGTTATACCATTTTTGATCATCACTTAATTCATATAAGGTTGTTGTTTCATCAAACTTAATATCGCTAGTTTGTGCCCCCCAATAACCAATTGATGTATCATGCCAATCTTGAGTTTCTTTATCAAATTGAGAATTCATTCTAATTAATTTAAATGAATCATATAATGTTGTATTTAAATCAAAATATCTAAGATTTCTTCCAGCTCCATCTTGATAGAATGGATCCCAGATATCATGGCTCATAATTTCTCCAGGCCAATCATTGTTTATTGTATTAGTTTCATCAGTTGAATCCCAAGCATAAACAAATGTACCAGCTCCGCCTTGATGCCACCAAGATTTATCAACAAAATAAATTCTTACTATCTTATCTTGTTGTTTTTCAAACATACCTTCAACTTTATTACCATTAAGTGGCATGTTAACAGTTACTTGATTATTTTCATCAACTGGGTATTCTTTATCGTTAATTTTAATACCTAATACTTTATAATTTTCATCTGGAGTAGCAGTATAAGTTACAGGTTGTCCATATTTAGTTTCGTTTTCACTAGCTGTAACACTACCTCCAGTTACTTCGCTAATTGTAGAAGCATATGATTTTCTCATTGGAGACCAAACTCCATCATCATAACTGCTTGCAGTTACTTCAGCATAACCTTGAAGTGTTTCATCAGTTGAGTTCTTCCATTTAGGTGTATCACTTAATTCATATAATGAAGTTGTAGAATTAAATGATAAATCATCAGTTTCAGCGCCTAAATAATATTCGCTTTCATTAAAATCTGTTGTTTCTTTATCAAAAGTATTTTTAATTCTTACAAATTTAAATGAATCATATAAAGTAGTATTAAATTCAAAGTATCTAAGATTTCTACCAGCTCCATCTTGATAGAATGGATCCCAGATATCATGGCTCATTTTATCTCCTGGCCATACATTATTTAATGTATCATCTTTAGAATTCCATACATAAATATATGTTTCTGCGGCTTCTTGATGCCACCATTGTTTATCAACAAAATAAATTTTTGTAAATCTATCTTCTAATTTTTCAAAAACACCTTGTACTTTATTGCCACCTTCAGCCATGGTAGTTGTATAAGTAGTAGTGTTTTCTTCTAATTGATATTCTTTTTCATTAATTATAATTGCTTTTGCTTTATATCCAATATTAGTTGTTAATGTATAAGTAATTGTTTCTCCAGCAATTGCACTTTCTTTATCAACACTAACAATTCCACCTTCACTTGGAATTATTGTAGAAGTATATTGTTCAGCAACTTTTGCAGTAAATACACCTTGAACTGTTAATCCACCTTCAACCATTGTAGTTTCATAAACAGTAGTAGTGAATTCTTTTGTAACATTATTTATAATTAAACCTTTAATTTTATATCCTTCATTTGCTTGAAGTCTAAATTGAATCTTATCTCCAACTAATCCTTCCGTTGGAGATGCTGTTACAGTTCCACCAGTTGTATCTTTAATTGTTACTTTATAAACTTGAGGAATTGGTGGAAGTTCACTAAATTGACCTTGAGCTTTTAATCCACCTTCAATCATTGTAGTTGTATAAGTATTATCGGCTGTTAAAGTTACAGATTCGTCATTAATTAACAATCCTGTTACTTCATATCCTTCATCTGCTTTTAAAGTAAATGTAATTTCTTCTCCAACTTCGGCTTTCATTGGAGATGCAGTTAGAGTTCCACCAACACTTTCAATAATATTTACATCATATAATGTTGGAGGAATTACTTCAAATAATCCTTCAGCTGTTAATCCACCTTCAGGCATTGATACTTTTACTTGGTTATTAGAATCAACATTTTTAATTTCATCATTAACTTTAATTCCTTTAACACTATATCCTTCATCTGGAATTGCTGTATAAGTTATGACCTCACCAACGAGAGCCTTAGACTTATCTTGAGTAACTTTACCACCAACTGAATCTAATATTACACTTTCATAATAAGTTTCAACACTAGTTGTAGTAGTTGTACTTGTTGTCGTATTTGTTGTCGTACTAGTAGTTGTACTTGTAGTAGCAGTAGTTGTTGAAGTTGTACTAGTATTAGTTGTAGTTGTACTAGTAGTTGTTTGATTACTTGTTGTACTTGTCATACTAGTTGGATTATCTGATGGATGACAAGAAGTAATTAATAAACTTGCAACAAAAAGACTGCCAAATAAAGCAAAAATTTTTCTTTTCATTGAATTCTCCTCTTCATTTTTACTTAATACTTTAATATTTTACCTTATTTTTTAACTAAAATATATAAGAATTAAAGGATTTTTTGATTTAATTTAACTAAAATAATTAAGTTTTGATATATAAATTTACAATTTCTAATAATAAAATAAATCATAAATATAAATAGATTATTAATTACTTATTTAAAAAATAGTAAGGTTTTGCAGACTTTTTAATAGTATAAATTGCTATTTTAATTAAGTTTTATATTTGATATAATAATAAAGCTTATCAAGAACTAACTAAATATATGTGAAATAAGTTAGTAGCAACTCTATTATTAATAATTAATAGTAAGTGCTTCATATAAGCAATTAGATTATATTAAATAATCTATTGAACGATAAGCTTGTAGAATAGTAAAGTAATTTCTTCAAGCTTTGAAGAAATTTTTTTATATAAAGAGGTTTATTTATGGAACAAAAATTATTATTTACTAGTGAATCAGTATCAGAAGGACACCCTGATAAAGTATGTGATCAAATTGCAGATGCTATATTAGATGAATGCTTAAGACAAGATAGTAATTCAAGAGTTGCTTGTGAATGTCTTGCTACCAAACAATTTTTATTAATTGCTGGAGAAATTACAACTAATGCCAAAATAAATTATAAAAAAATAGCTCGTGATGTTATTAAAGATATTGGTTATAATAAAAAATATTTAGGTTTTGACTATAAAAATGTAAAAATTAAAGTAAAAATTAAACAACAAAGTAATGATATAGCTCTTGGCGTAAATAAAGAAAATAAAATGGAACAAGGAGCTGGCGATCAAGGTATTATGTTTGGTTATGCAACAAATGAAACTAAGGGTTATATGCCTCTTGCAATATCAATTGCTCATAAATTAGTTAGAGTTGCATCTAATTTAAGAAAATCAGGTGATTTTAAACATGCAAGACCAGACATGAAATCTCAAGTTACAATTGATTATACAGACTCAAATAATATTAAAATTGACACAATTTTAATGTCTGTTCAACATGATGATAATATTGATTTAGAAGAATTTAGAAAATATATTCATGGTGAAATAATGGTAAAAGTTGCTAAATCTTTTAATTTAAATACTGATTTTGTTTCATATATAAATCCAACTGGTAGATTTGTAATTGGAGGACCAGAAGGTGATACTGGAGTTACTGGAAGAAAGATTATAGTTGATACTTATGGTGGAGCTTCAAGACATGGTGGTGGATCATTTTCTGGAAAAGATCCAAGTAAAGTTGATAGAAGCGCTGCATATTATGCAAGATATATGGCTAAAAATTTAGTAGCAGCTGGAGTTGCTGACAGATTAGAAATTCAATTATCTTATGGAATTGGATTAGCTGATCCAATTAGTATTTCTTTATCAACATTTAAAACTTCTAAATATAGTGATGAGGTTATTTTAAAAATTATTAACAAATTATTTGATGCAAGACCATATAGCATTATCAAACAATTTTCTTTAGATAAACCTCATTTTAAATACAAAGATACAGCTAATTATGGACATTTTGGAAGAGGCGATTTAAATCTTCCTTGGGAAAAATTAGATAAAGTTGAACAAATTAAAAGATTATTAAAATAAATAATAATTAACAAAACTGAATATTCTAGACCTTGGGAGCCATCAGTTTTAACCTTGGGAGCCATACTCTATTTAATTAATAATTTTGACCTTAGGAGCCATCTGTAAATTCTTTCTCCTAAAATATTTTTGCCTGGATTTTCATTGATTAATTTTAATTACAATTCAGTAAAATTTTTATATATGATATTTGTTGAAACAAATAATCATTTCATTTCTAAAATATAAAATCATAAATAAAAACATCATTTTTAGTATCTTTTAATTAAAATATATACAATTTTAAACAAGATATGTTTTACATTTGAAAAAATCAACATTAGTAATATGAAATATAAAAAATTTTTCTCAATAAATTGACAAATTATAGAAAGAAAATTTTAACGATTTATTTTATTAATTTATTTAAAAATATAGGTGGCTCTCAAGATTTAAATTGTAATTTAAAATGAGTATGGCTCTCAAGATTTAAATTAGCGGTTCTGAAGCGCTAGAATATTCAGTAAGGCTTATATAACTGCTAAATATAAAGATTTAAAAGATACAATCACCATTCATTATATTTCAGGTGGAAATATGGTTTTTTCACTAGCTAATCCTCCAAGTTATTTAGAATCTAGAAAAACATATGTTTTTAACAAGGAATTTTATCATAACTTAAATACATATAAATTTGCGATTGAATTATATCCAATTCAAGGATTAGATTGCGTTGAAATAGTTGATCAATATAAAATCAAAACACTAAAACCTGGTAAAATTAGATTTGCTGCTAGAATTGATGATAATATAAATATATATAATTTTGAAATTATTTAATAATTATGAAAATAAAAATATCTAGGTTTTGCATAGTTTTTTAAATTTATAATCTTTAAATTTATTGCTTAAATTTTATATTTTTAAGTATTTTATTTTTATATTTTAATGTATAATTAAAATATATAAAAAAATATAAAGGAGACCAGAATAATATGAATATTCAAATAGTTGGAAAAAATATTAGTGTTACTGATGGTATTAAACAAGCCATTACTAAAAAATTATCAAAAATGGATAAATATTTTGATAATAAAGATGATAGCATAATGGCAAGAGTTGTTGTTAGAACTTACAAAGTTGGAACAAAAATAGAAGTTACAATTTTCACTCCTTATAATTATGATTTTAGAGCAGAAGTTACTGACAATGATTTATATGATGGAATTGATAAAGTAATTGATAAATTAGAAGGTCAAATGCGTAAACTAAAAACTAAATTAGATCGTAAAAAAGATAAAATTAGTTTAGGAAAAGCAGTTGTTTTAGAAAATTTAAAAGAAGAACAAACTGAAGAAGAAAATATGCAAGTTGTTCGTTCTAAATCAATTTATTTAGAACCAATTACATTAGATGAAGCAATTAAACACCTTGAAGCTCTTGATCATAGTTTTTATATCTACTTAGATAGCGATGATGAAAAAGTTTGTGTAGTATATAAAAGAGAAATGGGCGGATATGGTGTAATTGAAGTCGAAAATAAAGTAAGTGATTAATTAAAATAACTAAACAATAAAAACAAAATACATTAAAAATGGCAGAAAAAAAATTTAAAGTTCTAGTTACTGATTTAGATGGTACTCTTTTTTATCCGAAAAGAAAATTAAGACTAATCCCTAAAAAAAGTATTAAATTTTTACAAGATTTTATTGATGAGGGCAATAAATTAGTTATTGCTAGCGGACGTAATTTTGAATTTAGTAAAAAAGTCATGAATAAAATCAAAAGAAAAGTTGATTTTTTTGGATGTAATAGTGCTTTAATGTTTGATGAAGATAATTTAGTTTATGAAAAGCATTTTGAAAACGATAAAATAATTGAATATCTAAATATGATTATTGACAAATTTTCTCCATCAAGTTTAGCAATAATGACAGACAAAAATAATTTAGTTGTTTGTCCATTAAAATTTAAAGTCTTAACTAATATGTTTTATCCATTTTGGAGTTTATCACAAGGAGTGTATAAAGAACCATATATATTAGTTAATAAAGAAAAGTTTTATAATATTTTAAAAAGTGATAAAATATTCAAAGTCATGATATTTTTTGGTTTGACTAAATTAGCAGAATCAAAGGCAACGATTGTTTCAAGCTATCTTAGAAAAAACGAAAAATTTTGTGAAGCTTCAAGTTCATCTATTTCAATTGAGTTAACTCCACTTGGCGTTAACAAAGGTGAAGGAATTGACATTTATGTAAAGAATCATAATTTAAATAAAGATCAAATTTATGTAATTGGAGATTCTGGGAATGATGTTCCAATGTTTAAAAAATATTATGAGCATTCATTTTGTATGTCACATGCAAATGCTGGTGTTCAAAAAAATGCAAAAAATATTGTTAAACGATTTAGTGATTTAAAAGATTATTTATTATAATAATCTAATTAAATAGAACAGTGAGGGTATTATGGCAGAAGAAAATAAAAATGTTCAATCTCAAGACGGTGTTTTAATGAAATATAGTATGGGTAAAATTATTTTATCTTTTATTTATTATAATGGTTTAATTAGAGACACTCTTGAATATGTAATGAAAAAACCAACTTATGATGTTAATTTCTTTAAATACAAACAAAATGGTATTTTAAATGAAATTAAAGTTAATTCACCACTTAAAAGATTTATTGATGCAAATGGTGAAAATGGACAAAAATTATTAAAGAAAATCGAAGACTTTGGTGATTTAGTTTATGGTCCAAATTCAACAATTTTAAAATTAGCTGATGATGGTTTAAGAGTTGATCATGCTCAACATATGGCAATCTTAGAAGCGGTCTTACCATTGCATGAAGAACTCGAAAGTATTGTATTATTGCACAAAAAAGCTGCTTTAGAAAAAAATGAATTAGATGATTCAATCAATAAATTAATTGATGTTGATGAAAGATTTTATAGAGCAGTAGCACTACTTAGTCTCTTTTTAGAATTAAGAGATCAATTTGGTGAATTTAATAAAATCATGGCTGAAAATAAAGGACAAAGAAGTGCAGCAAGTAATTTTGTTGAAAAAGATATTGCAAAATTAGTTAATTTATTCAACTTAACAAAACAAAGAGCTACTTGTACAGATGTTATTTACACAAATGCTTTAGATGCATTAAGTAATTTAATTGAAATGATGTCTGGAAGAAGAGATTTACCAAAAGGTTTAAAATGGAATGAAGAAATGGCAAATGTTTTAAAAGAAATTAATACATTTGTTGCCGATGCAGAACCAAAATTTAAACAATTATATGAACCATTAGTTAGAGAAATGATTAATGATGCAAGAAAGGCTAGAGAAGAACAAGAAAAAAATAAAGCTCAAGTAAATACGGAAGCTAAGGAATAATTAATATGGCAAATAAAAAATTAACACTTGAACAAAGAAATAGAAGAAACTTAATTTATGAGATTACTGCTTATGTAATTGCAGTATTATTAGTTTTATTTGGCTTAATTTTAATTATTTTATCAATTACTGGAGATTATTTAGAATATGGCAACTTTATTAAAGTAGCAGAACAAAATACTTTTCCAATATTTGGTGTAAATGGTTTTTCTTGGAGATATTATGGTTTAATTTTAGTTGGACTTGCTTTAGTAATTTATTTAATTGCTGCATATGTTACATCTAAAAGTAAAGATCAAAAAACTAATCTTGAAGCTAGTAAATCAAAAAGAACTACTCTTAATCTTGAATCTGTTGAAAAGAAAAATGATTCAAGCGAAAATGAAGTAAAACAAAACTAAAAAAATAAAATAAATATAAGATTTAAAAAACGAGTTCAGAACTCGTTTTTTATATATGTATTTTATTGCAAAATAATTGACTGAGTGCTATAATTATTCCGTTAATTTAGTATATGAGAAAAAAAATTATTTTAATTTGCTCAAAATGCTTAGCAAGAAATTACACTACAACAAAAAAACAAACAAGTAGTGAAAGATTAGAAATTAAAAAATATTGCCCTCATTGTAATGAATATACCATTCATAAAGAGAGCAAATAAGGAGGAAGATTATGACATCACCAAAGAGATATTTCCAAGAAGTTATCCATCAAGGTAAAAAAGTAAGATGGCCAGATTTTAGCTCATTTATTAGTGTTTTTACTGTTGTTATGGTAG
Source organism: uncultured bacterium (assembly GCA_949285665.1). GTDB lineage: Bacteria > Bacillota_I > Bacilli_A > RFN20 > CAG-826 > Alectryobacillus. Next base: position 854,903 of record CASDYC010000001.1, read on the forward strand.
TCTTAATTATTTCTGGTTTAATCTTAATGTTTGAAAATTGGACCGGTTTAAGTTTAATGAATTCATTAAGAGACGTATTTGAACCACTTGCAACTACTGCAACAAGTACCGCAAGTTCTGCTGTTTAATTTTTAAGGAGGTTAGAATATGGATGATATTAATTTAAATGAAAATGTAATACCAAGTGAAAGCAAAACTAGTGACGAAAATACACCAGTTAATAATCAACCAAATAAAAATGTTTCATATAAAGCTTGGTATATTGCAACAACTTATTCAGCTCATGAAAATAAAGTTGCAGAAAATATAAGAAAAAGAATTGAATCTTTTGGTTTACAAGATCAAGTATTTAGAGTAATTGTTGCCGAAGAAAAAGTTCAAATTAAAACACCTTCTGGAAAAATTAAAGAAAAAATGAAAAATATTTATCCAGGTTATATCTATGTTGAAATGATTATGACTGATGAAACTTGGTATATGGTCAGAAATACCCCAGGAGTTACTGGTATTGTAGGATCAAGCGGTGGTGGTGCAAAACCAACTCCAGTTCCAACAAATGAAATTGAATCAGTCTTAAAAAGAATCGGTCTTGTTGACGATTCTATGCTTACAAGATACAACGTTGGAGACCATGTTAAAGTTGTTGCCGGAACATTTAATGGACTTGATGGAGATATCATTGAAATTAACCCAGAAAATCAAACTGTTGTTATAAACGCTGTCTTCTTTGGCCGTCCAACTAGACTTGAATTACAATTCTCAATCATTGAAAAAATTTAAGTTATTTTTAAAAACACTGCAAAACCTCAATATTTTTTGAAACTTATAAAATTTATAAAAAAATGTTTGGTTTTTTCGCCTATTAGTAGTATTATTAATAGGCGTTATTTTTTATATAAAAAATAAACGGAATGATGTGTGGAAGAATTTACGATTATTCGAACCACAACCACAGAATTTTATTTGGGAGGAAATTATCGTGGCTAAAAAAATCGCTAAAGTAGTTAAAATGGAACTACCTGGTGGTGAAGCAAAACCAGGACCAAAATTAGCTTCCGCTGGTATCGTAATGCCAAAGTTTTGTACAGATTTTAATGCTAAAACAGCTGATAGAAGAGGAGAAATCGTACCTGTAATTATTACAGCTTATGAAGACAAGAGTTTTGATTACGTAATTAAAACATCCCCTGTTGCTGGTTTATTATTAAAAGCTGCTGGAATTTCAAAAGGTTCTTCAAATTCCAAAAAGATCGTCGGCCATATTTCAAAGGCTAAACTTAAAGAAATTGCTGAATACAAATTACCAGATTTAAACTGCAATGATGTTGAAGCAGCAATGAAAATTATTGCTGGTAGTGCAAAAAATATGGGCATTGCCATTGATGACTAAGAAAGGAATTTGAAAGAGAATGAAAAGAAGTAAAAAATATACTGCTGTTTCAAAATTAGTTGATGCTAGTAAAATTTATGAATTGAAAGAAGCAGTTGAATTAGTAAAACAAACAACTACAGTTAAATTTGATGCAACAATTGATTTATCTTTTAGATTAAATGTTGATCCAAGACAAGCTGACCAACAAGTAAGAGGTACTATTGTTCTTCCTCATGGTAATGGTAAAACTAAAAAAGTTTTAGCAATTACAAGTAAAGTTGAAGAAGCAAAAGAAGCTGGTGCTGATATTGCTGGCGGAAAAGAAATGGTTGATAAGATTAAATCTGAAAATTGGTTTGATTTTGATGTCATTGTTGCAACTCCAGATATGATGGGAGAAATTGGTAAAATCGCTAGAATTTTAGGTCCTAAAGGATTAATGCCAAACCCAAAAGTTGGAACTGTCTCACCTGACATTGCAAAAGCTGTTAAAGATATTAAAGCTGGTAAAGTTGAATACCGTGTTGATAAAGAAGGTAATATGCATGTATCAGTTGCAAGAGTAAGTTTTGATACAGATAAAATTGTTGAAAATGTCGAAGCTTTAACAGGTGCTATTGTCAAAGCAAAACCAGCTGCTGTTAAAGGTACTTATATTAAAAATGCAGTTATGCATACAACAATGGGACCAGCAATCCATTTCACATTTGCTGGAAGATAATTATTAATTAATTTTGGTTAAGTGCATTCAATATACCCTAGACCGTAACGGCCTTAGATGCTTAATAATGTTACGCAGGTATTTAAATAGTAAATAATAAAGTATATTGATGCCTTCAATATAAAAAAGGAGGTATGGGAATGAACGAAAGTGTCTTAAAAGCAAAACAAGATCTCGTTGAAGAAGTTAAAAAAGATGTTCAAGAATCACAAACCGTTGTTTTATTTGAATATCGTGGATTATCTGTTAGTGCTTTAACATCTTTAAGAAGAGACTTACTTAAAGCTAATTCCAAAGTTTGTGTATTTAAAAATACATTAACAAAGAGAGCTTTTGAAGATTTAGGTCATAATGAATTCGCTAGTGAATTAAAAGGTCCTAATGCAATATTATTTTCAAAAGACATTTCTGCAGGTTTAAAAGTTTTAACAAAATTTGCTAAAAGAAATGAAGAAGTTCAAATTAAAAGTGGACTTGTAGAAGGAAGATTCATTGATAAGTCAAAAATCAAAGAAATCGCTAAGATTCCTGGAAGAGAAGGTTTACTCTCTATGTTCTTATCAGTGTTAAATGCACCAGTTCGTCAATTTGCTTTAACTGTTAAAGCAGTTGCTGAAAAATAAAATTTAAGCCAAAAAATATACATTTATTTATTAAGGAGGATTTAAAAATGGCAAAATTAAGTATTGAAGAAATTGTTGCTTCATTAAAAGAATATACAGTTTTAGAATTAAATGATTTAGTAAAGGCAGTTGAACAAGAATTTGGTGTTACAGCTGCTGCTCCAGTTGCTGCTGCTCCAGCTGCTGAAGAAGAAGAAGTTAAGAAAGGACCAAGCGAAGTTGCTTTATGGATTAAATCTGTTGGTGATTCCAAAGTTAAAGTCATCAAAGCAGTTCAAGCTATCACTGGTTTAGGCTTAATGGATGCTAAAAAATTAGTCGATGGCGCTCCAGTTGCAGTTAAAGAACACATTAGTCAAACTGAAGCTGAAGAACACAAAAAAGCATTAGTTGAAGCTGGTGCTGAAGTCGAAATTAAATAATTAATTTAATTTTAATTTTTAACCTGTCTACATATTTAAAAATGTGTAGGCAGGTTTTTGTGCATTTATTAAGTATTAAAAAATGGCTAAATTTGATAAAGATTTATTATTAGAAAACAAAAATTACAAAGTAATAAATATAAAATTTTTAGATGAGAATTTTGAATTTATTAGCGCAAATTCTAATCTGACAAAAAGCAAAAAAATGGATGATGGATCCTATTTTATACTTGATACACTTTATAAAAATATTAAAGGAAAGACGAATTTAGAATTAAATTTCAATTTAGGATATATAAGCCTTATTCTTGCTAAATTATTTAAAGATAAGAAGTTTTATATTTATGAAAATAATAAAGAGATAATAGATTTTATTGAATTTAACAGATTTAATTTAAATGTCGCTTCAAAAGTTAGTATCTTAAAGTTTGATTATTTGAAAGATGTTGAAAATTATAAATTTGATAATATTTTCTTAAAGACATCGACTAAGATATCAATAGATGAATTAAATAAAATATTTACTAGTTTAAAATTGTCTCTTAATAAAAATGGATCTTTATATATATTAATAAAGATGATTAAGGGAGCAATTGTTATTTATAAAGTATTAGAGAATGTATTTGGAGAAAATAATATCAAAATTATAAATCAAAATACAACTTATCAAATAATACAAGCTGAAAACAAATAAAAAGGAGAGAAGCTATAATGGAAATTTACAAAAATTATAAAAGATTAAACAATGATAGAATTGATTTTTCAAAAGTATCAGGCACAATGCCTCTTCCTTATTTAGTTGAAATTCAAACAGAATCTTTTAAGTGGTTTCTTGATAAAGGCTTAGAAGAAGTTTTTAAAGATGTTTTTCCAATTGAATCTTATGATAAGAAAACAATAATTAGTTTTGATAATTTCTTTTTAGAAGATTGCAAATATAGTGCTCTTGAATGTAAAGCTAGAAATTTAACTTATTCAAGACCTTTAAAAGCCGTTATTAGATTAGAAAGAAAAGAATCTGAAACTGGAAGTAACGAAATTAAACAATCCACTGTCTTTATTGGTGATTTACCAATGATGACTGAAAGTGGAACTTTTGTTATTAATGGTGGTGAAAAAGTTATTGTCTCTCAAATCGTTAGATCACCAGGCGCATATTTATCAAAGTCAAGAGATAAATATGGAAGATTTATGTATAATGCAGATTTAATTCCAAGTAGAGGTACATGGTTAGAATTTGAATCTGATATTAAAGGACAATTAGGTGTTAGAATCGATAGACAAAGAAAAATGCCAGTGACAGTTTTACTTAAGGCATTAGGTTTTACAACTTATGAAGAATTAGAAAGCTTATTTGGTGAATGCCAAGCTTTAAAAGAAACTTGGGAAAAAGATCCAGTTGCTAAAAACCCACAAGCTGCTTTAAGAGAAATATTTGTTAAATTAAAACCAGGCGAACCAATTACCAATGAAGGTATTGTTAATTTCTTAATTCAAAAATTCTTTGATGAAAAAAGATATGATATTGGTGCTCCTGGAAGATATAAATATAATAAAAAACTTGGTCCTTATAATCGTTTAATTAATAGAATTTTAGCAGAAAATCTAGTTAATGAAGATGGTGAAGTTTTATTTGAAAAAGGTCATTTAATGACAAAAGATGATGTTTCAAATTTAAAAAAGGCTAAGTTATTTGAAAATGAAAATTGTAAATATAGATACGAATTACCATTAAATAAAGACTTAGATGAAAATACAAGTGTCTATATTATTAATGTTTATAATGATGAATCAAAATCAAAAGTTTGTAAAATTGTCGCAAATGATATTAATTTAACAATTCATAGAGTAACAATTAGTGATATTGTTGCAACATTTTCATATTTTATTAATATCATGGATGGTTTTGGTGAAACTGATGATATTGATAATTTATCAAACCGTAGAATTAGAAGAATCGGTGAACTTTTACAAACTCAATTTAGAATTGGATTAACTAAAATGGCAAAAGCTGTTTTACAAAAATTATCTGTTTCTAACGTTGAAGATTTATCACTTCAAAGTTTATTAAATGTTAGACTTATTTCAAGTTCTGTTAAAGATTTCTTTAACTCCAGCCAATTATCACAATTTATGGATCAAACAAACCCATTAGCAGAACTTACAAATAAAAGAAGAATCAGTGCTTTAGGACCAGGCGGATTAACAAGAGATAGAGCATCTATGGAAGTTAGAGATGTTCACTTTACTCACTATGGTAGAATTTGTCCTATTGAAACTCCAGAAGGTCAAAACATTGGTTTAATTAATAATCTTGCAACTTATGCTAAAGTTAATAATTATGGATTTATTGAAACTCCATATAGATTAATTAAACATGTCGAAGAAAGTGATGGAAAAATTCACTCATATGTTACTGAAGAGACAAAATATTTCTCTGCTGATCAAGAAAGAAATCATAGAATTGCTCAAGCTAACGTTAAATTAGGTGAAAATAGAGAAATTTTACAAGACAGTGTTGTTGCAAGATATAATGGCGAAAATATAATTTGTGCTACTAAAGATGCTGATTATATTGATGTTTCTCCAAAACAAATTATATCAGTTGCTACATCTTGTATTCCATTCCTTGAAAACGATGATAACACAAGAGCACTTATGGGTGCTAACATGCAAAGACAAGCATTACCACTTGTTGATCCTGAAGCTCCATATGTTGGAACTGGCATGGAACATATAGTTGCTCATGATAGTGGTCTTGCTGTTATTGCAAAAAATCCTGGCGTTGTTGTTTATACTGATTCAAAACAAATTCAAGTAAAAACTGATGCAGGTACAATTGATGTTTATGTTCTTCAAAAATTTGAAAGAAGTAACAATGGTACATGTATTAATCAACATAGTATTGTTAAATTAAATCAAAGAGTACATAAAGGTGAGATAATCGCTGATGGTCCAAGTATGGATCATGGTGATTTAGCACTTGGAAAAAACGTCGTCGTCGCATTTACAACTTGGGAAGGTTATAACTACGAAGATGCTGTTATTATGTCTCAAAGATTAGTTCAAGATGATGTCTATACTTCAATTCATATTGAAAGTTATGATTTAGAATGTAGAGAAACAAAACTTGGACCAGAAACAATTACAAGAGATATTCCAAATACTTCTGATTTGGCTAAAAAATATTTAGATGAAAGAGGTATTATTATTGTTGGAAGTGAAGTTAAAGAAGGAGATATTTTAGTTGGAAAAACTACTCCAAAAGGACAAAATGAACCACTTCCAGAAGAACGTATCTTTATGGCAATTTTTGGAGATAAATCCAAAGATGGTAAAGATTCAAGTTTAAGAGTTCCTCATGGTGGCTCTGGTATTGTCGTTGATGTAAAATGTTTTTCAAGAGCAAATGGCGATGAACTTCCACCAAATGTTAATGAAAAAATTAGAGTTTATATTGCTCAAAGAAGAAAAATATCTGAAGGTGATAAAATGTCTGGAAGACACGGTAATAAAGGTGTTATTTCGAGAATTTTACCTGTCCAAGATATGCCATATTTACCAGATGGTACACCTGTTGATATCTTATTAAATCCTTGTGGTGTTCCATCCCGTATGAACATTGGTCAAATTCTTGAACTTCATTTAGGTCTTGCATGTCGAAAACTTGGAATTAAAATTGCAACTCCAGTTTTTGATGGTATTTCTAATGAAGAAATCATGGATTTAATTAGAAAAGCTGGATTAAGCGAAGATGGAAAGACTGTCTTATATGATGGAAGAACCGGCGAAAGATTTGATGAAAAGATTTCCGTTGGTGTCATGTATATGATTAAACTTGTCCACATGGTTGATGATAAATTACACGCAAGAGCTACAGGACCTTATAGTTTAGTTACTCAACAACCTCTTGGTGGTAAAGCTCAAAACGGTGGTCAAAAATTCGGTGAAATGGAAGTTTGGGCACTTGAAGCTTATGGTGCTGCATATACTCTTCAAGAAATTTTAACAATTAAATCTGATGATAGAGTCGGAAGAACTGCAACATATAGTGCAATTATTAGAGGTAGAGAATTACCAAAACCTTCAATTCCAGAAGCTTGTAGAGTCTTCATTAAAGAGTTAAAAGGTTTAGCATTAGATGTTACATTATATAATGAAAAACAAGAAGAAATTGATATGGATGTTTTAGCTCGTGAAATTTCAAAACAAGTTAAAAAAGCTAATCAAGAAATTAAAAATAAACCTGTTGAAGATGATTACAATCAAACTTTAACACAAGAAAAAGCCTCTGAATTGGCTAACTAAACTTGAAAGGAGAAAAGATTATGTTTGATGCTACACAATTAAAAGCAATTAAAATTGGACTTGCCTCCAGTGAAAAGATCTTAAGTTGGTCAAAAGGCGAAGTAACAAAACCAGAAACAATTAACTATCGTAGTCAAAAACCAGAAATGGATGGATTATTCTGTGAAAGAATATTTGGTCCTGCCAAAGACTATGAATGTCATTGTGGAAAATATAAAAAAGTTAAATTTCAAGGTGTTGTTTGTGAAAAATGTGGTGTTGAAATCACTACAAAAGATGTAAGAAGAGAAAGAATGGGACATATTGCTCTTGCAATTCCATGTTCTCACATCTGGTTTTTAAAAGGTATTCCTTCAAGAATGGGTTTAGTATTAGATATTTCTCCAAAACAACTTGAAGATATTATTTATTACAATGCTCACATCGTTTTAGATCCAGGAACATCTAGTAAATTAAAATACAAACAATATGTCGATGAAAAAACTGGAAAAATTGATTTTGTCCCAGTTTTACAAGAAATATTAGATAATATGGTTGATAAATCATCATATGATTTCACCCTTATTTCTGATTATATTGAAACTCTTCAAAATCCAAGAAACCAAAGTTTTGACTATTATGGTATTTCACCATTAATTTCAAAATATACTGGTGCAAAACTTGGAGAAGGTGCTGAAGCAATTGAACAACTTTTAAAAGATGTTGATTTAGAAAAAGAATCTTTAGCTATTAGAAAAGAGCTTAAAAATGCTTCAACTCAAAGAGCTGTAAAATTAGTTAAAAGATTAGAAGTTATTGAAGCTTTTAGAACTAGTGGAAATAAACCAGAATGGATGGTTATTAAAGTACTTCCTGTTATTCCACCAGATTTAAGACCAATGCTTCCTCTTGATGGTGGAAGATATGCAACTTCTGATTTAAATGATTTATATCGTAGAGTTATTACAAGAAATAACCGTTTGAAAAAATTAAAAGAAAATAACTCTCCAAAAGTATTACTTGCTAATGAATCAAGAATGCTTCAAGAAGCAGTTGATGCTTTAATTGATAATGGAAGAAGAAATGGAAAACCAGTTTTAGGTGCTGGTCAAAGACCATTAAAATCATTAACTGGTATTTTAAAAGGTAAACAAGGTCGATTTAGACAAAACTTATTAGGTAAGAGAGTTGACTATTCTGGCCGTAGTGTTATTGCAATTGGACCAGATTTAAAGATGTATCAATGTGGTTTACCTCGAGAAATGGCTATTAAATTATTAAGACCATTTATTGCTCATGAATTAATGGAAAATAAAATTGCAACATCTCACGCTGTTGCAGATAAAATGATTGATCGACAAACAGAAGAAGTCTTTGATGCTGTTGAAAAAATTATTGATAAACATCCAGTTTTATTAAACAGAGCTCCAACACTTCATAGACTTGGTATTCAAGCATTCCAACCAAAATTAGTTGATGGAAGAGCAATTAGATTACATCCTCTTGTTTGTACAGGATTTAACGCTGACTTTGATGGTGACCAAATGGGTGTTCACGTTCCACTTTCAAAGAAAGCTCAAGAAGAAGCAATTGATTTAATGTTAGCTAGTAACAATATTTTATCACCAAGAGATGGAAAACCAATCGTTACTCCTTCTCAAGATATTATTATTGGAAACTATTATTTAACTCTTGAAGCTGACAAAAATTATTACTTAACAAAAGCTCAAACTTTAAGAGATGAAAAAGACTTTAATGAAGCTGATTTATATGAAGGTTATGCTTTAGCTGAAGGTAAAGTATTTACAAGCGTTGACGAAGTCTTAATTGCATATCAAGAAAAGAAAGTTCATTTACATAATAGAATCGCTATTTTAGGTAGTGCTTTATTAAAATCTGGTTTTAATGAAGAAATGAACAATTCTTATCTTATTACAACTGTTGGTAAGGTTATCTTTAACTTAATCTTCCCAGAAGATTTCCCATATTTAAATGAACGTGGTGAAGCAAATATTAAACAAGATCAAATTAAATTCTTTGTGTCAAAAGGTACTGATATTAAAAAATATATTAGTGAATTACCACTTAAATCTGCCTTTAAAAAGAGTGATTTATCATTAATTATTTCTGAAATTTTCCATAAATATGGAACAAGAAAAACATCTGTTGTTATTGATAAGATTAAAGATCAAGGATTTAAATATTCAACAAGAAGTGGTGTTACAGTTGCCTTCTCTGATATTAAAGTTGCACCACATAAACAAGAATATCTTGCAGAAGGTGATGCAAAAATTACTCAAATTAATAAACAATTTAAAAAAGGTTTATTAAATGAGGAAGAAAAACATGATATCACTGTTAAAGTTTGGGAAGGTGTTAAATCAAAAGTTGAAGTTGATGTTAAAAATCAACTTGAATCAAATACAAGAAACCCACTTTATATTATGTCTGATAGTGGAGCAAGAGGTAACATCAATCAATTCACTCAATTAATGGGTATGAGAGGTTTGATGTCAAATACTGCTGGTGAAACAATTGAAATTCCAATTAAGTCTTGCTTTATTGAAGGTCTTACTGTTTCTGAATTCTTCACCGGAACTCACGGTTCAAGAAAAGGTGGTGCTGATACTGCTTTAAAAACTGCTGATAGTGGATATTTGACAAGAAGATTAGTCGATGTCGCTCAAGATGTCGTTGTTAGAGAAGAAGATTGTCATAGTGACCATGGTAGTGTTGTAAAAGACATTATTGATACTTCTAGAAATACAATTGTTGTTCCATTATATGATAGATTAGTTGGAAGATTTGCGCTTCACGATGTAGTTGATCCAAATACAAATGAAGTAATCGTTGAAGCAAATACAATGATTGATGAAAAACAAGCTGAAAGAATTGTTAATGCTGGAATTAAAGAAGTTGAAATTAGATCAATATTTGGTTGTGAAACAAAAGATGGTGTCTGTGTACACTGTTATGGTAGAAACTTACCAACTGGTCAAGTAGTTGAAGTTGGACAAGCTGTTGGTATTATGGCTGCTCAATCAATTGGTGAACCTGGTACTCAATTAACGATGAGAACATTCCATACTGGCGGTGTTGCAGGTGGTGATATTACTCAAGGTTTACCAAGAGTTCAAGAACTTTTTGAAGCTAGAACTCCAAAAGGTGAATCATTAATTTCTGAAATTAAAGGTGAAGTTACAAAAATTGAAGCAGATCAAGGCAGATATAAAGTAACTGTCAAAAATGATTTAGAAGAAAAGGTTTATGAAACAACATTTGGTGCTAAACTTAGAGTAAAAGTTGGTGATCAAATAATAAATGGTCAAAAAATTACTGAAGGTGCAATTTCTCCAAAGAAATTACTTGAAGTTGCAGATATTAATGCTGTTGAAAAATACATTATGAAAGAAGTTCATAAAGTTTATCGAAGCCAAGGTATTGAAATTTCAGATAAGCACATTGAAATTATTGTAAGACAAATGCTTAGAAAAGTTTATATTGTTGACTCTGGAGATACAGCATTACTTCCAGGTACAAAAGTTAGTTTAAATGAATTTACAAAAGAAAACTCCAGAGTACTTGCTGAAGGAAAACACCCAGCAGTTGCTAGACCTTTAATTCTTGGTATTGCAAAAGCCGCTCTTGAAACTGATTCTTGGTTAAGTGCTGCAAGCTTCCAAGAAACAACAAGAGTTTTAACCGATGCTGCAATTAGAGGTAAGGTTGATACACTTCATGGTTTAAAAGAAAATGTTATCACTGGTAGATTAATTCCAGCTGGAAGAGGTTTATTAAGCGAAGAACAAGAAGATGAATTAATTTCTAAGTTTGATATTGAAGATGCAATGGAAGAAATTGAAGATGAATATATTTCAAGCTTTGATTTTAAAGAAAGAGAAAAAGAAGAAATCTTCTCTGAACATCAAGAAAATAGTCAAACAAGTGAAGAAAAACAAGCTAGTGATAGCGAAAATAAATAATTAAATAACTTAAATTAATAAAAAGTCATCAAGACACCTTGATGACTTTTTTATATCGACATATTTTTAAAAATATTTAAGTTTTGTTATAATTTTTATATATTTTTAAGGAGAATTTTATATGTTTTTAGCTATTGATACAAATACTTTAATTATTATAAGTATAATTTTATTAGTTATTTTAATAATTTTATGTGGCATTCTAATTTTTGTCTTTATTAAAAGAAAAAATACTAATACAAATAATTTAAATACTAATGAATTATCGAATATGATTGATTTACAAATTAAAAATGTAATTAAGGATGAAATGTTAAATATTTTAAAAAATAATAATGAAAATAAAGATAACATATTAAGAATACTTCAATCTAATTTTGAAGGTTTTAATAATAAATTAATTGATAATATTAATACAAATAACAAAACTTTAAATAATGTAAAAGAATCGGTTGGAAGAATTGATGAATCTTCTAAAAATTTATCTAGATTAAATGAAGAAATCAATGAATTAAATAAAATATTTAACAATAATCAAATAAGAGGTAGATTTGGAGAAATTCAACTTGAAACAATCTTAAGTAATATTTTTGGAGAAGTAAATGGTTTATACAAAACTCAATATGAATTAAAAAACAATGATGGAGAAAAAGTTCGACCAGATGCGGTTATATTTATAGATGATAATACAATTTTATGTATAGATTCTAAATTTTCATTTACAGAATTTAATAAAATTTTTGAAAACGATCCTCGAAAAATCGAAAATTATGAATTAACAACTCTAAAATCAAGACTAGTTGAACAAGTAAAAAAAATTCATGATAATTATATTATTAAAAATAAAACTTATATTTATGCTTTAATGTTTATACCATCTGATTCAATATTTAATTTTATACAATGTAACGATTATTTATATAAAAATGTAATAGAATTTGCAACCAAAAATGATATTATTATTTGTAGTCCTTCAACAATTCAACCAGTGTTAGCTAATATTAAATATTTTAAAATTAACTTAGAAATTCATGAAAACATTGACAAAGTTTTATTAGAAATTCAAAAAGTTAGTGATGTATCAAAAAAATTAAAAAATAAATGGGAGTCCTTTGATAATAGCTTTGAAATATTAAATAAAAAACGTCAGGAATTAAATGGTCCAATAAATAAAATTACAAATTATTCTGAAAATGCCCTAAATATTGGAAAAAAAGAAAATTTAATAACCGAAGATCAATTAAATCAAGTTAAGGATGATTAAAACAAGATTATTAAATTATGAACTTTAATTATTTAGTGATATAAATAAAATAATATTTATTTTCTCAATTTCTCAATCATTTTACCGTATTAATATTTTAATTTTTTATTGATAAAATATTGATATTACCTTATAATGAAAAAAGAGATTTATATGAAAAAAAGGTTAATCAAAACTTTGAATTTTTGTTTTATTTTAATTTTGTCATTGGTATCAACGTGTATTGAAAACATTTATTCAGATAATAATGGACCTTTAAAAATAGAATTAAAAGGGTTGAGAGGTGGTTCTGGAGTTTTGCCTGGAGACGTCGATCCAAGGGAGCCCATTGATCCTACTATACCTATCAATCCTCAACCAAATTATGATGTTTTAAAAAGTTTTAATCCTAAAAAAAACAAATCAAGAGATTACGAAGGTAAATTAGATATACCGTTCTTTTATAATACAAAATATACATATAATTATTTTAGTAATTTAACAGATTTTCGATTAACTAACTTTCATGGTAGTTGCGGTTATGTTGCAATAACAATGTTGTTAACTTTTTATGATTCTTACTGGAATGATGATTTTATACCAGAAGTTTATGATCAAAGTGTTACAGTTGAAGATACAATTGATTCAAACTTTGAGGAATCTCCAGGTATTAAAGACATATTATATGGTAATGAATTGGAATTATCCTCTGAAGAGTATATTAATAATATTTATGAAAATCGCGCCATAGACTTTAGATGTTATCTAGTTTCTTTAGGTTTAAAGAATTTCTTAAATTACAGAGATTTTTTTGAAAATGAAACTTATCAACCTTTAGATACGTTAACAAAAAATAATAGTTTATCGATGGAGAGTAATGAAATTGAGAGTTTAATTACGCGATATTTAATTGATAGAGGTTTTGAAAAATATTTTACTTCTTTTATTAAAAGATATTATAAAGAAGTTGGTCATGATGCTTTAGTTGAAGATAAAGAAAAAGTAGATCGATTAAATCTAGAGAATTGGGATGAAATTAAAGAAATAGTTTCTTTGGGAATCCCAGTTATTGTTCAAGTAAATAATTCTATAGCTGTTTCTGATGACCAAACACATTATTTGATCGTTTTTGCTTATGATGATAGAGGATTTTTTTATGGCAATATGGGGAATACAACTTATGATAGTTGTGTTTTGATACATCCTCATGCAAATTATTTATCATCTGCTAGTTATATAGTTCCAATAAATGAAACTTTTTGTTATATGTCTAAAAATGATAATTATATTTTAAAGAATAATACAAGGTCAATAAACGCTTCTGATTTATCTAGTCATTTACATAATCCATATTTTGTCAATAAGGGCGTTGAAGAACATTTAGTTTTATGTAGTTGTGAAGGTTATTATCAAAGACACTTTTATGATGTTAAAATTGAAGATTCACTAAAGAAATGTTTAGCTTGCGGACATGAAAAAGTTTCAGGAGGTACTTCTAATGATTAATTTAAAATTTAAAAAGATTTTAGTTTTTATTCCGTTTTTAATTTCTTGTGGGGCTACGTATTCAAATCAATATGAACAAGATTATAAAGAGAATTTTATAAATGTTCATGTTTTTAGAGCATATGATAACAAAGATGAAGATGGATATTTTAATAAAGTTGAAAAAGCTTTTACAGTTGCAATAGAAAAAGGAAGTTTATTTGAAATAGATCCTAATTCTAGTGGTGGAGGTATGGCTTTATTTGATTTTGATTATGGTGGTCCAATTGGTGGTGCTCCATTTAAGTCATATTCATATAAAAAAGCATTAACTTCATTAAATATTTATGATGTTTATGAAAATAAAGAATTATTTGAAGATACAAATATTTATTTATTTTATGAAGAAATTTAAGGAGTAAAGCATGAAAAAAAGTTTAATTTTTGCCTTATTTACAATATTATTAACAAGCTGTGGAAGTTCTTATAAAGAAGAGTTTGATCCATTAGTTTATCAGACTGGTCCAGTAATAAATACTAATATTGATGATGATTTTGAAAGTTGCGCTTATTTTATTTATAAACCAACAAAAGAATTAAGTTTTATATTTTCTTATGATCGAATTCTTGAAAGCGAAGGTTATAAATTTATACTAGAACAATATAAAGGATATATAATTAAAAAACATAATATCACAAAAGAAATTAAGGATTGGGAATGTTATGTAAATAAAGATGGTGATATTAAAAATGTGTTTTTTGAACCTATATATGAAAAATAATTTATGAAAATCAGTGCAAAACCTTAATATTTTTATAAAAATAGTAGATTTTTATAATATATTTTAATATTTTTATCTCTTTATTATTTTCTGTTCTATGAAAATTACTTTTAAACATATATACTAATATATGTTTAGGAATTAAGTAAGATATGGATGAATTTTTAGAAAAGATATATAAAGGTACTTCAAGACAATTATTTTTAGATTTAAAAAGTTCTGCACATGGTCTTTCTCAACAAGAAGCAGAAAAAAGATTAACTGAATTTGGGAAAAATGTAATTCAAAAAAAGAAAAAAGAATCGGTTATTAAATTATTTTTTAAAAACTTTGTATCAATGCTTGCAATCTTATTATGGTTTGCTGGCTGTATTGCTATAATTTCATGTTTTATTGCACCAGAGTCTTCATCAAGTATAGGTGTTTTAAAAGATCCTGGAATGCTTTATTTAGGAATAGCAATATTTTTAGTTAATATCATTAATGGTGTTTTCTCTTTTGTTCAACAATTTAAAGCAAACAAATCAACTGAAGCATTATCAAAAATGCTTCCAACTTATGCTCGAGTTATTAGAGATGGAGAAGAAAAACAAATTGAGGCTGCAGATTTAACAATTGGTGATATAATGATTTTAAATGAAGGCGATAAAATTTCAGCTGATGCAAGAATTTTAAACTGCAATGATTTAACTTGCAATCAATCAGCTCTTGATGGTGAAGCAACTCCAAATAGAAAAAAATATGAACCAATGAGTGAACTTCCAGAAAATTCTGTAAGAGCTAATAATGTTGTTTATGCTGGAACTTCTGTATCAAGTGGAACTGCAAGATGTATTGTTTTTGCAACCGGTATGAAAACTGAATTTGGAAAAATTGCGTCATTAACTCAAGAAATTAAACAAAAGAAATCGCCTCTTGAAAAAGAAATTGAAAAATTAACAAAAGTTATTGCAGCAATTGCTTTTTCAATTGGTTTAGTTGTATTAATTTTAGGAATTGTTATTAATGGAATTACTGGAACAAATAATGGAGGATTTTCTAATCCATCATTATATTTAAATCAATTTGTTACTGCTCTTGGAATGGTTGTTGCATTTATTCCAGAAGGTTTATCTCCAACTGTTAGTTTATCTCTTGCAAAAGCTGTTCAAAGATTAGCAAAAGAAGGTGCTTTAATTAAAAATTTATCAAGTGCAGAAACTCTTGGTTCAACAACAGTTATTTGCAGTGATAAAACTGGAACTTTAACAAAAAATGAAATGACTGTTAAGTCTATTTATCTATTAAATAGAAAATATGATGTTAAAGGTGATGGTTATTCTCCAAAAGGTGAAATTGTTGATGAAAAAGGTAATAAGCAAACATCTTTAAATAACATTGATTTAAAAATGACTTTAATGTGTGGAGCACTTTGTAACAATGCCAAAATTAGGAAAAAAGAAGATGGGAGTTATTTAGTTTTAGGTGATCCAACCGAAGCTTGTTTAACAGTTGCAGCTGAAAAAGGTTTATTAAATGCTGATAATCAAACAAGAATTATGCCTAGAATTAGAGAAATTACTTTCGACTCTGTAAGAAAAATGATGTCTACAATTCATCAATTAGAAAGACCAATCGAAAATGCTCAAAGAATTGCTTTTACAAAAGGATCTCCAAATGATTTATTAAAACAAGTTAAATATATTTTTGAACACGGAAAAGTTAGAGAAATTACTGAAGATGATAAAAATAAAATAATTAAACAAAACGATGAATATGCAAAAGAAGGACTAAGAGTCCTTGCAATGGCTGGAAGATTATTAAAAAGAGATGATCGAACAATTCCACTTGCAATTTCTGAATATAATTCAGAAAATATTGAAAATAATTTAGTCTTTTTTGGTTTACAAGCAATGCAAGATCCTCCAAGAGAAGGAATTAAAGAAGCAGTTAGTGTTTGTCATAAAGCTGGAATTAAAGTAATTATGATAACTGGCGATTACTCACTTACTGCACTTGCAATTGCAAAGAAAATTGGAATTGTAAAAGGTGATGATGTAAAAATTATTTCCGGTAGCGAGCTTGATAAAATTAATGATAATGATTTAAAAGAATATTTAAAAGGCCAAATTATTTTTGCAAGAATGGCACCAGAGCAAAAATATCGAGTTGTTTCTTGTCTTCAAGAAAATGGAGAAATTGTTGCAGTAACCGGAGATGGTGTTAATGATGCTCCAGCTTTAAAAAAGGCTGATATTGGAATTGCCATGGGAATTACTGGAACTGATGTTGCAAAAGAAGCAGCTGATATGATTTTAACCGATGATAATTTTGTTTCAATTGTTAAAGCAATTGAAGAAGGTAGAGCAATATTTAATAATATTAAGAAATTTATTACTTATATCTTTAATTCAAATATTCCAGAAGCAATACCATTTTTGCTTCCATTATTAACAATTAATCAAATTCCTCCAATGTTAACAATTCTTGAAGTTTTATTAATTGATATTGGAACAGATATGCTTCCAGCTCTTGGTTTAGGAAGTGAAAAGCCAACAAAGGGTATTATGGATCGCCCACCTCGTAAATTAAATGAACATTTAATTACTAAAAAATTATATGGTAAAGCATTATATTATGGATTAATGACTTCTATTTTATCAGTTGGTGCTTATTTCTTATTCTTGTTATTTACAAGTCAAAATATGGGTATTCCATTTACAATCTTTAATCAAACAAATCATCCAGAAATTTGGATGCAATCAACAAGTGTTGTCTTAATTTCAATAGTTTTATGTCAAGTTGGTATGGTATTTAATTGTCGTAGTGATAAACAAAGTGTCTTTGAAATTGGAATTTTTTCAAATAAAGAGATTAATATTGGAATAATTTTTGAGATAATATTATTAATGATAGTAATATTTGTTCCATTCCTTAACACAGAGGTTTTTGAAACAAATGCCATTTATGATTATAAAATTTGGTTAGTTATGCTTACTTTCCCATTTATTGTATTCTTGGTAGAAGAAGCAAGAAAATTAATTATAAGAAAGAAAAAAGCTTAGCAATAAAGGAGGTAGATTAATGAAAATATTAATTATAGGATGTGGCAAACTTGGTGCCAGCCTTGCAATTGAGCTTTATAAAAAAGGTCATACTATTTCAATAGTTGATAAAGATCCAGCTAGTTTTTATCGTTTAGGTGGAGATTTTAATGGAAATACTTATGTTGGAAATGGTTACGACAAAAATGTATTAGAAGAAGCAGAAATTGATTATGCTGATGCTTTGGTTTGTGTTACGGGAAGTGATGATATTAATGCTGTTGCAGCAAAAATTGGAAAAGATAAATATTTTGTAAAATATGTCATTGCAAGAATTTATAATCCAAGAAAAGCTAAAATTTTTGAAGCATTAGGTATTAAAACAATTTCAACAACTGGATTTTCAATTAATAGAGCAATTGAGTTATTATCATTTAATATGATTGATTCTTTATCACTGCTTGGAAGTGATGGAAGTAATGAAATTGTCAGAATTGTTGCAACTCCAAATGTTGATGGAATGACTGTTAAAGAAATTAATGAAAGTGGTAGCTTTAAATTATTTTCAATTGTTAGAAATTCTAATTCATTTATTGCAAAAGATGATGATGAAATTCAAATTAATGATATTTTATATTTTGTTATTAAAACTGATGATAAGAGAAAATTAAAAATATTATTAGGAATTTAAGGAGGTTATATATGTACGTAGTTATTATTGGTGGTGGTCAAATCGGTTCATATATGGCCGAATTATTATTAAAAAGTAAAATTGATTTTGTAGTTGTTGATTCGAATCACGATAATGTTGAAAAATTAATTAAAAAATTTGGTCAAGAACATACATGTTATGGCGATGGAACTGATCCTACAATCTTATCTAGTGTAAAAATTCAAGAAGCAGATGTCGTAGCTTGTGTTACGGGAAGAGATGAAGTTAATTTAGTTGCTTCAATGATTGCAAAATTTGAGTTCCAATCTCCAAGAGTTGTTGGAAGAGTTAATAATCCTAGCAATTCATGGTTATTTAATATTGGAATGGGTGTTGACGCTGCAGTTAATCAAGCTGATATTATTGGTCATATGGTTGTTGAAGAAATGTCAATGAAGAATTTCTTAACATTAATGAAGTTATCAAAAGGCGGTCACTCCATTGTTCAACTTGTTGCAGCTGAATCTTGTCTTGCATCTGGTAAAAAGATTGCAACTTTATCTTTACCAAAAGATTGTTTATTAATTGCAATTTATCATGGAGAAGAATTAATTATTCCAAATGGTGAAACAGTAATTTTCCCAGGAGATAGAATTATCTTCTTCTCAAACGATTCGATTTATAATGATTTAGTTAGATTATTTGGTTCTAATCAATAAAACTTAATATTTAATGACTAAATTAATAAATGATGAAAAAGAAAACAATATAAATAATGAAAATATATTAATAGTTAAAAATTTAACTAAAAAATATAATAATTTTATTGCGGTTGATGATATTTCTTTTAGTGTTAAAAAAGGTTCATTATTTGCTTTTTTAGGTGTAAATGGTGCTGGAAAATCAACCACAATAAATATTATTTCTGGAATTATTAAAAAAGATAGTGGAGAAATATTATTTAATAATTTAGAGATTGATAATAATAATGATGATATAAAAAGAAATATTGGAATAGTTTTTCAAAGCTCTGTATTAGATAACGTATTATCTGCAAAAGAAAACTTGACACTAAGAGCCGCATATTATGGAATAAAAGGTGAAGAGTGGAAAAAAAGAGAAAAAACAATTGTTGAAATGCTTGAATTAGAGCCATTTTATAATAAACCTTTGAATAAATTATCTGGTGGACAAAAAAGAAGAGTAGATATTGCTCGAGCAATTGTTCATAGTCCTAAATTTTTAATTCTTGATGAGCCAACAACGGGTTTAGATCCACAAACTAGAATTTCTGTTTGGAATTTAATTAATTATTTACGAGAAAAAACAAAAATGACCGTATTTTTAACAACTCATTATATGGAAGAGGCAGAGAAATCTAGTTATGTTGTTATAATTAATAAAGGAAAAATAATTGCTGAAGGTACTCCAAATGAATTAAAAAATATTTATTCTGGAGATTATTTATTAATTTATTCAAAAAAAGATCAAGATTTAGAAGATAATTTAAAACAAGAAGATAAAGAATTTAAATATAATAAAGATAATTCAAACTATAAAATTAAATTTAAAAATAGTGAAGAAATTAAGCAATTTATTTCAAAAAACATTGCAAAAGTTAAAGATTTTGAAGTTATTAAAGGCAATATGGATGATGTATTTTTAAATGTAACTGGTAATTTTAATAATGAGGAAGAAAATAATGAAAAGTAAAATTTTTAACAAAATTAGCAACAATTCCTCATTATTTTTAACTTTAGTTAAAAGACATTTTTTAGTATTTTTCAAAAATTGGGTAACTATTATTTTTACTTTAATGGTTCCATTAGTAATTTTGGCTGTCTATGCATTATTTTTAAGACCACTTGAAGTTGATGTTATTAAAGAAATTATTGATACAACCACCATTAATATTCCATCAAACATAGAATTTAGTAATAAAGTTTATGCACTTGCAGATTCTTGGATGATTTCAGGAGTTTTAGCAGTTTCTTGTATAACTGTTTCAATAAATTCGTGTTATTTATATGTTAGAGATAAAGAAAGTGGAGTTAGTCGAGATTTTATTTCATCTCCAATTTCGTCAAGATTAATAATGTTATCATATTTCTTTTTTAATATGATTGTAACGTTTGTTATTAATATTTTCGTTTATATTATTTGTTTAATTTATTTATTAGGATATGGAGCATATATGATTTCAGTCTTAGATTTTTTTGCGATAATTGGAATCATATTATTATCTTGTTTATCTGCATCATTATTAACTTTTTTTATATGTTCATTTATTAAAACAGAATCAGTTTTATCCCCAGTTGTAGCAATTGTTTCAGCTGCAATTGGATTTTTAATTGGTGCATATTTACCTATTAGCATGCTTCCAAAATCAATTGCTGCAATTACTAATTTCTTTCCTGGAACTTATTCAGCTGGTCTTTTAAGAAATTACTTTTTACAAACCCCAATTAATCAATTAAAAGATGCAATTTTTAATGCTAACTTATTATCAGATGGTTCAATTTCAAGTGATGCATTAAATTTTGTAAATAATTTAGAAAATTCATTTACATTAGATTTAAATTTCTTTGGGCAAAATGTTCCAAGTAATGTGATGGTTTTTGTATTATTTTTATTTTCAGGTATATTTTTAGTTTTAAATTATTTAATAGCAACGAAAAACTTTTTTAAAATTAAAATAAAAAAAATAAAAAGAAGTAAGAAAAAGTAAGTATAATATTATCAACATATGAAAAAGTTTAAAAAAATTAGTGTCTTATTAACAACTCTAGTATTATTTACAACTACAAGTTGTAATAGTTTAACATCAACTAGTTCAAGTAGTAGTTCTTTAACAACTAATACAACTACGACAACAACTAGTACAACAACTACAACAACTAGTGAAAACAAAGTTGAAATTATTTTTAATGAAGAAAATCCATTAAAAATTGAAGTTGATTCAACTTATTTTTTAAATATTGAAGTTAAAAATAGTGATCTTAAGCCAATTTTATCAAGCAGCAATGAAGAAGTAGTCCAAATTATTAATAATGATACTTACTTAATAAAAACTCTAAAAATTGGTAGTGCAACAATTAGTGCTAAAATAGGAGATGTTATTAGTAGTATAGAAATTAATGTTGTTGAAGCGGTTATTAATAACTTTGAAATTTCTTTTAGTAATAAGGAAAAAGAATTTAAAGTAAATTCCTTTATTCCATTACAAGTTAAAATTGATCCCGAAGATTTAATTTCTAGTGTAAAAATTAATGTTTTAGAAGGTGAAGATTTAATTTCTACAGAAGGTAGTGAAATTTATGCTAATAAAAGTGGAAAAGTTACAATCCAAGCTGAATGTAAAGGTAATTATTCAAATATATTAACTTTTAATTTATATGATTTTGATATTGTTTTATCATCTGAAAGTGTTGAAGTTAGTAAATATACAAGAGTTAAAATAAAAGATACATTAAATAATTATAATTTTACATATCATATTGATGATCCAGATATTATTAAATTTGATAATGATCCAACGTCTTATAATAAAATTTTAATTGGTATGAAAGTTGGAAGTACTTCATTTTATTTTGAAAATGAAGAAGGATTAATTAGTAATACTTTAAAAATTAGTGTAGTTGAAGGAAATCCATATATAAATATAGATAAAGATGAATTTTATTCTAATTATCAAAGAGCAAGTGGTTATCAAGATGCAATTTATAGAAGTCAAGAATACTTAATGTCTGGAAGTATAATAGTACCAGATGAAGCTCCAATAATAGAAGAAAATAGACCTACTGCTTATGGTTTATTAATTAAAAATAGCGGAGAATATTATTCAAATAATAATAAAACGTATACCGTTTATAATGTTGATGGTGAAAAACAATTTGATGTGTATTATGGAGGAGCTTATATAACTTTAGAAGAAGTGGCTGCTTATATTTATGCTTTTGGTGATGTACCGGTTAATTATTGGGCAAACCCTGATACAAGACCACATCCAAGCGAATCTCCTTGGGGCAAATATTTAAGATTAAATAATCAATATTTTTCAGGCGATATTAATGAATATCCAACTGAACCAGCATTACCAAACATTACTGGAAATGGTGGAAATTTAAATTATTATGAAGTTGATATTGGAACAACTGGTACAACTTGTTCTAGTGATTATGAACCAGAAATTTATAATGATGGAATTCATTCAATTACTAGAGGTGCAGCAAGAATTGTATATTCAAGATCGTATTATAATGGAAACCCAATAACAGATCTTGAAGACAGATATGTATTTTATACTTATAATCATTATAATGACTTCCAAGAATATTTAAATTATTATAATGGTTGGGGAGAAATGTTTGGAAATGTAACTGCTGGAAACGAATATGGTGAAGTAAATCCATATAATCCACCTAGTGATTATGTTCCGGTTTCAAGAGTTAAATTATTTTAAAATAATTGAGTTTTGTAGAGATTTTTTAATAATTATAAAGATTCCATTTTAAGATAATCTTTTAATGAAATGTGTCTAATACAACTTGTTGAATATTCAATACGACTTCATCTTCTCTTCAAGACTTAGATAATCTTTAATCATTTGTAATTTCAAGACTTTGTCTTCTTACCCAATCCTTGCAAAATAAAAAGCCACCAAACTAGTCAAATAAGAATGATGGCTTAAGTGATTAAATAAGTAATTTGTAATTAGCTTTATACCCTAATGATATAATCTTTCTTTCTAGGGGCAGCTTTCTTAGGTTCTTCATTAGCATAGCCAAGAGCAATAGCTCCAACGCCTCTTAATGTTGTAGGAAGATTCCATTCTTTAAGAAGTTCTTTTCCCTCTTCACTATCGAATATCTCACGCTCTTTAGCAATCCAAACAGTGCCAAGTCCAAGAGAATGAGCGGCAAGCATCATATTCATAAGAACGCAACTGCCATCCTCAACAAAATTAGAAGTATTACCATCAGCTAAAACTAAAATAACAACAGGTGCCCCGTAATATGGATCATTGCTTGTCTTTCTAACCTTTTCATTAAGCTCAGTTATTTTTTCACGATACTTAGAACTAGTAACAGCCACAATGGTAGGCGATTGTCTTCCACCACCTGTAGATACTGGTTCTTTCTTATAACTTCTTATACTTCTTCTAGTTTCAATTAATTTGATAAAATCAGTTTCCATGAATATCATTCTCCTTCCAAAATCATGATAAATGAAAAATTACTTATTCATCACTAGGTTGTGTGGCAAAAAGATGATAACTCCGGAAAAGTCCACGCCCTTTTCATCTAAATTATACTGCAAAAGAGTTGAATTTTAAATGATTGAGAAATAGATTAACTATCGTTTCTCTTGCAGACAAAAAATTTCTCTAGTAGCCTAAATATCGTCATTTTTGACTACTAGGCAAACGGAGCAATTTTCAAAAACGCCTATTTATCGCATAAAAAAAGTCTGCACACCGTTACATCAAATTTATAAATTCTTATAAATAACTATAAAAATTATATTGATTTCTTGTTTCAACCTTACTGGTTGTTAAATGATTTACATAAAAATC